>JBBIQK010000048.1:0-23221 GCA_037442365.1 Armatimonadota bacterium | reverse complement strand
GCGAGTGTGTCGGCTTCGGTGTCCAAGAGTCGTCGCAGGATGTTCTCCAGCTGTTCAGTAGATGTCAGTTGCCGTTGTGCATGCTAAGATTATAGCCCAAAAGGGCTTAAATTGATGCCAATGACCGCACTGACATAGTAAGTGTTGTGGCGTTCGCCGTTCGGCAGGCGCACGCTGAGCTGGAATTCGGGGCTGACGCCGAGCGCAATCCCGATGGGGTGGTCGGGCAAATCCTGCACACGGTAGGCGCGCCCGCAGGAGTCGTCCCGCGCCTGCCACAGCGCGTGCAGCTCGGCGGGCGCATCGCCCCAGAGGCTTAGCAGGGTTTGTACGCGAGTCCGAATCGCGGTAATCAGCACGGCGCGCTCGGCTTGAGAAACCGATTCGCCTGCATCTCCCTGTCCCCCACACGCCTGCCAGACCGAGATAGCGAGCGGCGCAATCTCCGAGGGAAACTCCGCCTGACGGAGGTTCACCCCCACGCCGACAATCGCCGTCTCACGCACAAGCTCCACCAGCACACCGCCCAGTTTGCGCCCCTGCACCATCAGATCGTTGGGATACTTCAATCGCACGGGCGGCAGGTCGGGATAGTGAGCTTCCAGCGCTTCAGCGGTCGCCAGCGCGGCGCACACGCCAACGATGCCTGCAGGCTCTGGCAGCGGCGTGTCCCAGAGGATGATGGAGACCAGCAGGCTCTGGGCGGGCGTGTCGTGCCATATCGCGCCCTGCCTGCCGCGTCCCGCCGTCTGGTGGTCGGCGCAGACCGCCTCGAAGCGGCGATCCTCCTGCTCCACCAGCTCGCGCGCCCGCCGCTGGGTGGTGTCAATCACCTCGCGCCACTCGATCCGCATCGCGCTTATCGAATCTGCACCCCGACCGCCTCCAGCCACGCCTGCGCCATCAGCGTGTGCCCCGCCTCAGAGGGATGCACGCCGTCAGGCGCCCAGAACTCTGGGGGGCGCTTCTGCGCCGCCGCGCGGAACCGCTCATCGAGGCGCACCAGCGTCGCGTTGAACGCCTTCGCCAGCCGATGCACCGCCTCGATCTTCGGGTTCAGGTCTTCCCGCCACGCGGCGCGGTCGGGCGGCGTGTGCAGCACAAACGGCTCCAGCAGAATCAGCTGCGCCCGCGTCTGCTCGCGTGTGAGTTGCAACAGTGCGCGATAGTCGCGCTCGAACGCCTCCACGCTCGTCGGGTCGTTCGAATCGTAGCGTCGCCAGGTGTCGTTGATGCCAATCAGGATGGAGACCCAGTCGGGCTGCAGGTCGATGCAGTCGGTCTTCCAGCGAGCGAGCAGGTCGCGCACGCGGTTGCCGCTAATCCCCCGATTCAGGAATCGCAGGCGGCGTTCAGGGTAGAGCGCGTTCAGCCAGTTCGCCGCCATTCGCGCGTAGCCCCAGCCGAGATGCTCCGGGTCGGAACGCTCGCGCCCGCAGTCCGTGATGCTGTCGCCCTGAAACAGAATCAGGCTGTTCTCTTTGATACGCAGGCTCACAGAGCTTCGATTCGCACGCTGGGATTCCATTCCTGCCTGTGTCCTTCCTGCAAGGTATACTTTGCGCGATGTCGCTGCTCACGATGCACACTCAGGTAGATCAGCGTTTGCGGTTCACCCCGGAGATGTTCTATCGTCTGGGGGAGCTGGGGCTGCTGGACGACTCAAAGCGCTATGAACTCATCGAAGGAGACATCTACCCGATGACGCCCGAAGGTCCCGAACACGCAGCAACAGGTGCGGAGCTGGCATACTGCTTGATGGAGCGGCGTAGCTCGGAATGGCATGTGCGTCTTGAAAAGCCGCTGCGGTTGGGCGACAGCGAGCTGATTCCCGACGCCGCCGTTGTGCCCGGGCAGCCTGCGGACTATCGCGCCCAGCATCCTCAGACCGCGCTGCTGGTCATCGAGATTGCACACACCTCGCTGATGCGCGACCGTCTGCTGAAGCTGCCCGTGTATGCGCGGGCGGGCGTGCCTGAATACTGGATTGTCAACCTCGCAGAGCGCCAGGTCGAGGTCTACCGCGCGCCTGAGGGCGACGCCTACCGCGAGACGCTGATTTACACCGCCGACGCAACAGTTGCGCCGCTGTTTGCGCCCGATTGGGCGTTCCCTGTGCGCGAACTGCTCGGCGAAGGGTAGACGCTTCACAGGAGGGAGCCGATGGAGAACCGCACGGAAGCTTTGCTGAACGAACTGCGCACGGCGCTGCAACAGCCCGACGGCGCGCTCCAGCAACTGCTGGACGAGTACGCGCCCCAGGACCTGGCGGAAGCCCTCTCGCTGATGGACAACCCTGCGGAACAAGCGCACGCGCTGCTGCAAATGGACGAGTCGGTCGCCTCTGAGATCCTGGAGTACCTCGAGCCGTCGCTGGTGGACGATATCTTCGAGCATATCCCGCTGGAGAAAGCCGCGCGCTTGCTTCAGCTCATCCCCGCCGACGACGCCGCGCAAATCATCGACGAGCTGGACGAGGCGAAGGCAAACGCGCTCTTGCAGCAGATGGCGCCGCCTGAAGCGCGTGAGGTGCGCGAACTGCTGGAATACCCCGAAAACACCGCAGGACGCCTGATGGTGCGCCAGTATGTGCGCGTGCGCCCCGACTGGACCGTCGAAATGACCCTCGACTACCTGCGACAGGTCGGCAGTGAAATCGAGACGATTTACTATCTCTATGTGGTGGACGCGCGCCAGCGACTGATCGGCGTCTGCTCCCTGCGCGATGTAGTCGTCAGCGACCCCAGCAAGCGCATCGAGCAACTGATGGAGCCAGACCCCATCGTCGTCAAGCCCGAAACCGACCAGGAAGAGGTTGCGAACCTGCTTTCCAAGTATGACCTGCTGGCAGTGCCTGTGGTGGACGAGCTGGGGCGCATGCTGGGCATCGTGACAGTGGACGATGTGGTCGATATTCTGGTGAGCGAGAGCACGGAAGATGTGCTGAAGCTCGGCGGTGTGGAGGCGACGGAAGAGCCATATTTCCGACAAAGCCCGTGGCAGCTGGTGCAAAAGCGTGTGCGCTGGCTTATTCTGCTCTTTCTCGCGGAGCGGCTCACAGGCACAGTCCTGCGTCATTACGATGAAGAGATTCAACAGGTCTCGGCGCTGGCGTGGTTTATTCCGTTGTTGATTGGTACGGGCGGCAACGCCGGCTCGCAGACCACCACCACCATCACCCGTGCGCTCGCGCTGGGCGAAATCCGATTGAATCAGGTGTTCCGCGTGATGGGACGCGAGCTGGCGACGGGGATTGTGCTGGGGCTGACCGTTGGGATTATCGGCGTGCTGAACGCTTTTATCTGGACGCCCCAGAAGGAATTTGGGATGCGGATGGAGCTTGCCCTCACCGTCGGGCTGAGCCAGATGTTGATTATCACGATGGCGACCACGATTGGCGCAACCCTGCCGTTGTTGGCGAAGCGACTGAACATCGACCCTGCGGTAATGTCCGCGCCGTTCATCACCACGCTCATTGATGCGGCAGGTCTGCTGGTCTACTTTATGATTGCGCAGGCGATTCTGTTCCGATAGCAGGCGTCGGTTCAATCGCTGGCGACCACCGTCGGCGCGTCGCTGCCCTTGATTGCCAAGCGGCTGAACATCGACCCAGCGGTAATGTCCGCGCCGTTCATTACGACGGTGGTGGACGCTTCGGGGCTACTGCTCTACTTCACGCTGGCGCGCCTGATTGTGTTCCACTGAGCGTCCGTCTATGATTCCGCGACTTGCTTGCTTTCGTAGACAGTCTCTGAGGTTTCCTCGTGATCAGTTTCAGAGAACCTACCCTCAGCAGTCATGAGGTCTCGTAGTAATTGTCTCATACCTTCCGTGTTAACAAAATAATTGCCTGGGTATTTGCTCAGGGCAGCTTCTATGCTTTCTCGCTGTTTGTCTACCTTGGTATACTTCTTATGTTTCCGTTTCTCAGGTTCTTCATTTGGCTGTACGAATTTGTTGAAGTACATTCCATCTAAGAATGCTACGTATGAAACGGACGGGACAGAGTCTTGTTGGCTTGTGTTTTCTGGTTCGGCAGGGTCGGCTTGGTCATTAGACTCGGTTTGTCTTATAAATTCTATCAACTCATTGATTTGCTTATCTTGCCCGCCCCCTGACTCCATAATATGCTTTGCTTCAACAATCAGCAATCTGTTTCCAATTTTGACAATCAGGTCAGGAAGCTTGCCGTCGTGCGTACTCCCAAACTCGTATTTGAGTTTGAAAGATTCACGAATCTGCTTGAAGCTTCCCTCGTCATCGTTGGCAATAAAGTAAAAGCAAAAATTGTTTCCAGAAAATAAAAGAGGTATCTTTTCCACAAGACTCACCTTTGTCATCTCGGTTACTTCCTCAATCAGCGATTTAAGTTTGTTGGCTCCAGACGACCCTTGCTTACGGCTTACAGTGCTATCGTACAGCGCCTGATGTATTACAGGAGTGTATCCTACGCTATCGTAAAATGGTTTCCTCTTTCCGAGATAAGCCTGCAAGATCGACTTTAGGATGTGGAGACGCTGTTCCGGAAGAGCTTTTTTATAGTTCCTGAAACTCACACCATGACATTTGAAGTAAGCGACGAACTCAGTGTGGTGTATATTTTTCGTTCTTTTCAGCAGCCTATCTATCTCGGTCAAGACTGTGTCCAGTGCGTCCTCCAACTTCCCTTCGGGATCATTAATACTTACCAGTGTACAGTAGGTCGTAATCAGCTCTCTGAGTCGGCTCACTGCCTGCAGATATTTTTCATCTTCGATAATTAGCTCATCGTGGGTGTAGAATTCTTCAGGCAAGTCAGGCTCTGGGTTATCCAGGGATATTTTCCAGTAGTCCAAATTCGTTTTCAAGCCACTCATCTGGGACATAGACTGAATTCCTCCCTGTGGCGATTGAGATACTTGACCACCCCCTCCGCATTCCCTGCGCGAACCTGCTGGCGGAGTGCTTTTCGCTCTTCGGGGGTCAGTTCCAGGTAAGGGAAGGTCTCTATCAGCGCTTTCGCCTGCGATAAGCCGAGATACTTGCGCGTGTAGGCGCTCTCGGAATACTTGTAGGTGGTCATGAACTCGCTGTCGGTCTGGGCGCGCAGGTACTCCAGTAGCAGGTTGAAGTAGTCTCTGAGTAACAACAGGTCATCCAGCGGCAGGCGCGGTTCAATGAACAGCTGGATAGGGTGCGTTCGATAGGTCGCCCTGGTCACCACGATTCCGTCCACACCGAACTGTTCCGGGATACTGTAGAGACCCGCGCGTCCGTCCGCGCTCCCCGTGTCCAGCGTGCGCACAAACAGCGGGTTCGCCTTGACCTGCTCGTACAGCACGGCGTCTACTCGCGCTTCGAGAACGCGGTAGCCTTTGCCAGAGAAGTCGTTCGCGTCTATCAGCCGCAGCAGATGCTCACCCCGATGTTGCTCTACCGTCGTATGATGCAGATAGTAGCTCACTTGCAGCGGGCGCACGGCGCGGTAGCGTGCAGTGAACTCTTCAAATTCGCCCCCCGCGCGATAGTGCTGCTTCGGGGAGAGGCGGTACAGGCGCCTCTGAGCCGTGTGATTAATCTTTGTCGCTTCGAACGCCTGCGCCTCGCGCTGCGCGCACGGCTTGCGCTCGAAAAAGCCTATCATCACATGCACGCCTGTATGCTCGAACAACGCTTCTTCAAACAGGTATGCTTTGCGGATGGTGTAGTAAGTCAAAAGGTCGTCGCGGATTTTGTTAGAGATGGTGAAGCCAAACAGGAAGTTGGAAGGAATGATGTACGCCATTCGGGGAACCCCGTGGCGCAGGTCGTTGATGAGGGCGATTTGATACAAGTCCTGATACCCTTCGTTGCGCCCGGTGAAGTATTGCAGGTACGGGCGCGTCTCTGGCTGCTTGGGGATATAGCCCAGATAAAGATAGGGCGGGTTGGTGACATGGTACACAGGCAGTGCGGAGCGGAGTATCTCTTCGGGGTAGTGTGCGAGGGTGTCCTGCTGGCGGATGTTTTCACGCGCCAACGGCTCTGGCACGCCCAGCGCAACGGCGCGTTGAATGCATTCGGCAATCATCTGCGGTTGAATGTCGTAGAGGCGGATGTGTTCCGCGAAAAACTCGGCGCGCTCAGCGTGGGATATCTGTTCCAGTATCGGGAAAATCAGGTCGCCTCTGCCAGCAAACAGGTCTACCCATCGGTACTGGGTCAACAGGGGTGTGATTTCAGGCAGGATGTAAGTGTGCAGCAGTTGCTGGGGGGTGAGGTGTTCGCCCAGCGCGCGGCGTCGCCTCCGTTCCGATGGTACTGCCATAAACGCAAGTATACCCGCGTTTTGTAAGAGAAGGTCTCTATCCGCGCTTTCGCCTGTGATAAGCCGGGACACTTGCGCGTGCACGCGCTCTCGGAATACTTGCTCTGCAGGATCAGGGAATAGGTTTTTTGAGGGACGCCGACCCGAGCATACTCAAGACGAACCGTCTCTCGTAGGGCACAGGCACTTAATCAGACAGCGCTTCAATCTCCACCAGTACCGCGCCCTCCTGCACCAGCTCGCCCTCGCGTGCGTTCAGGCGCGCCACCCTGCCCGCGAACGGCGCACGCAACGCCTGCTCGGTCTTCATTGCCTCCAGCACCAGCAGCCGCTGCCCCGCCTCGACCACATCGCCCGCCTGAACGAACACCTTGCTCACCAGCCCCGGCATCGGCGCGGTCAGCACGCCCTCCGCGCTGGCGTGCTGGGGCGCATCGCCCGCAAACGCCTCCACCCGCTGGAACCGATAGACGCGCCCGCGATACTGAATCTCCACCCCCTGCGCCGTGCGCACAAACGCCAGCGACAGGACACCCGCCTCTGTGTGCAGCACAAGGCGCGATTCGGAAACCTCCGCACGCTGAATCGTGCGCTCCGAACCGTTGGGCAGTGTGATTTTCCAGCCCCTGCCGTCGGGCTGAGCGGTCAGCGCCAGCGTCGCGTAGCCGCAGCGAAACTCCGATTTATACATCGCCGACCCCCCCTAGCGCGCCAAACGCGCGCCGATACTCCTGCGCTGTGCCGAAATCCAGCCCGCTGTGCGCTGATTCCACAAGATACGCCGGCGTCTGTTCCAGCAGGCGCTGCTGCGAGGCGGTTAGCGTCCACTCGTCTGTGATGCGCGTGTCTTCTGTATCCATCGCCTCCAGAACCGCCCACAGCGCCGGGGGAAACGCATAGACGCCGTTGTGTGCGAAGAATTCGTCCACGCCCAGCCCCTCAGTGCGCAGGTGATGCTGCGCGTATTCGAGCGGGGGCTTCTCGTACAATTGACAGAGGCGGTACACATGGGGCATCTCGGTCGGCGCGCCCTGCAAAATGCCATACTGGGAGACTTTGCCTGCAGGAACCCGATGCACGCCATATACGGGCGTTTCGTAGCGTTCGTAGACGCGCGCGACATCGAGTATCATCGCAGGCGCGTCCAGCGGGAGCGGGATGTGGTCGCCCAGCAACACGAGAATAGGCTCCCCATTCGCAAACGCGCGTGCGCACCACACGGCATGCCCCAGCCCTCGCAGCTCGCGCTGTTCAATCAACTGCACATGCGCGCGGATACGCTGAAGCGCGTCGCAGGTGGTCTGCATCTCAGGGCGCCTGGCGCAGGCGGCGCTATAGCGGGCGTCCCCGCCCGACAGAAACGCTTCGTAGACCGGGCGAGTTTCGGGCGAGACCACAACCCCAATCTGCTCCACGCCTGCGGCAAGCAGCGATTCGGCAATCAGCTGGAGACCCGTCGTCAGCCGGCCGTCCGGCAGCACGAACGGCATCAACCCCTTTGGCAACACAATACTGATGGGATACAGGCGCGTGCCCAACCCTGCCATCGGCACGATGGCTTTGCGTATCATAGAGAAAGCAATTCGTGAAGGGGGAGCTACCGCTCCCCCAGTTGTTTGCGCTTACTTGTTGTGTCCGGCGCAGCAGGACGACTTCTCGGGGGTGGATACAACCGCCGTGGGAGTCGTGCTGCCGCCCTTCGCGCCAACAATCAACGCTGCAGCGCCTGCGCCCAGCAGGGCTGCCAGTGCCAGAATCAGACCGAGCTTATTCATAGTCGCCTCCAGAAGCATTATACCCTATTCCCGCGTTTTGCAATCGGTGGGGTATAATCTGCTTCAGCCTTGATGAGGGGTTGAGAGCCGATGGCGAAAACGAAACTAACGATACAGGATTTAGCGAGCGAGCTGGGAGTCTCCGCCAACCGCCTGAAGGAGATTCTGGCGGAGCTGGGCGTCGACGAGCGCGAGGTCAAGCAAGGACTGGACGAGGAGACCGCGCAGCTGGTCAAAGAGATGGCGCAGGAGCTGGCGGGCGACCTCAAAACGCTCGTGTTGCCCCGCGAGTTGACCGTGCGCGAGTTCGCAGAGGCGATGGAACGCTCCGTCACCGAAATTCAGAAACATATCATGACGCGACACGGGAAACTGATTACGCCCGTGCAGAAGTTGGAGCCTGAACTCGCCGAGAAGGTCGCCGCCGATTTCGGGCTGACCGTGCAGTGGGAGACGCCCCAGCCCGCTGAGAAGCCAAAAGCGCAACCCCCGACTCAGGCAGTGGTCGCCGGCGCACAGCCCCGACCGCCCGTGGTCACCATCATGGGACATGTCGATCACGGGAAGACCAGCCTGCTGGACTACATCCGCAAGACGCGCGTCGCCGAGCGCGAGTTCGGCGGCATCACGCAGCACATCGGCGCGTACCAGGCGGAAGTGAACGGCAAACTCATCACCTTCCTCGACACGCCCGGACACGAGGCGTTCACAGCCATGCGCGCGCGCGGCGCACAGGTCACCGACATCGTGGTGCTGGTCGTCGCCGCCGACGATGGCATCATGCCCCAGACGGTGGAAGCCATCAATCACGCCAAAAACGCGAAAGTGCCCATCATCGTCGCCATCAACAAAATCGACAAACCCGACGCCAATCCCGACCGCGTGCTGCAACAACTCACGCAATATGAACTTGTGCCCGAAGCCTGGGGCGGCGACACGATTTGCGTGCCCGTCTCCGCGCTCACGGGCGAAGGCGTGGACACCCTGCTGGAGATGATTCTGCTCGTGGCGGAGCTGGCGGAACTCAAGGCGGACCCCAAAGCCGAGTTTCAGGGCGCGGTCATCGAGGCGAAGCTGGACAAAGGGCGCGGTCCCGTGGCGACGCTGCTGGTGCAGCAGGGCACGCTCAAGCGCGGCGACATCCTCGTCGTCGGCAAAACATGGGGCAAAATCCGCGCGATGTTCGACCACACAGGCAAACAGGTCGACAGCGCGACGCCCGCCACGCCCGTCGAGGTGATGGGGCTGAACGAAGTGCCGATGGCAGGCGATCGCGCCGAACGAGTCGAGAGCGAGGCGCGCGCCCGCCAGATGGTGGAAGAGCGCCTCGAAGCCGAAAAACGCCCCGAAACCACCCGCCCCACCCGCCGGGTGAACCTCGCTGAGCTGTTCAAGCAGATGCAGGCGGGCGAAACCAAGTCGCTCAATATCATCCTCAAGGCGGATACCTACGGCTCGGTGGAAGCCATTCGCGACGCGCTGCTCAAACTCGAAAAGCCCGAAGGCGTCGAAATGAAAATCATCAACGCCAATGTGGGCAACATCACGGAAGCCGATATCGATTTCGCGATTGCCGCCGACGCCGTCGTGCTGGGCTTCAATGTGAAGGTAGAAACCAACGCCCAGAACAAGGCGAAAGCGAACCGCGTCGATGTGCGCACCTACCGAATCATCTATGAGCTGCTCGAGGAGATGGAGAAGGCGCTACACGGGCTGCTGGAACCCGAATTCAAAGAGGTCGCGCTGGGCACGGCAGAGGTGCGCGCGGTGTTCAAGCTCTCGCGCGGCGTGGTGGTCGCAGGGTGCTATGTGCTGGAGGGCAAAATCGTGCGCAACGCGCCCGCGCGACTCGTGCGCAACGGCGAGGTCGTCCACGAAAGCAAAATCGGCACATTGCGCCACCTCAAGGAAGACCGCCGCGAAATCGCCGCAGGCTACGAATGCGGAATCACCCTGGAAGGCTTCGACGCCTACCAGGAAGGCGACCGCATCGAGTGCTACGAGATTCAGGAAGTGGCGCGCTGAGGGCGTCTATCGCTTATACGAATCGGCGCATCATAGTTCGCAAAGTGGCAATTTATGGAGTGCGTAAGCGGAGCTTCCGTACTCCATAACCGCAGGGCGCGAGTGCGAGTCGCATTTGCCTTACGCGCCCTCTCTTCCCCATCAGGTACTATTATGCCATGCGTGCGGTTCGTTTGTATGAGTTTGGCGGCGCGGACAAATTGGTTTATGAGGAGAGCGCGCCTGAGCCGACGGTCGGCGCAGGCGAGGTGAAGGTGCGCGTGCGTGCATGTGCGTTGAACCATCTGGACATCTGGGTGCGCAACGGCATCCCCGCCTACAAGACCCCCCTACCCCACATTCTCGGAAGTGATATTTCAGGCGAGGTGGCGGAAGTGGGCGACGGCGTGCGCGGATGGGGCAAGGGCGATGAGGTGATTCTCTACCCCGTCGTCTCCTGCGGCAAGTGTCGCTATTGCAAGGTGGGGCGCGAGAACCTGTGCGTGGAGGTGCAGGTCATCGGCGCGCACCGCGCAGGCGGCTACGCCGAGTATATCGTCGTGCCTGAGCGCAACCTGCTGCACAAGCCCGTGAATCTGAGCTTCGAAGAGGCGGCGGCGTTCCCGCTGGTGTTCCTGACCGCGTGGCATATGCTGATTACCCGCGCGCGCCTGCAACCGGGCGAATGGACGCTGGTGATGGGCGGCGGCAGCGGCGTCGGCAGCGCCGCCGTCCAGATTGCGAAGATGCGCGGCGCGCTGGTCATCGCCACCGCAGGCAGCGCGCCCAAACTGGAGCAGTGCCGCGCGCTCGGCGCCGATTTCGTAATCGACCACAACGATCCCGACTGGCACAAACAGGTGCGCGAGGCGACCGAGGGCGAGGGCATCGATGTGGTGTTCGAACATGTCGGGCAGGCGGTGTTCGACGCCTGCATCCGCCTGCTTGCCAAAGGCGGGCGACTGGTCACCTGCGGGGCGACCACAGGCGGTGAAGCGCGCTTCGACATCCGCTATGTGTTCAGCCGCGAGCTGGAGATTCACGGAACCTACATCGGCACACGCGCCGAGCTGGAGCAGATTCTGCCCCACATGGTGCATGAGCGCCTGCGCCCAATTGTGGACAGCGTGTACGACCTGTCGGACGCCCGCGCCGCGCACGCGAAGCTCGAAAGCCGCGACTTTTTCGGCAAAATTGTGCTGCGCGTGCCATGAACTATCTACTGCTGGAGGCAACCCCATGACGCCCCAACTGAGTGTGCGCTGGTTAGACCCGACGGGCGTGGTCATCGAACGGCTGCCCGACAGTGTGGTGGTGCGGATCCGCCTGCCGAATGGCGAGGTGTACGAAGATGTGCAGTTCGCGCGCGCCTTCCCGCTCTCCAACGCCGAGCAGTATATCAGCGTGCTGCGTCGCGAGGAACGCGACAAGTTCGTCGAGGTCGGCATGTTCCGCACGCTGGAGGGCATGCCCGAAGCCTCGCGCAAGGTGCTGGACGAGGAGCTGGAGCGCCGCTACTTCACCCCCGTCATCGAGAAGGTCTACTCGCTGACGGAGGAGTACGGGCAGCACCGCTGGGATGTGGAGACCGATCGGGGCAGGCGCGTGTTCTATGTGCGCAACTGGCGCGATAATGTGCATGAGCTGTCGCCTGTGCGCTACCTGATTGTGGCGGTGGACGGCAGCCGCTACGAAATCCGCGACATCGACGCGCTGGACGCCCGCAGCCGCGCGCAACTGGATCGGCTGGGCTGAACGAGGGATGCTACGCGCCATCAACGAGCTGTTCAGGGGACGACAGGAGATGTATCCTGCGCGGGTGATTATCGGGCTGGGCAATCCGGGCGCGCAATACGCCGCCACGCGCCATAATGTCGGCTTCTGGACCGTCGACGCGCTGGCGCAACGGCACGGGATCGAGCTGCGGAAACGCCGCTGCCAGAGTCGGGTGGGCGTGGGGCAGATTGGCGAGACGCCCGTTGTGCTGGCGCAGCCGCAGACCTACATGAACCTCAGCGGTCAGGCGGCGCAGGCGCTGCTGCACGCCTACCACCTCGCGCCTGAACAGATGCTGGTGGTGTTCGACGACATCTGGCTCGCGCCGGGCGTGGTGCGCGTGCGTCCGAAGGGTTCTGCAGGCGGACACAACGGCATGAAGTCCATTATCGCCGCGCTGGGCACGGATGCGTTCCCGCGCGTGCGAATCGGCATCGGGCAGCCGCCTGAAGGGATAGACCTCGCCGACTATGTGCTGTCGCCGCCCAGCAGCGCGGAGCGCGCCCTGCTGCAGGATGCCGTGCAGCGCGCCGCCGACGCATGCGAGTCATGGCTGACGGAACCCATCGAGCAGGTGATGGCGCGCTTCAACGCCGACGCGCCTAAAAAATGAAGTTCATATTCGCGTCCAGCGAACGCGCACGGTAGCTATATTGACTATACTGCGGGTCTAAATTCAGTTGCTCACGGAACCGATAGCTCAGCACGAACGCCCAGTTGCGCGTGATGCGGTACTGGTAGCCGATATTGAACATGGTGTCGCGCGAGGGCAGATAGCCGCTCAGGTTGGTGCGCTGGAACTCGGCGAACAGGCTCTGGTTGCTCCCCAGCTCATAGCTGACGCGCGCCGCATAGCCGATAGGCTCCTGTACGAACTCGCCCTGCCCGCCCTGAAAGCCTTCGCTCAGCAGGCTGCGCGTCTTCATCGCATAAAAGCTCAGGTTCACCGTCCAGCGGCGCAGGGGACCGATGTCCACCGCGAGGGTGAGAAACTCGTTGCTGGAGTTGCCCGTCGCGGTGAGGAACTGCACCTCCTGCCGCGACCAGCTCGCGCTCATCGCCAGCCACTCGCGCGGGAAGTAGCTCACGCCCACCGAGAGCGACTCCTGTGAACTGTTGGTCTGCAAATCGCCCAGCGAGCGGTTCTGGCTCCACTGCACATCCAGCGAGAGCGAATCCAGCGGCGTCCACTGAATCGTGAGGTCCTGTCCTTTGCCGCGCACGCCGAAGTAGGTGAATCCGCTCAGCGGCGGCGCGCCCGACGAGAAGCCGTTCCCGTCGAAGCCGACGCCCCACGGGTTCGAGGGGAAGCCTGTCGGCGGCAGCGGCGATCCACCCACCTGACGGGAGCGGAAATCGGTCGCCGATAGGTTCAGCCCGCCCGAATCGCTATCGCGCCAGCGGTAGGCGATGCTGAGGCTGGGCAACGGCCGCCATGAGGCGTCCACCGAGTAGTCGCGCGATTGCGTGCGCGTCGCGCCGCTGGGCTGGCGTTGCTGGATGTCGCTCTGGGCGAGCGAGGCGCGCAGGGTCAGCTGCGTGTTGACCGTCCAGTCCACCTGCGAGCGCAGGCTGCGGATGCGATAAAACAGGTTCGTGCCGCCGCTGAGCGTGCTGAAAGCGTCCGATTCGGACTGCTCGTAGCCCATCGAGAAGGTCAGCGCGTTCCAGCGGCGGGCGAGGTTAATCGAATCGCGCGTCTGATTGCTGCGGCTGTTGGGCGCGCGCACCTCGTTCGTGTTGCGGCTCAGCGTCAACTGGAAACCGTTCTGAGGGGTGTAGCTGTAGGTCAGGTTCTGGATACGCGTGTCGGTGAAGCTCGCGCTGAAGCTGCTGCTCAGCGGGTTCAACGCGGCGACGCGCAGGTTGCTGAAACTCGCCTGCAGGTTCGAGACGGCGTCGAAGCGGTAAGTCAGGTCGGTCTGGTAGCCGCGTTCGTTGCGGCGGAAGCCCACCGACTCGATGCCGATGAACTCGGCAGGGATGTCGCGATAGGTCGCGTTCAGCGTGAGGCGTCCAATCTCGAAGCGTCCTGTCGCGGTGTGTGCAATCGCCTCCAGACGGCTGCCCTGTGCCGTGGCGCGGCTCTGTGCAGCGTTCCACACAATACTCCCCACCTGCCCCAGCGGCAGCGTGAGGTCGACGCCCATCACCGTGCGATCGCCGCCGATGGTCGAGCCAGGATCCGGGCGCGGCGTGTATTCCACCTGGATAATCACCGTCTGGGGCATAAAGCGCGTGAAGTAGAATCGGTAGGGCAGCAGCTCGTCGAAGTAATAATCGACGCCTTCGATCTGCGGCGCGCCTGCAACGGTGATAATCACGGGGTTGCTCGGGTCGCGCAGGGGCGGGAACTGCAAATCATAGGGCGTGCTGGGCGCGCCGAAGCCATAGAACTGCTCCGTGCGGCGGCGCAAGCCCGTGCGCACCGTCGCCGTCTGCGACAGCATCGTGAAGCCGAAGTTGTAGCCCTCGCCCAAATTAGTCTCATAACGAAAGCCCTGCAATCGGCTCGGCGCGGAGTTGAAGGCGTAGGTCTCGTAGGTCACCACAATCGTCGAGGTGCGCGGGATAATCATCCCGTCGCGGAAGCGCAGGATGCCCCCGAAGTAATCGATGGTGTAGTCCTCGCCGCGCCGCTTCTCGACGCCGTCCACCTGCACGCGCTCGCTGCCGTCCACCAGCTGGCTGCCCTGCAGGTAGTAGGGTCCGGGGCTGTCGTTGCCCTGCAGGGTGATAGTGCGCGCGGCGGCTTTGGTCTCGGAGGTGATGTAGCGGAAGCGGTTCCTGCCCCAGTTCGCGCTCGCCGTCGCGCCCCTGAGCGTGCGATTGAAGCCCACCAGCGGGTTCGCCCCGCCCAGCGACGCCGTGATGTCGCCCCATTCCAGCGTCAGATTCGGCGACTCATAGGTGTAGGTAATCCGCGCGTCGTAGGGATTGCTGAAGCGGCTGTTCGTCCAGCGCCAATCAAAACTCAGGAAGCCCAGAAACTTGTTCACGCGGATGGTCAGCTCGGTGTTGTCGGTGACGCGCTGCCCGCCCTGCCCGAAGTAGTTCTGGTCGCGAAACGCGGTGGCGTCGCCCTCGATGGCGTGCAGATGGTAGCCGATGCTCTTGCGCCCGCTGATGGAGACCGTGCGGCGGAACTCCTCCTGCAGAGTCTCCCAATCGCGCAGCGCGTTGAGCGCGTCCAGCGTGTTGCGCCGCTGTTCGCGCGGGCGTGCAGGCTCCTGACGCGCCGATTCGGACAACGCCTCTTTCGGAATCTCGATGCTTGGCACAACGCCTGCAGGCGTCAGAATAGGGGGCGTCTTTACCTGAGCAAGCGATGGCGTGAGGAGCGTAAGCAGAGCAAGACCTACTGGACTTAAGCGCCGCTTCAGCCCTCCAAACGCCCCCTCTCTCACAGAGGAGAGAGGGGAGCACGGGGAGTGAAAACAACCACTGCTCGTTTCACTGGCTACTCGACGGCGCATCGGCGGGTTTCGGCTCCTTACGGTTCAGGGAGGCGGTCAGCTTCACCTCCGAGCTTTCCCGCTCGAAGTCCTTAATTTCGGAGCCGTCCTTCTTGATGGGTTCGGTGGTCTGGTTGAGGCTGGCTTGCATCGTCATGCGCTGCACCAGCCCATTGTCAGGGTGATACCACATGGTCATCGTGCCCTTCATGACGCCTTTCGTGACGCGCACGGCGGCGTCTTTGTCGGTCGTCGGCTGATAGAATGCATCCTGATACGACTCGATGGTCTGCTCGAAGGTCTGGGTGACCTTGTGCAGTTTGACGCCGTTGTACTCTTCCATGCCTTCGTAGCGGGCGGTCATGGGGATCTGGAGCGCGTCGCTGCCTCCGCCAATCACACGGGTGAACTGCCAGCTCATGCCGTTGGTGAGCGGCTTGTCGGGCAGCTCGGTCGGGATGAGCAGCGTCGCCATGTTGCGGGGATCGAAGCCGGGCAGCTGGAAGCCCATCAGCCCGCCGCCGCCCTGCAATCCTGACAGCTTGCCGTTGGGCGCGACGGTCGCCGTCGAGTCGGGAATCACATTCCGCGCCATGTCCAGCCCCACGGGGAACGGCTGCCCGTTGAACTCGGCTTCGAACGCCTCCAGCCCGGTCTTGACGGTCGCCTTACCGTCCTCCTCTACCTTGTCCACCTGCATAAACACGGTCATAATGAGCTTGAGCGTGCCTGCCATACCCGCCGCGCCGGGGATGGGCAGGTTGCCGTTCAGCTCGACAGTCGCGTCGAACAGCTCGCGCTGTTTCTCTGTGAACTTGAACTGCAACGCGCTGGACGCCTCTTGCGCCCAGAGGATGCTTGCAAACGCGCTTACCGCCAGTAGACTCACGAGTCGTCGCATAGTGTATGCCTCCTGCAGATGGCGCTACGCGCCGCTGGAAGTATACCCGTGCATTTGGACGGCTGAGGGCGCATAAAGTTATGCAACGGCAAGCAAGCGCACGAAGAGGTTCTCCGTCACAATCTGGGCGTTGGCGTTGCCGAGGATGGCGCGTCGCGCTTCGATGATGGCGTGCAAATCGCGGGCGCGTTCAGCGACGGCGAATCGCCCGGCGAGCTGGCGTAGGGCGTCGCGGTGCGTCTCGAAGCGCACAGGCGCGTCGGGGTACTGCAGCGCGAGCGCGTCGCGATACCACAGCACGAGGTACTCCAGCCCCAGCGCAAGCGCGGCGCGTGCGGAGCGTCCCTCCGCGCCGCCCTCCAGCGCCTTGCACGCCTCGCGGAACTCGTGCGCCAGCCGCAGCGCGTCCTCCAGCGCCGCGCCCCCCAGCCGCGCGAACACGCCCAGCAGCGTCTGGAGCGCGTCCAGCTCGCGCGGCGCGCCCTCGCCCTGCTGGAGCGCGTCCGCCCAGCGAATCGCGCGTCCCAGCGCGCCGTCGGCGAAGACCGCAATCGCCTGCAGGGTCGCCTCTGGCAGGGCATAGCGCGCCCGCAGATGCGCCGCAATCTGCTCCGTCGGCAGCGCGCCCAGCCGCACAATCCGACAGCGCGACAGAATCGTCTGCAGCAGCAAATCGCTCGCGGGCGCGGTCAGCAGAAAGTGATAGCGCGGGGGCGGCTCCTCGAGCGTCTTGAGCAGCGCGTTCGCCGCCGCGGGGTTGAGCAGGTGCGCCTCCTCCAGCAGCACGAAGCGCACAGGCGCAACGGTCGGCGCGAAACTCGCCCACTGGCGCACGCCGCGCACGGCGTCGATCTTAATCTGCTCCGGGTCAGGACGCAGCACGCGCAAGTCGGGATGCTCGCCTGCGTCCGACCACTTCTGGCAGACTTCGCACGCGCCGCAGTGTCCCTCGGCGGTGCGCTGGGGGCACATCCATGCGGCGGCGAGGGCGCGCGCCAGCGTGCGCTTGCCCACGCCCGCCATCCCCACCAGCAGCAAGCCCTGCGGCGGGCTGGGACGCAGCAGCATCTGCGTCAGCGCATGGCGCACCGACTCCGGCGCAACGACCACCTCGCGGAACGGCAGCGGTCTCATCGGCGCGTAATCAGGAAGATGATGCTCAGAATCAGCCACACGATGCGCAGCGGCTCTTCGGGAGAGGCGCGTCGCTGCGCGGGTTCGGGCACTTCGACGGTATCGCCCGGCAACAGGCGTTCGTCAGGGCGCGTCCCCTGCGCCACCTCCAGCAGGTTCACCGTAATCCGCTGCTGCCTGCCGCGCTCCGTCGGGCGCAGGATTACCACGCGCTCCAGAATCGCGTTTGGCTTCGGTCCGCCCGCCGCCTCAATCGCCTGCGTGAGCGTCATGTTCTCGGCGTAGTTGATCAGCCCCGCGCGGTTCACGCCCCCGCGCACCACGACAAACTGGCGCACGGAGCGGAACGGCACGGTAATCTGGTCACCGGGCTGGAGGTCGACATCGCCCGTGAGGGTGTTCAGGTTCACGGCGATAGGCTCGGCGCGGTTGGCGCGTCGAATCTCGATACGCGCGGTGTCGGCTTCGGGCAGCGTGCCGCCCGCCTTGCCGAGCGCCTGGATCAGCGTGCGTGCGTCGTCGTACTCGAACGAGCCGGGCGTGCGCACCGCGCCCAGCACCAGCACGCTCCTGCCGCCCGCGCGCAACGGCACAAAGATACGGTCGCCGGGCTGGAGCGTCGGGTTCGCGCTCTCGTCACCCTCCTGCACGAACTTGAGGTGATTAATCGTCAGCCGTTCGCCGCCAGTGCGCTCCAGGCGCACTGCGCTCAGGTCGGCGGTGTCGGTCGGCTGCGCGGCGTTCAGGGCGTCGCTCAGGCGCCAGCCTGCTTGCAGGGTGAACTCGCCCCCGCGCCGCACCGCGCCCTGCACAATCACCTTCGGCTCGGCGCGGCGGGCAATCTCCACTGTCACCTTCGGGTCGCGGTAGAAGTTGCCCTCGCGCAGGCGCTGGGCAATCTCGCGGGCAATCTCATCAGGAGTGCGACCCGCCGCCTGCACCAGCCCAATCAGCGGCATCCGAAACGCGCCCGCCTCGTCCACCGTGTAGACCCGCGAGAGCGACTCGTCGCCCTCTACCGTGACCCGCAGCGCGTCGCCCGCCTGCACGCGCGGCGCGTCCTGCGCCCACGCCGTCAGCAATAAGACCCAGCACGCCAGTAGCCCAACCCATCGCGCCATAACGCTTAGAGGATACCCGCTCAGGCGTAGTCCGAACGGAACATCCCGCCGATGAACCACCCCAGAAACATCGCCAGCAGCGGCAGGCTCCCGAAAAAGGCAATCCCGACCGTCAGCCAGTCGCTCATATCCGAGTAGTCCACCAGCAACAGCACCAGCTCGAACAGGATGCGCAACCCCACATAGACCGCCATCACGCCCAGCAGCGACCAGTTGATGTCCGCGCGCACCACCGCCCACAACAGGAGCAGCGTCAGCCCATACAGCACGAACGCGAACAGCGGGTTGCAGCAGAGAAAGTTGAGTACCAGCACAATCCCGAGATCGCGGAACAGCTCCACATCGGTGTCCAGCTTGTCCACCAGATGCGAGAGGGGCAGCCACACACCGACGAGGAAGAAGAACAGCAGGCTCGACCACGCCGCCCATTCGGGTTTCCAGCCCAGCGCCAGCACATTCAGCGCGGCAAGCGGCAGCACGACGCCGAAAAACCGCTCCAGCTTCGCCGTGAAGGTGTAGCCCTCGACCACCTCGCTGAGGAATCGGATGGAGTCGGCGGGCTGTTGCGCTTGCACGGCGGCTTGCCCGACAGGCTTGGAGTAGTCGTACAGGGGCGCAGGCTGTGGCGCGGTTGGCAACGCCTGCGTCGGCTGGCTGCTGAGCGCAGATGGCGGTGGCGTTGGAACGGCTTGCGTCGGCGCACTGCTGGGCGCGTCCGCCAGCAGGTTTGCCGCAGGGCTCGGCGGCAGCGTGCGCACAACCGCCCCCGTCGCCCGATCCCGACGACACCACTCGCACACCTGCGGATGCGCGCTCTCCTGACCACACCAGCGACAGCGCATCATCGCACCCACCCCCCGAACGGATTCTGCGACTCCTGACGCACCTCGATCGTCGCGAGGATCTGGTCGAAGATTTTCTGGTAGTCGCCGAAGCTGTTGGGCGGACAGTAGGCGTTGAAGTGGATGACTTCCGTCGGCGAGAGCGGCAGGGTAATCAGATACCCGCGCACGGGCATATTGAACAGCGGGATGGGGTGCGGCAGGGTATATTCGTAGTCGCTGCGGATACCCTGCACGCCGCGGATGCGCACAGAGGCGCGCTTCGTCTCCGAGAAGTTCACAAAGCCCCAGTCCTCGCGCATCGCCGCCAGATACATATCGTGCGCGCGGCGCATGAACTGGTTCAGGTTCGGCGTAGGCGCGTTCTGGGGCAGTCCCTGCTGCAGCGATGGCGGGATCTGCTCGCGCGGCGCGACAATCACGATTTGCATCCCCGTGCGTTGCCCGCGCGACAGCTCCAGCACATCCACGAACCGAAGGTCGCCCTCCAATGTGTTCAGCTCCAGCAGGTGGAACGGGTCGCGCTCCAGCCGAAACTGCTTCGGCGCGCGCACGCGGAACCGTCCCTGCTCCCGTATCTCCCAGTCCGACGCTCGCTGCGGGGCAACCTGGCGCGGATTCGCAAGTATCACCATCTCCGCCACCAGCGCAATCAGCCCTACAATCCAGAAGATTCGATAGACGATCAACATCTCTTGTGTCCCCCATGCAAGTATACGCTGGCAGCTCGCCCGATTCCTGCCAGATTTAGGGGCGAATTCACGCAAATTTACTGAATCGTATGTCCGCTCTGGGGGGTGATTTCGAGTTAAAATAGCGTGGAGCGCCCAAAGGGATGTTCCAGCAAAATGTCGCTGGGCGCGGGTCTGGCGGTGCTGCGCCGTCGGAACAGGTACAATTCCCCTGCTATGCCAGAGACCCACGCCCATTCCCTGAGCGCGAGCATCCTGCTGGTGATTGGCGTCAGCATCGTGATTGTGGCGCTGTTCACGCGATTGCGCCTGCCCGCCGTCGCGGGGTTCATCCTCACAGGCGCGCTGATTGGTCCCTACGGACTGGGCTGGGCAGGCGAGGCGGAAGCCATTCAACTGCTGGCGGAGCTGGGCGTGGTGCTGCTGCTCTTCTCGCTGGGCGTGGAGTTCTCTATCGACCGGCTGTATCAGCTGCGCCATTATGTGCTGCGGGCGGGCGCGGCGCAAGTGGGGCTAACCGCGCTGATATGTGCTGTCGGGTCGGGGCTGCTGGGCTACTCGCTGGCGCAATCCATCGCGCTGGGGATGATTATCAGCCTCAGCAGCACGGCGGTCGGCGTGAAGCTTCTCAAGCAACGCGAGGAGCTGGACAGCACGCACGGACGCTTCGCCGTCGGCGTGCTGCTGTTTCAGGACATCATGGCGCCCGTGTTTATGGCGATACTGCCGTTTATGGCGCAGGCGCAGGAGCGCGGACTGGCAATGGTGGGCGCGAAGCTGCTCGTCACGGTCGTGGGCATCGGCGTGGTCTACCTGCTGGCGCGGGTGGTCGTGCCCGTCGTGCTGCGCTGGATTGTGGCGTCCGACACGCGCGAGATACCCGTGCTGGGGTCGCTCTTTGTGGCGCTGCTGATGAGCTACATCACGCAATCGCTGGGGCTGTCGCCCGCGCTGGGCGCGTTCATCGCGGGCGTCATCATCTCCGAGACGCCCTACAGCCATCAGATTACCGCCAACATCACCCCGTTCCGCGACAGTTTCCTCGCGCTGTTTTTCATCTCGGTCGGGATGCTGGTGGATTTATCGTATCTGCAGGCAAATCTGGGCATGACGGCGGCATGGACTCTCTCGCTGATGGCGCTCAAGTGCCTGATTGTGCTGGGGATTGCGCTCGCCCTGCGCCGTCCGCTGCGCGTGGGGCTGCTGGCGGGGGTCGCACTGGCGAACATCGGTGAGTTCTCATTCGTGCTGATGGAGCAGTCGCGCGCGACGAACCTGCTGCCGCCGGAGTTGCTGAACGGGCTGGTGGCGGGCACTTCGCTGAGCATTCTGCTGACGCCGTTGCTGCTGGCGGGCGCGTATCGGCTGCTGGCGCGGGCGACCCGACGGGCGCACTGGCTCAGTCGCATCCGCGCCGCGCACGAGAATCACACGGAACTGCGCGACCATATCATCATCGTGGGCTACGGGCTCAACGGGCGCAATCTGGCGAACCTGCTGCGCGAGCTGGAGCAACCGTTCGTGATGGTAGAGATGAACGGCGCGCTGGTACGCGAGGCGCAAAAGCAGGGCATCCCCGTCATCTACGGCGACGCGGCGTACCCCGAGATTATGCACGCCGCAGGGGTGGAACACGCGCGCGCCGTCGTGATTGCCGTCTCCGACCCCATCAGCACGCGCTACACCGTGCGCACCGTCCGCGAGCTGAACCCAACGGTCTACATCGTCGCCCGCACACGCTATGTCGCCGAGATTGAACCCCTGTACGCCGCGGGCGCGACCGATGTCATCCCCGAAGAGTTCGAGACCTTCATCGAGATTGCGGGCAGGCTGATGCGCCTGCTGGGCGTGGAGAACGAGCAGCGTCTGCAGCTGATGAACCAGTGCCGCGCCCGCCATTATCAGATGTTGCAGGAGACCCGCGAGGGCGTGTTCGCCAACTGAGCCGCCTCACAGCGAAGTTCAGTTTCGACGCAACTGAATTCGGTCTGGAGCTGCATGAGTCTCGCACTACTCTGCTGGTCATAGTTCGCAAATCAGCAATTTATGGAGTGCTGAAGCGGAGCTTCCGCGACGCTGAAGCTCCCGCTTCAGCACTCCATAGTAGCAGGGCGCGGGCAACGGTATACCTCTGCAGGCGCGTGCGAGGCAATTAACGAACTCTGACCGCGTAGTTGGTATAAAACAGGTATTTTTCCTTGATTGAACCTATGGACATGAGGCAGAATTGCGCTATGAGAACTCTATGGCTGTTAGCGGGGTTGCTGTTGATGGGCGCAAACGCACAAACATCGGAAACTGACAATCTCTATCTCGCCGACGATGGCGCGCCCAGTTTCTACAATATGCCGATGCCGAAAAGTCGTTCGCTCAAGGTTGAGCGGAATTTCGTCAAGAACGAGAAATACTGACTGCTGGTTGTGTCGGACGGTGTATCCGAAGCTTCGCTGATGACAACTGTGTCCGACTCGGATGGGAAAGTGGTTGCTCGAGCTTCTAAAGCGGAACCCGCCACTATAGTCGAGCTTGTCCCTGAACAGAGCGGAACCTACACCATTCAGTGTAGTACGGACGCACAGGGAAGCGACGCCAGGGTGCTTATTTCTGTATATACCCCCGACAAGAAATCTCCGAAAAATTTTGACGATATGCTCAAATTTTTCGGGGAGATTACAGCGGCTCGCGAACAAGTAGTAGAAACGCTGTCCAAGGAAAATATATCTGTAACTCTGCACTCGCAATATGCGAGCGTCGTTCATCGGGGAAAGCCGCACACCTGGACGATAGATGTGCCTGCTGGCGTCTACTCTGTCTCCATCTTTGTTGATGACATGCAGTCCCCTATTCAGGCAGAGGTGGTTGCAGAGGGGGGTGAAGTCAAAGAGGCAGCGAGAAATCCTGGAGGCTGTTCTTATGCCTTAGTGCTACAGAAGCCAACTCGCGTTCGTGTGACTCTTGACGCCAATCTGGAAGGCTCCAACGCCTATGCTTCTGTCTATGTAGATACAGTCGCGCATAAAGAATAATACCAGTCAGCAGGTCAGCCTTCGTAAATACAGGCTGCTTTACGAAGGCGACCTGCCTCCCTTCGGGTTCCCCCTGAACGCAGCTGGTAAGGGTACAGCTTTTGAGTTCAAAAGCGACCGAATGCCACCAATTTTCCCCCAGACGCCCCTCACACACACCAAAAAAAAAAGCGCCGTTGGGGTATCTTCACAACTATGAGAAACAAAAC
>JBBIQK010000047.1:0-23351 GCA_037442365.1 Armatimonadota bacterium | reverse complement strand
GGGCATCGGCGGGGTCATGTCGGGATTGTGCAGCATCTCGGCGTGCAACGCCCAGAACGCGCGGTCGCTCTGAAAACTTTCCGCCACGCGCACCAGCTCGGGATCAAACCACTTGCCCCGACGCTGACGGAGCATCTCATAGGTCGCGTCCACCCCGAAGGTCGAGGCGAACACCTCCATCGTCTGGCACATGCACAGAATTCGCGCATGCATGGGAATCTGCTCACCCTTGAGCTTGTAGGGCGAGCCTTTCCCGTCCCAGTGTTCATCGAGGTACTCGATGGCTTTCGCAACCTGCTCGGTGAAGCCGATGTAGCGGGCAATCTGCGCCCCGCGTGTGCAGCGCGCATGCGTCACCTCGTCCATCACGCCCACCGAGCCGCGAGTCTCTTTGAGCGCGTGTACGATTTTCTGAAAGATGTTCGCGCCGGGCATCATATGCTCCAGCGCAAAACGCATCGACTCCAGCGGGTTCGACCAGTTGACCAGTTTGACATGCCGTTTGGTGAGCAGGTCGTCGGCGGCGAACACTTTGTAGACTCGCACGGCGTTGCTAGAGCAGCCCGCGTCCTTGAGCAGGCTCGCTTTGCACAGGTCGCGCATATCGGCGTCGGAGAATTGCAGTTCCTTACCGATTCGCAGCGCAAGGTAGGCGGTGCGCACGGCGTGCCCGCGCGGTTGCCCTTCTGTGATGTCCAGCGCATGGCTCAGCGCGCTCAAAATCTCCGCAAAAGTCAGCGGCGTTTGCATATGCAGGGATTATAGGCAAATGGACGCGATTTTTGAGCCGCCGTGTGCCAGTAAGCGACGCCTTACGCTTCTCGCACCTCAATCTGCGCCCCTTTGTAGAGTTGTTGCAGGCGCGGGACGCCCGATTTGCCCAGCACGGCGGCGGCGGTGGCGAGGCTGTCGGCGGTGACGCCGTCGCGGGCGCGCGCCCGCGCTAGTATCAGGCGGGTCAGCCCCAGCCCTGTGCGCGGGTCGATGATGTGCGCATAGCGCACGCCGCCAATTTCCACGAACTGTTCTGTGCTGCCCGATGTGGAGAGCGCGCCGCGTGCGAGGGTGGTTTCGCCGCCTTCCGCAAGGGCAATCCGCCATGTGGGGGCGTCGGGCGGCGAGTCGCCCGCAACGATGTCGCCTCCCATCTGAATCAGCGCGCGCGTGATTCCGTAGCGACGCAGCACGCGCAGGGCATGGTCGCAGGCGTAGCCCTTCGCGATACCCCCCAGATCCAGCTGTATACCCTCCGTTTTGAGGTGCACAGCGCGGCGGCGCAGGCACAGTTCCATCAGGCGGTAGCCTGAACGGGCGCGCGCCTCCTGCAGAGTCTGCGCATCGGGCAGTTGCCCTGTGCGACGCGCCTCGCGCCACAGGCGCACCAGCGCGCCCACCGTCGGGTCGAATGCGCCGTCGGTCTGCTGCGCCAGCCGATGCGCCCGCCACAACACATAAAACAGTTCGCGGCTCACCCGCCGCCAGCGTCCGACCGCTTCCCGGCACAGCAGGTTCAGCTCGCTGTCGACGCGGTAGTCGCTCATCTGCTGCTCCAGTTCGCTGATGCGCGTGTACGCGGCGCGGCACGCCTCTACTGCTTGCGCCTCCCGCGCCGCGTACACCACGATCGGGGTATCGACCCCCATGCGGATTTGCGTATAGGCGAACCTGCGCAGTGTTTCTCCTTTCATAGGCACAAAAACCTATCAACACCCGTCGCCGAACGCGAACAGCACTGCCAGAAGATCCGCGTCGTCCACCACGCCGTTGTAGTTCACATCGGCGGCGTCGTAGTAGCCCGCGTTGCCGAAGGCGAACAGCACGCTGAGCAGGTCGGCGTCGTCGATGCACCCATCCCGATTCAGGTCTTCGAGTCGTCGGTCGAATCGCGGCAGCACCGCCACCCACGCCTCGCGCTGGTTGCTGGGGTTTGTGCCTGTGCCGACGAGAACTGTGCCGTCAGCGGAGAGGGCGCGCACCTCTTCCAGACGCCAATTTTGCACGACTGTAACGCCCGCATTCAGCAGCAGGTCTTTGACACGGTACAGCACGCCCGCACTGTCCCAAAGAACCGCTTCCTTGCCGAGTTCGGAAGTGCCGAATCCGCCCATCAGCAGCCCGTCGGCGGACACGGCGTAGGCGCGGCTGTCATACGCGCCGCCCTCCAGCTCGCCCAATCCGGCCATGCCCGTATCGGCGCGCCATCGGAACGCCTCGATGCCGTTGAACCCGCGACTCCAGCCGACCACGACCGAGCCGTCAGCGTTCACACCGTAAGCGTAGCTCAGGAAGGAGAACCCACCCAGACTGCCCAGCGGCTGGAAGGCTCCGTTTTCCCAGCGGAACGCTTCACTGTCGCCGTTGACGGACGCGCTGCGCCCGACAATCACGCGCCCATTCGCCGACACATTCTGGGCATAGCTGGCGAACTCGCCCCCTGGCAAATCGCCCAGCCCGCCCATGCCGTCGTCAGGCGTCCAGCGGAACGCTTCCGAGCCATTTGCGGACGCGCTCCAGCCCACAACGACCGCGCCGTCGGCAGAAAGCCCCAGCGCAAAGCTCTGGAAACTGCCGCCGGGCAAATCGCCCAGTCCCGTCATCTGGTTCGTGTCGCGTCGCCACAGGAACGCCTCCGTGCCTGACGCGGAGCGTCCCTGTCCCACAATCACCGCGCCATCGAACGAGACGCCCCACGCAATGCTGGTAAAGGTCCCGCCCGGCAGGTCGCCCAGAGGCACAAGCCCCGTCTCCAGCGTCCAGTAGCACGCTTCGGTGCCGTTGGCGGAGCTGCTCCAGCCGACCGCCACGCGCCCGTTTGCCGAAAGCGCGAACAGGTTGCTGTTCGTGTTGCCGCCGGGCAGGTCGCCCGCGCCGTAGAACGCAGGCGTCTGCGCCAGCGCGCCCGCGCTCAGTGTCGCCCACAGAATCGTCCATCCTTTGCGCATCGTGTTCACCCGCATGCATGCTACCCATCTGAGGGATGCGTGCGCTATTGCGGAGGCGACAAACGGTTGCGCCGAAGCGACGACTCGCGGGCGGTCGTTCCCTCAGAACAAGCTCGGCACGGTCGGGTCGATCGCGACATCGAGCAGCACGGGCTGACGCATGTGCAACGCGCGCGGGAGCGCTTCCTCGACCGCTTCGGGGGTCGTCAGCCGCTCGGCATGGACGCCCATCCCCTGCGCGAGCGCGACCAGATCCAGATGGGGCACATCCAGCCCCTGCACGCCGCTGCCCGGATAGAACGCCATCGTGAAGCTCTTGAGGATGTTGTACGCGCCGTTGTTCAGCACGAGGAACAGCACGGGCGCGTTCTCCTCGCGCGCGCTCCAGAGCGCCTGCACGGAATACATCACGGAGCCGTCGCCAATCACGCACACGACGGGGCGTTCAGGTTGCGCCTTTTGAATGCCGAGGGCGGCGGGCATCGCCCAGCCCAGCCCCCCGCTGGCGGAGGTGTAGTAGTCGTTGCCAGACGACAGACGCACGAACTCGCGCAGGCACAGGCTGGAGGAGACCGCCTCGTCGACGACGACGGCGTTCTCAGGTAAGTGTTGCGCGAGCGTATGCAGCACGAAAAACGCGCCCATCTTGCTTCGCGCGCGGGTCGCTTCCGAGCGGCGGCGCGCCTCGTCCACCGTGCGGGAGGGCATCTTGTAGTCGCGCGGGGGGATGCGCTCCGCCAGAGTCGCCAGCGCGCGGCGGATGTCGCCCACGAACGCCCGCTCCACAGGCGCGCGCGACGCCTCCTGCGCGTCGTCGGTAATCAGCATCGCGCGCACGCCCGGCGGCAGTATGCCTCCAGGGAAGTAGGGATACAGCAGGAACACAGGCGCGCCGACCACCAGCACGAAGTCGTGCTGGCTCAGCGCCTGCAGCAGGCGCGGCGTGGCGGGCAACAGCATCCCCTCGTAGAGCGGGTGGCGCGTGGGGAAGCCCATCCGCGAGTTGAGCGGCGCGTGATAGACCGTACAGCCCAGCCGCTCAGCGAGCGCGACCGCCTCGGCGACCGCGCCCGCGCCCCCGACCCCCGCGCCACACACCAGCGCGGGCGTCTGCGCCGCCGTCAGCGCCTCCACAACCGCCTCCAGCCCCTGCGGCGCGTCGGGCGCATGGAGGGCTTTCAGGCGCGGCGGCTCGGCAGGCGCGTCCCAGTAGTTCATCGGAATCGAAACGAACACGGGTCCGCGCGGCGGCGTCAGCGCAAGGTGATACGCCTGTTCCAGCGCGTCGGGCACATCGGCGGCGTGCTGAACCTCATACGCCCACTTCGTCACGGGGCGCGCCATGCTCACCAGATCGCCCGACAGCAGCGGCTCGTGAAAAATGTGGCGTGTGTCCTGCTGCCCGCAGGTGACAATCAGCGGCGCGCGATTCTTGAGCGCGGTGAACAGCACGCCCATCGCGTTGCCCAGTCCGGGCGCGACATGCAGGTTCACCAGCGCGGGCTGCCCGCTCGCCTGCGCGTAGCCGTCCGCCATCGCCAGCGCGATGCTCTCCTGCAACGCCAGCACATAGTGCACCCCGTCGGGCAGGTTCACCAGAAACGGCAGCTCGGTGGAGCCGGGATTGCCGAAAATGTATCGGACGCCCCGCGCCCGCATCCACTCGAAGGTCGCCTCACGGATGTTCATAGGCGCGGGATTCGAACCGCGAGTCAGAATTCCTGCCCGCGCTCAGGGCTTGCGCAGCGTCGCCAGCAGCATCAGCACAAACGCCACCGCGCTCAGAATCATCGTCATCCCGCCAGGCATCCATTTGCCCGTCGTGAAGAAGCGATAGGCGAAAAACGCGCCCAGCGCCAGCGCGACCACCGCGCTCAAGCCGAAGCCGACAGGGGGGTTCTTGAAGCTGATTGCCAGCCCGACCAGCAGAATCACGGCGGCGACCAGCCCGTTCACCAGCGACACCATGCTCTGGGCGGAGACATAGCCCATCACCCCGCCCGCCGCGATGATGAGCGCATACACCAGCAGCGCAGCCTGAAAAGCGTTCATAACAAGGAACAGTGTACCCGACTACCCCGCCCCAAACGCCTCGCGCAGTATCTCGACCGCTTCGTCGGCGTCGGCAGGGGTAATCACCAGCGGCGGCACGATGCGCAGGATGCTTTCGCCGACGGCGTTCAGAATCAGCCGTCGCTCCAGCGCTCTTTGCACGACGGTTCGCGCAATCGGCTGGCTCAGCTCGACGCCAATCATCAAGCCGCGCCCGCGCACCTCGAGGATGGGCGCGCCCGCCGCCTGCAGCTCGCGCAGGCGCGCCTGCAAATAGTCGCCGACTCGACGGGCGTTCTCCAGCAGCCCTTCCTGATCGATAATCTCGATTACTGCCAGCGCCGCGCTGCAGGCAAGCGGGTTGCCGCCGTAGGTCGTGCCATGTTCGCCGGGCTGCAGCACTTCGGCGGCGACGCCGCGCAGCAGGCACGCGCCGATGGGGAAGCCGCCGCCCAGACCCTTCGCCGTCGCAATGATGTCGGGCATAATGTCCGTGTGCTGGAAGGCGTACCAGCGTCCCGTGCGCCCGAAGCCCGCCTGCACCTCGTCCAGTATCAGCAGCGCGTTGTAGCGGTCGCACAGGGCGCGCGCTTCCCGCAGGTATTCGTCGTCTATCGGATAAACGCCGCCCTCGCCCTGAATCGGCTCGATGAGGATGGCGGCGGTGCGCTCGTGGAACGCCGCGCGCAGCGCGTCCCGGTCGTTGCGGGGCAGGGCGCGAAAGCCCGGCAGCAGCGGCTGGAACGGCGCTTGATACTTCGCCTGCATCGTCGCCGAGAGCGCGCCCATCGTGCGCCCGTGAAAACTGCCCTCCAGCGCGAGAATCTCGTACTCAGGCGTTCGTTTGACGGCGTTGGCGTACTTGCGGGCGACCTTGATTGCCATCTCGCACGCCTCCGCGCCGCTGTTGGTGAAAAACGCCTTCTCCATGCCCGACAACGCGCACAGTTTCTGCGCCAGGCGCGCCTGTGGCTCGGTCAGGAAAAAGTTGCTCACATGCATCAGACGTGCCGCCTGCTCCGCGATGCGTTGCGCCAGATGCGGGTGGCTATGCCCGACATTGCACACGGCAATCCCCGCCAGAAAGTCGAGGTAGGCGTTGCCGTGTTCGTCGTAGAGGCGCGCGCCCTCCCCGCGCACAAACAGAATCGGCTGGCGACGATACACGGGCAGCACATACCGCGCATCCAGCGCGGCGATGGTCTCCGTCAGGCTCGTCTGGGCAGTAGTCATGCGCTTCAGTATACCCCGCACAGGTATAATTTGTTTGATGACGCCCAGAGTCAGCATACTGATACCCAGCTACAATCACGCGCCGTACCTGCCCGCCGCCCTGCAAAGCGTGTTCGACCAGACCTTCTCCGACTATGAGATTGTCGCGGTGGACGACGGCAGCACAGACGGCTCGGTGGAGATACTGCAAGGCTACGGCGACCGCGTGCGGTTGTTCGTGCAGGCGAATCGGGGCACCTATCCGACACTGAACCGCTGTATCGCCGAATCGCGCGGGGAGTTTCTGGCGGTTCTGAACTCGGACGACCTATGGGCGCCGACGAAGCTCGAAAAGCAGGTCGCCTTGCTGGACACGCACCCCGAAGTGGGGCTGGTGCATACGGGTGGGCATTTTATCGACGCGCAGGGCGCCATCCAGCCGGGCAATCCGCTGGGCTTCGAGTGGCCCCGCACGCCGACGGGCAACATCATCGAGGCGCTGGTGCGCTGCAACAAGATTATCGCCTCGTCCGTGCTGGCGCGTCGGGCGTGTTTTGAGCGGCTGGGCGGCTTTCGGGAAGATCTGTTCGGCTCGGGCGACTGGGAGATGTGGCTTCGAATCGCGCTGGAGTGGGACATCGGCTACATCGACGAGCCGCTCACGATGTACCGTGTACATGGGGCGAACGCCTCGTTCCAGCATCGGCGCGTGTACGAGGACGATGTCAAGGTGCGCACGGAGACGATTCACGCCTGCGAGCCGCGCCTGTGGCAGCGGGCGACCAATCCGCGGGCGATGCGGCTTGCGCTGGCGCACTCATACGCCTGTCTGGGTACGGAGTACGCGCTGCTGGGCGATCGGGCGCAGGCGCGGCGGGCGTACCTGCGCTCACTGCAGCTCTACCCCCTTCGCTTCAAGAGCGTGCTGCGCTTGATGCTCACCTTTTTGCCCGTCAAGCCGCCGCTTTAGCGCCGTGTGCCGACCCGCTGCTTCAAGTAGTCTTCCAGCAGCACCTTGCCGTTCTGTACGGTGTTCATCACCTTCGCCAGCGCGCCTTCCAGCTGGGTCAGCACCTCGTAGGCGTACTCGTCCGCGCCCTGCCGAATCTGGTGCGCCTTCTCGCGGGCAGATTCGAGAATCTCCTGCGCCTGTGTCTGCGCGAGCTGATAGACCTCCGTCTGGCTGAGCATGCGCTGCTGTTCGGCGTGGGCGCGTTCGAGAATCTGTTCCGCCTCGCGCCGCGCCTGCTCCACGATACGGCGGGCTTCCTCCTGCGCCTGCGCGACGGTCATCTGTGCTTCGGTCTGCGCGCCCCCAATCAGCCGATCCGACTCGCGCAGCACCCGCTCCGCCTTATCAAAGTCGCTCGGCAGGTTCGCCAGAATCTGCTGGACTCGGTTATGACACTCGCCTTTATCCAAACCGAGTACAAAAGGTCCGAAGCTCCGCGCGTGTTCAAATGCCTGATCGAGTTCCCGCAGCCATTTCCGAATGGTCGAGACGTCCGTGTGTATCATTGGTCGAGTCTCCCCTATACCATGTTCTATTCGCTCGATGGGTGGTGGGTTCCTGCCGTTTTGGGGGCGAATCGCTCCCGCAACTGGTGGGCGACATTTGGGGGCACGAGCGCGTCCACCGAGCCGCCCAGCCGCGCCACCTCCTTGACGATGGACGACGACAGGAACGCATACTGCTGATGGGTCATCAGGAAACAGGTATCGACTTCGGGCGCGAGCTGGCGGTTCATGGTCGCCATCTGGAACTCGTATTCGAAGTCGGACACGGCGCGCAGTCCCCGCACAATCGCGCATGCGCCGACCTGCTCTGCAAAGCGCGCCAGCAAGCCCTCCAGCGACGCGATGCGCACATTCGGCAGATGCCCGCAGCATTCCTGAAGCATCTGCACACGCTCCTGCAGGCTGAACAGCGACTGTTTTTGCGCGTTGACGGCGACGGCGACGATGAGTTCATCAAACAGGCGCGCCGCGCGCTGAATGATGTCCAGATGTCCCAGCGTGGGCGGGTCGAAACTGCCTGGATAGACCGCCCGCCGTACCTGCTCGCCCATCCGCAAAAGTGTACCCTACAGCGCCCCTTCGTCCTGCTCCGCCAGTCGCTCCAGCTCGGCAATCGTCTGCAAATCACGTGGGCGCCCTGCTGCGCGTTTGAGTTCTATCAACTTATGCAGGCGCACGCACAGGCATGGAACGCCGAATACTTCAATTTCGACAGCCGCCTCGCGCAGCGTCTCGTAGAGACCGCCGCCCGCCACCTCGCCAAACAAGTCGATGGGACCAGCCGCGCTGCTGAGCGTGAAGTTGAGTCCGCGCTGCAGCGTCTCGGCGTCCCACTGGAACGGCAGGTCGGGAGGCGCGTCGCGCGGATAGGGCGCGAAGGGAGCAAGCGCCTCTGCCAGACGGCGTAGATTCTCAGGCGTGCGTCGGTACACGATGTCCACATCGCGTGTGAACTGCGACGCGCCCCACACAACCGCCGCTAAACCGCCAATCAGGATGAACTCGACGCCTGTCTCGTGCAGCGCGCGTAGCACACGCTCAAAGTCCGTCGTTTCAGGGCGCGGATTTTGCATGGCGCAATCGAGCCCCTGCCCGACGCAGCTCGGCGTAGACCCGCCCCATCTCCTGCATCTTGCGCACGCGCTCCGTCGGCGTGAGCTTCAGGTTCTCCCGCAACAACGCAACATCAACGAACTGCTTGTAATACTCAATCACAGGGTCGGGCGCCAGCGACACGGGCACAAAGTCCTTCGGGCGTTCCATAGCCTGATTCTACCCCACAGGAACACGCGGCGACCAGCTTTTCAGGTGAACGGCGTGTAGTTGCGCCATTGTTCGGTTGCCTGTTGCATCAGCGCACGCTGCACGGGCAAACAAGCCAGCGCAATTCCAAGCGCAATCAGCGGGAACCATGCGCCCGCCGCGAGCGCGGCTGCGTAGACAGCCAAACCCAGCAACAGCAGCGCCGCGCCGCCCAACCCCCACAGAACGCCGAGGTCGCTCTCGACCGCCTCCAGATAGGGCTGAGCCGTCTGCAGTTGACCAAACAGTTGCACCAGCACGCCGCTCCATGTGTAGGACGCCATCAGCGCCAGACTGCCAAGCCACAGATGCCATACCTCCGGGTACACCAGCAGCCCTGTTATGTAGACTGGCAGCAACAGCATCACGATGAACTCCCCCGTGGATGCGAAGACCCAGTACCTGATATACTGCTCTGCGCTGAACGGCATGGCGCGCACCCAGTCGTAGCAGGCGTTCAAATGCCGATGCGCGGGCGTCACAGACGAGAGATACAGCAGCGGGATTGCGCCAGCAAGGAAGACCACCAGTCGGGGGTCGGGGGGTCGTTCGAAGAGGTATTTCGCCCCCAGCATTATCCCCCCAGTTATCAGAAAGTAGCCGAGAAAACTTAGCAGCGTTATCCAGGCAGGCGTTGTGCGCAGCGAGAGCAAATAATCACGCCACAAGAGTGCGTAAATCCCTTGCGGTCGCCACTGTTCCAGCAGGGCGGGCGTGCGAACCCCCTGATTGGCATGTATCGCCTGTTCCAGTTGTCGGCGCACCGCGTGGGGCGTTTCGTCCGCGCTGCCTGCGCCCAGCTGGAGCCCTGTCGCCACAAGGTCAACAATCTCTCTCGAATCGCGTTTGAGGCGCTGGGCGAGCCAGAGGCAGCCTGCGCCCCACAGCACGAGCGCCGCGCCCATCACGGGTGTCCACCCGCGCATCGGCGCGAGCAGGGCGTCCGCTGTCGCGCGGGCAGGGAGCGAAAGCGCCAGCGTCGGCAGCCAGTTAAGCGTATATTCTATCGTCTGAACAGGCGCAACGCCGCGCGTCCTGGCTGCCAGAACCCCCATCACCCCGGAAGCAATCAGCGACAGCAACCAGAAGCCGCCCCCCACTGCCAGCGCCCATCGCAGCCACGGGCGACGCCGCAGACGCACCGCCCAGTAAAAGCCGAACAGCTCGAAAAACAGCCCCTGCATGTAGCGTATCGCCCAGTAGCCCACCAGCAGCCACACCCCTGACGCCAGATGCGCGAGATAGTCCTCCAACAGCGCCGATGTAAATCTGAGCGATAGTAGAACCGCGAGAATCAGATAGAGCGGGATGCCAATCCCCAGATTGATGGTTGTGCGTATGGTAATCAGGGCGCGCATCAGGAGCCAAGCGTTGGGCGGCGAGGCAAATAGAAAATGCAGGTCGCTCTCGGAAAACCCGCGCACGAACGAATAGGGCGCGAACGCGCGGAACACCAGCGCCAAGACCAGATGAAACGCGCTGACAAGCATCACAAAAAGCAGCGCAATCCATCCGCGCTCCTCGCTGGACAGCTCCAGCCAGACGGCGCGCAGGGCTTGCGCGTCTCTGCCATACATCTGGATGCGCACATACAGCCAGACCAGCCCCAGAATGATGACAAAGACAACGATGGTACCGAGCAGCCCCAGTGGACTTCGCAGCGCGCGCACGAAACTGTTGCGCCACTGACGCCACTCCAGATAGAACGCAATCTGCCACATCCGCCACACCGTGTTCATGTGCGCCCGTGCCCCACGCTTTTGAGGATTGCCAGCTCGATTCTACCCACGCAAAGGGGTTGCACAGGTATGATTCTTGCGATGCGAGCAATCGCCAATCGCAAGATGAGCGCGGCGGAGTTCGAACGGGCGTCCATGGGCAGACGCGCCGATCTGTGAGGCTGATGCGACGCCGACTGCGCCCCGTCGAGGTACAATTAGGCAGGTGATTGCAGGTGGCTCGAAGTCGCACGGTGGAGGCAGGTGTGCTGGATTCGCGCAAAGCCGCCATTTTGCGGGCGGTTGCGCGTGAACACATCCGCACAGGCGAACCTGTCGCCTCGCAGGTGATTGCGCAACGGTACGCGCTGGGGGTCAAGCCCGCCACCGTGCGCAACGAGATGGCGGCGATGACCGAGTACGGCTACCTCGTCCAGCCGCACACCAGCGCGGGGCGCGTGCCCACCACCCGCGGCTACCGCTACTATGTGGAGCATCTGATGGGGCAGGCGACCAGCCTGCGCATCGAGAGCTACTTCCGACGCCTGCCAGAGCCGGGCGAGAGCTTGACCGAGCTGCTGAGCGCGACGCTGCAGGCGCTGGCGCGCGCCGCGCAGATGGTCGCCTTCGCCGCGACTGCCCGCGACGAAACGATGCGCATCCTTCGCTGCGTCATTACCCCCTGCAGCCCGCGGCGCGTGCTGTCCGTCGTGGTGATGGAACACGGCGAGGTGGACAACCGCGTAATAGACCTCCAGCATGCGCCCTCGCAGCGCGCGCTGAACCGCATGCAGAGCATCCTCGCGGCGATGGTCGAAGGGCAGACGGTGCGCGCCGTCCTCCAGTTAGAGTCAGCCCACGCCCCGCCGATGGAATCGCCCGCCGAACGCGAGACGCTGGCGACCCTGCTGCGCGCCATCCAGCAGCAGGCGCAGGAAATCGCCGAGGGCGAGCTGCTCTACGAGGGCATGGTCTACCTGCTGCGCCTGCCGGAGTTCCAGCGCGAGGTGAGCCAGCTGGAGGCGGTGCTACGCGTGCTGGAGTCGCGCAAGCCCCTCTACCGCCTGCTGCAGCATGGCAGCGACGCCGCGCTGCATGTCGCCATCGGCGAGGAGAACCCTATCGACGCCCTGCGCAGTTGTACGCTGGTCTACGCCCGCTACCACGCGGGTGGACGCCCCGCAGGCGTGATTGGACTGATGGGACCCGTGCGCCTGGACTACGACCACGCGCTGCCCACTGTGCAACACGCCGCGCACGCCCTCAGCGACCTGCTAACGCGCACCCTCTATTCGTGAACAGGAGCCACGCCGTGAAGATTCTGGTGATTGACAATTACGACAGTTTCACTTACAACCTCGTGCAGTATCTGGGCGAGCTGGGCGCAGATTTGACCGTCGTGCGCAACGACGAGATTAGCGTCGAGGACGCGCTTGCGCTACAGCCCGATCGTATCCTGATTTCGCCCGGACCCTGCACCCCCCACGAGGCGGGCATCAGTATCCCACTGATACAGGCGGCGGCAGGCAGGGTTCCGATTCTGGGCGTGTGTCTGGGGCATCAGGCGATTGGCGCGGCGTTCGGGGGCAACATCGTTCGCGCGAAACGCCCGATGCACGGCAAAGAGTCGCCCGTGCGCCACACGAACGCGGGCGTGTTCCGTGATACGCCCAACCCCCTGCGCGCCATCCGCTATCACTCGCTGGTCATCGAACGCGCCACCCTCCCCGACTGCCTCGAAATCACTGCCGAAAGCGAGGACGACCACGAAATCATGGGCGTGCGCCACAAGCAGTATCCCGTCGAGGGCGTCCAGTTCCACCCCGAATCGATCCTCAGCGAGGCAGGCATGCACCTCCTGCGCAACTTTCTGACCGCCCGCACGTTGTAAGAGACTGTATAGGAAAACGAGCAAGTCGGGAATCATCGGGCATTTGCGCCCGACGGCTGAAGCCGTTCCTATAACACGAAGCCGACCTTCGTCGGCTCAAATAGCCAGCGCAGGCTGGCTTTGTTTCGTAGGAACGGATTCAGCCGTCTCTGTACCATCGCTCTAACACCAGCCTGAGAATACGATTTCTGAATTGGGGTATAATAGAAACGCCCCATCGCGGGGAAAGGAGGTTATCAACGATGAGACGACCGATGTTGGTGCTTGGCGGATTAGTCGCACTTGTCGCGCTCGCGTCTGCGCAGACGGTCGACGGGCGCAATATCCCGCAGGAGTTCGGAACGCCCCTCGCGTCGCAAACTAACTACACAGGCTTCGGCGACCGTGTGGAGGGCGTTACCTACGGTTCCGAACTGAACCAGCTCTTTGTAAGGTGTGTGAACGGCGTACTGTATATCGGCATCACGGGCAACCTGGAGGGCAACGGCAACTCGATTCACCTCTATATCGACACCGGGCGCAGCAGCAGCAACACCTTCAACCTGACCACCGGCTGTATCAACTGCTCCGTGCAGGGCATGAGCGGCGTGCTGTTTGACCACAATCCCGACTACGCGATAGGCGTCAACCGCTACGACGACGGGCAGGGCAATGACAACATCTACATCGATATTCACGACCTGGTGAACAACCAGTCCACCTATGTGGGCGCGGTGGCGGTGGGCACGGGCGCGAACGAGCCGCAGGGCGGCGACAACGCGGCGAACCTGAGCGTCGCGTTCGATAACGCCAACCTGCAGGGCGTCACGAGCGACCCGAACAACATCGGCGATCCGGCGACCGCCGCCACGGGGCTGGAAGTCGCCATCCCGCTGAGCGCGCTGGGCAACCCGCAGGGCGAAATCAAGATTCTGGCGGTGCTGACGGGCGGCGCGGATCTGGGCGACCCGTGCCGTGGAACCTACCTGTCGAACCAGTCGCTGCCTGCGATGAACATCGGCAACGCCAGCCAGCAGTTCCCCAACGCGGCGTGGGCGCGCTGTCCAGACGCACCGTTTGATACCTTCCCGTTCAGCTTCGTGTGGCTGGAAGGCACGCACTATGTGGCGGTGCAGCCGTGCCCGGCGGGTCCTGAGGGCGATGTGAACGGCGACGGCTGCGTGGACGACGCGGATCTGCTGATTGTGCTGTTCAACTTCGGCAACGCGGGCGGCGAGGGCGATGTCAATAGCGACAACATCGTCGACGACGCGGACCTGCTGATTGTGCTGTTCAACTTCGGCAACGGGTGCTGAGACTCCCTGCGCAGGGTTTCCCCACGCGCGTGGGGAAACCCTGCCTATTTCCCCTCGCCACGCCACGCTTCCAGAAACGCCTGCCGCAGACGGTCTATGGGCAACAGCGCGCCTGTTGCCTCGTCGCGGTAGTGCCAGTGTTCCCAGCCGTTGCAGGGCGCGCCCGTGATGTGGCGGGCGATCTGATGGATGGAGCCGACTGCGCCGTCCCTCTCGCGCCGGATGTGCCCGTCCGCCAGCACGCGCGCCGTCTCGTGCGCCTGCCCCCGAAAGTAGAGCGTATCGCCCGGCGCGAGCAGTCCGTTCTCCACCAGCGCGCCGAAGGGCACGCGCGGGGCGCGCCGGCGTCCGCTGCCATATCCTGCGATAAACTCCGATGGATAGGGTATGACCGAATCGATGCGTTGCTGGGCGAGCGCGGCGTAGGTCGCGTCGCGCTCGATGCCGATAAACCGCCGCCCCAGTCGTTTCGCGACCGCCGCCGTCGTGCCCGTGCCCAGAAACGGATCCAGCACCACATCGCCCGGTTGCGTGGACGCCAGTAGCACGCGCGTTAGCAGCGCTTCGGGCTTCTGGGTGGCGTGCGCCTTCTCGCCGTCGATTCGCAGCCGCTCCCTGCCCGTGCAGAGCGGGATGTGCCAGTCGCTGCGCATCTGCACATCGTCGTTCAACGCCTTCATATCCGCGTAGTTGAAGGTGTAGGGCTTGCCCGCGTGTTTCTGCGCCCAGATGAGCGTCTCGTGTGCGTTCGTGAAGCGCACCCCGCGAAAGTTCGGCATCGGGTTCGTCTTGACCCAGATGATGTCGTTCAGAATCCAGAAGCCCAGATCCTGCAGTAGTTTGCCGATGCGAAAGATGTTGTGATAGCTGCCGATGACCCAGAGCGTGCCTGTGTCTTTCAGCACGCGGCGGGCGGCGGTGAGCCAGCGGGCGGTAAACGCATCGTATGCCTCGAAGCTTTCGAATCGATCCCACGCGTCGTCGACGGCGTCCACGCGCGTCATGTTGGGGCGGTAGAGTTCCTGCCGCAGCTGCAGGTTGTAGGGCGGGTCGGCAAACACCAGGTCGACGCACCGTTCGGGCAGGCGGTTCATTGCCTCGATGCAGTCGCCGACGATTATCTGGTCAAGGGGTAGCGCGTCCATGCGTGCGCCTCCTGTGGATTCGACATTTGAGAGCGTTCGCTGCAGGGGGCAATTCTCCTGCTATGGCGTCCCCTATCAGGTATACTTGTGCATGCCATGACCCGCTTTGCGAAGTTCGCCTGGCTGACGCTGGGCTACAATATTCTGGTGATTCTGTGGGGCGCGTTTGTGCGGGCGACGGGTTCAGGCGCGGGGTGCGGCAGCCACTGGCCCACCTGCAACGGCGAGATTATCCCGCGCGACCCGTCGATTGAAACCCTCATCGAGTTCAGCCATCGCCTGACCAGCGGCGTGGCGTTCCTGCTGGTGCTGGCGATGCTCACCTGGGCGTTTCGGGCGTACCCGCGCAAGCACATCGTGCGGCTGGGCGCGGTTTTGAGCATGTTTTTCATGATTACCGAAGCGCTGGTGGGCGCAGGGCTGGTGCTGTTTGAGCGCGTGGCGACCGATGTGTCGTATGCGCGGGCGGTGTGGATGGCGGCGCATTTGTTGAACACCTTCATTCTGCTCTTGTTCATCACGCTGACGGCGTGGTGGGCGTCGGGCGGGGCGCGCTTCCCCCTGCGCGGGCAGGGCTGGACCGGCGCGGCGACGCTGGGCGCGCTGTTCCTGATGACGCTGATTGGCATGAGCGGCGCGGTCACCGCGCTGGGTGACACGCTGCTGCACCTGAATGTGATTCACACGAACCCCGTCGTGGGCGAGACACTGCTTGCCCTGCGCATCTATCATCCGACGCTGGCGGTCGGAATTATGTTTTACATGCTGTTTGTGCTGACGCGCTTGATGCTCGACCGCCCATCGCCGACCGCCTATCGGCTGGGGATCGGCTTCAACCTGCTCTATGTGGCGCAGCTTGGGCTGGGGCTGCTGAATGTGTGGCTCAAGGCGCCCGTGTGGATGCAACTGGTGCATCTGCTGATTACCGACATCCTGTGGATTATGCTGGTTGTTTTCTGTGCGACGGTGCTGGCGACGCGCCCGCAGGTGAAAGCCGCCCCCATTCGGGTATAATCTTTGTGAAGTATTTCACGGAGGCGCGTTCTTATGCATGTTCTGGAGACGATTCTGGGTCGAGAATTGACGCCCCTCTATGAGAAGATTGCCCGCGGCGAGCGGCTGTCGTTTGAAGACGGCATGACGCTCTACACCACGCCGAACCTGTCGGGGGTAGGCTATCTGGCGAACATCGTGCGCGAGCGGCTCAATGGCGACTACGCCCACTACATCCGCAACCAACACATCAACTACACCAACATCTGCAACAAGGGGTGCAAGTTCTGCGCGTTCTATGCGCAGAAAGGCGGTCCAAAGCCCTACACGCTCACGATGGACGAAGTGCGCGAGCGACTGCGCGCCTACAAGCATATCCCGATCACCGAAGTGCATATCGTGGGCGGGGTGAACCCGCGCCTGCCGTATGAATACTATCTGGACCTGGTGCGCACGGTCAAAGAGGAGCGCCCCGATGTGCATATCAAGGCGTTCACGGCGGTCGAGTGGGAGGAGATTGCCCGCGTGGCGCGCAAGCCCCTGCGCGAAGTGCTGGAGGAGATGAAGCAGGCGGGGCTGGGCAGCGTGCCCGGCGGCGGCATCGAAGTGCTGAGCGACCGCATCCACGCCGAACTGTTCCCCAAAAAGATTGACGGCAAGCGCTGGAAGGAGATCGCCCGCGAAATCGCCGCCGCAGGTCTCAAGCAGTACGCGACTCTGCTCTATGGCATGGGCGAAACGCTTGAGGAGCGCGTGGATCACTTTTTGCAGTTGCGCGAGTTGCAGGACGAGATGGGGCACTTTCTGGCGATGACGCCGCTCTCGTTCCATCCCGAAGGCACGCAACTGGCGCATTTGGCGCACCCCAGCGGTGACGACGACCTGCGCAATATCGCCGTTGCGCGCCTGCTGCTGGACAACTTCCCGCACATCAAGTCGTTCTGGATTATGAACACGCCCGCCATCACGCAGATTGCGCTCTGGTACGGCGCGGACGATGTGGACGGCACGGTGCATGAGTACGAGATAGTGTATCAGGACGACGCGCCCGGCGTGCGCCAGCAGGTACTGACGCGCCGCGCGCTCATCCAGCTTATTCGCGACGCGGGGCGCGTGCCTGTCGAGCGCGACAGCCTGTACCAGATTGTGCATCGCCCCGACGACGAACCCGAAGCAGAGTCCCCGCGACGCCTGCTGCGCGTGGTGTGAGCCTATCTGGTATCATGGCGTGTGGTGCAACGGACGACCCTGCGGCAGGCGGTTCCTAACTGGCTGGTCTGGAGCGCGGCGTACTTCGCGCTGCAGCTCGGCGCGCCGATGCTCACCCTCCCCAGTGGCTGGCTGCTGCTGCTGGGCGTGCTGGCGACGACCCTGCTGCTGATGGCGACACTGTTGCATCTGGTGTTCGCGTGGGCGCACGAGGCGGAGCGGGCGCGCTGGCTTGCCCCCGCGTTGCTGGTTGGGGGGCTGATGGCGTGGCTGGGCTGGAACGCGCTGCCTGCGCTGCTGGGCTGGAGCCGCGCGAACCCGCCTTCGGAGCTTATGCAGGGCGTGTTCCGCGCGGTGCATGGCTACCTGCTGATGGCGGCGGCGGTGGGACTGGGCGCAACGCTCTCCAAAATCATCCGTGAGAAGAACCTGCTCGCGCCCGTGATTCCGTTCGCCGCGATGGTCGACATGCTCACCGTGCTGACGCCGGGCGGGTTCGTGAAGCAGGTGATAGAGAAAGCGCCGCAGGTCGCGGAGCAGGCTTCCGTAGCGGTGATGGCAGCGCCCAACGCGCCCGAAGCAACCGCGCGCCTGACCCCCATCGCGATTATCGGCGTGGGCGACTTCATCTTCCTCGCGCTTTATGCCGCGTGTCTAATACGGTTCGGCTTGCGCGTGCGCGCGACGCTGGTGGGGCTGTTTGTGGCGCTGTGGGTCTATCTCGCGCTGGTGCTGTGGGTGCTGCCCGCGCTGGGGATTGCGCCGCGTCTGCCCGCGCTCGTGCCGATGGCGGTGGTCACACTCGCGCTCAACTGGCGCGCGTTCCAGTTGAGCCGTCAGGAAGCCATCGCCAGTGTGGTGGTGGTCGCGCTCGCGCTGGGCATGATTGCGTGGGTCTTCACGCGCGGCGCGGCGTAGCGCGGCGCAGTGCAGAAATCGCACCCCTGCGCCCCAAATCCCGTATTTTCCCCAGTTTCACCCGTTCCCCAGAGATGGAAAGACCCCTGTAGCGCGGGGAGAGAACGCGAGCCAATCGCCGCCCGAAAGGTGCAGTTTTCTCCCCAGTCGCCAAAAATCTGATATGGAGGGACAGATGATGATGCGCACTTTGCTCAACCGACGCCGCGAGCGGGGCTTCACCCTCGTGGAGATTATGATTGTGGTGTTGATTATTGGCATCCTGTTGGCGATTGCTGTGCCGAGCTTCATGAGCGCACGCGAGCGCTCACGCGCGAACGCTTGCCGTTCGAACCTGCGCCAGATCCAAGCCGCCAAAGAGCAGTGGGCGATGGCGAACAACCAGGGACCGACGGCGACCCCAGACTGGACAAATCTGACGCCTGATTTCATTCAGCAGCAGCCCAGCTGTCCATCGGGCGGTACTTACACGATTGGCAACATGAGCACCAATCCGAGCTGCAGCATTGGTGGAACTCACTCGCTGTAAGCCAAATCTACCAGCCGCTGGCAACTGCCCAGCGGCTGGCGCATCGTTTCTGGAGGTGGCACAATGCTTCGTAAGTATACAGCACGAGGATACACGCTGATCGAGATACTGATTGTGGTGATGATTATTGGCATCCTGCTGGCGATTGCTGTGCCCAGTATGTTTAATGCGAGCGATCGGGCGCGCGCGAACGCCTGCCGTGCGAACTTGCGCCAGATCCAAGCCGCCAAAGAGCAGTGGGCGCTGGTGAATCGACGTCCAGGGACAGCGACTCCTTCATGGGCAAATCTCGTGCCGCAGTTTCTACAAAGGCGGCCTGAATGCCCGTCGGGGGGTGCTTACACGATTCGAAATATCCGTACACGCCCGACCTGCAGCATTGGAGGCAACCACAGCTATTGATCCGTATGCCCTGCGCCAGAGCGCGCAGGGCTGTTTTGATAGTCGGCTCCAGAGTATCCGTCTCAGGTATAATCCCACAATGGGGAATCAGGGATGCCGCGCTACAAGATACTGACCTGGGGCTGCCAGATGAACGAGGAAGACTCTGAGCAGATGAGCCTCTACCTGCAGGAACGGGGCTATGAGCCTGCCGAGCAGGTGGAGGACGCCGATGTAGTGCTGCTCAACACCTGCTCGGTGCGGCGCAAGCCCGAAGACAAGGTCTTCAGCACGCTGGGGCAGTTGCGCACGCTCAAGCAGCGCAAGCCGCAGATGGTGATTGGCGTATGCGGGTGTATGGCGCAGCTGCGCGCGGACGAAATCCGCCAGAAAGCCCCGTTTGTGGACATGATTGTCGGCACGGCGCATATCGCGCAGGTGGGCGCGCTGCTCGAAGAGACCCTCCAGAAGCGCCGGCTCGCGATGCGCCTCGATCTGCCCGAACGCAAGGGCGCGATTGTGACGGACATCCCCCAGCGCAAAGTCGACCGCGCGCCCAAGCTCAAGGCGTTCGTGCCCATCCAATACGGCTGCGACAAGTTCTGCACCTTCTGTATCGTGCCCCTCACGCGCGGGCGCGAGCGCAGCCGACCGACCGCCGACATCGTGGAGGAGGTGCGCCGACTCGCCGAGCGCGGCACAAAGGAAATCACCCTGCTGGGGCAGACGGTCAACTCCTACGGAAAGAACCTGCTGGAGGGGCGCGTGCCCTTCGCCCGACTGCTCCAGCTGCTCTGCGATATCGACGGCATCGAGCGCATCCGATTCACCTCGCCCTACCCGCGCGACTTCCGCGACGACCTGATCCGCGCGATTGCCGAGCTGCCGAAGGTGATGGAACATGTGCATCTGCCGCTCCAGTCGGGCGATAACGAGGTGCTCAAAGCGATGCGTCGCCTCTACACGGTGGAACAGTTCGAAGAAGTGGCGGCGAAACTGCGCGAGCGCGTGTCCGGAATCGCCATCACGACCGACATCATCGTGGGCTTCCCAGGCGAGACCGACGAGCAGTTCGAAAACACACTGCGGGTGGTGGAGCGCGTGCGCTTCGACGGCGCGTACATGTTCGCCTACAGCCCCCGCCCGGGCACGCCCGCCGCACAAATGGAGAATCAAGTCCCCCGCGCGGTCAAGCAAGAGCGGCTGCAGCGACTGATTACACTGCAGAACCGTATCACCTGCGAAATCAACAGCGCGCAGGTGGGACAGGTGTTCGAAGTGCTGGTGGAGGGTCCGAGCCAGAAAGACCCGACGAAACTGGCGGGTTTCACGCGCGAGAACAAGATGATGCACTTCGTCGGTTCGCCAGAGCTGGTGGGACGGCTTGTGCGCGTGCGCGCGGACGAGGCGCACCTATGGGGCTTCTACGGCACGGTGGTCGCCTGAACAGCGGGTGTCTGTCGGGGAAGGAAACGGCGCCGATACGCCGAATAGCGTAGGTGATGAAAACACGCCTTCGTATACCCAGCGCGGGATCACACTTTTTAAAGCAGAAGTCTGTAGACAGCCCTCACCCCCTTAGTCCCCCTCTCCCAACGGATTGGGAGAGGGGAATAGCGCGTCGTGCGCCGCTTGCACGGCTCCGCTCTCCTGCAGGCGGGAGAGGAGCTGGGGGTGAGGGCTACAAAACGCATTGTTGCAGTATGAGACAGAAGTTGCACGCCTACGCCTCAAAATTTTGTCTTCTGTTGAGCCTCGCGCTCGTCTTGAGCCTGTACGCGCGTGCGCTCCAGCCTGCGTCGGACGGCGTGCATGTGCTGGACGACCTTACCACGCGCTGGACGCAGGGACAGGTCTCGGACTCGCTGAGCGCGCCTGTTGTGCGCACGGTTGCTTCAAGCGGGATAGCGATGCGCGCGGGCTTCTTGCATCCGACGGCGCGCCCCGCACGCAATCAGTTCACGATTCGCCTGCCTGCTGTCAATCCGGGCGACCTGCTAGCACTAATCGCGTGGGCAGGGGTGGACGACAACGCCCGCCGCGACGACCCGCAAAACCCGCACGACGGCGTGCGCATGCGCCTGCTTGTGGACGGCAAGGTTGTCGCTGAAGCCGACTGCGCGACCGCTGGCTGGCGCGCGCTGTCGGCAGACCTGACGCCCTACGCGGGTAAAACCGTCGCCGTCGCATTTGAAGCCGATGCGAAGGGCAACGCGAACTACGACTGGGCGTACTTTGCGGGGGCGCAGGTGGTGCGCCTGCGCGAGCGATTCGCGCGGCAAGTCGGGCGCGAGCTGTCTCCCGAAGGCGTGCTGGAAGTGCGCGGCAAAGCGGGCGACCAGTTCACCCTGCGCGCGGCGAATCACGCGCCCCTGAGCGCAGAGATTCCCGCCAGCGGCGTGCTTTGGCTGCGCTATGCGTTTGCAGGCGCGCGCGCGGCGACGCTGAGCGAGCTGCAGCCCGACTCGTCGGCGCGCGTGTACCCGCTGTTGCCCCGCCTGCGCTTCGAGACCGTCGCTGCGCGCCGCGCCGTGCTGACCCCAGGCGAGACGACCGAGCTGGTGGCGCGCGTGCGCAACATCGGCGCGGGCACATGGCAGGGCGACCGCGCGCAGCTGAGTGTGCAAGCGCTGGACGACGCGGAAATCCTTTCGCGCCCTGAATTCGAAACCGACCTGCTGCCGCCGAACGCCGTCGCCGAGACGCGCGTTCGGATACGGGTGGGCGCACGCCCGCGATTGAGCCTCATACTCCGCAGCGACGCGGGCAACGACGCCGTAATCCTCAGCCCTGTGGTCGCCGTGAACCCCTTCAACCTGCCAGCAACGGGCATGGTCGCACGCGCCGAGAACGCCGCAGGCGCGCTGCAAAACGAATCTCTGCGCCTGCTGATTACGCCCGCCTCGTCAAGTGGGCACGCGGCGCGCCTGTTCGTTCGGCAGGGCGACGAGTGGGTTCCCGTCGCCAGCAACGCGCCGCTGGCGGACGCGATTGTGAACGCGGAAGGTGCGCCCCCCAAACTGAACGCCTTCACCATGGAGAGCATCACGGCGGACCCTGTGGGCATGCGCCTGATTCTGCAGGGCAGACTGGGGCTGACCGCCCGCGCAACGCTGGAGTATCAGCTGCAGGAGAACCGTCTGCGCTGCACAGGCAGGATTGTCGCCGAGGTGAACGCGCACCTGTACCGATTCCGATTCCCCGACTGGCGTGTAGGCGACGGCTCGTTTGGCGCGGCGAAGGACGAGGCGCTGCTGCCCGGACTAGAGTACCTGCTGGGTGAGGAGGCGTCTTCCAGCGCGGTGAACACCGCGCCGCCCCATGATGCGCGGTTCGCGCCCGACCCGTACAAAATCACCGCGCCCGTGATGGCAATACGCTGGCGCAACTATCTGGTAAGCATGGAGTGGGAGCCGACACAGGGCTGGTCGGGCGTGCTGCGGGCGCCGAATGTGCTGTTTGCCTCGCCGAACTTTCTGGAGGGCGGCGCGAACCATCGGCTGGCGTTGTGGGTTCCCAGCATCCCGCGCTGGGCGGACGAGAACACCCTGCAGGCGCGCGAGCCGTTCCGACTCCTCAAAGGCGAGTCCGCGCTGTTGCAGGCGACGCTAACGGTGCGCACGGACGCCCGCGATGTGGTCGAGGCGATGGGACAGTACCTGCGGCGCGTCGGAATGCCCCAGCCGCCCGCGCCCCAGCGCAACGACTTCGCCGCGATGCAACTGACCGTGCAGGGCTTGCTGAACGCTTACGACCCCGCCCAGCGCGCGTGGCAACACACGGACACTGGACCCGTATCTTACGACCCGCAGGTCGCGCTGGGGCTGTGGGCGCTGGGGCATCGGATGTTTCCCGAAGATGCGCGGCGGCGTCAAGCCATCGAGCAAGTACGCGCCGCCGTGGACGCATGCCCAAATGGACAGCACGGGCTGGAGGCGGCGTTCTATGTGGGCGGGCTGCCGAGCGCGCTTGCGATGGCGGAACGCAAGATCGACGCCCTGATTCAGGCGCAGCGTGAGGACGGCAGTTGGGCGTGGCAACCTGAGACGCCGCGCCATGCGATTCTGGGCAAGGCGGGCGAGAGCGCCAGCGGCTGGACAGGGCAACGCGCCGCGCAAATCGGACGGTACGCAACGATGACCCTGCAGCCCCGCGCCCGCGAGAGCCTGCTGCGCAGTCTGCGCTTTCTGAGCCAGCAGCGCCGACCCGAAGGCGCCCAGACATGGGAACTGCCCCTGCATGTGCC
>JBBIQK010000046.1:0-23929 GCA_037442365.1 Armatimonadota bacterium | reverse complement strand
TGCTGGCGTTGGCGGACTGGGTGCTGTTGGTGACGAATGTGCCGTGTACGCTGGCAAGTGCGCACGAGGTGGGGGTGTTGGCGCGTGTACGGTGGCAGATAGAAATATTGTTTCGTGTGTGGAAGAGTGTGCTCGCGATTGATGCGTGGCGCAGTCGGAACCCGTGGCGGGTGTTGTGTGAGGTGTATGCGAAGTTGCTTGGGGTGGTGTTGTTGCACTGGCTGGTGGTGTTGGCGCGCGGGCGTGTATGGGACTTGAGTCTGCATCAGGCGGCGCGTGCGTTGCAGAAGGTGTGTGGGTTGTTGGTGTGGTGGATGGTGAGGCGTTGTCGTTTGGGGGATGTGGTGGAGGCGTTTAGGCGGTGTTGGTCGGGGTGTCGTGTCTGTCGGCGTCGGAGGCGTCCTGCGACCTTTCAGTTGGTGCAAGGTGAGGAGGGCTTAAATTGATGCCAATGCGCAGTGCTTCCAATCGGTATAATCCCTGTGATGGCGCAACAGAATGGGCGCTTGATTGACCGGCTCTTGCAGGCGTCCAGCCATGAGGAGCAGGTGCAGCTGCTCCTCGGCTGGATGAGCGAGAATCCCGACCAGAAGCTGCTCTTTCGGCTGATGTTTCTGCACGGGCGCATACACGACTGGGGCACGATGCTGTACCTGAACTATTCGCGCCTTGCGGATTACCTCACCGCGTACTGTGCAGAGGTCGTTCGGCAACGGGGGCAGTGCAACCTCGTGCTGTCGGGCGGGAAGACGCCCGAAGCGCTGTATCACGCCTTAGCGCGGCGCAGTCTCCGCCCGACGGTCAACTGGCGGCGGGTGCATTTGTTCTGGGGCGACGAGCGGTATGTGCCCCACGACGACCCTCGAAGCAACTTCGCGCTGGCGTACCGTGCATGGCTGCACGACTCGCCCATCCCGCGCGAGAATCTGCACCCGATGCCGACCCACTACGCAGACCCCGAAGACGCCGCGCGCGCCTACGAGGCGGAACTGCGCGCCCACTTCGGCGACGCGACGCCCTACCCCACCTTCGATCTGGTACTGCTGGGGCTGGGCGACGACGGACACATCGCCTCGCTGTTCCCAGGCGACCCCGCGCTGGACGAGACCGAGCGCTGGGTGGTCCCCAGCCGCGCGCCTGTCGAGCCTCACCAGCGACTGACGCTCACCCTGCCCGTGCTGCAGAAAAACCTGCTCTGGTTCCTTGTGGCAGGCGAATCCAAAGCGCCCATCATCGAGCAACTGTTCGCAGGGACGCCTGACCCTGCGCTGCCGATTGCGCGACTGGGCGCAAGTCTGATTCACTTCTGGTGGCTCAGCGACGAACTCTACGCCCGCGTTGCCCCCCATACCCGACCATGGTGGGTATAGGAACATGGTAGAATCCTCAGGCGTCTAATATTGCAAGGAGGGACGGGACACCGTGGGGGAACTTTTGCCGTCGGCGACTCGTAAACTCAACTAATGAGGACGGCGATGACCCACACGGCAGTCGCACAGAGTATGGACGATCGCTTACAGCGGGAGTTTGACGAGCTGGTGTATCGCCATTACCAGCAGGCATACAATCTTGCGTACCGCCTGACGGGCAACGCCGCCGATGCGGAAGACCTCGTGCAGGAGGCGTTCCTGCGCGCCTACCGCTTCTTCGACCGCTACGACCGCAGCATGCCCTTTATGAACTGGTTCAGCCGCATTTTGACGAACCTGTATATCGACGAGTACCGTCGGCGCGGGCGGCTGCGCACCGTCTCCATTGATGAGGTCTACAGCGGCGACGAAGGCGAGGAGGGCACGAGCATGGACCTGCCCGACACTGCGCCCGACCCCTTAGAGCGCGCTCTCAGCAACGAATATCTCTACGCCATCCACGAAGGGCTGCAGCACCTCTCGCCTGAGTTCCGCGTCGCTGTCGTGTTAGCCGATCTGGAGGGCTACTCCTACGAGGAAATCGCCGAAATCACCAAAACCTCCATCGGCACGGTGCGCTCGCGCATCCATCGCGGGCGCAAGCAACTCCGCGACCAGATCAAAAAACGCCATCCCAATCTTTTCGAGCGAGGTGACCTGAAATGAATTGCCGCTATGTGCAGTCTCGCCTTTCCGCGTACATGGACTTCGAGCTTTCGGGAGCAGAGCAACAGCAGATAAGGAGCCATCTGGAGGCATGTATAGAGTGTTCATGTGAATTTGAAAGTCTACGCAGAACAAAGCAATTACTCAGGCAAATGCCTATAGTGAAACCCCACAGTGGACCAGAACAAGTGCTTTTGCGGGTACGCCATTCGGCGCCTGTTGCGCCGCGCCATGCATTCGGGGTTCGCTGGCATGCGCCGCGCTTCTGGCAATATGCGGGCGGTCTCGCGCTGGCGGTGGCAATCATCTTCTGGGGACGCTCCGAAACGCTCGAGTCAACGCCCCTGACCACCGCCAGTCCACTGATGACTACCACAACACCCTCCAGCCCACTCTTCCCCGCCGTTGCTCCTGAACTCTCCACCATGTACCGTCCTTACCCTTCAATGCTGTTTAGACGCACTTCCTATCCAATGTATGAACCTTCGCTGATGCCCAGCGTCTCATATTCTGGCGATTCGATACTGGGCTATCAACCGATAAGCGACTGGAGCGGCGTGACGCCGCAACCGAAATTCATCGAGACGCCACGATAGGAGGTCGGAACAATGGTGAAGCGCTGGCAACTGATTCTGGGTCTGGGTGTGCTGATAGGCGCTGGCATTACCTATGTGACGCTTCAGGGCGGCACAGCCGCGCAAGAGCGTGCGGTGGTCGCCTTCACCCCACAAGAGCGGGCGACGCTGACCAGTCTGGAGTCTGCCCTGACACGGGTGGCGGAGACCGTGCAGCCGACGGTGGTGCATATCCGCGCCACACGCCAGATAAGCGCGCGCCCGCGCGACGAGAGCGAGCCGCTTGAAGAATTCCTCTTCGGACGCGGGCAGTTCCGCATGCCGCAGCCCCGCGTGGAGGGACAGGGGTCCGGGGTGATTATCCGCAGCGACGGCTACATCGTCACGAATGACCATGTGGTGGGCGGCGCGACCGATGTGGAGGTGACCTTCCATGATGGCACGAAAGCCAAAGGTGAGGTGCTGCGCGCCCCCAGCGCGGACATCGCCGTCATCAAGGTCGATCGCAAGAACCTGCCCACCGCCGTGCTGGGCGACTCGTCGACGGTCAAGCCCGGACAGATTGCCTTCGCGATTGGCAGCCCGTTTGGACTGGAGAACACGCTCACGATGGGCATCATCAGCGCGACGGGACGACAGGAGGCGATCCCTGGCTCTGGACGCACGCGATTCTACCCGGACCTGATTCAGACCGACGCCGCGATTAATTCGGGCAACTCTGGCGGACCGCTGGTCAACGCGCGCGGCGAGGTGATTGGCATCAACACCGCCATCGTCGCAGGCGGCTTGACAGGCGGCAATGTGGGCATCGGCTTTGCCATCCCCATCAATCGCGTGAAGGTCATCGTGCAGCAGCTGCTGGAGAAAGGCTCCTATCGACGGGGCTATCTCGGCGTCGCGCTGAGCGACATCCCCGCCGATATGAAAGACGAACTCAAGGCGTCGCAGGGCATCCTCATCCGCTCCGTTGAGAAGGGCACGCCTGCTGAGCAGGCAGGCATCGAAGCGGGCGACATCATCACGGAAGTGGACGGCGCGCCCGTGCGCAACGAGACCCAGTTCCGCGAGATGATTGCCGACAAGGGACCCGACGCGACCGTCACGCTGAAGGTGCTGCGCGACGGGACGCCGCGAACCGTCAAGGCGACGCTGGGCGTCCATCCCGACGATGTGGCGGAACAGACGACCGCACGCGCCGAGCCGTCGCGCACGCAAGGCGCGCTGGAGCGGCTGGGTATCACGGTGGGCGACACACCCACTGCCCTGCAGCGTGAACTGGGCAGTGTGCAGGGCGTCTATGTGAGCATCGTCGCGCCCGATAGCCCCGCCGCCAGCGAACTGCAGGCAGGCGATGTGATTATCGCTGTGAACCGCACGCTGGTCAAAACCGTCGCCGAGCTGGAGCGCGCGCTTCAGGCGATCCCAGCGGGGCGCGCCGTGCGCCTGCGCGTGATGCGCCAGGTGGACGACCGCGTGATGGAGGTTCTGGTTATGTTTCGGATGCCCTGACGGGCGCAGTCTGAATCGGTGAGGACCGCGGGCGCGTTCAGCGCGCCCGCGGTTTATCAACTCCCCTCCGAAAAAAACGCCCCATCGCAGGGTCGTACCAGCGCACGCCGACTTTCACTAAGCCGCCCGTAGACGCCTCGTAGCGATAGCCCCACGCCCCGTTCCACGCATACACCTCAGGGCTGCCGCTCACAAGGTCGCCGAAGGCATCACTCGCGAGTGCCCCATGTGATTGTACCAAAAACTTACAGCGAATTGTCATCACAAACCTCTGCACAGAGCCGAACCCTTTTCTCAAAGCAAGCACCTTTCCAGCGAGAACTATCTACAGAGCAGCACCAAAACTATACCTATTGTTATATAACATCCTGCTACACCTGCTGCAATTGCGCGCCAGGAAAATCCCCACTGAGCGAACATACGCCATTTATAGCGGTGATGGGGAAGTTGTATCCCAAACACCGCCTCTATCAGATACAGAAGCGCCACAAAGAAACAGACCAACGAAATAGCCATGCACATTCTCGATCTCCTAAGGAAAACTATAGACTATTTGCTCATACACGGGTTTTGGAGAGACATCACCTCTATTCGTGTCTGCCCTTGCAATTGTTTCGTCTCTGACCCGTTCACGAGGACATTTAGGGTAGTGATGTTCCTTCAGCCACTGCCTATAACGCCTCCTGTATGCTTCGTGCGATTCGAGCAGTGGAGCCAGAATAATCACCCCCCCTATAATAAGGAGCTCGTCAAGAGGTGAAAGAGCTGCACCCACTAAGATTAAGAGAACACGGGCTACTCGGCTGTAAAGCATCCCACTCGGATCCACGCACTGCACGGGGTCATTCACACAATACCCATACGCATTCAGCGTGAGCGGGAAGGTGGGCGTCCCCAGCCACGGGTCTTTCTGCAGGAACCGCCCAATCGCAGGGTCGTACCAGCGCACGCCGACTTTGACCAGACCGCCTGTGAACGCAAGCAGGAAACTCATCAACCAAATCTCCAAGAATCGTCTCTATACTCCACATAGAGCCGACGGCGCGACCCGCGCACGCCACGCAACTGCTTGGGAATCTCCAGAGTCATCCGCGACCGCAGATATCCACCCTCAAATTTCAGCTCAGAGCGTGGGAGACGAATCGTATGCATCCAAAGCAGCGGCAACCCCAGATAGGCGACGCCCACTGCACGGAACCGATTGGTCATCACCCGTCGTCCATCGAAGTATCGAACGGAGCAGGTCTGCCGCGCCTGGGGGAACATTAGTCGCTGTATCAACGGAATCGTCTCCCACCTCTCTACAGGAATGCCGTCCACCGCCAGTATTTCGCACAGGTGAGGTGGTAGGGGCGCGCCTTCCTCAGTGGGTATCACAGCGCTGAAAAACCATCTTAATGCGCCTCTCCGCTCTTCTGCACGCAGCGCCAGCCCGTAGGTTCCTGCAACGCGCTGACGATAACGCCGCGCAAACAGGCGTTTCGTCGTGAAATCGGCAGTTATCTCGTATTCCGTGAGCATCGGAAAACCCAGAAGCCCATACTCGCCCCATCCCCAACCGAAGACGTCATGGTATTGAAAAACAGGCATTGGATGTAGTAAGAGGGTTCCTATGGTCGCGTCTCCGAACCGCCACAACCTTCTGTATTCTATCACAGCTTCCTCTTCTGTGCCATCTTCAAGGACGGCGTACAGTTCATGCCTACCCTGCGGGACAACTGCGCTTTTCCCCCCGCGTCGCTGGAGCTGGGAAGCGAGGATATTCGGAGACAGGCGGTTGATGGCGGCTCCCGTGTCCCAAATCAAGCGGATGGGCTGCCCATTGCCCAGCCGCACAGGAAACCAGCATCTTCGCTCCTGCACGATTGCAGGCAAACGGATATGGGAACGCAGCACGGGCATTGAGCGATGGAGTGTGAGATGAGTCGCATTCACAGAGAACCACCCCATTTCCGCAATCACGTCCATTCCCAAGATCCCTGCGTATTCGTCTTCATGGTCATCCTCTGGAATGACATATGCCAGCAACTGTTTTTTGGAGAAGGCTCTGTCGCCTACGCGGAGGGTATCAATCCCCACAGGACGCGCGGTGACCTTGCCTCTCCCCAGAAAGAAAACGCTCTGTTGTATCATATGCGGACGCAGCCCGCACCTGCGTGCAGCTGCGTCCGTGATGAATGTATTGGCTGCTCCTGTATCGAACAGCATCCACTCAGTGTATTTATCGTTAATCTGCACCTCTACAAGAGCGCCGCCACGATAACGCCTGAATGGGATTTTCATGGGTCTACGAAAACAACTTTCACCTGTTCGACAATCACAGTGCCGTCAGGTCTTCTCTCGGTACGTCTCCACTCATACACTATCCTGCCACGCTTGGGGCTTTCTAACAGGTCTCTCCACGGTTTTCGAAGACCAGGTGGTACGTCTGGAAGAGTACGAGGCGGAAGTATCAGTCCGGGTGGAACAGTTGGTATCTGGATGTCCCCTGGAAAGGTCGGTGGCTGATTGAGGATGTCCCAGATAGTGACTCTTGAACCGGAACCGATGTTCTGATTCTGATTACCTCCGAAGTTCAGACCAAAGTTACCGACGTTGATCTGCAGATCTATGAGACGAAGTTGTTCGCCAGAGTCATCTATGAAATTCACAGGTGCATTCACACAATACCCATACGCATTCAGCGTGAGCGGGAAGGTGGGCGTCCCCAACCACGGGTCTTTCTGCAAGAACCGCCCAATCGCAGGGTCGTACCAGCGCACGCCGACTTTCACCAAGCCGCCCGTGTGCGCCTCGTACCGATAGCCCCACGCCCCGTTCCACGCATGAGTGTTCGCCATTTCACAAGCCTTACGCATGTTTCATCATTTTAACTATTTTGTCATCAATAGGCTGTATGCCGATAGACCTAACTGGAAACCAATGCCCGCCCAGACGCCCGAAAGAATGCCCAGACTCCTGTATGCACGATGCAGGTCAAGTGCAAGTGCAAGAAGCATTATGCTAAGAATCAGGGCATACTGCCTTTCTAGTTTATAATCGAGCTGAAAATGTATCCCCATAGCAGTTGCAATACCTACAAAAAACATTATGGGTGCAACCGCATACGCAAATCCGCCCAACTGACGGTTTGTGAGTAACACAAAAAGCGTTCCATGTCCAACAGCCCCAACCGATAACACGAATAAAGCCTCTCTGTCCGTACCTACCAACACCAGCAACAACGGAAACAGTAGAAACCACACGACTACCTTCGCCACAAAAAGCTGGGCGCTAAGCCTCTCGTCTGTCATCGTTATCCCTCCAAAAGGGAGAGGCGGGGAGAACGGGCCCCCGCCCTCCCAGACTATGGGTTTGGAATCCAGCCGATGTCAATACCCAAATGTCCTTCAACCCAGTCTATCACAGCTGCACCCACAAGTATACCTGACGCATAACCACTAACCCTAGCAGATTTGGGTGTAACGCGACCCGATATTCTGTTTCCTCCTCTGGGTCCTTGACCCTCGAATTTCTCACCAGTACGACTGGCATCGACTGAGTCAATGTAGTATGCAGCACAAGGAATTGCTGCCACTAAGAGAGTGGCATTAACGCCTGGAGGGTTAATGCGTGGGCGCCCTGGATTGAACTCCTCTAACACCTCGTCTACAATGATTGCGCCGAGCACGATAATCACTGCCCCTATGATTAGTGGGGGAATCGCGAGACCTGTCGGATCTACTACCTGCACTGGTTCATTTACGCAGTATGCGTACCTGTTCAGCGTTGACGGTTTTAGCAAGCTACCCAGCCACGGGTCTTTCTGCAAGAACCGCCCAATCGCAGGGTCGTACCAGCGCACGCCGACTTTCACTAAGCCGCCCGTAGACGCCTCGTAGCGATAGCCCCACGCCCCGTTCCACGCGTACACCTCAGGGCTACCGCTCACAAGGTCGCCGAACGCGTCCACCACAGGCGCGGGCTGCGCAGGCGCGCTCACCCCGTTCGTCGCTGCCAAATCCCCGCGCCACGACCAGTACTGGCTCACATCGCCACGCTGCACCAACTCCAGCCCGTACACCATCGGAACCCACTCGTTCCCACGACGCTCGGCTACCAGCGTGTTCCCTGAGTACGCATACTCCACCACCGTGCCATCAACCCCGTCCTGCGTGCGCACGCGACGCCCCAGCCCATCATACACATACGACACGCCCGCCGACGCGCCCACACGCTGCACGCTCACCATGTTGTCCTGTGAATCGTACTGCAACACCCACTGCTCGCCGTTCACCACACGCATTGTTACATTCCCGTTCGCATCGTGTTGCCACGCTTGACCGTTCACTGTCGCTACACGGTTCGCATCGTCGTAAGTCAACACCTCCGTCGTCGTCACGCCGTCCACCGTGCGCCCCCGCTGCAGTCGATTGCCCACACGGTCGTACCAGTATTCCAGCACATACGAAACCGTGTTCGCTCCCGATGCCGCCGTGCGCGCCTCTTTCACCAGCTGACCCTGATGGTCGTAAGTATACTCCACCGTCGCATACAATGCGTCGTTCCAGTACTCCCGCAAACGCACCAGCCGCCCCACGCCGTCGCGCTCGTACTCTTCACGACGCCACTCGCTCAACTGCGGCTGACCCGTCGTCGGATCCAGCACCCCCGACGCCGTGGCATATCGCTTGCGCTCCAGCTCGTCCGTCGCCCGACCGTTCACCACACGGTAGTCATAATACACCCGCTCCGCCGTGCCATCCCCACGCGGACGCTCCTCGTACCACACCCGCCCAAAGTCGTCGTAGTGATACTTCACCACCAGCGTCTGGTTGCGCCACACCTCATCCAACTCGCCCGTCAGCGCCTTGTAGGTGTAGCCCACGTCCGTACCATCGGGCAAGGTCACACTCTTCAGCTGCCCCGTTCCCGCGTAGTAGTCATACTCCACCTGCCACACGGTCTGCCACTGCCCGTTGACCCAGCGCTCCCGACGCTCGCTCTCCAGAAGCCCTGACTGGTCGTTATAGGTCCACACCGTGCGCCCTTCAGGGTCTTCCATCTCCGTCATCTGTCCGTCCAGGTTGTAGCGATACACCACCACGCCTTCAGGCGTGTCCTTCTGGCGCAGGCGTCCCCAACTGTCGTAGTGATTCACAATCGTCTGCCCGTTCGCGTTCGTTGCGCTCAGCGTCCAGCCCAGCACGTTCTGCACGCTCTGGTCGGTGTACCCCAGCGCGTCCGCCACACTCGTCAACTGTCCCCACTGGTCATACCCATAGGTCGCAGTCCACTTGCCGCGTGCGTCCTTGATGCGGTGCAACTGCCCGTTCAGCCACTCCAGCTCGGTCTCCGCGTAATCGGGCGCTTCGCCGCGATGGGGCGCGCCTGCCAGCTCCCGCACGCGCTCCAGACGCCCCTCGCCTGTGGTGTCGTACACATAGCGCAGGCGGTCAAAGCCTAGGGGCGTCAAATCATCGCGCACCCACTCCAGCAGGCTCAGGCTATTCCAGCCCATCCGCACCTTGCGCCCCGCAGGGTCGGTTATCTCGCGCACATTCCCGCGCGTGTCATACGCATACCGCCACTCCGCTCCGCTGGGCGATTGGCGCCAGAACATTCGGAAAGTGCTATTGTCCCAGCCAAAGCGCGTCAGCCGACACGCACCGTCTGCCAGCGCCGCAAGGCGTCCGTAGGCGTCGTAGGCAAAGGTCGCCCGGCTACCCCACGCCTCATAGGTGCGCACCCGCGAGTAACCCGATGACAGGTTGCACGAGTCGTTGCCGCCTGGCGCCTGCCCCCCCATGCCGCCCGTCAGTCCGCCCGACGCCTCAAAACCGAACCACTCGTCGTTCTGGTAGGCAAACGCCACCGTGCGCCCCATCGGGTCGGTTATCTGCGTCAAGATCCCGTTTGTGTAGCCGAACTGGAACTCGACATTCGTCGCTTCGGTTGCGCCCTGATACTCCAGAGCGGGCATCCCGATTCGAGACAGCTGCCCTGCAGGTGTGTATTCCAGCGTCCACACCCGCCCCAGCGGGTCGGTAATCGTGTGCAGGCGCCCGTTCTCGTAGGTAAACTGCAGCGTGCGCCCTGTCGTGTCCGCCACCTGCTGGAGTGTGCCGTCGGGGTTGTAGGTCAGCGTTAGCGCACGGTTGAGCGTGTCGCGAATCTCCATCAGGCGTCCTGTGGCGTCGAAGTACCATTTCATCTGGTTGCGCCGGGTTAGCCGATAGCGCCCGTCGTCCAGTTTCTCCAGCACATCGTCCACGCCGCGCATTGGGTCGCCCGCGCCGCTAATCGTGTTGCCCTTCCAGTAGTAGACGCACAGGCGTCCGTCGGGTTCGTGCAGGTGTACCAGCCGATAGGTGGTTCCCAGCCAGGTGGTTGTGCCCGCTTCCTGCACCGACGCCAGAAAACTATGGCGCCAACCCGCGCCTAACACGGTTGTGCGGGTGTCCTGACTGTTGTAGAACAGTGTGAAGGCGACATTCGGACCCTTGCCGCTCCAGCCTGTGAGGGTGAATATCAGCATCAGGTTGCCGTTGGCGGGGTTGACCACGCCGTAGGGTACTGGGAACGCGCCCTGCCACGGATAGGGTGTGCCGTTGCCCAGCGGGGCGGGCGGAAACAGGATAGGTTTGGCTTCCCTATCGCCGCCGCTGCTGATGGGACCCTGCGGGGCGAAGAGGGCGAGATTCGCGAGGGTCGGAACAAGAGGTAAGGCGGTCTGGAGCAGGGTGAGCCAGTGGACACTATGAGTGATACCAGTATTTACCCCCCCCCAGTTTCGGGTTGTGGCGTTCCAGTTCGGCGGCGACGCCGAAGGTTGGGGGAAGTGCGAGCGAAGCGGTCAGTGCGACAGTAAGTGCTTTGCCGATAACAGTGCGCCCTGTTTGGCGCAGGGTTCTGAGTGTCAGTCTCATCGTTGAACCTCCCGTTCAGAATATGTCCTGCGTCAGATGCTTATAGTATAGCACAGATTCTGGGGTTTTGTCAAGGGGGTGGGAGGCGATTTATTAACCGTCCTATCTGCATGTGGATGACTCGGAGTGTCTGCGCGCTTTCTGAGGGTGTTCGAGAATTCCGCCGTAGTCCGTGATCATCCTGCGCGAGAAAAAGCCCACCTTCATCGGCGACAGCAAGCACAGGCAGGCTTTGCCAGATAGGAACGGGTTCCCTTTCCTGCGTAAAAGGCAAATTTCCCATTTGCAGGGGTTGACATCCGCGCCTTCGATGGGGTATAGTAAAGCCGTCGTCAGGAAGACGACCTTTGTGGAGGGTACCACAGGCCACCTCTACGAAGCATCTGGGACACGGAGGTCCCGCCGCATTTTCGGGGCAGGCAGGAGCGCCTGCCCCGATTTCGTTTTTACCGCGCCCCAGTGCCGTAGAGCCGATCGCCGAAATCGCCCAGACCCGGCAGGATGAATTTTCGGTCATTCAGCCCGCGATCTATAGAGGCGGCGACGATTCGCACCTGCGGGAACCGCTCGTTGAGCAGGCGCACGCCCTCCGGCGCCGCGACCACGCAGATATGCACGATGTCCTGCGCGCCCGCCTTGAGCAGCACCTCAATCGCCTGCGCTGCCGAGCCGCCCGTCGCCAGCATGGGATCCAGCAGCAGCACGCGGCTCTCGCCAATGGGGGGCAACTTGCAGTAATACGCGCGGGCGACCGCCGTCGCCTCGTCACGCTCCAGCCCGATGTAGCCGACGCGCACCTCCGTGAACAGCTCCGTGATGGCTTCCAGCATGCCCAGCCCCGCCCGCAAGATGGGCACGGCGACAATGGGCTGCGCCAGCGAGTGCCCCTGCGTCGGCTCCAGCGGCGTCTGCACGGTGTGTTCCCGAATCGGCAAATCGCGCGTCGCCTCAATCGCCAGCAGAAGGGTCAACTGTCGCGCCAGCGCACGGAACTGGGCAGGCTCCGTCGTCGCGTCGCGCAGGCGCGTGAGAATATGCTTCACCAGCGGATGGTGTACGACTTCTATCTGCATCCTTGCTCACCGCCCAGAGTGTACCCGCTATGGCGTCTCCGCGTGCTGGAAGATGAGCGCCAGCGCGGCGTAGTCGTCGTAGGGTTCAGGCGGGATGCGCATGCCTTTGGGCAACAGGCGTCGCCAGCCGCGCGGGGGGTGATACTGAAAGTAGAGTTCGCGCGCGCGCAGGGTGGTCTCGCGCTCGGCGACAGGCTCCCAGCGCATCTGAGGAAACCATGCGCGCAGGCGCTCCAGTAGCCGCTTACTGCCCGTGCCCGCGCCCACCAGCAGGCGGTCCGGCGCGTGTTCGTTCAGAACCGCCTGCAGGGTCGCCTGCAGCTGCTCCGTCGGGACGACAGCACGGTAGCGCACGCGCCACTCCCCGCCGACGCGCTCCGCCACCGCAATCCCCACCTTATGGCTGCCCGGATCAAGCGCTAAGTATCGGATCCCGTCGCCTCCAGATGCACCATACAAAAGGTCGTTGGGTCGAGAAAGGCGTCCACCACCTCCGGGTCGAACTGCTTCTCGCGTTCGGCGCGCAGCGTCTCAATCGCCTGCTCGTGCGAGAGGGCGGGTCGATAGGGGCGGTCGTTGGTCATGGCGTCATAGGCGTCCACAACGGCGACGATGCGCCCCCAGAGCGGTATCTGTTCGCCCTGCAGCCCCTGCGGGTAGCCGTTGCCGTCCCAGCGTTCGTGGTGGGTAAGCGCGATGGTCTGCGCCATCTGAATCACGGGATAGATGCATCCTTCCAGAATGCGCGCGCCAATAATAGTATGCTGGCGCATCACTGCCCACTCCTCTGCCGTCAGCGGCGCGGGCTTGCGCAAAATCGCGTCGGGCACGCCGATCTTGCCCACATCGTGCAGGGGCGCAGCGTGTCGCAGCTGGAACAGGCGCTCTTCGTCCAGTCCCAGCACGCGCCCGATTTGCTCGCTGAGCCGCCCGACGCGCAGGATATGCTGTCCCGTGAGGTCGTCGCGGTACTCGGCGGCGCGCGCCAGCCGTTCCAGCGTCTCCAGCCGCGCCAGCTCCAGCTCGCGCGCCCGCGACTGATACAACCGGCGCATCTCCAGATAGTTGCGGATACGCAGCTGCGCCTCCGTGATATCGAAGGGCTTGTTCAAAAAGTCCGACGCACCCGCCGCCAGCGCGCTGTGCTTAACCGCAGGCGCCATATCCGCCGTCAACACAATCACCGGGATAATCTCGTCCGGATAGCTCATACGCAGGCGTCGAATCACAATCCCGCTGTCGTCTGCCCCCAGATGCCAGTCCAGTAGCACCAGATCAGGGCGTTCTTGAGTCAACACATGAATCGCCTCGGTCACACTGCTTGCGGTCAACACGTGCGTGTAGCCCGCCTCGCGCAACAGAATCTCCGTGAACTCCCGAGCGCTTGGCTCATCATCCACAACCAGAATCCTACCATCATAAGAGCGATGACCTTTGAGCATACGCCCACCACCAACCACTGAGCCAACACACCTCCTGCGTTGGATTGCTCCTTGCGCTCAGTGTCTATTAAGTATGCCTACAAAAAGGCGATTCCTGCTACTTTTCTGGGGAATTGTGCGCATTTTGTCCAGAGGCGGATGGGAGCGGGACAGAGGGACACTCAATTCAGGTATCCTATCGCCCGATGCGGAACGGTCTCTCACAGCGGGCGTTGCAGGCGCAGCCGTCGCCGACCCTCGCGCTCACCGCACGCGCGCAGGCGCTGCGTCAGCAGGGAATCGATGTGCTGAGCTTCACGGCAGGCGAGCCCGATTTCGACACGCCCGACTTCGCCAAAGCGGGCGCCCTAGAAGCCATCCACGCAGGCTACACCAAATACACCCAGACGTCCGGTATTATGCCCCTGCGCGAAGCCATCGCCGAGAAGTTCGAACGCGAGAACAACCTGCGCTACGCGCCCGACCAGATTGTGGTCTCCTGCGGCGCGAAGCACTCCCTGTTCGCGGTGTTCATGGCGATTCTGGACCCTGGCGACGAGGTGGTGATTCCCACGCCGTGCTGGGTGTCGTACCCTGAGCAGGTGCGGCTGATGGGCGCGACGCCTGTGTTTGTGCCCGCCGACGAGACGACCGACTTCCTGCCCGACTATGACGCTCTGCGCCATGCAATAACGCCCCGCACGAAAGCCATCGTGCTGAATACGCCCTGCAATCCGACCGGCGCGGTGTACGGGCGCAAGCCGCTCAAGGAGATTGCGTCCCTCGCGCTCACGCACACTCTCTGGATTGTCGCCGACGAGATTTATGAGCATCTGGTGTACGATGGGCACACGCACGAGAGCATCGGCGCGCTGGGCAAAGAGGCGTTCCAGCGCACGATTACCGTCAACGGCGTCTCGAAGAGCTTTGCGATGACAGGCTGGCGGATTGGCTATCTGGGCGCGCCGACGGAGGTCGCGCAAGCGGTGAGCCGCCTGCAGGATCAGATGACCTCGAACGCCTGCACGGTGGCGCAGTACGCCGCGCTGGCTGCCCTGCGCGACGCGACGCCCGACTGGCGCACACAGCTGCAGGCGACCTTCGACCGACGCCGCCGCCTGATGGTGGAGGGGCTGAACCGCATCGAGGGCGTCCACTGCTGGACGCCGCGCGGCGCGTTCTATGCCTATGCGAATGTGCAGGAGCTGCTGGGGCGTAGCGACGGCGAGCGCACACTCACCAGATCGGCGGATGTGGCGGAGTTCCTACTCCGCGAGGCGCGCGTCGCGGTCGTGCCCGGCGAGGGGTTCTGCGCTCCGGGCTACATCCGCCTCTCCTACGCCACTTCCGAAGCCATCATTCAGGCGGGACTGGAGCGGATTGCCGAAGCCGTCAGCCGACTGCGCTGATGTCGCCCCTGCGCAAAAAGTTGTCGCTTCACGGGTAGCATTTCGCCCGCGCAATCGCCCACAATTCCCATGCTATGCGTATACAAGCGTTGCTACTGGCTTTGAGTGTCTCTCTGAGCGCGTGGGCACAGCAGACCTATCAGGCGCAGCCTACCGATGATGTATGGTTCTATGACAATGCATTCAATCCGGGCTTCACGGCGGTTCTTCGCGCCTGGGGCGATGGGCAGCATGCAGTGGATCCCACGGGCGCGTACCCTGCGCTGAACTTTTCCTACTCACTGGCGAAGTGGAGTTTGCAGGGCATCCCACCGGGCAGGCAATATCAGGTGCTGCAGGCGCAGATTACCGTCATACAGACCCAGCCGCCGGGCTACACGCGCGAGCTGGGCGAGCTGTTCCCGCTGGAGGCGCGTGATTTAAGCAGCACAGAGTTCTCGGAAGCGACATGGGACTACAGCGCGCCGAACAACCCCTACCCTGGCGACACGTTTCTGGGCGAGAGCCTGATGACCAACTACCGCACCGACGCGCCGTTCGCCATCCCCATCCCGCTCGATGTAGCGACGTTCGAGTCGTATTTTAACGCGGCGATTAACCAGAACGGCGGTGCGCTGGGGATTGCCTTCGTGTCGCGCATGAACCCTGCGAATCAAGGCGGACAGACCTTCTATCGATTCTACTCGCGCAACGACGGCGGCGGACGCGGTCCCGTGCTGCAGGTGGTCTACCGTGTGGCGGGCGATGTGAACGGCGACGGCTGCGCCGACGACGCCGACCTGTTGCAGACACTGTTCGCCTTCGGACAGACGGGCGCGAACCTGCCCGCTGACCTGAACGGCGACAGCATGGTGGACGACGCCGACCTGCTGGAGGTGCTGTTCAACTTTGGGAATGGGTGCTGAGCATTGACGCGCTCTATTGTCAACAGCTCCGTTCACGGGCGGGGTGGAGGCTGACGTAGTGCAAGGTCGCTTGATCTGCATCGCAAGCGTGGATTCAGCCCTCACCCCCAGCCCCTCTCTCGCCTGCGGGAGAGGGGAGCGGCGCTCCTGTTGCAGTCTTAGCGCAAAGGCACTTAGTGTAAATTTTTATTATAACCTTATGGAGGCAAGCCTATGCGATACCGGGCGTTTACATTGATTGAATTACTGGTAGTGATTGCGATTATCGCGATTCTGGGGGCGATTCTGTTCCCGGTGTTTGCGCAGGCGCGCGAGAAGGCGCGTCAGACGACCTGCGTCTCGAACCTGCGCCAGATGACGCTGGCGGCGCAGATGTATCTGCAGGATTACGACGAGACCTTTTTCCCGGCGTATTATCTGGGACCTGGAGGGCGAACCCAGCCCGACAACTTCGGCTACTATTTTTGGCCGTGGCTGGTGCGCCCGTATGCCCCTTCGTTTGAAGTGTTCCGATGCCCGACGGAGCCGCGCAGCAACTGCCATGATTTAACCTATGAGTATTTCGGCTATGTGTTCGGGCGGTTCCCTGCGTGGGGCTTCAATCAGGTATACCTGTCGCCCTCTCTGGACGAGTTCAACCCGACGGAGTCGCCCTATCAAGGCGCGCCGCTGGCGAAGGTGAAACGCGCGAGTGAGATTGTGATGTTCGTGGAGAGCGCGACGCTGGCGCGCCGCGACAATCGGGCGCAGGGCTGCATAGGCTACGATCGGATGGGATACGCGATGGTCTACCCGCCGCGTTTCTGGCAGGGCGCGCCGCCGTTGCAACCGCTCAGCTACGGGCATGTGTACCCGCGCCATTTCCTGCATCTTCGCGACGGACGGGTTGTGGGCGGCTTCGCGAATGTCGCCTTTGTGGATGGACATGTGCGCCCGATGACGCTGGACAGCCTGCGCCGTTCCGAAGTGTGGGAGGAGTGATTCAGTCGCGCCAGAGGGTCTGCTCGCGCCCCGGTCCGACCGACACGAGACGGATGGGCGCGCCGACCGCCTGCTCAATGAACTGCAGGTAGGCGCGCGCGTGGGCAGGCAGCTCGTTGAGCGTACGGCAACCGTCAATCTCCTCGCGCCAGCCGGGCAACTCTTCGTACACAGGTTCGCAGCGGGCGAGCGTAGGCGCGTCGGCAACAAATTCGCGCGTCGTCTTGCCGCCCAGTCGGTAGGCGACGCACACTTTCAGCGTCTCGAAGCCCGACAGCACATCGAGCAGCGTGACCGCCAGCGCGGTGAACCCATTCACGCGGGCGGCGTAGCGCAGAGCGACCAGATCGAGCCAGCCGACGCGCCGCGCCCTGCCCGTGGTCGTGCCGTACTCGCGCCCGCGATTGCGGATGCGATCGCCCACAGCGTCGGTCAGCTCGGTGGGGAACGGTCCCTCGCCGACACGCGTGGTGTAGGCTTTCGCCACCCCCCAGATGACACTCAAGCGGTTCGGCGCAATTCCCGTGCCCAGACACGCGCCCGCCGCAATCGGGTGCGACGAGGTCACATACGGGTAAGTGCCGTAGTCCACATCGAGCAGCGTGCCCTGCGCGCCTTCCATCAGCAGACGCTTCCCCCGCTCGACCGCGCCCATCAGCAGGTGCGGCACATCGCACACATAGGGGCGAATGCGCTCGGCGTAGGGGGCGAACTCTTCAATCAGCGCGTCGGCGTCGATGGGCTTGGCGTTGTAGACGCGCTGGATGGTCGGGTTGCGCCGTTGCAGCACGCGACGCACGCGCTGGGCGAATCGGTCGCGGTCTAACAAATCGGCGACGCGCACGCCAATCCGCCACGCCTTGTCGCCGTAGGTGTGTCCAATCCCCCGCTTGGTGGTGCCGATACGCCCTTCGACCTGTGACTCCTCCAGCTCGTCGAGCAGGCGGTGGTAGGGCATCGTCAGATGGACTCCCAGCCCGATACGCAGGCGCGAGAGGTCTACGCCCTGCGCCTGCAGCGCGTCCGCCTCCGCCACGAACGCCCGCAAATCCATCACCACGCCGTCCGCAATCACCGCCGTTGCGTTCGGATGCAGAATGCCCGAAGGGATCAGGTGGAACTTGTAGGTGGTTCCGTTCACGCACACGGTGTGCCCTGCGTTGCTGCCGCCCGCGTAGCGCACGACATAATCCGCCTCATGGGCGAGCAGATCAACGACTTTTCCTTTCGCTTCGTCGCCCCACTGGGCGCCGACGACGACCGAAACTGACATAATGCCTCCAGCGTGGAATGCAGTCAGGGCGGCGCGCCCGTGTCAGGAAACGCCGCCCTGAGTTCCGTGGGTTCAGTTATGCTCCGCCAGCCAGCGCGGGATGCGCTCCTCGACCGCCTGCACCTGCTTGACGCCGCGCTGGTAGGCGCGCTCCGCCCGATACTCTGGCTGGGCTTGCTTCTCCTGCAGCTTGCGGATGATGGCGACTGCGGTCACCACCGCGGTTGCCACCGCCGCGCCGATGAGCCACCCGTAGTGGCAGCGTGTTGCGCTGTTAGAGTTCATAGCGTCCGTCACCGTCTTCACCAGTGTCGCGCGAACGGAAGATGCGCTTGACGAAGGTAATCAGCTCCTGCGGGTTGAACGGCTTGGTGAGATACATGTCGACGCCCTCCTGCCAGCCGCGAAACACATCCTGATCCTGCGCTTTGGCGGTCAGCATAATCACGGGCAGTTCGGCGGTCTCCGGGTTGCGACGCAGGTTGCGCAGCACCTCGAAACCGTCCATATAGGGCATCATCACATCCAGCACCACCAGGTCGGGCTTTTCGGATGCGACCTTCTCCAGCGCCTCTTTGCCATCGTGCGCCGCGACGACATTGTAGCCCTGCCGCTCCAGGTTCACCTGAATCAGGCGCACGATATGCCGTTCGTCGTCTACTACCAGAATCTTCCTCATCGATTGTCCTCCGCGCGGTATAGTACCGATATTGTACCCTATCCTGCGCGTTAGGCGCGTGCGCGCCTGCAGAGGTTCCACAGGTATTATCGGCGTAGCAGCGCAGATTCTTGAACCGTACCAGTTCGGTTGCTCACTTGAAGTAGACCACCGTCACCCCCTCGCCCCCTTCGCAGGCAGGCGCGAAGTCAAACGAACGCACCTGCGGGTGCTTTTTCAGGTAAGCATGCACCTCGTTGCGTAGCGCGCCTGTGCCCTTGCCGTGATTGATGCGCACGCCGCGCGCGCCTGCCACAATCGCGTCATCGAGAAACTTATCCAGCCTGCGCAGCGCATCCTCCACGCGCATGCCGTGCAGGTCTACCTCTCGCAGCCGACCTTTCGTTGATTGTTCTCTACGCCGCATAGTATTATGATTATACCGCCTTCTCTTTGCCTTGCGCAAGCCCTGCAACAGCGCTCAACGCGGGATTCACCTGCCGCGAAACAGCAGAACGCTTGCCCCAGCGGGAGCGGCTACCGCCCGCTGAGCAGACGGCACTGCTCCTCGGTCAGGTCAATCGGCGGACGATAGTAATAACTCGTTCTCCCATCTACCGTACACGAACGCTGACGCGCCCAGCCAATCCGCCCGTCGGCAAACAACGCCCAAATCCTCTCATCCCTGCTTGCGTGCCACTCGCAGGTAACGAAAACCTCGTCAGGGTTCTCTGCATCTACTGTCTGGAACCAATCGTAAAACTCCACCACGCGCGGATTCGGGTGGAGCAGCGGGAGGTGCTTGACATACACATAATACAAGTGATAGGAGCTTACCTCGGGCTTGATTTGATTGTCCCGTCGGGTGCGTTGTCCGTCGGTGGGGTCAGCAGGGCAGATAAGCAACGACTTGAGGTTGGGCTGATAGCGGGAGAGCGTTGTCCACGCGTATTGAAAGGTCGGCGGCGTTGTGCGGATGGGTACGGACATTGGCGGCGGCTCTTTGTAGTCTTCTACATATGACTTGAGAACGATGTAAATCTGGCGGAGGTTGCTTGCGCAGTTGGCGCGCTTGGCGTAGGCGCGCGCCCAGAAGACCCCGCCGAGAACCAGTCCCGCCAGCAACGCCACAATCGCAACGACCACCAACAACTCCACCAAAGTTTTCCCTGAGGTGTGCATAGGTTGACTCTCGATAAATTGCTTCGACGCTCTGTGTGCAGCCAATCTTGCGACCTGGTGAAGGCGTCGCCTGCGTCGCCCACCACTGATTGGTTTAGCACAACAGCACCTACGGCGCGCCGCGACGGCGCAACAGCGACTCCAGCTCCGTCTCCCCCAGCCAACAGTAAATACGACGCACCAGCGGAACCGCCTTCATCGTCAGTAGAAAGACAGGCACTATCACCGCCGCCGTCAGAAATGTGAACCAGCCGATTTCAGTTTGATTGAAGAATCTACCCAACAACCAAGCAGGTAGCAAACAAGCCACATACGCATACGCCAGCACAAGCGCCCGCGACGCACTGACCCCAGACACGCGCTGAGACGCCGTATATCCCGTCACCAGCAAGCCGCCAATCACCCAGACGACCACGCCCAGCACGGAAAAACGGCTGACAAGTGTGAGTTGGTTTCGCGGCTGGAACACCTCGCCCATCAGCGTCAGGAGCGACATCCCAGACTCGCTGCGCAGTCCCCCCAGATCCAGCGCATACGCAACGGTCACGAATAGACCCGCGCCTATCAGCACATACAGCGGCAGCAGTATCAGCGCGCTGAGCGCGAAGCTGAGAGCCACTGGGACGATGCCTTCTTCTTTCAACGCCGTGTAGACCTGTTTCATCTCAGCACCCCTCGTCGTTGCAGATGTCAGGCGGGCAGGGCTCGTCGCTCATCAACCGCCAGCCGTCGCGCCTTTCCGTCCACGCGCCGTCGCCTGGACATACAAATCCGCGCAAGGGTACTCGCTTCCATTCAACGCTCCCGTCCAGTCGCGCGCGCAGGACTCCATCAACGCAAGCAATCATCGCATCTACAAATCCAGCGCGCGCCTGTTCCGTTGTGACGCCTGTCCAGTCGCACTTGTCGTGAAGCGCGCACACGAAGACCCCGTGATTCGGGTCGGCTGACTGGAGTCTGCGGTAATGATCGGGCTTTTGCACATCTTCCCGCACATAGGCGTAGCTCAGCGAAACCTCGCTATATCCCAAGCGGTGTGCAAAGAACCTGCCGATGGATGTAGAGCCGCCCACTTCGGCGAAGGGGTCAGCAGGGCATACGAAGATGTCCCAGTTTTTCACATACGGGAACGCCAGCACCTGCGCGGGCGGCAGTTCGCCGTAGTCGTTGCGGTACATCACCACTGCGGCGCTCAGCTGGCGCAGGTGGCTTGTGCAGACGGTTTTGTACGAGCGCTGGCGCACGCCCTGCAGCACAGGCATCAACAGCGCCGCCAGCAAGGCGATAATCAGCACCACCGTCAACAACTCCAGTAACGTCACTCCCCGTCGGTTCATTTGGGTTACCTCCTCAGGGTTCCCGATGGGGCATACACCCCATCGGGAGTTTTCGGGACACTCTCCTGTTACCGAAAAATACAAGTATCTCTGTGACAATACTCAGGGGGGCAGATAGCGTTCGTGAAGAGTATCCATCCGTTGAAGCAGACATTCGCACCTTCTTCAGGCAGTCTGGGATGCATCTCTCCCGCTGTTATCTTGCGTTTCAGGACGGTTTTGACGCTGCCGTCCACATGCCCGCGACGCACATGCGGCGCAAAAGAAGCCGCCCAGTGTTGCAGGTTGCTGCGAGGGTGCCAGACACACGCCAGCAGACCGTGATTGGAATCAAGAGGGCGTACTGCCCGTAGGAACTCCTGCATGTCCGTGAACACGCCAGCGTATCGGTAGCTCAGGTTCGGGATACCCTCCATTACCGCAGAGACTGACAGGTCGTGAGGATCTTTCTTGACAGGGCAAACGAAGATGTCGGTACTCTTTACATATGGAAGAATCGCTTTGATACGGTTATGAGGGTACTCCTGATAGTCATCGCGGTAAAGGTTGAGCGCGACCAGGATTTGGCGCATGTTGTTCAGGCACACCCGATCGCCCGCCTGATAGCGCGCCGCCTGTATCACAGGCAGCAGCAACGCCGCCAGCAGGGCGATAATCGCGATGACTATCAGCAGCTCCAAGAGCGTAACCCCAGATACATCTTTTTTCATCGCTGACCCTCTCCGTGTCGGATACAACCGAGCCTACTGGCGACGCGCAAACGCCCCGAACAAACGCAAACGCCCTAACAAATCCTCCATGCGCGTCTCGTTGAGAAAACGAACCACACGCGGCAAAACCGCACTCAAAACCACACCTCCGAAAAACTGCACAGCTATCATCACAGGCAGTATAATAAAATCATAGACAAAGTTCCCGTAAGGTAGTCCGTGACGCAGCACATCCGCCATATAAATCGCGCCCATCAACACCCCGTAGAAGATAGCTCTGGTCAGACGACGCTCACGCAGGCTCATCGCCTCGGTCAACGCGTGCAACACTCCCGTTGCCGCCCCTGCCGACAGCCATACCGTCCAGAAAAACGGGTTCCGCACGAACCGCAGATGCTCCCGAAACAACTCGCGCGGCAGCCGATACGCGTCTCTCCAGAACTCTGCATCGTCAATCGCGCCGAACAACCAGTGCAGATAGAGGGAGGGGTATTCAATCACCAGTCGTGGCAGGTAGACCAGCAGATACGCCGCTGCGAACCCCAGCAGGTAGTACGAGAGCCGTTTCATCACGCTAATCCCCCAGAGTGCAATCGGGATGGTAGCAAAACTCGCGCGGACAGGGTGCATCCGTGTAGTCAAGCCAGCTAACGATGCATCCCCCGCCGCGCTCGTGCGGTTTCGGTTCATCAGGGGCAGGCGCGCGTTTTTTCACGGTTTGGACGCTTCCGTCCACCCGCCCCCTGCGAATATGTGGAGCGAAGGCGGGAAACGGATGGTCAAGGTTGCTCATCGGATGCCAGACGCAGGTCAAAATGCCGTGATTCGGGTCAAGAGGAGCCACAAGCCGCAGAAAAAGACTAAAGTTGAATGTATGTGTACCTGCATACATATAACTTAGGTTTGGAATTCCCTCCATCACGCGCGAAACGCTCACATACCGAGCGTCCTTTTCAACGGGGCAGTAGAAAATCCCGTGATCCTTCACATACGGCAGTACCCTGTTGAACCTGTTGGGCGGATAACCGCCGTGGTCGTTTTTGTACATATTGAGCGCCGCCAGCAGCTGGCGCATGTTGCTGATACATACAGTGTCGCCTGCGCGGTAGCGCGCCGAACGAACGACGGGCATAAGCAACGCCGCCAGCAACGCGATTATCGCGAGCACTACCAGCAGTTCCATCAGCGTAAGTCCGCTCACTCTGCCTCTCATAAGTCGCCTCCTCAAGAGTGTTTTCTGGGCGCGAGCAACGCGCCCAGAAAACACGCCGTTAGTCTAAGGATTCTGGTTCGGGTCGCATACTCTGTCTGCTCCGCCCAGACACGAAGGCTCAGCACGTGGGGTCGAGCAACAGTCGATATGATCCCACTCACCGCAGCTGACCCAGATGACTGTGCGTCTGGGACCTCGGCAGATGTACTTTATGCGCTCGCGTTCGTTGAGATAGTGATCCTCGCGAGTGGGGAAGCTCGGGTTTGCCTCCTTGCAACTCCTGCGCCACCGAGTTTTATCTTCACACCATCTTTCTGTGGTACGCTGGATGCTGAAGTCACCAACACATGTTTCTTGAAGCAGCCTGCAGGGATACAATCTTGGTGGTGGTGCAGGCCTAGGGTTAGGTATGGGAATCGGTATAAGGCGGGGTGGACGACGCTGAGCAGGCGTGTACACCTCCTCGTTCCGCTGCAGCGCCTGCTTCACCGCCTCAGGCGTTATCTCGGTCATCGTCTGCTTACAGCCGCACGACGAGTCAGTCATCACAGGGTTCAGAGAGCTGCCCCCCCCCCCCCCCGCGCAACTCGCTGATGGCGGCAAGGGTGTCGGGCAACGCTATCAGGTTCGCTACTGCCAACGACAACGCAACTACCCCAAGTACCTTCTGACGACGCAGCATCATCAACCTCCTGTGTGT
>JBBIQK010000045.1:0-24365 GCA_037442365.1 Armatimonadota bacterium | reverse complement strand
GCGAGTGTGTCGGCTTCGGTGTCCAAGAGTCGTCGCAGGATGTTCTCCAGCTGTTCAGTAGATGTCAGTTGCCGTTGTGCATGCTAAGATTATAGCCCAAAAGGGCTTAAATTGATGCCAATGGTCCTATTTTTTGAGGGGGTATAAGGTTTCAATTGCTTTGTTGCAGAAGACGGAAGATGTGAGCAACAGAGCCACTCCCCGTCTGAGACTCGTTCAACAACAATCGAATGGTGAAAACCAGGTCAACCCCGCGGATGCGACTTTTTGTAGACCTCTTTGAGGCGGTCGAGGCTGACCTGCGTGTAAATCTGGGTGGTGCTGATGTCCTCGTGTCCGAGCAGTTCCTGCACGGCGCGCAGGTCTGCCCCGCCGCCGAGCAGATGCACAGCAAACGAATGGCGCAGGGTGTGCGGCGAGATGTTTTTCTCGATTCCCGCGCAGGCGGCGTACTCCTTGAGTTTGCCCCAGAAGGCGATTCGGCTGAGCGGCGCGCCACGATCGTTCAGAAAGAGCGTGTTGCAGGGGCGTTTGGCGCGGACGAGTTTGGGGCGCGCCTCGCTGAGGTAGCGCTGCAGCCAGTAGACCGCGCTGTCGGTCAGGGGCAGCCAGCGTTCGCGCCCGCGCTTGCCCTCCACACGCGCCAGCCCCTCGCTGAGGTTCAGCTGTTCCAGAGTCAAGCCAAGCAGCTCCGAGACGCGCATGCCCGTGGTATACATCATCTCCAGCATCGTGCGGTCGCGCAGTCCGTGCGGAGTGTCCAGCGGGGGCTGGAGCAGCAGGCGGCGCAGTTCGTGGGGGGTGAGCGTGGTGGGCAGGGCGCGATGCATGCGGGGCGTCTCCAGCGCGTCGGGCGGCTCCTGATCCAGCACGCCGCGCCGATAGAGGTGCTTCAGGAACGCCCGCGCCGCGCAGAGCTTGCGCGCGATGCTCGACTCGCTCATCGAACGGCGGCGCAGGTAGTGCAGAAACCCGTCCCAGAGCGTTGCGTCCCATACGGCGGGGTCAGTGCGCTCCGCCTGCCGCAGGTAGTCGCAGAACTGGCGCAGGTCGACGGCGTAGGCGTTCAGGGTATGGGGCGAGACTTGCCGCTCCTGCGCCAGATAGTGTAGAAACCCGTCGATATAGGCGTCCATCAGCCCGCTTCGCCCTCCACCTCGCCGACCTTGAGCTGGAGTTCGCTGCGCTTCTCCAGACGCTCAATCTTGCCGTCGCGTATCCATACGATTCGGTCGGAGATGTCGAGCATTTTGAGGTCGTGCGTGGCAGAGATAATCGTCACGCCGCGCTCCTTATTGAGCCGCTTGAGCAGTTCGATAATCTCCTTGCCCGTTTTGAGGTCGAGGTTGCCTGTTGGCTCATCGGCAAGGATGATCGAGGGGTTATTCGCCAGCGAGCGTGCGATAGCGACGCGCTGTTGCTGTCCGCCCGACAGCTCGGTGGGTTTATGGTGCAGGCGTCCGCCCAGCCCGACCAGCGTGAGCAGCTCCACGCCGCGCTCACGCGCCTCGTCGGCGTTCACGCCCGCGAACACCATCGGCAGCGTCACATTCTCCAGCGCGGTCATCACAGGTATCAGGTTGAAGGTCTGAAAGATGTAGCCAATCCGATGGCAGCGCAGAAACGCCAGCTCCTGCGGGTCGAGCTGCGCCATGTCCACATCGTCGATGAACACGGAGCCTGCGGTCGGCTTGTCCAGCCCGCCAATCATGTTAAACAGCGTGCTTTTGCCCGACCCGGAGGGTCCCATAATCGACAGGTACTCCCCGCGGTAGATGTCGAGGCTCACGCCGTCGAGTGCGCGCACGGTCAGTTTGCCCATCTGGTACTCCTTGACCACATCGCGCACGCGCACGACGAACTCCGTGGCGGCGCCGTCGCTCACGGTCGGCTGCGTCTCCAGTTGCGATTGCGTCATCGTAGAGTGTAGATTCGACACGCCCGCGGGCGATTCCTGCTACTGCGCGGTATAATTGGCGTGTGCGACCGTTGCCAAAGGTTTCGCTGTCGGGTTCGGTAGAGCGCGGCTATTCCATCTGGTTCGTGATGGTGGTCGCGCTGTTTTTGACCAGCCTGCTGGTGTCGAACATCATCGCGGCGAAGATTATCAGCGTGGGCGGACTGGTGCTGTCGTCGGCGATTGTGATTTTCCCCGTGAGCTACATCATCGGCGATGTGCTGACGGAGGTGTACGGCTACCGTCGGGCGCGGCTGGTCATCTGGATTGGGTTCGCGTGCAACCTGCTGGTGGTGCTGATTATCAGCGCGGCGATTGCGATGCCCCCCGCGCCGTTCTATGAGCATCAGCAGGCGTTTGCGACGGTGCTGGGCGTTGCGCCGCGCCTGATGCTCGCCTCGGTGATTGCCTATCTTGTGGGCGAGTTCACCAACTCGTTCGTGCTGGCGAAGCTCAAAATCGCCACGCAGGGGCGCTGGCTCTGGACACGCACCATCAGCTCCACGATGATTGCCCAGCTGTTCGATACGGCGATTTTCACGGCGGTCGCCTTCGCAGGGGTCTACCCCACCGCCGAGCTGGTCAAGATTAGCCTGATTGAGTGGGGCGCGAAGACGCTCTACGAAGCGCTCGCGACGCCGCTCACCTATCTGGTCGTCGGCTTCCTCAAGGCGCGCGAGGGCGTCGATGTGTACGACACCGACACGAAGTTCAACCCGTTCCTCGTATGGGAGTAGCTACTTTAGCAAGGGCGACTCCCAGTAGATGTAGGATTTGCAAGCGTCGGATTCGGACGTGGGCGGCGTGCGCGCCTGTATCGCCGCATACAGCGCGAGTATCGCCATCAGCCAGAAGAGCCAGAGTAGATAGTTTCGCATGGCGCTACCCTATTAGAGGCGCAAACGCCCCCAGAAGTTTCATGCCACGAATCGCTACCGAAACAGCACGCTTCCCTCGATAAAGATGAAGCGGTTGCCCGTATGTTCGAAGCCGAATCCGACGCGCAGCCGCTGAAGCAGGCGGTTGCGGAACGGCAGGCGGTAGAAGATACGCGCCTGATACTCGTCGCTGGCGACGCCTATCCCGCGCCTGTAGGCAATTCCAAAGCCGTCGAAGAGGTTTTTCACGAGGTAGAGGCTCGCCGGGCGCAGTCCCGTGTAATCCAGCGTGAACTGTTCGAGGTCGAACGCCTCGGCGATGCCCGTCTCCAGCGGCGCAAGCAGTCCGGGCAGCACCTGCGCGGTGAGGATGTCGCCGAGTTGCTCGCGAAACACCTGCGCGGGGTCTGCGCCGCGCGCGATGGCGGACAGCGCCTGCCCGCGCCCCAGCAGGCTGAGGATTCGCTGCTCGGATAAACCAGGCGGGTCGGAACGCGCGCTGAGCTGGAGGCGTTCGGGGTCGTCGAGCGGTCCGCGCACATCGACCTCCACGCGATAGCGCACAGGGTCGCCTGTGAAGTCGGGCGCGACGACATTCGTGCTGGCGCGCACATCCAGCTCGATGCGGGCGATGGTCTCGCCTGTTGCGCTGGTGAAGGGGTAGTTGAGTCGGGCGATGCTGTCGGGCTCGATGCGCAGGCGTGTGGTGGGCAGGCTGAGCGCGCCGCCGCGTAGGTTGAACTCGCCCGATAGAGTCGGCGCCTGCAACGCGCCGCCCACCTGCAGCGCGCCCTCCAGCCGCGTGTCCAGATTCGGGTTGCGCAGGGTGAAGTCGTCGGCGATGTCCACGCGCAGGTCGAAGCGCGGATTGATGGGCAGCGGTTCGCCCGCCGTGCGTTCGGGCAGCTCGGGCGGCAGGAAGAGGAAGCCCCGCAACACGCGTAGCGCGCCCTGCACCTGCGGCTCGGTCAGCGCGCCCTGAATCTGCACCGCGCCTGAGACCACCGCCTGCGCGCTACCCTCCAGCACGGGCAGTTTCGGCTCGGAGACGGTCAGCCCGTCGGCGTAGAGGGTCAGGTTCGCGATGGGGCGCTCGCCCGACAGGTCGACGTCGCCCTCGAGTCGCAGATTCCCCCCCTCGGACGAACGCGCCCGCGCTTCGACAATCCGCGCCTCGCGCCCATCGAACGCCACCTGCAGCCCGATACCCTCTAAGGCGGTGCGCAGCTCCTGCAACGCGAGCGCGCCGTCGGTGATTTGCAGGCGTCCACGCGGCTGCGGCTCGGCGAGTGTGCCGTTAATCTCCAGCAGCGCCTCAATCGTGCCTCGTGTGCGGGCGGGGTCAATCGGCGCGAAGAGGCTCAGCAGGGTCAGCGGCTGCTCGCGCAGGCGCGCGGTTATCTGAATCGGCTCGTCGTCGGGCACGCGGAGCGGCGACCAGTGAAACGGCAGGCGTCCCGACAGGCGCGCCTGATAGTCGCCCATCCGAATCAGCGCATCGTCGGTCTGGATGGCGCCCTCGCGCGCCTCAATCTGGCTGAGCAGAATCTGGTCGATGGTGTAGTCCCCGTAGGTGAGCTGGTTCACCGTCGCGCTGAGGGTCAGTTCGGGCGATTCGGGCGCGCCTTCGGCAAGCAGGCTCAGATCCAGCGCGCCATCGAACTCTGGCAGGCTTGGCTCCCACAGGCGCGCCCAGCGCAGGGGCAGCTGCGCGATTTCGAGGTCGGCGGTCAGGCGTTCGGGTGTGTATTCGCCCTGCGCTTCGAGGCGGGGCGTGTCGGCTTCCCAGCGCAGTGCTTGCAGCACGGCGCGGCGGGTGCGCAGTCGCTGGAGGGTTTCGAGAGCGCGTTCCGCGTCGGATGCGTCGGCGCGGGCGTCGCCTGTCGACATGCCCGCCCATTCTGCCTGCAGGCTCAGGTTGCCCAGCGACTGCTGACGCCACTCCAGCTGCTCGGCGTTCAGACGCAGCTGCGCGAGAGGCTCCGCGAACGCGCCCGACACATTCAGGAACGCCTGCACCTGCCCCTGTAGCGTCTCGATGCGCTCGGCGACGGCGGGCGGCAGCGCATCGGGAACCGCGCGCGCCACACGCTGGAGCCACGCCACAGGCAGCGGGGTCGTCTCCACCGACAGCGCAAACTGCTGGCGCGACAGGTCGCACTCCGCCAATTCGATGCGCACTTCGCCGTCGGGCGTGCGCAGGGCGAGTTGCGCGGTGAGCTGGGCGCCCGCACCCCGTCCCTCTTTCTCCTCTGAGCGTTGTTGCGCGGCACTCGTACCCTCGATGCGATTCGCCGTATTTATGGAGTGCGGAAGCGGACGCTCCAACACTCCAAAAGCATGTCGTGCCCTATCTATGGAGTGCGGAAGCGGAGCTTCCGCATGCTGAAGCGGACGCTCCAACACTCCCAAAAACGGCTCTTCAAGGTTCCCTATGCGTGCAGGGGGAACCGATTCCCGGTTCCCCTCGCTCGCGGGGGGAACCTCACGGAGGGGGGTGCTTATTCCTTCATAGGCAGTGATGTTGACGCTCGCCTCCAGGTCGCCCAGCGGCGCGTCGTTGAGGGCAATCTGCTGTGCCTGCAGGCGCAGGTTCACGCGGGGCGCGTCGAGCGCGCCTGTCGCCTCGCCGTCCAGCGTCGCCTGCCCGGTGAGGCGGTACTCCACAGGCAGGTAGGGCGCAAGCGCGTCCAGCGAGGCGTTCTCCAGCCGCCAGGACACCTCGAACTGCCCATCAGATTGCCACCGCCCGCGCGCAGTCAGTGCGCCCCCGCCGACCTGCGCCTGCGCCGACCCCACATCGACCGCAAGCGTTCCGTTGCGCGCCTGCACAAGCGCCCGTGCGCGGCTCTCGCGCAGCAGGGTTTGCTCGTACTGGATGCTCTCGGCGTTCAGATCGGCGCGCAGTTGCCACTGTTGCGGCTCGCCTGCAAGCTGGAACCTGCCCGACGCCAGTCCTGCGAGCGGCAGCTCACGGCGCAGCCAGTCAGACACGCTCGCGAGGTCGAACTCGTACAGGTCGCCCTCCAGCTGGAAGCGCGGCGGCTGGTCTGGCGTTTCGGGCAGTTGCACCGCGCCCGACGCAATCAGTTGCGCCGCGCGCCGCAGCACCTGCAGTTGCGTGATGCGCAGCTCGCGTTCCAGCAGATTCAGGTTCACGACGGCAATCTCCGCGCCGATGTCGCCCGCACGCCCATCGAACACGACCGCCTCGGCGACCGCTTCGGGCGATTGAAGCGTCCCACGCACTTGCGCCGTCAGGTAGCCCACGCCGTCCACACGAATCGACTCGTTCGCGCCGTTCTCGTACCCCAACAGCGACGCCAGCAGGTTCAGGTCCACCTCATTCGCGTCGATGCTCAGGTCGAGCTGCGGGTTCTCCTCGTTAATCTTGAGGATTTCGCCAGAAACCTGTACCAGTCCGAGCGCGCCCTGCAGGGTCGCCAGTGGGATGGTGAGCGCGCCATTCGCATACTGCACGCGCGCGCGCAGCCCGCCGATGCGCTGGTCGGCGTAGCGCAGGGCGTCCATGCGCAGGTTCGCCTCAATCGTCGGCGCGTCGGTTCGTCCGTAGGCAATCAGGGCAAGGTCTGCCGCGCCGCTCAGTCGCTGGTCGCGCAGGGCAGGCACGCGCTGCAGGGGCAGTCGTCGAACCACTGCGTACAGGCGCATCTCCGGGGTTTCGGGGCGGGTGTCCAGCCAGAGCTTGCCCTGCACCGTGCGCCCGGCGTACTGCGCCCGCAGTTCGGGCAGCAGTAGTTGCCCCTGCGCGAAAGCGAGCGGGCTACGAATTGCACGCACCTCGCCCTGCGGCGTGCGCACACGCTCGAGCGAGACGACGCCCTGCGCCTGCAGGTCGTCCAGCGCACCCTGCACCCGAACCTGCGCCTGATACCGCCCGTCAATCAGCGGCGCATCGTCGCGGAGCAGTCGCCAGAGCGCGGCGGCGTCGCCCCCCGATACAGACGCCTGCACCGCGACCGCTGGCGTGCGTCCCGACCAGTCCACCTTGCCCTGCGCCTGCAGACTGCCGTCGCGCGCCTTAAGCGTACCGCCAATGTGCGACTCGGTGAACGCCAGCTGGAATTCAGCAGTGCGCCATGGTAATAGTTTCTGGCGAAAAGTTATACTCTGGGCTACGCCCTGAGCCGTGCCTGCGATGCGCAGCGGTTCATCAGGCGCGTACACCACCTGCGCCTGCACGCGCGCGACGACCTGCCCGGGGTCGAAGTCGCTGCGGGGCAGATAGGATTTCAGCCGCACGCCCTGCACATGCTCGGCGTCCAGTTCGATCAGCCACCGCTTGCCGTCGGAGAGCGCGCGCGCCCGCACCGCGCCCAGCGCATCGCTCACGCCGCGCAGGGTGATTGCCTGCCCCACGCGCGGCTGGCTGAGCGTGAACTCGTCTGCCCAGAGCGTCGCGCGTACAGGCGCATCGGGCAGGAAATCGTCAAAATAGAGTGTGCCCTGCCGAGCGCGCAGGCGGAAGGTGATGGGCGTCGGTTCAGGCGGGCGCGGCTGCTGCAACAACGGGTCGATGTTCCACACGCCCTGCCGATTGCGCTGCAGCCACACCTCGGGGAGATCCAGCTCGACGGTGAGCGGCGCACGCGCCGCAGGCAGACGCACCTCCAGATACCGCGCGCGGAGCAGCCGCTCGCCCGTGAGCGTGCGCACTTCGGGATGGGTCAACAGTACGCCGTTCCAGCGCAGCGAGACGCGCTCCATCTGGACATCCAGCTGCGCCTGTCGGCGGGCGTACTGGCGCAAAGCGGGCGGCAGACTCTCCTCGACCGCCAGCTTCACCTGCCACAGGTACATCAGCCCCGCCAGCCCCAGAATCGCGACGGGCAGCCCAATTAGCAACAGCTGCCCCCCGCGCCAGAGCAGGCTACGCGCGCTCCACCGCACCGACTTTCGCGAGCCTCTCCGCCATCACGCGCTGGGAGAACGCAATCGCATTGTACGAACTGCGAATGAACGGTCCCGACGCGACAAACAGAAAGCCCATCTCCTCCCCCAGAACGCGATACTCCTCAAACTGATCGGGATGGATATACTCCTGCACGGGCAGATGGCGCTGGGTCGGGCGCAGGTACTGCCCGATGGTGAGCGCGTCCACGCCGACGCTGCGCAGGTCGCGCATGGTCTGCAGCACCTCCTCGCGCGTCTCGCCCAGTCCCAGCATGATGCCCGACTTGGTGTAAATCGCCGGGTTCATCTGCTTGACCATCTCCAGCACTTTCAGGGAGCGGTCGTAGCGCGCTTGCGGGCGCACGATGGTGTGCAGGCGGGCGACGGTCTCGATGTTGTGATTGAAAATCTCTGGCTCGGCGTCCACCACGCGGCGGATGCACCAGCTTTTGGCTTTGAAATCGGGGGTCAGCACCTCCACAATCGCGTTGGGGATGGTCGCGTGCAGGGCGCGGATGGTCGCGGCGAACTGCCCTGCCCCCTCATCGGGCAAGTCGTCCCGTGCGACGGAGGTCACCACGATATGCTTCAGCCCCATGCGCTGCGCCGCTTCCGCCAATCGCTGTGGCTCCTGAGGATCTAACGCCAGCGGCTTGCCCGTCTTGATGGCGCAAAAGCCACAGTGGCGCGTGCAGATGTCGCCCAGAATCATAAAGGTCGCGGAGCCTTTCGACCAGCATTCGGGCAGGTTCGGACAGCGGGCGCTTTCGCAGACGGTGTGCAGGCGCGCGTCGCGCATCATCTGCTCCACCTGCTGCACCTTCTCTGGCTTGGGCAGGCGCACCTTCAGCCAGTCGGGGAACTTGCGGTTGACCAGCTCGATCTTTGCCATCGGGCAGATTATACCCCGCGCGGCGTCTACAGCCCGAGATTGAAGGCGACGCTCAGCGCGCCCACGAACCGCTCCAGGTCGCTCAGGTCGTTGCGAGCGATGGTCAGCACCCGCTGGTCGTCCACTTCCCAGTAGCGATGCAGCAGCAGGTTGCGGAATCGCGCCATCGCCCGCAATCGATCGGCGAATTCTTGCTCCACAATACCGTGCGTCGTGAGCCTCTCAAAACACTCAGCGTAGGCGGTCGGCGGCTCGCCGCCCAGCATCGCGACCACCTGATTGCAGAGCGCGAACGCATCCTCGATTGCCAGCAGCATGTGCCACTTGATGACTGCCAGTCGCCGCGAATCGTTCAGGAGCGTTGCATCGTCCCCTTCCTGCAACACTTCGCGCACACGATGGAGGTTATTCCGCAGCGCGCCGATGCGGGTCGCCAGTCTTTGTGTATCGCTCATAGGCTTCTCGGAACGGGCGCAGCCATTCGCGCAGATACATCCGTCGGTACGGCTCGAAGTCGGCGTACTCATGCCAGGTGCGCTCCGTCCACTCGCGTCGGAACGCCTCGTCGCGGCTGAGCAACACCTGTCCACAGGTTGCGCTGAAACGGAACCCGCAGGGCGCGTCGTTGAGCCGATGCACATCGACAGGGTAGCCCACCGTGCGCTCCAGCGCGTCCGCCAGCTGGAAGCAGTAGCGCAAAGGGTCTACCTCCTGCAAAAAGGCGGGCTCAAGGTAGACGGCGATGTCGATATCGCGGAACGGGCGCGCCTGCGTGAACGACCCCAGCAGGTACGCCAGCCGAATTTCGGGACGCTCGCTCAAGGCGTCGCGCAGCCGGGCGGTAATCGCCGCGCGCGCCTCTGCCGAAGCGTTGAAGTAGCGCAGCTCAGGGATGGCATCCACGTTTTCAGTATACCCCTCGACAAAAACCCACTTGCAATCCGATTTTGCCCGCTTGCAGTCCCAAAACACCCCATTCTCTGCACCCCATGCGTGATTTTCAGGTACAATACGGCGCGAGGAGTACCGTATGGCGACCAAACTCTACAGGGAAGCGATTCGTGAAGCACTTATAGAGGAGTTAGACCGCAATCCCCGCATGTTCCTGATGGGCGAGGACATCGGGCGCTATCAGGGCACTTTCCGCGTGACGGAAGGGCTGTTCCAGAAGTACGGTCCCAAGCGCGTGTGGGATACGCCCATCTCGGAGCCGGGCTTCATCTCCATCGCCATCGGCGCGGCGATTGAGGGTCTCAAGCCCGTGGTCGAGGTGATGACCTGGAGCTTCGCGCTGCTGGCGTTCGACCAGATTATCAATCACGCGGCGAAGATTCTCTACAAGTCGGGCGGGGCGTGCGCCGTGCCGATGGTCATCCGTGGTCCTGCGGGACCGGGCAAGCAGCTCGCGGCGCAGCACTCCCACAGTCTGGAGGCGTGGCTGGCGCACTCGCCCGGACTGAAAGTCGTATTGCCCAGCACGCCCGCCGACGCGAAGGGCTTGCTCAAGACCGCCATCCGCGACAGCAACCCCGTGATGGTGATTGAACACCCGCGCCTGTACCTGACCAAAGGCGAAGTGCCCGAAGGCGACTACACCCTTCCCTTCGGTGTGGCGGATGTGAAGCGCACGGGACGCGATGTGAGCATCATCACCTACTCGCGCGGAGTGCAGCTCGCGCTCAACGCCGCGCAGCAACTCGCGGAAGAGGGCATCGAGGCGGAGGTAATCGACCTGCGCACGCTGATTCCGTGCGACTGGGAGACGGTCTTCCGCTCGGTGCGCAAGACGCATCGCGCGATTGCCCTGCACGACGACTGGCGGTTCGCGGGGTTCGGCGCGGAGATTGCCGCGCAGATTCAGGAGCATACCTTCGATTATCTGGACGCGCCCGTGATGCGCGTGGCGGGCGCGGATGTGCCGATGCCCTACAACAAACACCTCGAGGCGCTTGCCGTGCCCAATGAGCAGAGTGTCGTCGAGGCAGTTCGGCAGATTGTGGCGTAAGGAGGCGACTATGCAGACGATTATCATGCCCAAAATGGGCGACGCGATGGAAGAGGGCACGCTGGTACGCTGGCTCAAACAGGAGGGCGATACGGTCAACGAAGGCGAGCCGATTGCGGAGATTGCGACCGACAAGGCGACGGTAGAGATAGAAGCCCCCGCATCAGGCGTGCTGCGCGGGATTCGCGTCGCGGAGAACGCTGTCGTGCCTGTGAACACGCCGCTGGCGTACATTCTGCAGGAAGGCGAGAGCCTGCCCGCCGAGGGCGACGGTAAGACGGCTGCGCCTGCGCCCGCATCCGAAGCGCCTGCGGCTGCCCCAGCCGTTGCCGCCGCGCCCCCGCCCGCGCCTGCCGCTACCGATGGCGAGGCGCGCGTGCTGGCGTCGCCGCTGGCGCGTAAAATCGCTTCCGAACACGGCGTTGACCTGCGTCAGGTGCAGGGCACGGGTCCCAAAGGGCGCATCGTGGAGCGCGATGTGCTGGCGTATCTGGAGTCGCGAAAGGCTACTCCTGCGCCTGCTGTCGCCGCGCCGCAACCAGTACCTGCGCCCGCCGTCGCCGCCGCGCCCGCACGCGCCGAGACGCTCAGCCGCCTGCGCCAGATAACCGCCCAGCGCACCACCGAGGCGCACCAGACCATCCCCCACTTCTACCTCACGATGGAGATCGACATGGAAGCGGCGGTCGCCCTGCGCCAGCAACTGAACCAGCTGGACGACAACCTGCGTGTGAGCGTGAACGACCTCATCGTCAAGGCGTGCGCCGTCGCGCTGGAACAGCACCCCATCGTCAACGCCAGCTACCAGAACGGGCAAATCGTCCATCCCGAGGGCATCCACATCGGCGTCGCCGTCGCGGTGGAGCAGGGGCTGCTGGTGGCAGTGCTGAAACACTGCGAGGGCAAATCGCTGCGGCGGATTGCGCAGGAGTCGCAGACGCTGATTCAGAAAGCGCGCGAGGGCAAACTGCTGCCCGATGAGATGACGGGCAACACCTTCACGGTCTCCAATCTGGGCATGTTCGGGATTGAGCAGTTCACAGCGATTATCAACCCGCCCGCGAGCGCGATTCTGGCGGTGGGCGCGACGAAGCGCGCGCCCGTTGTGCAGGAGGACGGTTCTATCGTGGCGCGGCAGCGGATGCGGGTCACGCTGTCGTGCGACCATCGCGTGCTGGACGGCGCGGTCGGCGCGCAGTTCCTGCAGACGCTCAAGCAAGTGCTGGAAAACCCGCTCTGGATGCTGTGATGCAACGCGCGGCGCACGGCTTTCTGTGGCTGAGCCTGCTGGTCGCCCTGGCGACGGTGATTGGCAGTGGGCTGCTGTTCAGTGGGGTGCAGAACCTGCCCCCGCTGGACTACAACCGCCTCTCGACGCAGCTGGGGATTGCGCTGGTGGTGCTGGGGATTGGCGCGTCGCTGCTGCATATGGCGCACACGCAGGGCTGGCGGGCGACGCTGTGGCTGCTGGGCGTCTGCGTCGTGCTGGCAGGCGCGATTGAACTCATCGGCACGCTCACGGGCTTCCCCTTCGGACCCTACACCTACACCGACCGCATGGGACCCAAGTTTCTGGGGCATGTGCCGTACCTGATTCCGCCCTCGTGGTTTATGATGCTCTATCCCGCGTTGCACCTCAGCTTTATGCTGGGCGTGTCGCGGCGGTGGGTTCCGTTCAGTGCGGCGGCGCTGTTGACCTTGTGGGATGTGGCGATGGACGCGGCCGTCTCCACCTCCAAAATCAATCCAGGCGCGGCGGCGTTTGTCTACTGGTTCTGGGAGGTGGACGGCGCATTCTACGGGATGCCGCTGCAGAACTGGCTGGGCTGGTTCGCAACGGGCGCGCTGCTGAGCTGGGTCTACCTGCGCGTGACGCCCGACTGGCGCGAGTCGCACGCGCTCACACCGCTGGGCATCTGGCTGGTGCAGGGCGGCGCGATGGCGGGGCTGGCGTTCTGGATTCAGCGTCCCGTTGCGACCGCGCTGTGGCTGCTGGGGGCGACGCTGGTGGCGGCGATGGTCTTCAGGACGGCGCGCCGCTATGCGCCTGCGCCGCGCTCGTCGGGATAGCGCGCGACTCGGATTCTACGCCCCCAATCGGAGCGAAATTTGACCCACCAGTCAGCCAGATTCGGCAGGAGTCTCCCAAAACTGGAGTATAATAGGAGCGCTGCGGATGCAGCCAATCTTCTACGGAGGTCGATGAGGATGCTACGAAAGGTACTGGCTTTTGGAGCGCTGAGCGCGCTGGTCGCGCTCGCGAACGCCCAGATTATCACCAACCTCGAACAGGGCGGCAAAATCTACTGGCAGTTCAACAGCGGACAATACAACATCACAGGCGCACTTGGTCAGAGCGGCAGTATCTCGGCGTCAGACCCGATTGAGTTCACCCTTCAAGACCTGAACAACGACGGACTGGCGATAGATCTCCTCTTGAGTGTTCAGGAACTTTTCCCCGATCTGGGTATTAATTACGACCTACCGCTTGTCGGTACGGTTGTCTCCCAAAACGCCAGCGAAGCGATTATCCGCTGGTCTGCGGATACGAACCCGAATCAGTGTATTACGGTCAATCTGGATGGCGCCGAAATTCAGGTGCAGATTACTCGCCTTGCAGGTACGCTGCAGGCGCGTGTGACGCCCGTTGCGTGCCAGAACAACCCCTACAACGCAAACTGGCAGGAGGTGACCCTGCGGTTTGAGGAGAACGGCGGCGATGAGAACAACTTCCTGCGCGTGGAGGGGTACCTGTTCTGCTTTGTGAATCCTGGGACCTTTGCTGTAGCGGTTGTCGACTCGATGGACTGGGAAGCGTATGGCGGCGGCTTCACGGGCGTGTTCGGGAATGTGAACGGCGACGGGGTAGTGGACGACGCCGACCTGCTGCAGGTGCTGTTCAACTTCGGTACTGACGACGCCGCTTCGGACGCCAACGGCGACGGGGTGGTGGACGACGCCGACCTGCTCACGGTGCTGTTTGCGTTCGGCTCGACCTGCCCGTAAGTCGGCGTGTGATTCTGGCGTGCGGAAGCTGACTTTCGCACGCCAGAGGTTAGAATGGATTTATAGTTCCAGCTTCGGCTGGCGGTTGGTAAGCGCTGTCCGCTTCGCTGCCTGAAGCCCCAAAAGCCGCGCCGCGCTGGGAATCGCAAACCCCTCACCGCGTAGCAATCGCTCCACCGTGCGTATCTGCAGGTTCGTTTCGAAAGTTGCGCGCGCCGAAATAACTGACAACTCTTACGCAAATCAAGGGACAATTCACTGGCAGGAGTCCGCAACTGCGCACGGAATCGATTCGGTACTCATTTCATGAGGGGGAGGCAACTGGCATGAAACTACTGGCGTTTCTGGGCACTGGCGGTCCTCAGGGCTATCAGCGCGCAATCTACCGCTGGAACGGCAGCGACTACGACACAGAATATGTTCAGGAGGCGTTTGTTCACTGGCTGCAGCCCAGGGAGACCTGTATCGTGCTGACGCAGGGCGCACGCGCGAAACACTGGGACGCTCTGCGCCAGCGACTGGAGCCGCGCACGCAAGTCCGCGCCGTCGACATCCCTGACGGGCGCAGCGAAGCCGAGCTGTGGGAGATTTTCGACGCCATCTGCGAGGTTGTGCAGGAGGGGGACGAAATCGCGTTCGACATCACGCATGGGTTCCGCTCGCTGCCGATGATTGCCATGCTCACGATTGCCTATTTGAAGCAGGTCAAGGATGTGCAGGTGCGCTATGTGTTGTATGGGGCATACGAGGCGCGGGATGCCAACAATGTGGCGCCCGTGTTCGACCTGACGCCCTTCGCCGCGTTGCTGGACTGGCTCGCCGCCGCGAAGATGTTTATCGCAACGGGCGACGCGCGCGAGCTGGGACGACTCTCAGAGCAGATTCAGAATGCCGCGTACCGTGCGCAAGCGGCGGGCGGGGCGAGCGCGCCGCGCACGCTCAAAAACTTTGGTAGCGCGGCGGGGGAAGTTTCCGAGAGCCTGCTGCTGACGCGCATTCCGAGACTTCCAGAGACCATCCGCAATTTCACGGAACAGAAGCAGCAAGCGCGAGCAGAGGTGCAGCAGTGGGCGCGACCGCTCGCGCCCCTGCTCGACAGGATGGTGGAAGCCTACCAGCCGTTCCAGGAAGACGCCTTAGCCGCACACGCCGCGCTCATACAGTGGTACTTCGAGAACAACCATGTGGCGCAGGCAGTGCTGCTGGCGCGCGAGTGGGTCATCAGCTACTATCTCCATCAGCAGATGCTGTCCCCAGAGCAGCGTCAGGCGGCAGAGGACGCGCTAAACGAGCAGGCGAAGCGCCGTGCAAACGATCCCCTGACACAGCTCTGGAGCAGGGTGCGTGATGTGCGCAACGACCTGGCGCACTGCGGGTTCGGGCGCGCGGAGGGACAGGCGCTGTCAGCAAGCAGCCTGCTTCGGAACGCGGAAAAGATTGTGCAACAGATTCGCGAGATGGCGCAGACTGGCTCGTAGGCGCAGACGCGGCGGTCTTCGAACGCCCTCAGGTACACTCTTCGGGTGTTGACGTGCGAAGGAATGACTTATGAGCAGGCGAAGGCGCGGTGGCAGGCGGCGAACCCGCCGCGCCAGTACTTATCGATAGGCGACCTGAACCGCGAGACGGCGCAGACGGTGCTGGGACTGGCGCACGCGATGAAACGCGCGACCCGACAGGGGCAGGAGCTGTTCCGCTTTGCACGTCCGACCGCCGTCGCGCTCATTTTCGAGAAGCCGTCGCTGCGCACGCGCGTGACGCTGGAGGTGGGGCTGTATCAGATGGGCGCGCATGGCGTCTACCTGACCCAGAGCGACATCCAGATGGGCACGCGCGAGGCGGTGATGGATATCGCCCGCAATCTGGGACGCTGGGTGCAGGGCGTGATTGCGCGGGTGTTCCTGCACACCGCGCTGGAAGAACTCGCGCGCTTTGCGGAGACGCCCGTTGTGAACGCGCTCAGCGACCGCGAGCATCCCTGCCAGGCGCTGGCTGACCTGATGACGATTCAGGAGCGCAAGGGCGACGCGCCGCTGACGCTGGCGTGGGTGGGCGACGGCAACAATGTGTGCCACAGTTTCACGCTGCTTGCGGCGCTGCTGGGGCACACGGTGCGTATCGCCGCGCCCGAGGGGTACGAGCCGCGCGCGGAGATTCTGCAGCAGGCGCAGGCGTTCGCCGCCGAATCGGGCGGCGCTGTTCTGCTAACGCATGACCCGCGCGAGGCAGTCGCCGACGCCGACGCCATCTATACCGATGTGTGGGTCTCGATGGGCTTCGAGACTGAGCGCGAGGCGCGCATGCGCAAGTTCCTGCCGTATCAGGTCAACGAGTCGCTGTTGCGCCTTGCCAGACCCGACGCCATCGTGCTGCACTGTCTGCCCGCGCGGCGGGGCGAGGAGATTACCGACGCGGTGCTGGACGGCGCGCAGTCGGCGGTGTGGGATCAGGCAGAGAACCGCCTGCATACGCAGAAGGCGCTGCTCGCGCTGCTGCTGGGTTAGGCGCGTCCGAAAATCGCTGTAGACACGCGCGGCGCGCGCGCAATCAGCCACCCCAGCGCGAACGGAACCAGCAGCCCCAGCAGGTAAAACAGCGGCAGCCCGAAACGCGCCTGAAATGCGCTTACCAGCCCCCAGCGCGCCAGCTCCGCCAGCACCAGCGGATGCAACAGGTAAATCTGCAGCGAGTAGCGCCCCAGCGTCCCCACGCCCGCCACAAGTCGCCCCTCCCAGCGACTCAACCAGTACGCGACTGCGAGCAGCAGGAAGCTCACCCCCGCCGTGAAGAGCCAGTTGCCCACCTGATACTGGAAAGTGTTCACCGCCTGCCCGCTGATTGCGTCCAGCGCAAGCGGTAGATAGAGCCACAGCCCCACGACCGTCGCCCCCAGCGCCAGCAGCCAGCCCCGACGCAGCACGATTTCCATTCGATCCACCTGCGTCGCCAGCCACACGCCCAGCAGGATAACAGGCGTGTACCACAGCGCAAAGCTGCCCGTGTAGGGCATCCGATACCCCAGCCGATTGAACCAGTAGACGCCCATCGTGAGCGCGACGATGGCTATCAGCACCGCCCAGAACGGCGGACGCCTGCGCGCGAGGGGCAGGAGCAGCGGCAACAGCAAGTAAAGTTGCATCGCCACCGCCAGAAAGTAGAGGTGGAAGTACGCCTTGCCCCAGAAAAGGTAGTCCGCCCAGCGCGACCAGTCGGGCGGCGCGCCGAACGCGAAGTACCGATACGCCAGATAGACCCCGCTCCAGAGCAGGTAGGGCAGCAGCGCGCGCAGGGCGCGGTTAGCGGCATACCGTTTCAGGCGGAACTGGCGCAGGAGCGCCGCCATCAGCACCAGCGCGGTCATCATCAGGAAGGCGGGCACGGCGTAGTGGAGCGTGCGGTTCAGTACTGCCAGAACCAGCCACGCAAGCCCTTCGCGATCCAACATGCCCAGAAATCGCCCCGAAGTGTGATGGAACACCACCTCCAGAATCGCCAGCCCGCGGAACACCTCCACCCAGCGGAACCGTTCGTCGGAGTCGCGCGTGGTGTGCGCCACGAGCGCACTTGTCTGCTGCGTTTCACGGATCACGCGCCGCCTCCTCTTCGAACCAGCGCGCCAGCGCGTTCAGCGCGACCTCCCAGACGGCGTCGTTGGTGCGGTGGGGGAGGCTGGGGAAAAAGACCAGATGGTCTTCGCGCAGGTCGCCCCAGCCTGTGAACGGCAGGGCGCACTGCTGGCGCTCCTTGAGCCTGCCGCGCCAGGGCTTGCCGTCGTCGGTGAGCGCGACAGTGTGAACCCTGCGCCCCATCTCCTGACGGGTCGCGCGCCAGCGGCACGCCTGCGACACAGGAATCAGCACATCCTCGCCCGCCTGAATGAACACGATGGGCGCCTGCACCTCGCGCACATGCCGCAGGGGGTCGCGCGCGTCCCAGCATTCGGGACACGATTCGGGCGAGCCGCCCTTCCAGATGTCCCAGCGCTCCGCGCGCTCGATGCGCCCGTAGTTGATCAGCATCTGACGCTGTTCGCGGAAGTCGATGGGCGTCAACACGCACACGATGCCGCGCGCCTGCGGGTCGTTGCGGGCGGCGTTGATGGCGATTGCCCCGCCGAGCGAGACGCCCACATAGGCGTACCTGCCGTCGCCGCCGACCTGCGCGAGCGCACGGGCAAGCCCGCGCACATCCACCGCGTCCTCCAGCCCGAAGTCGATGACGCCTCCGCTTTTGCCCTGCCCGCGCATGTGGGGCAGTGCGACCAGGTAGCCCGCCTGCGCCAGTCGCCGCGCTGTCGCCCGATGACTGGCGTTCACGCCCACAAAGCCCCCCGGCAGCAGCACCACTGCCGGCGCGCGATGCTTGCCTGCAGGGCGATAAATCTCGGCGTAGAGCGGCACTCGGTCGCGTTCGTAGCGCACGGTCTCATGCGTGCGCGCCCGCTCGACCACGCGCAGACGGGGAACCCATTCGCCGCTCTCGCTTGCCACCTGCCTCGGCTGGCATGCAATCAGCAGCCAGCACACCCCCAACAGCGCCCAGACCCGCATCGTCGCCTCCACTAAGTGCCTTTGCGCTATATTTGCACCATGTGTGCGAAGCGCCGTCTGTATGGAGTGCGGAAGCGGAGCTTCCGCATGCTGAAGCGTCAGCTTCAGCACTCCAAAAGGCGTTGCTCACAAGGCGCATCCTTACCGATAGTGGCGTGTTCGAGAATATAGCGCAAAGCCATCTAACAGGATACCCTACCCAAAACCTGAGAGCCACTATCTGCTCGCAGAGAGAGACTGGAAAATCTGTCACACCGCGCCGATTCGCATGGTATACTATAACGCGGCTTAAAAATGCGGAGGAGGAAAAGTGATGAATCAATCCAAGCATGGTTTTACGCTGATTGAGCTTCTGGTGGTGATCGCGATTATCGCGATACTGGCGGCGATCCTGTTTCCTGTGCTTGCGCAGGCGCGGGAGAGTGCGCGTCAGAGTGTGTGCCTGAGCAACGGTCGCCAGATTGGTATGGGCTGGCTCATGTACCTGCAAGACCACGAAGAGGCGCTGATCGTCATTAACAGTTTCACCAACCCGAACCCGCCCTTCGGACCCAACGACGGCTGGGTGAACAAGATCAACCCCTACATCAGAAGTAAAAGCCCGACCGATATGGGGATTTTCAAGTGCCCGTCATCGCGGTATCAGTATGGCTTCATCGGCGCCGCCTTTGCGATGTCGCACATGCAACAGCCCTTACTCGATGATTCAGGGCAGGTGGTGATCAGTCTGGGGATGAAATACTACGCGGGTTTCCCGGAGCCAAGCAAGGCGATTTTCGCCTACGATGTGGGACGGCGCAACGGACAGGAAGCCACTCGCCAGAATACGCAAGGCTGCCACTTTTACGGGCAGTTAGACGACCCTGTAGGCGGCGATCCAGACCCCACGAACGAGAACTCTCTGGAGCCTGACCCAGCAGTTACCTACACGGATGAGCGCACGGGACTGACCTATCGTCGCACGAACTGGTACTGCGCCCCGTTCTGCCTCTGCATGGTGACCCCCACGAACGGTCCCGAGCAGGGCAACAGAATCTATGGGAGCCATCGAGAGGGACATGTCGTGGTCTTTGCGGACGGACATGTTAAGTACTGGTCGCGCTGGCCGGGCAACGAGCCGCCCCGACTGGGCTACTGGCTCAAGTACGGCATTCGGTGATTGAGCGAGCAGCGACTCCAGTCCGGAGACGGCGCAGGCGCGTCGATCCACAGCGCCTGCGCCGTTCAGGTACGCCCGAAGGGATACTGGGTACAATCCCCGCGATGCACCACTTCCGCTGGCGCGCGATGGGCACGGAGTTCACGCTCTACCTGCCTGAAGGCGAGGCGCACTGGGCGGCGGGCGTCGCAGGCGAGCTGCAGGAGGAGACACGCCGCCTCGAACGCCAGCTCAGCCTCTACCTGCCCGACAGCGACCTGTGCTACCTGAACGCGCACGCGCACCAGCGACCCGTGCGCGTGGAGCCTGAACTGTTTCAGCTCCTGCAAACCTGCCAGTCGTTGCACGCGCTCACGCAGGGCGCGTTCGACCCGACCATCACGCCTCTGCTGCGCCTGTGGGGCTTCGTGGACAAACAGTACCGCGCGCCCGACCCCGACACTATTGCCGAGACGCTGGAGCGCGTGGGCATGGAGCTGGTGCTGCTGGAGCCGAACGGCTGCTGGGTCTATTACGCACTCCCAGGAGTGGAGTTGAGTTTCGGCGCGATTGGCAAGGGCTGGGCAGTCGCGCAGTGCGTGCGAATCCTGCGGCAGCTGGAGGTTTGCAGCGCCCTCGTAGACGCGGGCGGCAGCACGCTCTACGCGATGGGCGCGCCGATGGACGCCGACGGCTGGCGCGCGCGCCTGCCCGACGGGAGCGAGACCCTGCTGCGTGACGCCGCGCTGGGGGTGTCTGGCGACGCGCATCAGTTCTTTGAGGTGAACGGCGTCCGCTACGGGCATATTCTCGACCCGCGCACGGGCTACCCTGCGCCGTCGCGCCCGCCTGTTGCGGTAATCGGCGACGACCCGACCCTGTGCGACGCGCTCAGCACCGCGCTCTACATCGAACCCGCGCTGGAGAGTATCGTGCGCACCCGCTGCAGGTCCGTCTCCGTATCCACCGCGATGGAGGGCTTGGGGAAATAGACCATCCGAATCCTGTAGCCGTGTTCCAGCACGCGCAACTGCTCCAGCATTTCGGTGCGTTCCAGCGGCGTCGGCTCCCACTGGGCGTATTGCAGCAGCAGGGGCTTGCGAAACACATACAGCCCGATATGGCGCAGCACGGGCACTTCCGTCGCCTCGCGTGGGTGCGGGATTCGCGAGCGGGAGAAGTAGAGCGCGTCGCCGTTGCGGTCGATGACCACTTTCACCACGCTGGGCGATTCGTAGTCTTCGGGCAGGGCGTGGCAGTAGAGGCTGCTCATCATCACCTGCGGATCGTCCAGCAGGGGCTGCACGGCGCGGTCAAGCGCGTCGGGGTTCACCAGCGGCTCGTCGCCCTGAATGTTCACATAAATCTCGCCGTCGGTGTTGCGGGCGACCTCTGCCATGCGGTCGGTACCTGAGCGGTGCGCATGGCTGGTGAGCATCGCCTGTGCGCCGAACGCCTGCGCCGCCGCCACGATTTCGGGGTCGGGCGTGGCGATGTAGAGTTCATGCAGCGTGCGCGCCTGCGACGCGCGTTCCCACACCCACTGAATCATCGGTTTGCCCGCAATGTCCAGCAGGGGCTTGTTGGGCAAGCGCGTCGCCGCCAGGCGCGCAGGAATGACGCCGATTACTTTCATGCTCCCACCTGCCAGAGAATCAGCCCCGACAGCACTTTGGGATGGAAGTAGGTGGACTTGTGGGGCATCTTGCCGCCCGCGCTGGCGATTTGCTGCAGCGCGCGTAGCGGGGGCGGATTGAGCAGGAACGCCGCCTGCGCCGCGCCTGTGCGCACCGCCTGCAGCGCGTCCTCCGCCAAGCGCGTGTAGCGCTTCTGCGGCTCGTGGTAGCCCAGCGCGGGCATCACTCGCTCATGCAGCACCCACGAGTCGAGCCGTGTGAGCGCGTCGGGAACACCCTGCATCGGGAGGTATGTTTTCGGGCGAATCAGCCATGCGCCCTCGCGCCACACGAACCCAATCGCCTCGCCGCCCAGCGGCGCCATCTGCGCCAGAACCGTCTCATGCGACACAGGGATACATTCAAACTGCTCTTGCAGGCGCGCCTGCCATTCGTCGGGCGTACCCGGCGGCAGTTCTGCCAGCACGCGATGCGTGGGCAAGATCACCAGACCGGGGTCGTCCATCGGCACGAGCAGGATAGGTACGAACCGCTCAGGCGAGCCGTCCGAGCCGTAGGTCTGCCCGAAGCGCAGCGCGGTCTCGTAGCGGTGATGCCCATCGGCAATCCACACGCGCGCGTTCTCGAAGGCGCGCTCGAAACGCGCCACCGCCACCGGGTTCACGATTCGCTCCAGCTTGTGAAACACGCCTTCGGGCAGCTCGTCGCCCTCCACCTGCGCCAGCGGCTCCCACATCAGGTCGCTAATAGCTTCCTGGAACGCGGGGGTATCCTCAAACAGCCCGAAGATGGTCTCCATGTGCGTGCGCGCCGCCTGCAGCAAGCGGTAGCGGTCTTCCTTCACACCGGGGAAGGTCTGCTCGTGGGGCAGCACGACGCCGTTCTCGTAAGGCTCTGTGTGCAACAGCACGAAATAGCCCGTGCGGGTGCGCATATCCCCAGACAGCGGGTCGACGAATCGCTGCGTGTAGCGGTAAATTGCGGGGTCAGGGTCCTGGCGCAGCACGCCTTCGGCAAGCCAGTGTTGCAGCAGGCGCGCGGCGCGCGCATAACGGTCGTCGTCGCCTGCAGGCAAGGTCAAATGAACGATATTGTACGGATTACGCGCCGTCAGTTCCTGACGCAAGGAGTCGTCAATCACATCATACGGCGGCGCTACTACTTCCGGGATAAGTCGCGCGAAACGGGTCGCTCGAAACGCTCTCACAATAGCCATACAGTTTGCTCCCTCGCAATAGAGAATAACCCTCCACTTTAGGCACTGAATTATACCCTATTCATTCCCCCTGCAATTCCTGCAGAAGGCTCTCGATCTCGCGGCGCAGTTCGGATTGGGTTTCCTCGTCGGGCGTGAACTCGACGCGCAGCCACTGTCCCTCGCGTGTGTCGGGCGGCAGCCACTCCAGCGGGCAGAGCCAGTGCAGGTAGTCGCCCTCGCCGACGGGCACAAGCAACACGGCGATAGACTCTCCGCGCTCGGTGGTCTCAATCCGATCCACGAACAGGCGTTTCATGATTTTGGTCTCCTCTGTGCCAGCCAATGCAGCAGTGCGTCAAGAGGGCGCGTGTTGAGGATGCGTTCGGGGGGCGCCCAGCCGCGCTGCGCCAGTCCTACTGCCAGCTCCATCGCCCCCAGATCGCGCGCCGCGTGGGCGTCCGTGCCCAGACAGACCCACGCGCCGCTTTCGAGGAGCAAGCGTGCGAGGGGCGTCGGCGGATCCATGCGTGTCGGGTAGCCGTTAATCTCGATCGCTTTGCCCAGCGCGCGGGCGCACTCAAAGACGCGCGCCCAGTCGGCGTCGTTGGGCGGGCGCTTGCCGTAGCGTCTGCCTGTCGGGTGCGCCAACGCATCGACGGCGGGATGCTCCAGCGCGCGTATCAGCCGCGCGGTCATCTGCGAGGCGGGTTGCCCGTGCGCCTCGTGAACGCCTGCCAGCACAAACTGCGCCGCGCGCAACATCCAGTCGGGCGCGTGCAGGCTGCCATCGGGCAGGATGTTCACCTCGATGGCGTTCAGCAGGTAGGGGCATCCGCCTGTGCGCGCGTTGATCTGCTCAATGGCGCGCCGCCGCTGTTCAAACGCCTCGCGGTCAGCGAACTGATGCACGTGGTCAGTAATCGCGAGGTATTCATAGCCCAGCGCGTCCGCCGCCTGCGCCATCGTCTCCAGCGTGTCCAGACCGTCCGACCAGTGCGAATGGCTCTGCAGGTCGCCGCGAATGTCCTGCCGCTCGACGAGGCGGGGCAGTCGCCCCTGCTCGGCGGCTTCGAGTTCGCCTGTGTCCTCGCGCAGGGGCGGTGGGATCCACGGCAGCCCCAGCGCGGCATAGACCGCCTCTTCCGTGTCGGCGGCGAAGCATTCCGCGCCGCGCCACACGCCGTACTCATTCAACTTCAGCCCGCGTTCCAGCGCGCGCGGGCGCAGACAGGCTATATGGGTGCGCGAGCCCGTGAGGTACAGCATCCCCGCGCCCCATCGATCAGGCGACACAACTTTGAGGTCTACCTGTAGCCCACTTTTCAAAAACACCTGCGCGCGCGTGGCGCCCTGCGCATACACTTCGGCGATGGGAGGCAGGTTCACAAACGCCTGTGCTACCGCCTGCGGCGCATCGGACGCCACGAGGTAGTCCAGGTCGCCCACATCTTCCTGCATGCGCCGCGCCGAGCCGCACAGCGCCGCCTGCTGCACGCCCGTGAGCGACTGGATTGCCTGCAACAACTCGCGCCCGCGCGGGAGCGCAAGCCCCAGCGGTGTGCGCCGTTGCGACTTGTGCTTGAGTTCGACCAGCCGCAGCAGCCGCTCCCGCTTGCGCGGGCTGAAATGGGGCAGGCGATCCACCGCGCCGCTGATGAGCGCGTCGCGCAGACTGGCAAGGTCGTGAACGCCCAGCTGTTCATAGAGCAGTCGCGCCGTCTTCGCGCCGATGCCCGGAACCGCCATCACCTCAAGCACGCCTGCGGGAACCGTCTGCAGCAGCTGCTCACGCTTGGGGATGGCGCCCGTCTGTAAGTACGCGAGAATCTTGTCGGCGATGGCGTCGCCAACGCCGGGCAGCGCGGCGAGGGCTTCCCTGCCGCCTTCTGCCAGGCTCTCGATGGGCGTCTGAAGCGACTCCAGCAGTTGCGCCGCCTGACGATAGGCGCGCGCCTTGAACGGACTGTCCCCCACAAACTCGGTCAGGTCGGCGAGTTCCAGAAACTGCTGGGCAATCGCCTCGTTGGACATGACGAAATTATACCCCCCGATACAAGCGGGCACATTGGCATCAATTTAAGCCCTTTTGGGCTACAATCTTAGCATGCACAACGGCAACTGACACCTACTGAACAGCTGGAGAACATCCTGCGACAACTCTTGGACACCGAAGCCGACACACTCGCGAAA
>JBBIQK010000044.1:0-24497 GCA_037442365.1 Armatimonadota bacterium | reverse complement strand
TATAGCCGACGAAGGTCGGCTTCGTTTGATAGGAACGGCTTCAGCCGTCGTGTGAACACGCGCTTCTCCATATTCTGGGTGCGCCCGCAAGCAGCGCGCACCTCAAAAAAAACCTACCCTCTTAAGCTTTGTCCCCCTCTCCCAACGGGTTGGGAGAGGGGGATAGCGCGTCGCGCGCCGTTCGCACGGCTCCCCTCTCCCGCCGCGCGGGAGAGGCGCTGGGGGTGAGGGCTACACGGCGCATATCTCTGGCTGTAGACGCATGGCAATTACGAACTCTGACCGCGCAGTTGGTATAACATGGCGTCCCGCCGAGCATGCGCGTTCCGTGCTGGAGATACTGCAGGAGTGCGTGACGCTGCCCGCGGCACTAACGGCGTGGCTGCAGGAACGCCCCCAGTCGCCGCCCAGTATGGAGCAGTACGCGCCCTACTGGGCGCAGGCGGCGACGCTCTCCACGCTGGACGCCTGCGAACACGCCCTGCGCGAGAACACTCAGAAATTGCTGCAGGTCGTCGAGAGCCTCTCGGAAGCCGACCTGAGCCAGACCGCCGTCGCGCCGTGGGGCAAGACCTACACGCTCGCCGAGGGTTGCATGCTCCACCACTGGAACCTGACCTACCATCTGGGGCAGATTGCCTACATCCAGCTGCTGTACGGCGATCGGGAGTTCCACTGAGGCCCCTTGACGCCTGCGGGCGCGTTGGGGTACAATTCACAAGCGGTCGGGGCGTAGCTCAGCATGGTAGAGCGCTCCTTTCGGGTGGGAGAGGTCGGCAGTTCGAATCTGCCCGCCCCGACCAGTGCATTTACTCCAGCACGCCCATCTCCCGCAGCAGCGCGCGCAGTCGCTCGCGTGTGCGGTCGCTCACGGGCACAAGCGGCAGGCGCAGACTCTCCTCGATGCGCCCCAGCATCGCCAGCACGCACTTGACGGGCGCGGGGTTCGTCTCCCAGAAGTTCGCCTGCATCAGCGGCTGGAGCCGATAGTGCCACATGCGGGCGGTTTCGGCGTCGCCCTGCAGTGCGGCGCGGGTCATCTTCGCCGTCCATTCGGGCAGCTCGTTGCCAATCACCGAAATCACCCCGTCGCCGCCCATCAGCATCGTGGGCGCGGCGAAGATGTCGTCGCCCGCATAGACCGCAAAGCCCGGCGGACGACTGCCCAGGATCTCCAGCGCCTGCGTAATGTTGCCGCTCGACTCCTTGACGCCCACCAGATGGGGTACTTCGTGCGCAATCCGCAGGATGACCTCCGCGGAGTAGTTGCGCCCTGTGCGTGAGGGCACATTATACAGGATGATGGGGATGTCGGCGCGTTCGGCAATTGTGGCGTAGTGGCGCAGCAAGCCTTCGGGTTCGGGCTTGTTGTAGTAGGGCGTCACGGACAGGATTGCCGTCGCGCCCGCGCGTTTGGCGTGCTGCGCCAGCCCGATAGCTTCGTGGGTGGCGTTGCTGCCCGCGCCGGGGCACACGGGCACGCGCCCGTTCGCCTGCTCCAGCACGATGTCCATCACACGGCGGTGTTCCTCGTGGGTGAGCGTCGCGCCCTCGCCTGTGGAGCCTGCAGGCAACAGCGCATCGACGCCCGATTCAATCAGCCAGTCGACCAGTGCGCGCAGACGGGGTTCGTCGACTGCCCCGTCGCGTGTAAACGGCGTGACCATCGCCACGCCCAGCCCTCGAAATGGCGGTGTTCGCATCAGCGTTCCTCCTTGCGTGTCAGAATGTCCGATAGTACCTCCGCAAACGCGAAGAAGCCCGTGCGTCCGACGAGCCACTCGGCGGCGCGCACCGCGCCATAGGCGAACCCGTCGCGGCTTTTGGCGCGATGGGCGACTTCGATCCAGTCGTAGGGACCATCGAGCATCAGGCGGTGGGTTCCGAACTCGCCGCCCAGGCGCACCACGCCGACAGAGAATTGCGCGTCGGGCAGGCGGTGATCGGCGGGCGCGGGGTACTGGGCAGTGCGCGTGTGATTGAGGGCGTCCTGCAGGCGGGTCGCCAGCGCGCGGGCAGTACCGCTGGGCGCGTCCGCCTTGCCGCGATGGTGAATCTCCTCAATCGCGACATCCCAGCCCTCCAGCGCAAGCAGCTGCGCCGCGAGGCTGACCGCGTGCTGCAGGAACGCCTCCACCGCGATGGAAAAATTCGGCGCGTACAGCACGCTGCCGCCCCCCGCGCACACCTGCTGGGCAATCGTTTCGCGCTGAGAGTCCCAGCCTGTCGCGCCAATCACCAGCGGCGTGCGGGTCTGTAGCGCGAGCGCGACATTCGCGGGCACGGCGTCCGCCCGCGAGAAGTCGATCAGCGCGTCGCTTTGCCGGGCAATCTGCACGCGCTGGTCGGGCGGCGTGTCGCGCCGTATCACGCCCGCAAGCGCGTGTCCACGGGCGGTCGCTACCCGCTCGACCGCCTGTCCCATCCGTCCGTAGCCGATGAGTCCGATCTGCATGGTCGTCTCCGAGTCGCCCCGAAACGCCGGGCATCTGGGGAACGCAACGAGCGAGGCAAGCGTGAGTCGAGCAGGCGTGTGCCTGATCGAGTAGCGCTCCGCTTTGCACAGGGCAAAGCGACAGTCTGCAGGATGTTCTCCTGTAGCCCAGCCGTGCGGTTGCCGATGGGGCGCACAGCTTCGGCGGGCAGCCCTTTCGGAAGCGTTCACTGGCGTCGGCGCGCCTCCCGCGACCTACTGATGCTTGCCCGCGCCTCTACTCGGCAAATTCCCTTCTGCGTAAAGTATACCTGACCGCTCTGGTCAAAGCAACCCCACCCCGTTTGGCACGAAAGTTGCTGTAAACCCTCATGTGGTACGCAGCGGGGGTTTTTAAGCGATGCACTATTCTGTGGATTATTATTCGGAGTCGGAGTACTGGAGCAGCGACACTCTGGAGTTGGAGCAGGAGCAAGGGCTGGGTGGCACAGCTCTGGATGCGATGTTCGGCGAGATTCTGCGTCGTCCGCTTTTGCAACCTGATGAGGAACTCGAACTGCTCCAGCGGGCGCAGCAGGGCGATGAGGAGGCGCAAAACCGTCTGATCGAGTCGAATCTGCGTCTGGTGATAAGCGTGGCGCGCCGCTATGTGCGCCCCGGACTGCCTCTTGAAGACCTCGTGCAGGAAGGCGCGATTGGGCTGATTAAGGCGATTCGCAACTTCGACCTCGATCGGGGGCTGCGCTTCAGCACCTACGCCGTCCACTGGATCCGCCAGAGCGTGGGGCGCGCCGCCGATGCGCAGACCAATATGATTCGCCTGCCGAACCACGCGGTCGACTCCCTGCGCAAAATCGAGCGCACGCGCAACGAGCTGCGCATGGCGCTGGGCAAGGAGCCGACGAACGAGCAGATTGCCGCGCAGTTGCAGATGCCTGTCAGCAAGGTGGCGCGCCTATCACGCTACGCGCTGGCAAACTACTCGCTGGAACACAAGGCGCACGACGACCAGAGTACCCCTCTGGGCGGGCTGCTCGCCAGTCCCGAAGAGGCAGACCCGGAGGCGATTGCCATCGAGCGCGTCTGGATTTCGGAGATTCTGGAGATTGTGGAGCGCTGCCTGACTTCGAGCGAGCGCTGGGCGTTGTATCGCCATCTGGGGATGGATGTGAGCGACATTCCGCCGGGTCAGGTGAAGCGTCCTTCACGCGAGCGCGTGCGTCAGTTAGAGAAGCAGGCGCTGACGAAGCTGCGCACGCTGGTGCGTGAACACTTCGCCGAGAAGTAGTCGCTACGGCGCTTTCGCCACAACGGCTGCGAAGCCCTTGCTCTCCAGCTGGCTCTTCGTCGCTTCGGCTTTGGCGCGGTCGCGAGTCACCAGGGTCTGGACACGGTAGAGCGTCTTGCCATCGCGCTGGAACGGCACGATGCTCGCTTCGAACCCGCTGGCAAGCAACTGCTGGGCAATCTGATTGGCGTTTTCGCGGCTCTCGTAAACGCCCACCTGCACGCGATACAGGGCGTTTTCGCTTGTCTCGGTTCCGGAGTTCTGGGGCGCGGCGGGTTCCTGTGGGGGTTGTGGCTCAGCGGGCGCAGGTGCAGGCGCAGGCTCTGGCGCGGGCGGCTCCGATGGCTCAGGCGACTCCGCCGTTTCATCCGGCACGAAATATTCGTCCTCGATGATGGGCGGCGCCTCGGCAGACGCCTCGTTCACAGGTGCAGCGGGCTTGGGCGTGCGTTCGCGCCGTTTCTGCTGATACCGCTCGTAATCGAACGGCGCAACTTCGCGCGAGCCGATAATCACGCCTGTTCCTGCTGTCACATCGGGCGGCAGCTTCTCCTGCACCGCCACTTTGGGCATTGGCTTCGCTTCGGGCGTCGCCGACGGCGACTCGGGCGCGTTCGCAGGCGGGTTCGTCAAGCGCAGCTGGATGCGCCCCTCTTCCGAAAGCGTGATGCGCGGTCCCAGCCCGTAATAGCCAATCGCCATAAATACCAGGAACACAGCGACCCCAGCGCCGACCGTCTTCAGGAACCGCTTAATCGAAAACCCATCGTCCTCACGACTGCGTAGATCGAGCGGCATAGCAACCTCCACAAAATTATAGCATGGACGCGAACGCTTTTCTGGGGCGAATGGCACGAAAGTTGCTATAACCTTTTATGAGTGCGGTCATAGCATCTTGTCCCTCCCTCTCCAGAGCGCCCCAGGTTGTCCCTCCCCCTGGGGCGCGTTTACGCTTAGCTGCTGGGCGCGGCGCGTGGGCGCAGGCGTTTGGCGGGCGCGCCGCTCTCGTCGGTGGTTTCGGGCGTCGCAGGCGGCGGCTCGACAGGCGCAGGCTCCAGCGTCTGCGCGGGCTGATCGCCGTCCTCATCGCGCATCAGCGACAGAAACTCCTCGCGGCTGAGGTTCTCGCGCTCCAGCAGCGCCTGCACCACGCGGTCCATCGTGTCGCGGTGGCGCGTGAGAATCTCGCGGGCGCGCTGGTAGCACTCCTCGATAATGCGGCGCACCTCCTGATCGATTTCGTAGGCGACCTGCTCGCTGTAGTTGCGGTCTTCCATAATGTCGCGCCCCAGGAACGGGTTGCCGTGACGCCTGCCGAAGGTGAGCGGTCCGAGCTTTTCGCTCATGCCGTACTCGGTGACCATCGCGCGGGCGATTTCGGTGGCGCGTTTGAGGTCGTCGTGCGCGCCTGTGCCTACCTCGCCGAACACCAGCTCCTCCGCAACGCGCCCGCCCAGCATCGTGGTGATGCGATCCAGCAGCGACTGGCGCGTATACAGGTAGCGGTCGCGTTCGGGCATCTGGATGGTGTAGCCCAGCGCCATCCCGCGCGGCAGGATGGAGATTTTATGCACGGGCTCCGCTTCGGGCAGCAGCTCGCCGACAATCGCGTGCCCGACTTCATGGTAGGCGATGACCTCGCGCTCGCGCTTGTCCACCACACGGTTGCGCCGCTGGGGACCGGCAATCACGCGGTCGACGGCTTCCTCGAACTCGTCCATCGTGATGCGCGTTTTGTTGCGGCGGGCGGCAATCAGCGCGGCTTCGTTCACCAGGTTCGCCAGATCCGCGCCTGTGAAGCCCGGCGTGCGCTTAGCGAGCACCTCCGTGTCCACATCGGGCGCAAGCGGCTTGCCCTTCGTGTGAACCTCCAGAATCTTTTTGCGCCCCTCCACATCGGGCGGGTCCACCACGATATGGCGGTCGAATCGTCCCGGACGCAGTAGCGCAGGGTCGAGAATATCGGCGCGGTTGGTGGCGGCGATGACGATAATGCCCAGATTCGGGTCGAAGCCGTCCATCTCCACCAGCAGCTGGTTGAGCGTCTGCTCGCGCTCGTCGTGTCCGCCGCCCAGCCCTGTACCGCGCTGGCGTCCGACGGCGTCAATCTCGTCGATAAAGATAAGCGCAGGGCGGTTCGCTTTGGCGGTCTCAAACAGGTCGCGCACGCGCGCCGCGCCCACGCCCACGAACATCTCCACGAAATCGGAGCCGCTGATATGGAAAAACGGCACGCCCGCCTCGCCTGCGACCGCGCGCGCCAGTAGCGTCTTGCCACAGCCCGGCGGTCCCAGCAGCAGCACGCCCTTGGGAATCTTCGCGCCGAGCTTCTGGTACTTCTGGGTGTTTTTGAGGTAGTCGACGACCTCCGCGAGTTCCTGCTTCGCCTCTTCCACGCCCGCGACATCGTCGAAGGTCACGCGCGGGATGTTCTCGTTGTAGCGTCGGGCGCGCGCCTTGCCGAACGAGAACGCCTGATTGTTGCCTGCCTGCGCCGAGCGCATCAGCAAGAACCAGAACAGCCCACCAATCAGCAGAATTACCAGAAACATCCCCAGCATCTGGCTGAGGTAATCAGGCACACGGCTATCTTCGGTGAACTTGAGGTTGATGCCCGCTTCGGTCATTCGCTTGTAGAGCGAGTCGCGGGCGGAGCCTTCGGGCGGCAGCGCGGCATGGAACGGCGTCCCATCGCGCAGAGTCCCTACCAGGCGATTGCCCTGCACCGTGGCTTCCGAAATCGTGCGCTGATCGACCGCGTTCACGAGGGCTGTGTAGGTCAGCTCCCGTGCGCCCATCGGCTGCAGTTGACGCAGGTATTGCATCAGGAGCAGCAGCACCAGCACAAACCCCACGACGGTCAAAAAAGTGCGTGCGTTCTTACTCAATAGTCGCCTCCTGCAATATTACCCGTTAGTATAGACGATTCTCGGCGTTTGCAGGCAAATACGCGAGAGCCATGCAAACAATTCCGTGCATGAGTATACCTCAAAACGCGCCAGAAGGTTCCTGCAGGCGACGCGCCTCACTCGCGTCCGACGGGCTGGAGGAGGGGCTGCACTTTGAGCAGCGCCGCCACGACGCGCGGGTCGAACTGCGTCCCTGCGCCCTGTTGAATCTGCGCGAGGGCGTCCTGCTCCGAGAGCGCGGGGCGGTAGGGGGTCTCGGTGCGCATGCCGTCGAACGCCTCCGCGACGGATAGCACGCGCGCGGGCAGGGGGATTTGCTCGCCGCGCCAGCCGTGGGGGTAGCCCGACCCGTCCCAGCGTTCGTGATGACACTCGATCCAGAGCGCAAGCTCACGAAAGCGATGGATTCGGCTCACCAGCTGCACGCTCAGGCGCGGGTGTTCCTGAATCTGGGCGCGCTGGTCGGGAGTGAGGGACGCGACGGTGAGCAGTTCGCCCGGCAGTCCCAGCATGCCGATGTCATGCAGGGCGGCGGTGAGCCGCAACCCGCGCAGAGTCGCCTTGCTCAAGCCAAGTTCGCAGCCGATTGCGACCGCGTAAGAGGCGACGCGCTCGCTATGCCCCGCCAGGTGCGGGTGCGCCATCTCCAGCGCGCGTACCAGCGCCCGCGCCACATCGTTCTCCATCCGTGTCAGCTGGTCGCGTGTCAAACCGACCTCCCTGTGAGCAGGGAGTATACCCTACAGGGATGCTTTTTCGCCGCGGGGCAGCGGCGCGTACTGCGTTTCGTGGCACAGTTCGCGTCGCGTGGCGCCGTTCTGTGTGCAGATTCGCCACAGACGCACGCGCACGCCTGCGCGACCATGTTGCTTGCGGAAGTTCGTCACAACGGGCGCAGGCGCATGGGCGACCGCCTCCGTTTCTAGCGTGCAGGCGCGTCGATACGGGCGTACCTGCTGGGGCGACGCGCCTGCGCTGAGCCGACACACCAGCGTGTCCCCGCGCACGAAGCACTCGATACGGCATGGGAATGGGTAGGGGTTGCGCAGTTTCAGGTCGGCGATGCTCTGCGCAACGGCGGCGTCCCGTCCGGGCGCGATGTAGCTCGGCGCAATTGTGTGCGGGTGGCGTTCAATCACCTCCAGCCCTGCCAGCAGCGCGGCGTTGTAGAGCGTGGTCGAGGTCTGGCACACGCCGCCGCCCCATGCGGGTACCAGCACACCGCCATAGCTCACCGGCGCGCGCACATAGCCCTCCGAGCGCACCCACTGCCCTATCGCCTGATTGAACGACCAGGTCGCGCCGGGAGCGAGCGTCGCGCTGTGAATGCGCCGTGCGGCGAGCGTGGCGTTGTGGCGTTGCCCCTGCGTGCGCCCCTCCAGCGAGGTGGCGAATTCCACCAGCGGCGTCCACTGCCTCACATGCGTCGGCGCGCCCGACGAATGACACCCACTCACACACACGACAATCAGCCCCAGAGCGTAAAAGCTTCCGCGCACAGCACCCAGTTAGACGCGCGCATGGGGATTCCTGCTACGCAGCTTCGGGCTGGTAGACGCACACCTGATTGCGCCCGTTGTGTTTGGCGCGGTAGAGCGCGGCGTCCGCTTCGTAGACCAGCGTTGCGGGCGGCGTCCCATGCCGAAAAGCCGCCACGCCCAGACTCGCCGAGACAGCGGCATGGGGGTTTTCAATCGCGCCTATCTGCAGACGCAGGCGTTCGGCGATACGAATCGCCTGCTCCAGAGTCGTGTTCGGCAAAAGTAGGGCGAACTCCTCGCCGCCGTAGCGCGCCGCCACATCGTAGGCGCGCGCCGATTGGCGCAAGACCTGCGCCGCCTGACGCAGCAACTCGTCCCCAGCGGGGTGACCGAAAGTGTCATTGAACTGTTTGAAATGATCCAGGTCGAGCATGATGAGCGACAGGGGCTGCTGGAGCCGTTCCGCCATCTGCGCCGCGCTGTGCAACGACTCTTGAAATGCGCGGTGGTTTTTCAAGCCCGTGAGTCCGTCCGTGACGGCGGCTTGCGCCAGCGCACGGTTTGCCTCCGTCAGCTCGGCGTTCAGCGTCGCCAGCTCCCGATGCGCCTGCTGCAGTTGTTGGTACAGTTGCTCCAGCTCCTCCTTTTGCGCCAGAATCTCCTCATGCTGCTGTTCCTGCGTTTCGAATGCTGTTTGCAACTGGCGCGCCATCTGATTAAAGGCGCGCGCGAGGTAGCCGAACTCGTCGCGTGCGGCGTAGGCGACCCGCGCGTTCCAGTCGCCGAACGCCAGACGCTGAATGGCGACCACAAATCGTCGCAGCTGGCTCTGCAACAGCAGCACCATCGTCAGGCTGGCAATCAGCGCCAGTACGCCGCCAAAGATAAGCAGGTGCCGTCTGGCGAAGCGCAGCGCGTCCATAAGCCACGATTGCTCCACGCGGGGCGGCTCTACCTCCAGCGCCGCAACAGGTCGCCCTTCGCTGTCGAAGAGCAGTTGGGACGCCTCCATATTGCCCCCTCCCTGCGCCCGTTCCCCCGCGCGCGCCTCGTCGATTCCGACGGTTCGCACCTGCAGCGCGCCGGTATGCCCTGCCGACTCGCGCACGTGCTGCAGGAGCTGCGCATCGATGACCCTGCCAAGAATCAGCACGCCTGCAGGGGGACGACTCCAGTCCTCATCGACGATGGGCGCAGCAGCGACGATATAAATCGCGTCGCCACGCCGCCATAGCCCCGCGCTGCCCACCCCGCGCAGTGCCCGCTGAAACGGCGCGGTCTGCCGCAGCCACGCCACATCGCCCCCACTGTGTGCTGCCGGCGTCCCCCTCGCGTCTGTGATTGCCACGAAGTCGTAGTAGAAATGTTGCGGAAGCCAGTCCACGATGTTGTCGTGCAACCACGCGCGATTGCGCCTTTGAACAGCCTCATAAGCATCGTTCCAGACCGTATAATCTTCCAGCTGACGCAGCATGGTCGCTATCTGGCGATCCAGTGCGCTGACCGCGGCGACGAGGCGCTGACGCTGTACCAGTTGTTGATGCGCCGCGAGCGATTGCCGCAGAAAGAGGTAGCCCATGCCAAGCAGCGGCGTCATCAGCGCCAGCATCACGCCGAGCAAAATCCATAGAAAGCGCACGCCTATCGGTAGGCGCGCCCAACCCTCGCGCAGCCTCCACAGGAGAAACTGCGCCCAGAATCGCCCTCGCCAGAGCCGCCCTGTGCGCACGGGGAATTTATGCCATATCCGAGCCTGCGCTTCACACGGGTATAATTCACGCGCATGTTCCAGCTGAGTGCAGCCTTCGAACCGCGCGGCGACCAGCCCCAGGCAATCGCGAAACTGGTCGAGGGTCTCCAGCGTGGGGACGAGTTCCAGACGCTCTTGGGGGCGACGGGCACGGGCAAGACCTTCACGATGGCGTCGGTGATTGCCGCCGTGCAGCGTCCCGCGCTGGTGATTGCGCACAACAAGACGCTGGCGGCGCAGCTGTGTCAGGAGTTCCGCGCGTTTTTCCCCGACAACGCCGTGCATTTTTTCATCAGCTACTACGACTACTACCAGCCCGAAGCCTATGTGCCCCAGTCGGACACCTACATCGAGAAAACCGCCTCCATCAACGACGAGATTGACCGCCTGCGCCATGCGGCGACACAAGCCGTGCTGGAACGGCGCGATGTGATTGTGGTCGCCAGCGTCTCCAGCATCTACGGGCTGGGGTCGCCTCAGGAGTACCTGCGCAGCATCGTCACCGTTCGGCGCGGCGACCGCCTCGACCCGCGCGAGCTGGCGATGCGCCTGGTGGAGTTGCAGTATGTGCGCTCCGACATGGTGCTGGGGCGCGGGACTTTCCGCATTCGGGGCGATGTGATCGATGTGCAGCCCGCCGATGAGGAGTATATCACGCGCATCGAGCTGTTCGGCGACGAGGTGGAGCGCATCACCGAGTACGACCCCCTCAAAGGCGAGACGCTGGGCGAGCTGGAGCGAGCGACCTTCTTCCCTGCGACTCACTATGTGACGCCCTGGGATCGGATGGACGCCATCACTGCCCAGATTCGTGAGGAGCTGGAGGCGCAGGTCGCCTACTTCGAGTCGCAGGGACGCCTGATTGAGGCGCAGCGCATCCGCCAGCGCGTCGAGATGGATCTGGAGATGATGCGCGAGCTGGGCTACTGCAACGGCATCGAGAACTACTCGCGCTATTTTGACGGACGCCAGCCCGGCGAGCCGCCCTACACCCTGCTGGACTACTTCCCCGAAGACTACCTGCTGTTCATCGACGAGTCGCACCAGACCATCCCGCAGATTCGGGCGATGTATAACGGCGACCTGCAGCGCAAGCGCACACTGGTCGAGTACGGGTTCCGCCTGCCCTCTGCGCTGGACAACCGCCCACTGCGCTTCGAAGAGTTTCTGCAGCGCGTAGGACAGGTGATTTTCGTGTCGGCGACGCCTGGTCCGTTCGAACGCCAGGTGAGCCAACAGATTGTGGAGCAAATCATCCGTCCGACGGGACTGCTCGACCCCGAAGTGATTGTGCGCCCGACGCAGGGGCAGGTGGACGACCTCATCGCCGAAATCCGCCAGCGCATCGACCGCAACGAGCGCGCGCTGGTGACGACCCTCACCAAAAAGATGGCGGAAGACCTCACCAGCTACCTGCAGGAGCTGGGCATCCGCGTGCAGTACCTCCACTCCGATGTGCAGTCGCTGGAGCGGGCGGAGATTTTGCGCGAGCTGCGGCTGGGCACTTACGATGTGGTGGTCGGGGTGAACCTGCTGCGCGAGGGGCTGGATTTGCCTGAAGTGTCGCTGGTGGCGATTCTGGACGCCGACAAGGAGGGCTTCCTGCGTTCGGAGACCTCGCTGATTCAGACCATCGGGCGCGCCGCACGCAACAAGTTCGGACAGGTAATCCTGTACGCCGACCGAATCACAGGCTCGATGCAACGCGCCATCGACGAGACCAACCGCCGCCGCCAACTCCAGATGGCGTACAACGAGGCGCACGGCATCACGCCCGAAACGGTGCGCAAAGAGGTGCGCGAGACGGTGCGCGCTTACAAAGTCGCCGAAGAGCGCGCCGCCTACCAGATTGTGGACACCGACCGCGTGGCGTTCGAAGACCTGCCGCTGGTGATTGACCGCCTCGAACAGGAGATGCGTCAGGCGGCGAAAGCGCTGGAGTTCGAACGCGCCGCCCTCCTGCGCGACGAAATCCAGCGATTGCGCAGGATTCTGGAGACCAGCGTTGTATAAGGGCTAAAGAATTGCGCACCGCGCGCCGATAATATCGGATGGTAGTGAGCCGAAGCAGAAAAGGGCAAACCTGTAGCGATGCAGGGGCGCAAAGCCTATGGGTCTGTCGCGCACGCGGCAGATAGCCGGGTTGCCTGCTTCTGGCTTGCTGGAGACCAGCAAGACAGGAGGCAGAATGATGCAAATCTCTCTGGAGGAACTGCAGAAGGTTGCGCAGGCGTATCGTGAGCAGCGGGCGGTGGTCACGCCGCTGGAGCCGGTGCCTGCGCCGTTCGTCGCACCCAGAGCGGAGGACGAGCGACTGGCGCGGGAGATCGCGCGCATGCTGACCCAGACGCCTGACATTCGCGAAGAGCGCGTGCAGGAGGCAAGCCAACACCTTCACCAGACAGCCCCCGCACAGGCAATCGCCGCCGCGATTATGCGTCGCACCATCGCCGACAAACTCACGCGCTGAGCCGTTCCATCCTTCGGGTTCCCCCGCCATTCAGGGGGAACCCGACGCCTCTCTCCCCCGTTGCAGGGTACACTCTGTGCCATGCGCATCTACACGCGAACGGGGGATACGGGCGAAACGGGGCTGATTGGCGGGGAGCGCGTGCCTAAAGACGACCCGCGCGTAGAGGCTTACGGCACAGTGGACGAGCTGAACGCCGTGCTGGGCGTAGCGCGCGGCTACCTGCACGAATATCCCGATATAGACGCCTTGCTGGAGCGGTTCCAGAACGAGCTGTTCGACATCGGCGCGGAGCTGGCGTCGCCCCCCGAACGCGCCGCCCAGTTCCAGACCATCGAGGCGTCGCACATCACGGCGATGGAAGAGGCGATTGACCGCTTCGAGGAGGAGCTGCCCCCCCTGCGCCAATTCATCCTGCCTGGCGGCGCGCACGCGGCGGCGTACCTGCACCTGGCGCGTACCGTGTGCCGACGCGCCGAGCGGCAGGTGGTGCGCCTGAGCCATACCAGCACGGTCAACGCCGCGATTATCCAGTACCTGAACCGCCTGAGCGACCTGCTGTTTGTAATGGCGCGGGTCGCCAATCACCGCGCGGGCGTGGAAGATGTCAAGTGGGGCGATCCGGGCTGGCGACGCAAACGCGCCCAAGCGCAGGAGGAGACGCCATGAACGCAACCTACACGCAGGTCGCCGAGTATGCGGGGTGGCTGAACCTCACCGACGCGGGGCTGATTCGCGTGGTGGGGACCGACCGCCTGCGCTTCCTGCAGGGGCAGACGACGAACGACCTGCGCTCCCTGCGCGAAGGGACGGGCGTCTACACAGCGTTCTGCACCCCGACGGGGCAGCTGCTGTCGGACGGCTATGTGCTGGAGGCGGAAGACGGCTACCTGCTGGCGCTGCCCGCTGAGACATGGGGCGAGATTACGGCGCGCCTGAGTGAGGCGATTATTCTGGACGATGTGGTGCTGATGCCCCTGCAGGAGGCGCAGGGACTGCTGAGCGTGCAGGGAGACGCGGCGGACGAGCTGCTGGAGGAGATTGGGCTGGACGCGCCGCCGCGCGAGCCGCTTGCCCATCACACGCGCCTCTGGCAAAAGGCGGAGATTCGCCTCGTGCGCAACGACCGCACGGGCTTCGGTGGGGTGGACCTGATTGTGCCTTATGCGGTGATGGAGGAGCTGCAGACCGCGCTGGTCGCCGCCGCGTGTTTGCCCATCGACGACACGCTGGCGACGATACTGCGCTATGAGGCGGGCATTCCGCAGGCGGGCGTTGACTGGGGCGCGCGCACCCTCGCCGCCGAGATGGGCGACCCGTTCGTACACGCGCACATCAGCTACACCAAAGGCTGCTATGTCGGGCAGGAGGTGTTGATGCGTATTCACGCGCGTGGGCACACCAACCGCACATGGGTTCCGCTACAGGTCGCAGGCGATACCGTGCCCGCGCAGGGAACCGCCGTTCACGCCCCCGACCGCGCGGAGGTCGGCTGGATTACGGGCGCGGTGCGCGCGCCCGCGCTGGGCAATGCGATTCTCGCGTGGGGCTTCGTGCGCAACGATTACACCGCGCCCGATACGCCCCTGCTGATAGCGACCGAGCCGCCCGCGCAGGCAACCGTGCTGCCGCATGCGCCGCGCCCCGCCGCACGCTAACGACGCCCCCGCCATCAGGTACAATCCTGTTATATGCGGACTCGGAGCGTATCGGGCAAGATTCACTGGGTCTTTATTCTGTTCATCGCGCTACTGGCGGTCTTCGTCGTGATGGCGCTCGCGCCCGTGGTGAGCGAGATGCGCCGCCCACCCTACGAGGTGAAAGCCATGCAGTTTATGGAGCTGATTCGCCAGAATCAGTTCCCCGAAGCGGCGAAGCTGCTGGACATGGAGTCGGTTCCAAAAGAGAAGCGCGACCCCAAAAAGGTGCTGGAAGAGCGCATGCCTGTCTGGGGCATGATTGAGCGCGTGACGCTGGTCGACACGATACAGAACCCCGCGGACCTGAAGCACCCGAACGCCAGCGCGGGCGTGCGCGTGGACATGCATCTGCAGTGCTACCTCGCGCAGGGAAGCGCATTTATCTACCTGGTGCCCAAAAACGGCGACTGGGTGATTGTGGACTACACCCTGCAGTGAGCGCTACACAGGCGTTTCGGCAGGCGTCGCCTGTTCCGACTCTTCGGTCAGGCGCAGAAAGACCTCTTCCAGCGTGCTGCCGTCCATCTCGGCGCGTTGCTGGAGTTCGCTGAGCGTGCCCTCCGCGAGCAGGCGTCCCCTGTGCATAATAATCACGCGGTCGCACAGCCGCTCGGCGGTGTCGAGCTGGTGCGTGCTGACCAGAATCGCGCAGCCCTCGTCGCGCAGGCGTTGCAACTCCGCCTTGAAGGTGTATTGCCCGCGCGGGTCGATGCCCATCAGCGGCTCGTCGCACAGGAACACCTTCGCGTCATGCACCAGCGCGCACACGACGGCGAGCTTCTGCTTCATGCCTTTGGAGAGCGTGCCCGCGAGCGCGTTCGCCTTGTCGGCGAGTTCGTAGCGCTGCAGAAGTTCGTCCGCGCGCTGTTCATAGAGGGGAAGCGTGTTGTAGCACATCGCGACGAGGCGCATATGCTCGCGCACGGTCAGCAGCTCGTAGGGGTTCGGCAGTTCTGGGATGAACGCCAGCAGCTGTTTCGCCTGCTGCTCGTGCGTGGCGAGGGTGTAGTCGCCAATCTGGATGCGCCCAGCGTCGGGTTTGAGAATACCCGTGATACAGCGCAGGGTGGTGGTTTTCCCTGCGCCGTTGGGTCCCAGCAGTCCGACAATCTCGCCTGCCTCCACGCGAAAGCTCACGCCGTCCACCGCGCGGAAGCCCTTGAACGATTTGACCACGTTCTCAACGACCAGCATCTCAGTTTTTCGGCTTACGGAAGATGGCGTCGTTGAGGGCGACATTATGGCGCACGCGCTCGGTCTTCATCACCGCCTCGATTCCCGCGGTGGACTGGCGCGTAGTGAACGGATACATCACCCCATCGATACGGCGATAGTCCTCAAGGAAGGTTGCGATGTTCAGCTTACCCCGCGGCGTGGCGGTTTCCATGTCCATGCGCAGGGGCAGATAGCGCTGCGTGTCGATATAGACCTTGATGGGCATCCCCGCCGTCGTTTGCGCGGTAATCACGAAGGCGTTGCGGTTGCCGACCTTTTCCTGCCCAGCGAGTTTGGGACTGCGCAGTGTTTTGCGCAGGTCGTTGCTTGCGCCCATCTGCGCGCTCTGACGCATCTGCGCCAGCTCCGCGCCCTGCAGCTCGCGCAGTCCCGTCATCGGGCTCTTCTCCCAGCCGACTTTGCCGTCGTATCCCTGCTGCACCTCCCCAAACCCCTGAATAGTCACGCGGATGAGAGTCTTGTTCGGCGATTTGTAGAAGGCTTCGTAGCGCCCTTGCATCCCCTGCGCGGGGTAGCTGATTGTGCCCGACATTTGCACCGTGCGGATTTTCGCGGCTTGCGCCAGTCCCATCGCCTGCGCCATCCGCTCCAGCACCTGCTGGGCGTTCTGCGGGCGCGCTTGCTGGGCGATGGGCTGCAGCACGGTCAGACAGACGACCCCAAGCACAACAATCCCACATCGAAGCGTCTTCGTCATAACATCCCTCACAGCCGAAAGTATACCTCAGCGGTCCGTTCCCAAACCGAGCTGGCTTTCGGCGGGGCGTTCGTTTTGAATCGCCCAGATAATCCAGTTGCGCGTGTTGCCCGCAAACGCCACATTGGGCGGGTAGGAGTCGCTGCCGCCCGCGTCCAGAAACAGCCCCAGCGCGAAGCCGCGCTCGCGCAGGGTTCCCTTGCCGAGGGGATTCGCCCTGCCGAAGTTGGCGTCGTTGCTGCGCGCCTGATAGAGGTCGTCGCCCGCGAGGTCGACGAAGATTCCGATTCCGTTCGCGTTCGCGCCGCCGAGCGCGAGGCTGGGCGCGTTGTATTCGTCGTTGCCGTCGTAATCGATAAAGTAGCCGATGGAGAAGTCGTGTCCCGCGCCGATTGCCATATTCATCGCGGCGAGCGTGCGGTCGTTCCCCAGTCGGTCTTCGAGGTAGCCAACGGCGAAGTGCGCCGCCGCGCCCTGCACATACCAGACGCCGTCGCGCACATCGTCGCCCTGCAGGTCGATGAGCATCCCGACGCCGCCCCAGTAGCCGACGCCCTGCCCGAACACGCCACATCGGTAGCGGTCGTTGCCCTGCACATCAATCAGGACGCCGACGCCGCCTGCCCACGAGCGTCCATCGCTGTAGTCGGCGCGCCTGCCGTAGCCCGCGCCCTGCGCCATGCTCACATTCCGCTCGGCGGTCTGCGGCGAGGGGAACTCGATCGGCGTCGGGTGCGCCGTGCAGGTATCGTCGCCGAGCGCGTCGAGCAGCATGCCGAACCCTTTGACTGCGCCGTATCCCTGTCCCTCGTAGAAGCAGGCGTATTGGTCGCGCCCTTCGCGTTCAACGAGCGCGCCGACGCCCGCCAGCGCCGCGCCCTGTACGAAGGCGTAGCCGTCGTAGATGTCGTTGCCCTGCAGGTCGATGAGCATCCCGACGCCGAATCGCGCCGCGCCCAGCCCGGCGGCTTGCGTGCGGTACAGGTCGTCGCCGGCGAGGTCTGCCAGCAGCGCGTAGCCCAGCGCCGCCCCGCCAAACGCCAGCCCCGACCTGCCGCCGCGCGCTTCACGCTCCACCAGCGGCTTGGCGAGCGTCTCGGCGTCGTCGATGTAGCGATCGTCGCCCGCCAGATCCATCAGGAACGCGACCGCATTCTCCAGCGCGGCGGTCGCCGCGCCGCCGTAGTAAGTGTCGTCGCCGCCTGTGTCCATCAGCAGCAGGTACGGCTGGCGCGGATGCGTGTCGTTCCCGCCGCCGCACAGCCGCAGGACGCCCCACGGCGTCTCGATGGTTGCTTCGAACTGCTTGCCCAGCGCGTCTTTCGTCGCGGCGTCGGCTTTCTGAAACGCCTCCGCCACGCGCTGCACGGCGAGGGCGCAGTCGTGTCCGCCTGCGAGCAGGCGGGGCAGGTCTACTTTTTCCAGCGCGCGCTCCATCAGCAGCAGCTCTGGGCTGGGATCCGAGCCGTCCAGCGCGCCCTCGAAAGCTTTGATGGGCAGCGTCAGCAGCTGGAACAGCGCGGCGCGTTCGTCGGGGGTCAGCGCGTGCAGGGCGGCGTCGCGCCAGCGTCGCGCGTCGATGGCGGTGTAAATCAGGAACGCCGCCTCGCGCTGCACGAGTTCGGGCGTCTCACGCTGCGCGCGTTGCACCTGCTGGCGCACGGCGGCGGGCAGGGGTTTTTGCGCCGCTTCGTACAGTGCGGCGATGGCGTTCTCCAGCGCGTTTGGGGCGTTCGCCCGCTCCCGCGCCGACTGCAGCGGGTCGCCCACCAGCGTGCGTCGCACCGAGACGCCAATCGCGCTCGCGCCCGACTCCACCGCCGACACAGGACGCCCCACCGCCCCCACCAGACTGCCGCGCAGCCGCTCAGCATGGTACGGTAGGCGCAACGGGTCGCGCAACAGCATCTCGAACAGCGGCGTCGCATACTGCGAGCGGAAAAAGTAATCGAACAGGTGCGAGTCGAAGCGCGCCTCCTGCGGGCTGAGGTTCGCCTGCGCGAGCGTCTCTCGAAAGAGCGCGTCGGTGTTGAGCTGCCCGAACGCGCACGCGATGAACCACAAGCCACACCACGCGAAGCGCACACGCATAGCCCCTTCAATTCACGCCCCGTCGCCATCTTCCTGCATGGGCGTTTCAGGTACAATTTAAATGCCTTTGCTCTAAAATTGCAGCACGCACGCGAGGCGCTGTTTGCATGGAGTGCGGAAGCGGAGCTTCCGCATGAGGCTGAAGCTCCCGCTTCAGCACTCCAAAAGATGCGCACGCGCAGATAGAGGCGCTGTTGAAAATTTACTGCAACGGCATTTAACAAACACTTTGGAGGCGTCGAGGATGGCAATGACGCGCATCGATGAGGAACAGCTTTTGAGGCGCATCACGACAGACCCCGCGATTTTTGGCGGCAAGCCGATTATTCGGGGGCGGCGGTTAGCGGTCGAGCATGTGCTGGCGATGCTGGCGCTCGGCGACACGCCCGAAACAATCCTGCAGGGCTACCCGTGGCTGGAGATGGACGATATTCGCGCGTGTCTGGTGTATGCGCGTCGCCTTGTCGGACGCGAGCGCGTCGAACCGCTCACGGTGGAGTCCGGCAGTGAAGGTACTCCTTGATACATGTGTCTGGGGTGGCGCAAAGGGGTTTCTCCACAACGAAGGATACGATGTGGTGTGGGTCGGCGACTGGGATACGGACCCGGGCGACGAGGCGATATTGGACTATGCGTTCCGTGAGGGGCGAGTTCTTGTCACCCTGGACAAGGATTTTGGCGAATGGGCAATTGTCTATCGGCGTCCGCACTGCGGTATCATACGGCTGGTTGGATTCCGCGCGCAGGAACAGGGGCGCGTGTGTAGCCACATCCTGAAAACTTACCCGCTGGAGCTGGCTCAGGGCGCGCTGATTACCGTAGAGCCAGACAGAGTCCGCATTCGCCATCCAGAGCAATAAAAGATACGTTGACCCACGCGCGAACGCATATGCTACAGGTTCACACCCTCTCGCCATCTTCCTGCATGAGCGTTTCAGGTACAATACACGCCGTGCAAGGAGGAAACCTATCATGCGCTTGAACACACGCATCGCAAACGCCTGGATACTCCCTGCGCTGGCGCTGCTGCTGTGCGCCTGTCAGTCCCAACCCGTTGAACAGGCACAGTCCAGCGACACCGCGCTCACGCAGGAGAATCCCATGCAACCCGCACAGACTCCATCCCAGCCACAGGAGAAACCAATGCCACCCGAACAGACCACACCCCAGGCGCAGGTCGCCTATGTGAAGATGACCATCGAGGGCAAGGGCGACCTGGTCATCGAGTTAGACCTCAAGGAAGCGCCCAAAACCAGCGAGAACTTCCTGAACCTCGTCAAAGAAGGCTTCTACAACGGCATTCGCTTCCACCGCGTCGTGCCGAAGTTCGTGATTCAGGCGGGCGACCCGCAATCGAAGACGCTGCCGATGGGACACCCGCAGCTCGGCACGGGCGGTTCAGGCAAGAACATCAAGTTCGAGCCGAATAACTTGAAACACAAACGCGGCGCAATCGGCATGGCGCGCGCCCAGAACCCCGACAGCGCCAGCAGCCAGTTCTACATCTGCCTCGAAGACCTGCCCCAGCTGGACGGCAACTATGTCATCTTCGGCAAAGTCGTGGAGGGCATCGAGATTATCGATCAGGTGCGCGTCGGCGACACGATTCAGAAAGCCATCGTGCTGGAGAAGTGGGCGCCCAAACAGAAAGACGCGCCAAAACCCGACAGTGAGAAGTAGCCTATGATCGAAGACGCGCTTGCGACGGAAGTGATTCTGGAGGCGGAGGCGATTCTGGAGGCGTCCGAACACCCCGTGCAGGAACGCCTCCAGCGCCTCATGCAGCACCTGCACGACCGACTGCCCCATTTCCACTGGGTGGGAATCTACTGGCTCAAGGGCAACGAGCTGACGCTGGGACCCTATGTGGGACCGCCGACAGAGCATGTGCGCATCCCCGTCGGGCGCGGCGTGTGCGGAACCGCCGTCGCCGAGAACATGAACCAGATTATCGAGGATGTGCGCGCGCTGGACAACTACCTCGCCTGCAATCTGGAGACGCGCGCCGAGATTGTGGTGCTGATTCGCCATCCCGAAACGGGCAAGATTCTGGGGCAAATCGATGTGGACGGCACAGAGGTGGGCGCGTTCGACGAATCGGACGAGGCGCTGCTGGAAGTGGTCGGCGAGCGCATCGCGCGGCTGATACTCGCGCAGACCCCTTGACAAAACCCCTTCCGATGGGGTATACACCTGTATAGTATGGCGTTCAATGTGCGGCGGTACCTGATTCGCGTGCGTGGGGGGCAGCAATACCTGCCCGTCTCGGCGCGGCTGGTCTGGTTCCGCGACGAGCATCCCGACTGGAGCATCGAGACGCACCCGTTGCATCTGGACATCGAGGGCGGGTGCGTGGTCTATCAGGCGGTGGTGAAGGACGCGAGCGGGCGCGTGATTGCGACGGCGAGCAAGATGGAGACTCGCGACGACTTCGCCGATTTCGTCGAGAAGGCGGAGACGGGCGCGGTGGGGCGCGCGCTGGCGATGTGCGGCTACGGCACGCAGTTTGCGCCTGAACTCAGCGAGGGCGACCTCGAATCGGGGCGCATCGCCTTCGCCGACACGCCGCAGCCCATCCGCGGCGAAGCGGAGGAGGCAGCCGCGCGCACTTCTGAGCCGCCCGCTGAAGCGATGGTCTGCGCCGACTGCGGACGCCCGCTGCGCAAGCCGCAGTACGACCTGAGCATGACGAAGTTCCACCGCCCGCTGTGCCCCAATTGCCAGCGTCGCGCCGCCGCCGCCTCCCCATGAGCGGGCAACGCCTCGATCGCTACCTCAGCGAGCGACACCCCGACATCAGCCGCGCCCGCTGGCAGGAATGGATTGAGGCGGGTCAGGTGCGCGTGAACGGACAGCCTGTCGTCAAGCCCGCCCATCGCCTGCGTCCGGGCGACACAGTGGACTACGCGCTGCCGCCCAACCGCCCGCCCGATTACGACCTCACGCCCGAAGCCATTCCCGTGCCCATCGTCTACGAGGACGACCACCTGCTGGTGGTGGACAAGCCGCGCGGGTTGACCGTGCATCCCGCGCCCGGACACCCGCACGGCACGCTGGTCAACGCCCTGCTGGCGCACAGCCCCACACTCGCGCAGGGGAGCGCCGGGTTCCGCCCCGGCATTGTGCATCGGCTGGACAGGGACACCACAGGGCTGCTGGTGATCGCCAAAACGGATCTGGCGCACGCGCGGCTGAGCCGTGCGCTCCAGCGCCATGCGATCGAGCGTGTCTACCGCGCGCTGGTGTGGGGCGTTCCCCGCACGGCGCGCTTTTCGGTAGACCTGCCGATTGGACGCCATCCCGTGCATCGCAAAAAGATGGCGGCGCTGGACGCGGCGGCGGTCGCGGCAGGCAAAGCACGCCCCGCACGCACGCACTTCACGATTCAGGACGCGTTCCGCGAGTGCGCGTTGCTCTCGGCGCGGCTGGAGACGGGGCGCACACATCAGGTGCGTGTGCATGCCAGCGCGGTCGGGCATCCCGTCGTGGGCGATCCGCTCTACGGCGGCGTGCGCCAGCCCCCGCGCCACTGGTCGCCCGCGCTCGCCGACGCGCTCGCCCACCTGCAGGGACAACTGCTCCACGCCGCGACGCTCGCGTTCGAACACCCCATCACAGGCGCGCCGATGCAGTTCACCGCCCCCCTGCCTGGCGACTTCCAGCACTTCCTGCACCTGCTGCGCACGGCGGTATAATTGGCGCGATGATACTGGACATCAGTGTGCCGTTGCGCCAGCCGATGCCGACCTATCCGGGCGACGCGCCGTTCGAGCTGGTTCCCGTCGTGCGCATGGCGGAGGGGGGCGTATGCAACGGCTCGCGGCTGATGCTGGGAACCCATTCGGGCACACATATCGACGCCCCGTGGCACTTCAACGATTCGGGCAAGCGCATCCACGAGATTCCGCTGGCGCGGCTGATTGGCGCGTGCTGGGTCGCCGACCTGCGCGGCTATCCGCACATCACCGCCGACGCGCTGGACGACGCAAACATCCCGCCCAATATCACGCGCCTGCTGCTCAAAACCGACAACAGCGCACGCTGGGAGCAGACGCACGAGTTCAACACCGCCCATGTCGCCCTCACGCCCGACGCCGCCGACTGGCTCCTGCGCCGCTGTGTGGATGTGGTCGGGGTGGACTATCTCTCCATCGAGCGGTATGGCGCGGCGCCCGAAGTGCATCACAAACTCTGCGGCGCAGGCAAAATCATCATCGAGGGACTGAACCTCAGCGCCATCGAGGCGGGCGAATACGAACTGCTCTGTATGCCCCTGCTGATTGAAGGCGCGGACGGCGCGCCCGCGCGAGTCGCCCTGCGCACTCTCCGCTGAAATCTGGCAAATTTAACAGCCCCAATTTTCTCGAAACCGAATTATAATAGCCATGCCACCGCACAGGTGGCAGAGCAGACCGCACAGCCTTGTTAACCCAACCTCCCTCTGTGGAGCCTGCAAAGGCTCCACGCTTTTTTTAACGCATGCCCATCCACACGGGCAACAACGCGAGCGCAACGACCGTCGACGCCACGACGACTGCCGACGCCAGCTCTGGCTCGGTGCGGAACGCGGCGGCGTAGACCGCGCTCGCCATCACGGTGGGCATCGCGCTCTGGAGCAAGAGCGCGTTTGCCGCGAACGGGGGCAGCGCCGCCATCCGCAGCAACCCCAGCATCAGCAGCGGCATGACCAGTGCTTTGAAGCCCACAATCAGCGCGACGGCTTTCCAGCGTGCGCCCAGCGTGCGCCAGTGTAGCATCCCGCCAATCGCCAGCAGCACCAGCGGCGTGGTGGTCTGCCCAAGGCGCTCCAGCGTGAACAGCAGCGGTTCTGGCAGGCGCAGCCCCGTGAGCATGAGCGTGTAGCCCATCACGGTCGCCCAGAACACGGGCATCTGCACCAGCCGTCGCAGTCCGTTCGCCCCGCCCGGGACGCCGTTCGGCGCGCCTGCTCGCGCTAAGAGGCGCGCGCCCACCAGGTGAATCATCACGCTGGTGACGCCCATATCGTAGGCGACGGCGGCGGCGACGAGGTTCGGCTCGTGATTATACAGCGCGGCAATCAGCGGCGTGCCCAGAAACCCCGTGTTGCTGATACTGCCCTGTACCACCAGCAGCACGCGTGTCGGCGCTGCAAGCGGCAGCATCGTACCCAGTAGCCACGCCAGTCCCATCCCCAGCCACACGGAGAGCATCGCAACGCCCCACACGCTTAGCAGCGTCGGCGAGAAGGACGCCTTCACCAGCGCGCTCAGCACCAGCGCCGGCAACGGCGCAAGCGACACCAGCCGCGCCAGCCACGCCGTCGTCTCCTCCGTCAACACGCCCCCGCGCCGCAGCCCGTAGCCCAGCAGCAACAGGAGCAGGAACATCACCAGATAATGCTCAACCGCGCCCTGCACGCCAACCCCAAAGAGTACCTGATTCACGCCCTACACGATGGTAAATGCGCGCACGAATATGGAACATCTTTCACGAGGTGAAACCAATGCAACGCTGGACAATTGTGTGTTCACTGAGTCTGCTCTGTCTGTCGGGGGCGCTGGCAATCCCCGAAACGGTGGTCTTTATGCCCACCGCGAATCTCAGCTCGCCGCGTTCGGTCTATCTGGCGACCGAGCAGTACGGCGTACCGCGCTACTATAGCCAGACGCGCACGCGCTGCCTCTACACCCAGCTGATGCTCACCGAGCGGTTCGAATTCGGCGTCGATTTCGTCGGACTGGACAACAACCAGCCGCGCCAGACGCTGGGGAATGCGCGTTTCGTGCTGAACCCTGAATCGAAGCGTTCACCGGGCGTCGCGGTCGGCGCGTTGAACATTACCGAGAACGCGAACCCCACCTTCTATGTGGTGGGCACGCAGACGGTCTCGTTCGGCAGGTTCCATCTGGGGGTGTATCAGCAGGGCAACCGCACGGGCTGGAGCAGCGCGTTCCAGACCTCGCTCCCGTTCGGGCTGGATCTCGCGCTGGAGTATTATCGCTTCCCCAGCGGGGACGCCTACACCAGCGTCGGCGCGGGACGCAGCCTGAATGACTATATGTACCTCTACACCTACTACTCGCGCCACAGCCAGACGCGCGACGGCGACCTGTTTGGCGTCTATCTCGCCTTCACGCCGTTTCGGTTGTTCTGATACCAACCGCGCGATCAAAGTTCGTGAATTACCCCTCTCCGTAAGGTTCCTCCCGCAAGCGCGGGGAACCGCGCGCTGTTCGGTTCCCCCTGCGCCAGTAGGGGGAACCTGCAGGAAGGGGCTCGGGGCATCTCCACGATGCAGCCTCAATTAACAACGCTGACGCGCCAATTGGTATTAAGTGTCTTTGCGGTATAATTTCGACATGGCTGCACCAATATTCATTCGGCTGACACCTGAAGAGGACAACCATCTCCAAACACTCATCAACGACCCCAACACCGCGCCCACCACCCGACACCGCG
>JBBIQK010000043.1:0-25020 GCA_037442365.1 Armatimonadota bacterium | reverse complement strand
ACCCGCTTCAAGAGATACCCCCCTCTCAGGGGCGAGAGGGGGGCGGCGGAGAGGGGAGCAGGCAGAAGGGAGGTGTTTATCTGCGGTTGGGAGGGAGGATGACCTTGTCGATGACATGAATCACGCCGTTCGTGCAGACAATGTCTGCCTTCACGACCTTCGCATCGTTGATTTGAACGGTATTGTTTCGAACGCGGATATTGATATTCTGACCCTGCAGGGTCTTTGCAGAACGGAGCTTGACAACATCGCTGGACATAACCCTGCCCTGAACGACATGGTAGAGCAGCACGCGGCGCAAGGCTTCCTTATCCTTGAGCAGCGCATCTACCTGCGCCTTGGGCAGCTTCGCGAAGGCTTCGTCGGTGGGCGCGAACACGGTGAACGGACCCTCACCGCGCAGCGCATCGACAAGACCTGCCTCCTGAACAAGCTTCACGAGAGTCTTAAACTGACCAGCACCTATAGCGGTATCAACAATATCCTTCTCGGCGCGCTGGCTCATCGCCGAATAGCCGATGAACGCGCTTGCCAACAGTCCTACGGGCAACGCCCACAACAGTCGTTTCGTCATAGTCGCCTCCTGATATTTAGCGTGGCAAAAGATTACCCCTCAGGCGTCGGCAGTTTCTGTGATTTGAATCACAGTTTTCGAAACTCACGGGTTTCGCGCCTCGCCACTGGTGCGGATCGCGCCTGCGTGGGCGTCAGGCAGTGTCCATGCCGCCAGCGCGAGCGCAATCACCAGGTCGTCGTGGACGCCCGCCGCGCCCTCCAGCCGTACCCCGCGCGGGGTGGGCGTCGCCTCAAAATGGTACAGTTCGCGCAGCAGCTCAGGCTCAGGCAACAACTGCAGTCGTCCCTGCTCCAGCATCAGCGCGAGGTGTTCTATCACGCTCTGCTTGAACGCCTGCGTGAAGGCGACGCCCTCGGCGTGGGGAAACTGTTGCTGGAGCGTTTCCAACAGCGGGTCGCCGACGCCCGTGCGATCGCACAGAATGCGGGCGGGCGCATGCGCATGCAGCCGTTGTGCGACGGCGTTCAGTTGCTCCGCCCACGAAAGCCCCTGCCAGCGGCGCACTTCAAGCAGCTTCGCCCCGTCGCGTGCGCCTTGCAGTATCGCCAGCGCTGTGTAGTCGCGGTAGCGCGCCCAGTCCACCCCTGCGACGGTCAGCCCCTCGTCGGGCAGGCGCAACAATAGCGCACGATCCACCCACTCGGTGCGGAACACCTGCCCCTCGGCGTCCAGAAACTGTGCGCCATACTCAATCTGGTACTGGCGGGCGGTCATCATGCTCGCCTGCATCTGCAGCACGGTGGGCGAGAGCAGCGGGTTGTGCCACGAGGGGCTGCGCAGGCTCCACACACGCACACCGTCCTCCTGCCCCTGCAGGTAGTAGCGGTAGAAGTAGTTCTTGCCGCGCGGGGTGGAGATGAGCGCGAGCCGTCCGCCCGTGTCGGCGAGCATCGGGACAAGCACTTCCGCAATGACCGCTTCGGGCACATAGGCGGCTTCATCGACGACAATCAGGTGCGCTTTGCGTCCGCGCAGGAACATCCCGCCCCGCGCCGCCGCACGCGCCCACAGCCGCGAGCCGCCCAGCGTCAGGGTCGGCGCAGGGGTGCGGCGCACCATCGGGCGCACACCCGCGCGCTGCAGAAACTCCAGCGTGCGCTCGAAGCCCAGCATCGCCTGCTCCTGCGACGGCGCGACAAGCAGCACCGCACGCGGCGCATCGCTCAGCAACGTGCAGGCAATCTCCGCCGCGATGACCTCCGTCTTGCCCCATCGCCTGCCGCACGCCAGCACGCGCACAGACGCGCGACTGCTCAGAAACGCCTGCTGCCCCGGGTGCGGACGCCAGCCTGAAATCACGCCATCTCCCCCTGCCGATTCCGTCAGCAGGAGCCTGCGCAGGCAACCGTGAATAGTGGGGGCGAGATGTGGATTGCAGGCGTGGACGAGGCGGGCAGAGGCCCCATCGCGGGACCTGTGGTGGCAGCGTGCGTGATCTTGCCGCCGCACGGCGCGCCTGCAGGTATCGCCGACAGCAAACAGCTGACCCCCGCCCAGCGCGAACGCCTGTGCGCGGCGATTAAGCAGACCGCCGTCGCATGGGCAATCGGCGTCGCCAGCCCGCGCGAGATCGAGCGCTACAACATCCTGCAGGCGAGCCTGCTCGCGATGCGCCGCGCCGTGCTTGCGCTGCCGCTTACGCCCCAGCGTGTATTGATCGACGGCAAACAGACCCTGCCGCGCCTGCCCTTCCCGCAGCAGGCGGTGGTGGACGGCGATGCGCAGGAGTTGAGCATCGCCGCCGCGTCGATTCTGGCGAAGGTCGCCCGCGACCGAATCATGGCGGAGTTAGACCGCCTGTATCCGCGCTACGGCTTCGCCCAGCACAAGGGCTACCCGACCGCGCTCCATCTGGAACGGCTGCGCCAGTATGGGGCGTGCCCTGCGCATCGGCGCACCTATGCGCCCGTCGCGCAGCTCCGCTTACTCGCAGCCGTTGCCGAAGTTGAACAGCACAATCAGTAGGTCGGCGTCGTCCACCACGCTGTCGCCGTTCAGGTCTTCCGCCAAACCCGCGCCCGACTGTCCAAACGCGAACAACACCGCCAGCAGGTCGGCGTCGCCGACGCAGCCATCGCCGTTAACATCGCCTTCGACGCGCAGCACCAGCAGGTCGAGGTAGCGTCCTCCGCCCGAATAGACCAGCGTTGACCCCCCTGTCGCAGGATCATAGACATGAGCCCCACTGCCATTGGTCCACAGGATCATTCCGTTCCCCAGCTGGAACACGCCTCGCGCGCCCGAAGCAGCAAAGCTACTCAGGACAGCGCCCCTGTTGCGATCCAGCACCACCACATTATTCGAGGAGAATCCTGCTACCAGAATGTTCCCGTTCGCATCGAACGCCATCTGTTCCGCAAAATTCAGAGAGTTGCTGTTATGGAAAGTGCCCAGCGAAGCACCGTTCATGTCGAAGCGGTGAATGTCGTCATTGGCAGATGCGGAACTTACCAGGATAGTGTCCCCGTCGCGCAGGATTCCGAAGGGACTCGGAGCAAGCCCTGTGGTAGAAAAGAACCCCAGCGGCGCTCCTGTGCTGGCGTCAAACTTGACAATTGCAGCGCCGGGTGCGCTGTTCATCGTGCCAGCGTTCGTTACATAGAGAACGCCGTCAATCAGCGCCATGCCGCGAATGTTATCCAAGCCCGACGGTCCGATGGCGCCCAGAAAATCGCCTGTGAGCGACCAGCGCGAAACCCGGTCGCCAATCTGTTCGGAAACCCAGATCTCGTTACCAACCTGCAGAGCGTGCAACGGCGTACCGCCTGCCAAGCCAAACAGGTTGTTGTTCACGACAATTCCTGTTTCGGGATCAAACAAAACCAGGCGATTGTTAGTGCTATCGGGCATCATCACATAAGTCTGTCCGAAGGCGCCTATCGCCATACCTAATGCCAGAAACATCGTCAATCGTCTCATCCTTTCAAGCCTCCACAGTATTATAGCACATTTTGGGGCTACAGCCCTACAACAGGTGCATCGGGTCGATGTCCACACGCAGCAGGGCGCGCTGGTCAAGTGGCAGCGTCTGGAGCGCAGGGGCGAGCAGAGCGGCAGGCTCGGCGTCGGGCGCGCACTTGAGCAGCAGATGATAGCGGTACTGCCCCCCAAGCCGCTCCAGCGGCGCAGGCGCAGGTCCCAGCAGCTGGAGCAGCTCATTCCCAAGGTGCGGCGCAAGCGCATCGGCGAGGCGCGTCAGGGGCTGCTCCGCCATCGGCGCGCTGGCGTGCATGCTCAGCACGCTGGCAAGGCGCACGAACGGCGGATAGCCCACCTCCTGACGCAGGGCAAGCTCGTGCTGGTAAAACGCCTCGTAATCCTGCTGAAGCGCATACTGGATGGCGGGATGGTCGGGGTTGTAGGTCTGAATCAGGGCGCGTCCGCGCTGTTCGCGTCTACCCGCGCGTCCAACGACCTGCGTCAGCAGCTGGAAGGTACGCTCGCTCGCGCGGAAGTCGGGCAGGTACAGCCCCGTATCCGCGCTGATGACGCCCACCAGCGTCACGCGCGGGAAGTCCAGCCCCCGCGCCGCCATCTGCGTGCCAATCAGCGCCTGCAGGTTGCCCGCGCGAAAATCGGACAGCACCTGCAGGTACTGCTCGCGCCGTTGAAAGGTATCCCGATCCAGCCGCGCGAGGCGCACTTCGGGCATCAGCTCACGCAGGGTCGCCTCCACGCGCTGCGCTCCCACGCCGAACGGGCGAATCTGCGTCCCATCGCACTGGGGGCACACCGACGGCGGTCGCGCGCGATGCCCGCAGTGATGGCACAGCAGGAACGGCGTCGCCGTGCGATGATACACCAGCGACACCGAGCAGTTGGGGCACATCGGCGTGTGCCCGCACTCGCGGCACAGCAGCAGCGGCGCGAAGCCCCGACGGTTCAGAAACAGAATCGCCTGATTGCCCTGCGCCAGCGTCTGTTGAAGCGCGTCCAGCAACTCGGCGCTGATGGGCTGGAACGGTCTGCCGCGCAGGTCGATCAGCTGGGTTTCGGGCAGCGTCGCGCCGCCGACCCGTTCGGGCAGCTCCAGCCGTTGCATCAGCCCCTGCTCGGAGCGGTAATAGGTCTCCAGCGCGGGCGTTGCGGATCCCAGCAGCAGCACGGCGTTGGCGTCGCGGGCGCGCGCCTCCGCCAGCGTGCGGGCGTGATAGGGCGGCGCATTCGATTGCTTGTAGGCGGTCTCGTGTTCCTCGTCGATGATGATCAGCCCGATGTTTGGCAGCGGCGCAAAGACGGCGGAGCGCGCGCCAATCACAATCGGCGCATCGCCCTGTTTGATACGCAGCCACTGCGCGTAGCGCTCGGCGGGAGAGAGCTGGCTGTGCAGCACGGCGACGCTTGCGCCGAAGCGTTCGCGGAACGCCTGCGTGAGTTGCGCCGTGAGCGCGATTTCGGGCGCGAGGAACAGCACGCCCCGCCCCGCGCGCAGGCACTCGGCAGTAGCGCGCAGGTAGACCTCCGTTTTGCCGCTGCCCGTGACGCCGTACAGCAGGAACGGCTGATACGCGCCCTGTGTCAGCGCATCGCGCAAGGCGTTCACCGCCTGCTGCTGGGCAGGTGTGAGGGTCGGCGGCGAGGCGGCGGCAGGTGCTGGCGCGGATTGCTCGGCGAACTGACGCGCCAGCCCGCGCGACTCTAACGCCCGAAGCGTCTCAACGGACGCGCCCACCTCTTCCAGCAGGGCGCGGCGGGGCATTCTGCCGTCGGGATGCTCCAGCAGGTGCATCAGCAGGCGCGTCTGGGCAGGGGCGCGCGCGGCGTCGCGGGCGAAAAACGCATCCAGCGCTTCAGGCGAGGCGCACAGCTCCACCCATGGCTCGGCGCGGGGCGGCGGGGGCGGCGGCGCGAGTTCGTACACCGTGCGCACACAGCCCTTCTCGCGCAGTCCGCTCAGTCCGGGCTGCCAGATAGCCGCCGCCAGCTCCCGCTTGAGCGTGTTGAGGCTTACTCGTTCGCCGCGTCGCTGAATCGCGTCGGCGGTCATCCGCTGCGCCTGCGAACGCAGCGGGGGGAGGGGCTGAATCAGCTCAATCACCGCACGCAGCCGATAGCGCGCCGACGTCGGCAGGATGACCTGCGCCGCCTCCGCAGGCGAGCATAGCAGCGTGCGCTCCATCAACTGCGCCAGACGCAGCAGCGACTCGTCCAGCAGCGGCTGCGCCAGCACCGACTCGATGGGCTTGAGCGTGTAGTCCAGCGCAGGGGGGGCTTCAGTATGCTCCACGCGCAGCACGAGCCCAAGCGCGGAGCGGTTGTGCAGCGGAACCAGCACGCCTGAGCCGGGCAGCAGCGCGCCGCGAAAGGCGTCAGGAACCTGATAGGTCAGCGTCTGGTACGCCAGCCTGCCGCCCGTGAGCAGAAGCACTTCGGCGATAGTCATTCACTCGGCTTGTTATGCGGGCGAAGTATAGCTCTGCAGGGTTCGTTCGAACGCCTGAAGGTCAGGCACATCCACGGCGGCGTCCATCAACCGTTCAAGAGTCTCCAGCGAGTTCAGCGCCTCGACCGCGCCGCGCACGCGCTCCGCCTCATCGCCGAACCGTCGCCGCAAGATGCGCATCAGCGTCTCCCGAAATACAGCGACGCCTTGCTGCAAGCCTTGCTGGATGCCCTGCTCCAACCCCTGCTGCAAGCCCTGCTGAATACCCTGCTGGATTCCCTGCTGCAAACCTTGCTGGAACCCCTGCTGAAGCCCTTGTTGAAGCCCCTGCTCAAGCCCTTCCTGAAGTCCCTGCTCAAGCCCACGACGGATGGCGCGCTTCTCGAAGCGGGAGACGAAGGTCGTACCCCGCTCACGCTTGTACTCTTCGATAAACTCATCAAGCTGTTTTTCCAGCACTTCTGGCAGTATCATCACCCACTCCAGCAGGCGCAGGATGTGCGCCTGATGCTCCCAATTATACCTCCTGTCAATCATCAACTGCACCAGCTGTTTGCGCGCTTCGAAACGCGCGTTCAGGTCGTTTTCGGTCTCCATCGCACGGCGGAACGCCAGCAGCATCAACGCCGCAGGGTTGCGCCGATACGCCGCCTGCAGCAGCTGGTCTTCGTTCAGGTCAAGCACTTTGACCACATGGTACTCAAAGTGCAGCTTCGTGCCGGGCATCTCGCGTCGGTAGGGTTCGGGACGCCAGTTCGGGTCGTTGTCGCCCAGCACGACGATACTGACCACAAACAGGCGCGTCTCGATCCAGATACGGGCGTTGTAGGTGTAGGTCTGTTCGGGCACATCGCCGCGATACTGGTTCTGCGCCTCCAGATGCACCAGAAACGGCTGCGGGTTCTCGCCTTTCTCCCAGACCTTGACCAGTCGGTCGGTGTGCAGGCGTCCCGTCTCGCTGCGGGGCGTCAGGCGTCGCAGTTCCGTGTCCAGAAACACAGGACGCCGCCGCCAGTTGATACGCGCGTACAGCTCAGGCAGGACGAGCTGAATGAACCAGCGGAAAAAGACTGTCAGGAACTCCTTCCATGGGCTGTCGAAATCCCTGCGCCGCATGCAATAGGTGTTCGCGGTGCAAGTATCGATTCCTATACCTGTCTACCGACAAGTGCGCTGGTGCGGCTATCCACGAAGACCTCCCAGCCCGGCTCCAGCAGCAGCGTCGAGTCGGGTTGCACTATCAGCGCGGGCGCAGGGATGGGCGTGTTCGGTTGCAGCGCCTCGCGCGGGATGACAGGCGCCTGAACCGCCTCGCCGCCAAGGGTTAGAGTGATGGCGCTGGGCAGGTCGTCAAGGCGCGTCGCGGGCGGCTCCCAGCACGCGCCCGCGGGCTTCGGATGGAGCGCCACAGCGCGCAGGCGCAGGTTGACCAGATCGATGGGGCGGTCGGGCAGTGTGAAGCCGTAGCGCGTGGCGTGCAGGCGTTCGAACGCCTCTCGCGCCTGCGCAGGCTGTGCGGCGTTGAACGGCACGGTGAGTTCGTAGGACTGTCCTTCGTAGCGCAGGTCGGCGAAGGCGTGCAACTCGTAGCCGCCGAGGGGCGCGCCCAGCGTGCGCATCGCCGCTTCGCACTCGGCGCGCAGCTCCAGCAGGGTTGCATCCAGCCGCAGGTCGGGCGCGTCGGGCATGCGCATCAGCACGGTGCGACGCGCCTCGTGAACGCCGTCCATCCACAACAGCCCATACGCCGACAGCACGCCCGGATAGGGCGGCGCTACCCACTGCCGAACGCCCAGCATCCGCGCCAGCGCGCACAGGTGCAACCCGCCTGCGCCGCCGAAGGCAATCAGTGTGCAGCTTTCGGGGTCAATCCCGCGTCCTGCCGAGACGCTCCGCAGCCCGCGCGCCATCTTCGCCTGCGCCTGCGCCACGATGGCGGCGGCAGCTTCATGCAGGCTCAATCCCAGCGACTGCGCCAGCGGTTCGACGGCGCGCGCCGCGCGGTCGGGGTCTATCGCCACACGCCCGAATCCGAACGCCTGCGGCAGCAGATGCCCCAACACAAGATGCGCGTCGGTCAGCGTCGGCGTCTCGCCCTTGCCGTAAGCGGCGGGACCGGGGTCCGCACCCGCGCTTTCGGGTCCGACGCGCAGTCCGCCCGCCGCGTCCAGCCGCGCGATGGAACCGCCGCCCGCGCCAATCGTATGCACCTCGAGACGCGGCATGCGCAACGGCATACCCGCTATCTCGCCCAGACTCGTGCGCAACGGCTCGCGATCAATCAACGCCATGTCGGTCGAGGTACCGCCGATGTCCAGCGTCAGCAGCCGATGCGCGCCGACCCCGCGCCCGACCGCCCACGCGCCCAGCACGCCCGCCGCAGGACCCGACAGAATCGTGCCGACAGGCAGCGCACAGGCGTGCGTTGTGTCCATCAAGCCGCCTGCGGAATGGCTGATCAGCGTGCGCGTCGCGCCCAGCGCCGACGCCTCTCGCGCCAGCGACTCCAGATAGCGCGTCATCGGCGGCGTGAGGTAAGCGTTCAAAAAGGTTGTGCTGGCGCGTTCGTACTCGCGAAACTCAGGCGCGACCTCGCTGGAGAGGGAAACGGCGAAGTGGGGCGATAGCAGCTCTTTCAGCGCGCGCTCGTGTTCGGGATTGGCGTAGGCGAACAGCAGGCAGACCGCGACCGCCTCGACCCCCTCGCGCTTCCAGCGGCGTATCAGGCGCGTCAGCCCGCCTGTGTCCAGCGGGCGTAGTACCGCGCCGTCGTGCGCCAGCCGTTCAGGAACCTCCGCGCATAACTCGCGCTCGGCGAGGCACGGGCGCGGCTCCGGCTTCAGCGAATAGAGTTGCCGCCGATCCTGACGCGCCAGAAAGAGCAAATCGCGGAAGCCCTCCGTCGTCAGGAACGCCGTGCGCGCGCCTTTGCGCTCCAGAATCCGATTCGTGCCGACCGTCGTGCCGTGCAGCAGCGTGAAACCTTGTGCAGGTGGTTCGGACAGCAGCTGGCGCAGTCCCTCCAGAATCGCCTGATGGGGCGCGTGCGGCGTGGAGGGCAGCTTCAGCAGTCGCAGTCGCCCCTCCCGCCACAGCACGAAATCCGTGAAAGTGCCGCCTGTGTCGACGCCAACAACAATGGGGTTCACTGAAGGTAGATTGTACCTTTCCCACCCAGCGTATCAGCGCTCGCTCTGGGTGACGCTGTTGCGCGCTTATGGGTGATTTCCCCTGATTCTCCTGATATGTGAGAAAATTGACTCTGGATACCTGCAAAAAAGCTTATAAACAATCACTGATCCCAAACAAATGTACCAGTCGTTGCTGGTATCTCCTGCACACGCCAGCGCGCTTTGTCTTTCAGTCGAGGCAACGACACACGCACACAGTTTTTTGGTATGTTTGAATACGCTGAATCGCCAGGCGTGCGTATTCAGGGACAATTTCTATCCCGATGAACTTTCGCTGTTCCATAAGCGCAGCAATAGCCGTCGTGCCGCTGCCTATGAAACAATCCAGAATCACCTCGTCGGGGTCAGAGAGCAATCGAATCAGGCGTCGAGGCAACTCAATCGGGAACTGGGCTTCGTGAACATCATTTTTACGCACTGAGGGGAACCGCCACACGGCGCGGGAGCCCCACTCACGCCACTCATCGCTGCTCAGGCGCGTGCGACGGAATTTGGTGACGCCCGGCTTCCAAAGTATATAGATATACTCAAACTCGTCGATAGAGCGGTAGGAAAGTGTGAACCAAGGGTTATTTTCCCATGCCGGGTCCTTAATCCAGATGCGCCGATCGTACAGATAGAAGCCAGACTCTTGACACCACGCCTCAATAAGTCCACCGACCAGATGAACTCGTGTTTGAGGCGCATACTTACCGCCGCGTACATTATTCCCGCGCAGTCTTCGGTCGATGGTCTGTTCGCTACAACCGAGGAGTTGCGCCAGCTGGTATCGATTGAGGTCTGGATGGCGCGCCATTGCCTCCAGCACATCTTCACGCGTGATAGGTGAACGCTTCCTATCGACGCTATCCGCCTGCACGCGCGGCATCGTCGGGTCACGAAAGCAGAGAATATCGGCAATGTTGATCGCCACGAAACCGCCCGGTCGAACAATCGGGTAGTGCAAGCGAATCACTTCAGATAAGAGGGATTGCCACTCCTCGTAAGTCATATGCTGTTCATAGCTTTTGCCGACGAAGTAGGGGGGCGACCATACGCTGAGCGCGATACTCTCGGGCTCAATCCTTTTGAGCAGTTGCCGTGCATCGCCGATGTAAAGGTTATTGGGCAGAAGCCGCTCCGATTCGTCGCTTCCTGCCTGCTCTGCGGAATACCCACGAGTCGGTCGATCATGCACATGCATAGCCATAGTTTACCCTGCCCGTTGTAGCCCGCGTGTGCGCCGCCGAAACACGCGCCACAGAGCCGTCGCGCCCGATAGAGAAGCGTACATGCCCCTACGCTTCGGAACGACTCGCGCACAGGCTCGGCTCCTGCTCGGCGCGGCGGGCAATCGCGCGCGCCAGGTCGCTGAAAATCACGCGATGGATGGGATAGAGCGCGTACCAGTAGAGCGCACCGGGCAATCCGCGCGGCTCGAACAGCGCGGTCTGCACCAGGCGCGTGCGCCCGCCTTCGGGAATCGCCTCGAAATCCAGCCACGCCTTGCCGGGCGTCTTCATCTCCGCACGCAGGCGTAGTCGCCGTGAGGGAGCGACCATCTCCACGCGCCAGAAATCCACCGCCTCGCCAGGCAGCAGTTCCTGGGGATGGCGTCGCCCGCGGCGCAACCCCGGTCCGCCGAAGAGCTTGTCGATTGCCCCGCGCAGCCGCCACGCCCAGTTCCACACCAGCCAGCCCGTGTCGCCGCCGAGCGAGCAAAAAGTGCGGAACACCGCTTCGGGCGGCGCGTCCACCAGCACCGTGCGCACCTCGCGAATCAGCCCCTCCCAGTCCTCCAGCGTGTAGGTGCGCGCCGCGCCAAGCGCCCCGCTCCAGTGCGTCTCGACGGCGCGCTCCGAAATGCGCGTCAGCGCCAGCTCGACCGCCGCGCGGTAGCTCATCGGCTGGATGTCGGGGAACAGTTCGCGCGCGCGGGCGGTGTCGGCGACCAGCGACTGCACGATGCCCTCCACCAGCGGCACGGCGATACGGTTTGGGATGGGCGTCACCAGCCCGACCCACAGCGCGGCAAGTCGGGGCGCCAGCACGGGCGTCTTGAAAATGCGCCGCTTGAGACCGCGCGCCTCGGCGTACATCTGCATCATCGCACGGAAACTCAACGGCGGCGCGCCAATCTCCACCACGCCCATCGGCGCGCGCGCCGCCGCGTCCACCAGATAGCGCAGCACATCGCGAATACCAATCGGCGAGACGAGGTTGTCAATCCAGCGCGGGGTAATCATCACGGGCAGCCGCTCGGTCAGGTAGCGCACCATCTCAAAAGACGCCGAGCCCGACCCGATGATGGGACCCGCGCGGAACTCGGTACACGGGGTTGCTTCGCGCAGGATGCGCCCGACTTCCGCGCGGCTACTCAGGTGCAGGCTGGGCGCGCCGTCGCGGGGCAGCAGTCCGCCGAGATAAATCACATGGCGCACGCCCGCCGCGCGCGCCGCCTGTGCGAACGCCTGCGCATTCTGCCGATCGCGCGCCGCGAAATCGGCGCCCGCCTGCATCGAATGCACCAGATAGTACGCGACCTCTACTCCGTCCAGCGCGCGGCGCACGGCGTCGTAATTGCCTACATCCCCCTCGCACACCTCGACCTGCTCGCGCCACGGGCGCGCGGCGAGCCGATTCGCGTCCCGCGCCAGCACACGCACGCGATAGCCCCGTTCCAGCAGGCGCGGCGCCAACCGACCGCCCACATACCCTGTCGCCCCCGTCAACAACACCAGCATGCCCAGATTATACTGCACACGGGCAGGAATCCGCCGCGCGGTCTCGAACACACTCTGCAGGAGAGGACGATGGTACGACGAGAGAGCGTTTTTGTGGTGGCGTTTCGGGTGCTGTTCGAGCGTCCCAGTCTGGCGGTGATGATGTTTCTGCAGTACGCCATCTGGGGCGCATGGTCGGTCGCGCTGGCAGGCTACCTGGAGAGCGAGCTGGGCTTTGCGGGGCTGGGGCTGGCGCTGATTTACAACGCGCTGCCGCTGATGAGCCTGATTGTGCCCTTCACGGCGGGGCAGGTCGCTGACCGATTCATGCCTGCGCAGCGCGCGCTGGCGCTGTTTCACCTGCTGGGCGGGCTGCTGCTGTTCGTGCTGGCGTTCCAGCGCGAGCTGTTGCCCATGAGCGCGCTGATGCTCGGCTACGCCTTCTTCTACGCGCCCACGCTCGCGCTGTCCAACTCCATCGCCTTCCGCAACCTGAAAGACCCCGAAGTGGAGTTCGGTCCCATCCGCGTGTGGGGCACGATTGGCTGGATTGTGGCGAACTTCGCCGTTACTTTCATGCGCTCGAGCTTTCAGTCGCTGGAATGGGGCTTTATCGATGTGTTTGCGCTGGCGGGCGGAGTCTCGATACTGGCGGCGCTGATGAGCCTGACACTGCCCCATACGCCTCCAGCGAAAGAGTCGTCCGACCCGCTGGCGTTCACGAAAGCGTTTGCGCTGCTGCGCGAACCGAACTATCGCGTGTTTTTCATCATCGCGCTGATTGTGGCGACCGAGCTGCCACTCTACTATGTGCTGACCTTCCCGTTTTTGCAATCGGCGGGCGGCGTGGTGGGCATCACCAGCGAAAACCTGCCCTCGTGGATGACCATCGCGCAAATTGCCGAGATTTTCACAATTGCGTTCATGCTGCCCGCCGTGCTGCCCATCTGGGGCGTGCGCAGGACGATGCTGCTGGGCATCTTCGCATGGCCCGCGCGGTACGCCGTCTTCGCACTGGCGTGGGCGATGCATGAGCAGGCGCCCTGGACGGTATGGCTGGCGGTCGCGTCGCTCGCGCTGCACGGCTTTTGCTATGTGTTCTTCTTCGTGGTGGCGTTCATCTACACCGATATGGTCGCCCCGCGCGATGTGCGCTCCTCCGCGCAGGCGCTGATTAATGTTGCCGTGCTGGGCGTCGGGATGTTGATTGGCGGCTTTTTCGCGGGCTGGCTGAAGGACTTCTTCACGGCGGACGGCGTCACGAACTACACGATGGTGTTCCTCGTGCCGACGGCGATTACCGTGCTGGCAGGGATTGCCTTTGCGCTGCTGTTCCGTGAAAAACCTGCAGGAGAAGTCGCCGCGTCGGCGAATTGAAGGCGCGATGGCAGAGCAGGCGCAGTCGTGTTGGCGGTGGCAGGTGCATCTGGCGAAGGCGCAGCCCGAGCGGTTGCCCGTGGTGCTGCTAACGCTGGTGGGCGCGCCCCTGCTGGGCGCGTGGCTCATGGGGCACTGGATTTTCGGGCTGGCGGCGCTGTGGATGCTCTGGAGCGCGACGGCGGACTACCTGCTGCCCATCCGCTACGAGGCGGACGAGACGGGCGTGCGCGCTCGCGGCTGGTCGCCCCGCGTGATGCGCTGGGAACGAGTCAAGCGCGTCGTGTGGGGCGAGGACGGCGTGCTGCTCAGCCCGTTCGCACACCCGTCGCGCCTGAACGCCTACCGCGGGGTGTTCCTGTGGTACGGCGACCAGCGCACAGTCGTCGAGACGCTGGTGCGCACCCACTGCGCCCACGCGCTCGGCGAAACGAAATCGAAGCGTAAACAGAAGCGTCTCAAACAACAAAGCCATGCGTGAGTTCTGGAAGGAGCCGCTGAACGAAGAGCAGAAGGCGCAGCTCATCGACGCGCTGGCGCAGCAGGTCGTCAAGCGCGGACTGAGTACGCCCGCCGTGCTGTTTCTGGAACTGCACAAACCGCTGGCGTTCATCGGCTCGCAAACGGCGATTGTCTTCTCGCCGTTCCTCGCGCCCTTTTTCGGGTTCGAGCGCGTGGACCAGTACACGCAACTGCTGAGCGAACGCGAAAACTGGGAGCGGCTCGTGGAACGGATTGAGGAACTGAGCGAGGAACAACGGAGCGCGTGCGCGAAGGAGCAAAACGAATGAGTTATCAACATGCGCAAGATAACTGGTTTGCCGCGATTGTGATTGGCTTCATCGCGCTGGCGGTGCTGCTGAATATCCTGCGAGCGCGGCGCGGGGCGCAGCTCTACATTCGGCGCATCCCGGGACTGGACGCCATCGATGAAGCCATCGGTCGCTCGACGGAGCTGGGACGCCCCGTGACGATGATTCCGGGGCTGACCGCGTTCGGCGTGGTGGCGGTGCAGGCGCTGACCATCTTCAAATACATCACCAAGCAGATTGCCCGCTTCGCAACCCCGATGCGCCTGTTGAGCGCGGATGCAACGGTGTTCGCCGTCGCGCAGGAGGCGATTGCCGACGCCTACAACGAAGCGGGACGCCCCGACCTGTACGATGCGGACAACATCCGATTCCTGTCCGACCGCCAGTTCGCGTTCGCGTCGGGCGTGGCGGGACTGATCCAGCGCGAGCGCGTCGCGGCGAGCTTCATGTTCGGCGAGTTCTACGCCGAGTCGCTGATTTTCGCCGAGACGGGCAATATGGTGGGCGCGATCCAGATTGCGGGCACGGTCAGCTTCACGCAGGTGCCGTTTTTCGTGGCGGCGTGCGACTACACAATCATCGGCGACGAGTTCTACGCGACCAGCGCATACCTGAGCCGCGAGCCAGTGCTGCTGGGCAGCCTCGTAGGGCAGGACATCGCGAAACTGCTGTTCGCGCTGACCGCCATCGGCGGTGTGATTGCCTCGACCATCGCCGGCACAGACGCGCCGATTATCAAACTGCTGGGACAACCCGGCGGCTGGGAAGCCTTCTGGAGTAGTCTCGGCGGGGGAGGTGGGCAGTAATGGGCGTTTTGAACAATCTGATCGCGCAGCAGTCTATCTGGCAGTTGCCCGAAGGGTCGCGCGTGCTGTTCGCGACGCTGATCGTGCTGGGCGCGTTCGTGCTGTTTCTGGGCTTAATCCCCGTGCTGCAGACGCTGCCCCCCCGCGGGCGACGCGCCATCGTGGTGATTATCACCTTCTTGGCGGGACTGTTCTTTGCGGCGGAGTTCTTCCTGCCCATTAACTGGACGGCGATTTTCCCCGAGGACGACCCGACACGCAACTTCCTGACGCCCGCCATCCAGCCCGCGCAGAATGTGCTGCAGATTATCGGCGCGCTCGCGCTGGGGCTGGGCACTTTCGGGCTGGTGCGTTTGCACCTGCGCAATGTTGTCCAAAAACGCGCCCAGTGGGGCTACAGCATCGTGCTGCTGGTTTCGTTCATCACGATGGCGGTCTTCAGCATCCTGAACACGCTGGCAGAGAAAGAGATTGTCGAGCGCGGTCCCGTGCTGGAGCGTGGGTTCAGCATCCTGTTCGATTACACGCTGGTGCAGCTGGACGCGGCGATGTTCTCGCTGATTGCGTTCTACATCTTCTCGGCGGCGTATCGCGCGTTCCGTATCCGCTCGATAGAGGCGAGCATCCTGATGTTCACCGCGATGCTGGTGATGATTGGCGTGGTGCCGCTGGGCGCGTATCTCAGCTACACCCTGCTGGGGCTGCCTGAAGGCGCGGCGCCCGAAGGCGCGAACTTCCTGACCCAGGTACAGCACAACATCGGGCTGCCCAAAATCGCGAACTGGGTGCTGACCCAGCTGAACGCTCCCGCCCAGCGCGCGATTGAGTTCGGCGTGGGCATCGGCGGTCTGGCGATGGCAATCCGACTCTGGCTGAGTCTGGAGCGCGGAGTCACATAAGGAGGTTTTGTGATGCAAGAGCGCACACAGAGCGTTTGGCAACGGATGCTGGGCATCGATCGGCGCTGGCTATATCTGATTTTGTTCGTAAACATCATCACTTTTCTGGTCGCGCCGATACGGATGCCCGCCTCCATCTCGCCGCCGGTGCAAAAGTTTTACGACGAGATTGAAAAACTCCAGCCGGGCGACCTGGTGATGATTTCCTCCAACTGGAGCGCCAGCACCCTTGCGGAGAACCAGCCGCAGCTGGAGGCAGTCATCGCCCATCTGATGCGCAAGCAGGCGCGATTTACGATTATCTCCATCGAGGCGCAGTCGCGCGACATCTCGTACCGCCTCGCCGAGCGCGTCACGAAAGACAAGGGCTACCAGTACGGCGAACAGTGGGCGCATTTCGGCTTTGTGCCCAACCTGATTGTCGCCATCAAGGGCATGGTGAACGACCTGCCCAGCACCATCAAGGAAGATGTGCGCGGTACTGCCGTTAATCAACTTCCCGTGGTGCGGGGCGTCAAGTCGCTGAGCGACTATAAGATGATTATCGATGTGACGCCCTCAGGCACGCTGCCTATCTGGATTTCGTACAGCCCCAAGAATGTGCCCATTCTCTACTGCCCGACCTCCGTGATGGCAGCGGAGGCGTACACCTACCTCGACTCCGGGCAGATTAAGGGCATGATTACGGGCGCAAAAGGCGCGCAGGAGTATGAACAGCTGCTCGGCGTAGTGGGGTTGGGCACACGCTTTATGAACGCGATTTCGTTCTCGCATGTGCTGATTATCCTCTTCATTCTGCTCGGCAACTTCGCGATGTTGATGAACCGTCTCCAGTTGCGTCGGGAGGGCTAAGATGGACTGGCTACAGTTTCTACCGTTGAGCTTGGATCGAATCAGCGTCTGGATTGGCGTGCTCTGTACGCTCGCCATCTATTCGCTGCTGTACCGCGAGAACCCGATTTACCGCTTTTTTGAGCATATGTATATCGGGCTGGCGGCGGGCTACTCGCTCGGACCGCTGGGCGTGGATATCCTCTATCGCTACTGGATTGAGCCAATCTGGATTCAGGGCTACTGGGCGTGGGCGTTCGTGGTGCCCTACGGGATGTACCTCTACTTTATCTTCAGCGAGCGGTATGGCTGGATGAGCCGAATCGTGATTGGCACGCTGATTGGCGCGTCTGCGGGGCTATTTTTCCAGGAGTTCAGCTCGCGCTACCTGCCCCAGCTCAACAGTACGCTGCAGAAACCGCTCTGGGTCGGCAGCGCCAACCCCGACCTCACCTACGGGATGGTGATTAATAACTTCCTGTTCGTGATTATCCTGCTGTCGGTGCTGACCTACTTCACCTTCTCCTACGAACAGCGCGGTCCTGTGAAGCGCGTCGCAATCTGGGGGCGCTGGTTCCTGATGATTGGGCTGGGCGCGATTTTCGGCAACACGGTCATGGCGCGCATGGCGCTGCTCATCGGACGCATCTATTACCTGCTGAACGACTGGCTGATGATTCGTGTGGGAGGCGGTTAGCATGGCGATCTATCGTCAGCGGCTGGAGAAGCTTCAGCAGGTGATGTTGCGCGAGGGCGTGGATGTCTACCTCGCGGCGACGCAGGTGAACATGCAGTATCTCAGCGGCTTTTCGGAGCCGCCGCTGGAACGACTGATGTTTCTGCTGACGCCGCAATCGGGCGACCCGGTATGGTTCGCCCCTACGCTGAGCGCGACCAGTACCGCGACCAACCCCGCAGGCTGGCAGACGCGTTATGTGTGGCACGATTCGGAGGGTCCCAGCCGCGCGCTGGACGCCTGCACGCGCGACTACGACCTGGAGACGGCGACAATCGCGGTGGACGACGAAATGCCTGCAGCGTTCCTGCTGCGCCTGCAGGAAGCGTTGCCCGCCGCGCTGTTTCGGACAGGGAGCGAGCTGATGGGGCGTGTGCGGGCGGTCAAAGATGCAGAGGAGCTGCGTTGCATGCGCGAGGCGGCGCGCCTGACCGACGACGCACTCGCCTCCGGGCTGGAACGATGCATCGAGGGCTACAGCGAGTGGGCGGTCGCCATCGCCATTCAGCGCGCGCTGTTTGATTCTGGCTCCAAGCTCGCGTTCGGTATCCCGCTGGTCGCTTCAGGCGAGATGAGCGCGATGCCGCACCATACGACCAGCCAGCGCACGCTGCAGCGAGGCGATATCATCGTGATTGACTACGGCGGGGTGTACGAAGGCTATTGCAGTGACATCACGCGCGTGGCAAGCGTCGGGCGCGCCCCCGACGAAGCGCGCGCGATTTACGAAATCGTCTACGAGGCGCATATGCGCGCGCGGGAGACCGCCAAGCCCGGCGTGCCCGCTCGCGCGGTCGATCGCGCCGCTCGCGCCGTCATCGAGAAAGCGGGCTACGGCGATTACTTCGTCCACCGCACGGGACACGGAATCGGGCTTTCGGTTCACGAGCCGCCCTACCTCGCGCAGACCTACGACGGAATTCTCGAAGTCGGGCACTGCTTCACCATCGAGCCGGGCATCTACCTGCCGGGCAAGTTCGGCGTGCGCATCGAGAATGTCTACACCATCACCGAAAACGGCTGCGAATCGCTCAACGCCGAACCGCCGATGCAGATTCGGGAGATTGAGTAGGCTCGTCCCTGAGCGACTACTCCAGTAGCATGAGGTTTATCTCGCTCGTAGCCTGCAGTCGCTCAAAATGCTTATCAACGGCGACAAGTGTCAGTCCGTAATGGGCGGCGTGGGCGGCTATCTAGAGGTCGTTGTCAGGAATGCGCTGTCCCGCATTCTCAAGCGCCCGCTTGAGTCGCGCATACGCCTCTGCGACCGCAGTATTTGAGGGAATCAGAGGATACGCGCGCAGAAATGCCAGCACCCGCAGGCGTTGGGCTTCAGGCTGTGCAGAGCGTATAGCGCCATATAGCAATTCGCCTGCCACGATGTTGCATAAATAAATGACTGATTCATTTTCATTTGGAACAAAGTCGGTAATCTGACGCATCCCTCGCAGTATCTCAACGACAACGCTGGTATCCAGCAGGTACTGTTGCTTACTCATCCACGCGCTCACATCCTTCTTCTATTGCGCGCAGCATCGCCTCTGCCTCCTCGTCGCTGAGGAAGCCTTCAAACTGCTGCAGGGAACTCGCTGGTATGCCCGTCACATACAGCGTGTAGGTCCTCTCGTCCACAACATGGGAGACGATTCGTTCGCCATCCTGAAATTTCAAAATATACTGATACTGCGGCTTCCCTGACTTCGAGAACCGAATAATCGTGCGCGCCTCAATCAGCTCGCCCCGCAGCTCTTTCGGGGAGGTTGTGCGTCGTGTGCGTGTCGCCATAGCCGAATTCTACCCTCAGATAGCCATCATGCTGGCGACTTCCAGCTTGCGCAGGTCGATGGTTTTGCTTGCGGTGTGAATATACTCGATGGGCACGGCGACGAGCCTGCCGCCCTCCACGCCGACCATCTCGTTGGTGTGCCCATCGAGCAGTCGCTGGATGGCGAACACCCCCAGCTGGGTCGCCAGCACGCGGTCAAACGCGGTGGGCGCGCCGCCGCGCTGCATATGCCCCAGCACCAGCGCGCGCATGTGATACGGCGTATGCTCCTGCAGGAACTTTTTGACATCCTCGGCGCGCGCCGCCCCCTCCGCCACCACGATGATGCTGGAACGCTTGCCGTGTTCGTAGCTCTCGCGCAGTTTGTCCAGCAGGTTCGCCAGATCGTAGGGCACTTCGGGGATGAGAATCGCCTCCGCGCCGCCCGCCAGTCCCACTTCCAGCGCAATAAAGCCCTTGTGCCTGCCCATCACCTCAATCACGAACACGCGGTCGTGCGAGTAGGCGGTGTCGCGCACCTTGTCTATCGCTTCCAGCGCGGTGTTGACCGCCGTGTCGAAGCCGATGGAGTAGTCCGTGCCGGGAATGTCGTTGTCGATGGTGCCGGGCAGCCCCATCACCTTCACGGGGCAGATGCGACTTAGCTCCACACCGCCGCGCATCGAGCCGTCGCCGCCGATAATCGCCAGCGCGTCGATGCCGTATTTGTCCAGAATCGCCGCGCCTTTCTGTAAGCCTTCGGGCGTCTTGAACTCCTCGCAGCGGGCGGAGCGCAGAATCGTGCCCCCGCGATTGATAATCCCGCCGACCGAGAGCGAGGTCATCGGCTCGATCTCTTCGTTCAGCAGTCCCGCGAAGCCGCGCTTGATGCCATACACCTCCAGCCCGTGATAGATGGCGCAGCGCGTCACCGCACGGATGGCGGCGTTCATGCCGGGCGAGTCGCCGCCGCTGGTCAGCACCCCGATCCGTTTGACGCGCATGGCTATCCTCCAAAATTCGGTTTGCGCTTCTCCAGAAAGGCGCGGATGCCCTCCTGCCCTTCCGCGCTCACGCGCAGCTCTGCGATGCGTGCAATCGTGAGGGAGCGCAGCTCGTCAGGGGGAAGCGTTTGCGTTGCGTGCAGGAGCATCTTCGCCGCCGCCATCGCGTGTGAACCGTTCTGGAGCAGGTTTTGCACGACTGCATCTACCGCCGCGTCTAACTGCTCCGCGGGGACGACCTGATGCGCCAGCCCAATCCGCAGCGCGGTCTCGGCGTCGAAGCGTTCGCCTGTAATGAAGAGCGCGCGGGCGTTGCCGTAGCCGATTTTGCGCACCACATAGGGCGCAATCACGGCGGGGATCAGCCCCAGCTTGACCTCGCTGAAGGCGAAGCGGGCGTCAGGCGTCGCCACAACCACATCGCACACGGCGACCAGCCCCGCGCCGCCGCCCATCGCCGCGCCATGCACGCGCCCCACCACAGGCTTGGGGCAGTGATCTATCACCTCGAACATGCGCGCCAGCGCACGGGCGTCCTCCAGATTCTCCGAGAAGCTGTAGTTGACCATCTTGCCCATCCAGTTGAGGTCTGCGCCCGCGCAAAACGACCTGCCCGCGCCCTGCAGCACGACCACGCGCGTCGAGTCGTCCTCGCGCAGCGCCTCGAACGCTTCTGTGAGCTGGGCAATCAGCGTCTCGTCGAAGGCGTTGTGCGTCTCCGGGCGGTTCAGCGTAATCCGCGTAATGGGCGGCGTGCGTTCTATCAGCAAACTCATGGGCTATCCCTCCACCTCGTCCGCTTTCCAGCCGTATTTGCCGATGAGCGGCACGAACATGCACTCTCCAAAGGTCTTCGCGCGCAGGCGCGTCCCGCGCCTGGCGACGCGCGTGAGCAACTGGTACTGTCGCGTGCCCAGCGGCAGTAAGAGTGTACCCCCATCGGGATTGAGCTGATCGAGCAGGGGCTGGGGGATTTTGGGCGGCGCGCCCGCCGTGACCAGAATGCGGTCATACGGCGCGTAGGGCGGGAACCCGCATGTGCCGTCGCCAATCACGAAGGTAATCGGCGGCAGATTCAGCGGCTTCAGGTTCCGATACGCCTGCAGCGTCAGGCGCGGGAATCGCTCGATGGTGGTCAGCCGCGCGCACAATCGCCGCAGGATTGCCGTCTGGTAGCCCGACCCCGTGCCGATTTCCAGCACATGCTCGCTGCCCGTCAGCTCCAGCAGCTGGGTCATCTGCGCCACCAGCGACGGCTGCGAGATGGTCTGCCCCTCGCCAATCGGCAGCGCGTGGTCGATGTAGGCGTACATGCGGTGGCTTTCGGGCACGAACAGGTGGCGCGGCGTCTGGCGAATCGCCTCCAGCACGCGCGAATCGCGAACCCCCTTCGCACGCGCCTGCTCCAGTAGCGACTCCAGCTGGGCGGTGAAGTCTATCCCGTCGGCGGGCATATTCTAAAAATTCGCCAGCACGGGCGATACTCCTGTTCACGGAATGGAAAGGGTACACTCCCGCCGTGTCTACCCTGCCGAGACTGCGCGTGTTCAACGAGGCGGGACATCCCGGTCGCGGGCGGTATCTCGTGACGGAGCGCGGGACGCCGTTTTTCTATCTGGGCGACACGGCGTGGGAGCTATTTCACCGCCTCACGCGCAAGGAGGCGGAGCAGTACCTGAACGACCGCGCCTCGAAGGGCTTCACTGTGATTCAGGCGGTCGCGCTGGCGGAGCTGGACGGTTTGAACACGCCCAACCCCTACGGCGAGCGCCCCCTGCATAACAACGACCCCACGAACCCCAACGACGCCTACTTTCGGCATGTGGACTGGGTTATCGACCGCGCGAATACGCTGGGGCTGTATGTGGGTCTCCTGCCGACCTGGGGCGACAAGGTGAACAAGAAATGGGGCGTCGGACCCGAAATCTTCACGCCCGAAAACGCGCGCGTGTACGGCGAATTTCTCGGCAGGCGGTATCGGCAGAAGGGCGTACTCTGGATCCTTGGCGGCGACCGCCCCGTCGAGAGCGAGACCCATGTGAACATCTGGCGGGCGATGGCGGCGGGACTGCGTGAGGGCGACAACGGCGCGCACCTGATGACCTATCACCCATCGGGCGGTCAATCGTCGGCGGAGCGGTTGCACGCCGAGCCGTGGCTGGACTTCAATATGGCGCAGTCGGGGCATGCGCGCCGCTATGAAGCAAACTACACAATGCTGGAGCTCGATTACCAGCGGACGCCCGTCAAGCCCTGCATGGACGGCGAGCCGTGCTACGAAGACCATCCGATTGGCTTCGACCCGCGCAACGGCTGGTTCGACGCCCACGATGTGCGTCGCGCGGCGTACTGGGCGCTGCTCTCAGGCGCGCATGGACATACCTACGGCTGCCACAATGTCTGGCAGATGTATGTCCCTGACAAGCGCAAACCCGTCTCGCACGCGCGGCGGTCATGGCAGGACTCGCTGAACCTGCCCGGCGCGGGGCAGATGCGCTATGCAAAGCAGCTCATGCTCTGCCGCGACATGCTGTTGCGCATGCCTGACCAGAGCCTGCTGGCGTCCGATTCGGGGCAGGATGGGGAGGCTATCCGCGCGGCGCGCGCCGCCGACGGCAGCTATGCCTACCTGTATGTGCCGACGCCTCGACCCGTGCAGGTGCGGCTGGACAAACTCAGCGGACGCACGGTACAGGCGAGCTGGTACGACCCGCGCACGGGCGAAACGACGCCCATCGGCGAGTTCCGCGCCGCAGGCGAACGCACGTTCACGCCGCCTGCAGGCGACTCGCCCGATTGGGTCCTGGCGCTGGAGAGGGTGTAGAGCCCCCGTCAATACGCAGAGGGCGCAAGCGTTCCGCTTCAGCTCACCTGCTTGAGCGCTTCTTCGAGGGTGTGCCAGGCGAGGGTGGCGCACTTGACGCGCACAGGGAACTGGCGCACGCCCGCCAGCGCCGCAAGGTCGCCCAGCGAGTCGATGTCGCCGTCGGTTTCACCCTTGACCAGCCCCAGCACCTGCTGAATCAGCGCGTGCGCCTCCGCCAGCGTCTTGCCCTGCACCGCTTCGGTGAGCATCGATGCGGACGCCTGACTGATGGAACAGCCGCGCCCGTGAAAGCGCACGGCTTCGATGCGCCCATCCTGCACGCGCAGGTCGAGGATAATCTCGTCGCCGCAGGAGGGGTTGAAGCCCTCCTGCGTGATTTTGGGCGGTTCCAGCTCGCCCCTGCCGCGCGGCTGGCGGTAATGGTCGAGGATAATCTCCTGATACAGCTCGTTCAGGGGCATCATGGGCGGCTCCCGTTATGCGCGCGTCTTGCCGAACACGCGGCGCGTTTCGTGCAGGGCGTCGATGAGCGCGTCGATATGCTGGGCGTCGTTGTAAATCGCGAGGCTGGCGCGCGCCGTCGAACCGCCCAGCCGCTCGCCCAGCGGATGCGCACAGTGCAGCCCCGACCGAATCGCCACATCGCGCGTATCCAGCACCGTCGCGATGTCGTGCGGGTGAATGTCGCCCAGCGTGAACGCGAAGATGCTCGCGCGGTCGGGCGCGGGTCCATACAGGCGCAGGTCAGGCACTTCCTGCAGGCGGCGGAGGGCGTACTGGGTCAGCTCATGTTCGTACTGCTCAATCGCCTCGCGCCCGATGGAGTCGATAAAATCCAGCGCGGCGTGCAGTCCAATCGCTTCACCGATGGGAGGTGTGCCTGCCTCGAACTTCGCGGGCGGCTCCGCCCACACGAGACGCTCCCAGCGCACCGTCTGCACCATCCCGCCGCCCACATGGTAGGGGGGCATCGCCTCCAGCAGCGCGCGTCTGGCGTACAGCACGCCGATTCCCGTCGGTCCGTAAGCCTTGTGTCCTGAAAAGGCGAGGAAATCGCACTCGATGGCTTGCACATCGACGGGCATGTGTGCGACGCTCTGTGCGGCGTCCACCAGACACAGCGCGCCCGCCGCATGCGCCCGCCGACAAATCTCAGCGACAGGGTTCACCGTGCCCAGCACATTCGAGATGTGCGACACCGCCACCAGGCGCGTGCGCTCCGTCAGCAGGCGATCCAGTGCGTCCAGATTCAGCCTGCCGTCGTCGGTGATTCGCCAGACTTTGAGCTGCGCGCCCTGCTTTTCGGCGAGGCGCATCCACGGCAGCAGGTTCGCGTGATGCTCCATCTCGGTGACGATAATCTCATCGCCTGCCCGGACGAACGCCTCGCCCCAGCTGCTGGCGACGAGGTTGATGGCTTCGGTCGTGCCGCGCGTGAAGACAATCTCGGCTGGTTCGCGCGCGTTGAGGAACTGCGCGACGCGCGTCCGCGCCGCCTCGTACATCTCGGACGCCCGCGCACCTGCGCCGTGCCCGCCCCGATGCACATTCGCGTTATGGTGCGCCCAGAAGTTGCTTACCGCTTCAATCACCGCGTAGGGCTTCTGCGTCGTCGCGGCGTTGTCCAGATAGACCACGCTCCGCATCTCAGGATGCGGCTGGAAAAACGGGAACTGCCTGCGTATCTCGCCTGCGTCAATACGGAATGTTGTCGTCATACGAATCGCCTCCGTCGTTTAATCCTCCACACAGACCCACACGAATCCGTCCTCCTCTTTGACCTTCAGTGCCTTGATGGGGCGTATAGCGGGCAAGCCCTTCGCCTGACCCGTGTAGGGGTCAAACTTCGCGCCATGATGGGGACACTCCAGCAGGTCGCGATGAATACGCCCCGGCAAGCCATCCGCATCCGAGAGGGGCAGTTTCTGGTGCGAACACACATCCAGCACAGCGAAGTACCCTTTTGAGGCGCGCCCAATCAGCACGCGCTGCCCGTTTAACTCTACCGTGCGGAACTCGTTCTCCGATAGCTCGGTTGGGATAGCCTTCAGCCACATGGTTGGCTCCTGTACTTAGCGTGGCTAAATTATACCTGACGGCGGGCGGTCGC
>JBBIQK010000042.1:0-25511 GCA_037442365.1 Armatimonadota bacterium | reverse complement strand
GTGTTGTGGTAGTTGCTGGGTGTGCGTGTCGGGGGATAGGGGGCGTTTGTGGGGTTGATTGGGGAAGGCATTCCAAAAATGGGGTGTGCCTTCCCCCAAGTGAACTCAAGTGATGTACCCTTACCAGCTCTCCCGCAGGCGGGAGGGGCTGGGGGTGAGGGCTGAGCGAACGTTTGCTATACCGACCAAGCAACCTTGTACCGAGCCAGCCCCACACCCCCCCGTAAACGGCTTAAAGGGGTAGGTTTTTTTCGCGTCCTGCTTGAAGAGAAGACGGCTGAAGCCGTTCCTACAACACAAAGCCAGCCTACGCTGGCTATAGCCGACGAAGGTCGGCTTCGTTTGATAGGAACGGCTTCAGCCGTCGTGTGAACACGCGCTTCTCCATATTCTGGGTGCGCCCGCAAGCAGCGCGCACCTCAAAAAAACCTACCCTCTTAAGCCCGTAAACGGGGGGCAGTTGAAAATATAATGCAAAGACACTTAGTATTAGAGACTGTCTAGGTTTTTCGCTTGGGTCCGGACGGGTGAACCCGTTCCTACGAAACGAAGCCAGCCTGCGCTGGCTATTTTAGCCGACGAGGTCGGCTTGGTGTTGTAAGAACGGCTTCGTCTGTTCTTCTGCTGGGCACTTATGGCGTTTCAATTAGCACCCACCCTTGGGGGTGAATGCTACCACCCCAGTGGTTCGATCACCATCACGACGCGACTCTGTTTCAATTAGCACCCACCCTTGGGGGTGAATGCTACGATATAGTCTGCCACATCAGACCCCCCCTTTGTCAAGTCCTGTGCGCGCTTCTTAACAATTGACCCCCCATTTTGAACTCAACGCCCGTGGCGAACCTCGACGCGATTTGAACTCAAGCGCGAATTTGGGGGAGGTTCGCCACTTTTGTAGGGTTTTCTGGCGGTTGGTGTGGGGGTGTGTTTTTGGGGTGGTTTTGAGTTCAGATTTGGGGGTGTGATGTGAGGTTATTTGGGGGTGTTTTGGGTGTTGAGTTCAGGTATTTAGCGTGGCTAAGGAGTTGGCGAAGGTCTGTAGACATATGATTCAAGTTCAAGTGGGTGGGAGGTTCGCCAGAAGTTTAGTTTGGCTAAGAAGTTGAGGCGGTTTGAGTTCAGGGTTTGTGGGTGTGAAGTTGAAGTGATGGTTGAGGTTTGTGTTTGTGGGGTGTGGTTTGGCGGGGGGTTCGCCAGATATTTAGTGTGGCTAAGGATTTTTGGCGTGCGTAGGGGCGCAGGGGGTATCCTATCGGCGATGGCGGACAAGTCGGCGGCGCGCAAGCGCGTGGAGGGGCTGCTGGGACGCTGGGCGCTGCGCGGGGCGTGGGCGCTGTTTCGCGCGCTGCCCTTTCGCGCGGCGCAGCGGCTGGGCGCGGGGCTGGGACTGCTGGCGTTCGCGCTGTCGGGACGCTATCGGCGCGTGGCGGTAGAGAACCTGCGGCGCGCGTTCCCCGACTGGACGCCCCAGCAGGCGGCGAGTACCGCGCGGCGCGTGTTCCGCAACTTCGGGGTGAGCCTCGCGGAGTTTTTCAAGGCGCCCTCGATGACGCAGGCGCAGATTGAGCAGCGCCTCACGGTGGTCGGGCTGGAGCATCTCGATGCGGCGTTCGCGGAGGGCAGGGGCGTGCTGCTGATTACGGGGCACTTCGGCAACTGGGAGCTGATGGCGCGTTATCTGTGCATGCGGGGCTACCCGATTGCCGTGATTGCCCGCGACGCCGACGATCGGGGCACGACCGAACTGATTACCATGCTGCGCGAGCGCAGCGGCTATCGGGTCTTTCCGCGTGGGAACGCGGCGCGGCTGGTGCTGCGCGCGCTCCGCGCCAACGAAGCGGTCGGCGTCCTGCCCGACCAGAACGCGGGCGATGTGTTCGTGGAGTTTTTCGGGCAGAAGGCGGGCAGCGTCGCGGGACCGGCGGTGTTTCACCTGCGCACGGGCGCGCCGCTCGTGCCTTTATTTAATGTGCGCCTGCCCGACGACCGCCATCGGGTGGAGATATTGCCGCCGATGCGCTTCGAGCCGTCGGGCGACGCGCAGGCGGACTACCAGCGCATTATGCAGGCGTTGCACGATGTGCTGGAGGGCTATGTGCGTCGCTATCCCGACCAGTGGCTGTGGCTGCACGACCGCTGGAAATCGGCGCGGAAGCGGTTCGCGCAGACTCTGTGAAAAACGCCACAAACTCACCCCTTCCCTTGACAATCCGCGCCCCTATCGGGTAATATACTCTTGCGGAGGATTTGCGCAGGCGAGACAGGCATTATTGGCTCGTCTACGCAAGCCCTCTCCCAGCGGATTTGCTATGGAGAAAATGCTTAGCGTGGCTAAGTTTGTGCATTTTATCACAAGCGCGATTCGGCAGGAGTCGCCGACAGGCGCGTCGAATCGGCGCGATGCAGGACGAGGTGACCATTATGCAGGTCTTCAGGCGTCATCATAACACATTAGCGCGTGTTTTTGTGGTCGGCGGGTTGCTGGCGATTGTCGGGCTGGCGGTTGGCGGCTCGGCGATTACCCGTTCCCCGTGGTGGACCAAGGTGGGCGAGCCGCCCGATCAGCCCGTGCCGTTCAGCCACAAGCACCATTACGAGGAGCTGGGCATCGACTGTCGCTACTGCCACTGGTCGGTCACGCAATCGGCGCATGCAGGCGTGCCCTCCAGCGAGGTGTGCATGACCTGCCACTCGCAAATCTGGACGAACAGCCCGCTGCTGGCGCCTGTGCGCGACAGCTACAACAACAACAAGCCCCTCGTCTGGAACAAGGTGAACAACCTGCCCGAATTCGTCTACTTTGACCACAGCGCGCATGTGAACAAGGGCATCAGCTGCGCCTCGTGTCATGGGGGCATCGAGAAGATGCACCTGACGCACAAGTCGCAATACTTCTCGATGCAGTGGTGTCTGGATTGCCATCGCAACCCCGAACAGCACATCCGCCCCAAAGAAGAAGTGTTCAACATGTATTACAAGACCCCGCGCACCGAGGAGGAGATGAAGGCGCTGCTGGAGCGCTACAACATTCCCTACGACCCGAACAGCATCCCGCGCAATCAGCTGGAGCTGGGCAAGCTGCTGGTGAAGCACTACAACATTCACAAGGAGCAGCTGAGCGATTGTTCGATTTGCCATCGATAAGGAGGCGCGATGGAAGAGAAACGCAACGGAACGCAGGGCGCAGGCGAGCAGTTCTGGCGCAGTCTGGACGAGCTGGAGCAGTCGCCCGAGTTTGAGGCGTTGTTGCAGCAGGAGTTTCCGCGTCAGGCGGCGCCGCTGGGCAATTTTGTGAGTCGTCGGCAGTTTTTGCGCTTGATGGGCGCGTCGATGGCGCTGGCGGGGCTGTCGGCGTGCGGCTACAAACCGCAGGGTCCGGTCATCTCGCGTCCGAAAACCCCCGAAGACCGCCTGCCTGGGATTTCGCACTACTACGCGACGGCGGCATTGACCAACGGCTACGGGTTCGGCGTGCTGGGGCGCGTGTACGAGGGGCGACCCGTGAAGCTGGAGGGCAACCCCGACCATCCCGCCAGCCTCGGCGCGACGGACGCGATTATTCAGGCGCAGATTCTGGACCTGTACGACCCCGACCGCTCGCAGAATGTGCTGCGCTTCGGGCGCATCGAAACATGGCGCGCGTTCGACGCCGACCTGCAGAACGCGCTGGCGCAGCAAGCCGCCAAGGGCGGCGCGGGCATCCGAATCCTGACGGGGCGCGTTGTGTCCCCCGCGCTGGCGGCGCAAATCCGCAAGTTTCTGCAGACCTACCCGCAGGCGAAGTGGTATCAGTACGAGCCAATCAACCGCGACAATGTGTACGAAGGCGCGCGGCTGGCGTTCGGCGAGTGGCTGAACCCCATCTATCGCCTGCGCAACGCGAAGGTGGTCGTCGCGCTCGATAGCGATTTCCTGTATACCGAGCCGGGCGCGGTGCGCTACGCCCGCGAGTTCGCCGACGGCAGGCGCATCCGCGCAGGGCAGACCGAAATGAACCGCCTCTATGTGGCGGAGCCGATGTTCACCGTCACGGGCATGACCGCCGATGAGCATCTGCCCATCCGCTCCAGCAAGATGGCGCGCCTGCTGTACGAGATTGCGACGCTGGTCGGCGCGCCCGTGCAGGCGACGGTGGAGGGCGAGCTGACTGAGACCGAGCAGAAGTGGGCGCAGGTCGCGGCGGGCGATCTGGTGGAGCATCGCGGGCAGAGCCTCGTGCTTGTGGGCGAGGCGCAACCGCCTGCGGTACACGCGATGGCGCACGCAATCAACGCGCATCTGGGCAATCTGGGCAAGACGGTGGTCTTCACCGCGCCGCCTGAAGAGCAGCCCGTGCTGCATCAGGAGCAGATTCGTCAGCTGGCGGCGGACATCGCCAACAACGCGGTGGAGGTGCTGCTGATGCTGGGCGGCGTGAACCCCGCCTACAACGCGCCCGCCGACTTGAAGTTCGGCGAACTCATCCCGAAAGTGCCCTTCACGGTGCATCACGGGATGTATGTCGACGAGACTGCCGCGCTGGTGGTGTGGCATCTGCCCGAAAGCCATCCGTTCGAGACATGGGGCGATGTGCGGGCGTTCGACGGCGCGGTCTCGATTCAGCAGCCGCTGATTTTCCCGCTGTACCCCAACACGCGCAGCGTGTTGGAGCTGATGGCGCAACTGAACGGCGCGCCCGCCGAGAGCTTCAAGCTGGTGCAGGACCACTGGAAAGCGGCGAAGCTTGCGCCCGAAGCGCAGTTCGACGCCGTGTGGCGCAAGGGCGTGCATGACGGCGTGCTGCCGCGCACCGCCAAGCCTGTCAAGCAGGTCGCCTTCAAAGCGCCGCTGGTGGTGCAGACGCCGATTTACGAGCTGGCTCCTGTGCAGGCGGGCGTCAAGACCTACGAGGTGCGCTTCGCCCCCGACCCGACGGTGTACGACGGGCGCTTCGCCAACAACGCCTGGCTGCAGGAGCTGCCCAAGCCCGTCACGCGCGTCTGCTGGGACAACCTGGCGTACATGAGCCTGAAGACCTTCGAGGAGCTGGGGCTGCGGCGCAAGGGCACATGGGCGTTCTTCGAGGACGTCTCGTATGTCAAAGGCGACGCGCCGATTATCACGCTGAGCGTGAACGGGCAGGCGATGCGCGTCGCGGCGTACCCCATCCCGGGACACGCGGACGACTGCATCACGCTCCATCTGGGCTACGGGCGCACCCGCGCAGGCGAGAAGGGTTCGGGCACGGGCTTCAACGCCTACCTGCTACGCACGAGCGACGCGCCCTGGATCCGCACGGGCGTGGAGGCTGTGCCGCAGCCCGAACGCTATCCCGTCGCCCGCACCGAAGAGCATCACCTCATCGACACGCGCCAGAAGGACGGAATCAAACTCGACAGCACCGACCATCGCCCCGTGATTCTGACGGGCTTGCTGGACGAGTTCAAGAAAGACCCCGAACTGAAAGACAAGCCGCACCGCAAGGGCTACAAGTGGGAGCATCCGACGATGTACCCCGAGCGGTGGAAATACGACCGCTACGAGAACCCCGACAACTATCGCAACGCATGGGCGATGGTGATTGACCCGACCGTCTGCACGGGCTGCAGCGCGTGCGTGACAGCGTGTCAGGCGGAGAACAACATCCCTGTGGTGGGCAAGCAGGAAGTGATGCGCGGGCGCGAGATGCTGTGGCTGCGCGTCGACCGCTACTTCAAGGGCAAAGCGGAGAACCCGCGCGTGTACCAGGTGCCTGTGCCGTGTATGCACTGCGAGAACGCGCCCTGCGAGCTGGTCTGTCCCGTCGCGGCGACGGTGCATGACCATGAGGGCTTGAACGCGATGGTCTACAACCGTTGCGTGGGCACGCGCTACTGCTCGAACAACTGCCCCTACAAGGTGCGTCGCTTCAACTTCTACCGCTACAGCTACATGAAGTCGCCCGTGCTGCACCTGTTGCAGAATCCCGATGTGACGGTGCGCGGGCGCGGCGTGATGGAAAAATGTACCTACTGCGTGCAGCGCATCAGCAAGGCGCGTATCCTTGCCAAGCGCGAGAACCGACCCATCCGCGACGGCGAGGTCGTCACCGCGTGTCAGCAGGCGTGCCCGACGCAGGCGATTACCTTCGGCAACCTGAACGACCCTGAGGCGCGCGTGACCCAGCTGCGCAACCAGCCGCACAACTTCTCCATCCTGGGCGAGCTGAACGCGCGTCCGCGCACGACCTACCTTGCGAAAATCGACAACCCGCACCCTGAGCTGAGCGGGACGGAGGCACACCATGCAGCAGACCATTAAGGCGCCGGAAATTAAGGAGTTCCCCCTCTTTGAGGGGCAGCAGACCTACGAGCGCATCACGGATCAGATTACCAGCATCCCGATGGAGCGCCATCCAATGGCGTGGACCATCATGTTCGGGCTGGGGCTGATTGGCGCATTTGCGTTGCTGATGGCGCTCGTGTACCTCGTGGCGGTGGGCACAGGCATCTGGGGCATCAATCAGCCTGTCGCGTGGGGGTTCGCGATTATCAACTTCGTCTGGTGGATCGGTATCGGGCACGCAGGCACGCTCATTTCGGCGATTCTGCTGCTGTTGCGTCAGGCGTGGCGCATGTCCATCAACCGCTTTGCGGAGGCGATGACCATCTTCGCCGTGATGTGCGCGGGCATCTTCCCGCTGTTCCACACGGGACGCCCGTGGGTCGCCTACTGGCTGTTCCCCATCCCCAACTGGACCGCGATGTGGCCGCAGTTCCGCAGCCCGCTGGAGTGGGATGTGTGGGCGGTGTCGACCTACTTCACCGTCTCGGTGCTGTTCTGGTACATGGGGCTGATTCCCGACCTGGCGAAGATGCGCGACCGCGCCAAAAGCCAGCTCGCGCGCGTGCTGAACGGTATCTTCTCGCTCGGCTGGCGCAACTCGGCGATTCACTGGATGCGCTGGGAGCAGGCGTACCTGCTGCTGGCAGGGCTCTCCACCCCCCTGGTCCTCTCGGTCCACTCCATCGTGTCGCTCGACTTCGCGATTTCCATCGTGCCCGGCTGGCATGTCACCATCTTCCCGCCCTACTTCGTCGCAGGCGCGATTTTCTCCGGCTTCGCGATGGTGCTGACGCTGGTCATCCCGTTCCGTATCCTCTACCCCAAGCTCAAAGACTACATCACCATGAATCACATCGACATGATGGCGAAGGTGATGCTGGCGACGGGCTGGATTGTGTTCTACGGCTACCTGTGCGAGATGTTTTTTGGCTGGTACAGCGGCAACCAGTTCGAGCAGTTCCTGGTGGTGAACCGCTTCTTCGGTCCCTACTGGCTGGCGTACTGGGCGCTGATTTTCTGCAACGGAATCGTGCCCCAGCTGCTCTGGTCGCCCAAGATTCGGCACAACCTGCTCGTGCTGTTCATCATCTCGATCATCGTGAACATCGGGATGTGGTTCGAGCGGTTCGTGATTGTGGTGATGAGCCTCCATCGCGACTTCTTCCCGTCCGCGTGGGGGATGTATACCCCAACGGGCAGCGATTGGTGGCTCTATCTCGGCACGATTGGCTTCTTCATTATGATGATGTTCGTGTTCGCGCGGTTTATTCCGATGCTGGCGGTCGCGGAGCTGAAGGAGCTCTGGTACAAGCTCTATCATGGGCATAACGGGCACGGCGGGACGCACGCGCCTGAGCCGAAGCCGACCGCGCCCGCCCCGCAAGGAGGTGGTCAGTAATGGCGCATGTGGAGACGACGCCCAAACTGTATGGGTTGATGGCGGAGTTTGAGACGCCCGACCAGCTGCTGGAGGCGGCGCGGCGCACGCGCGATGCAGGCTACAAGAAGTTCGATTGCTACACGCCGTTCCCGATTCACGGGCTGACCGCCGCGATGGGCGTCAAAGAGGCGAAAGTGCCCTGGACTGTGTTCACGATGGGACTGCTGGGCGCGATTGGCGCGTTCAGCCTGCAGGTGTGGACGAACCTTGTCGATTACCCACTCAATGTGGCGGGGCGCGACCTGCTCAGCTGGCCCTACTTTATCCCTATCACCTTCGAGGGGATGGTGCTGGCGGCGGCGTTCGGCGCGTTCTTCGGTACGCACATCTACAACCGCATGCTGACCTACTATCACCCCGTGTTCAATGTGCCGCAGTTCGCCCGCGCCAGCTCCGATCGGTTCTTTGTGTGTATCGAGAGCAAGGACCCGAGGTTCAACCGCGACGAGGCGTATCGGTTCCTCCAGTCGCTGAACCCGATTAGCATCAGCGAGGTGCCCGAATGAGAGCGCGTGCATTCTGGATGGCTGGCGTGGCGAGTCTGGCGGTGTTGACGCTCACGGGCTGCCGCACGGATATGTGGGTGCAGCAGAAGGTACAGGCGCAGGACAGCAGTGAGTTTTACGCGCTGGCGGACCCTGTACAGGGCTTCGACGGCAAGGTGTACGGCGACGGCTCGCGCCCGATGCCGCCCAACACCATCGCGCGCGGCAGGCTGCAGGACCCCAACGACCCGTTCGTGACGGGCAAGGACGCCAGCGGCAACCTGCTGACCAAGCTGCCGCCGCAGGTCAAACTCACCCGCGAGTTCCTGAACCTGGGGCAGGAGAAATATAATGTGTTCTGTGCGCAGTGCCATGGGCGCGCGGGCGACGGGATGGGCATGATTGCCCTGCGCGGGCAGTGGCCCCGACCGGTGCCGTCGCTGGTGCGCGAGCAACTGCTCACCCAGCCGATTGGCTACTTTTTCAGCTCGGGCAAATACGGCTTCGGCATCATGTACGGCTACGGCACGCGCATGACGGACGAGGAGCTGTGGGCGGTCGCCGCCTATGTGCGCGTGCTGCAACTCAGTCAGAACGCGAACCTGAAAGATCTGTCGCCCGAAGACATCGAGAAACTGGCGCAGGCGCAACAGGCGAAACGCTCGAATCAGGCGACCGCACCGACGCAGGAGAACTGAGATGGCAGCGACAACAACGACACTTTCGGAACAGGAGGTACGCGCCCGTATTCAGCGCGGACGCCCGATTGCGCTGGGGCTGGGCGCGCTGGGGCTGGCGCTGTGGGCGTCGGGGCTGGCAACCAACCCCAAGCTCGCCCTGCAGGGCTATCATCTGGCGTTTTTCTACTGGATGGGGCTGTCGCTGGGCTGTCTGGGCTTCGCGCTGCTGCTGCACACCGTGCGCGGGCGCTGGGGCTTGCCTTTGATTCGCATCTTCGAATCGGGCGCGACGCTCATCTTCCCACTGATGGCGATTGCGTTCCTGCCGATTCTGTACGATGTGTTCGTGGCGCACAGTATTTTTGAGTGGACGCACAAGGAGGTGGTCGCCGCCGATCCCGTGCTGCAGGCGAAGCGCCCGTGGCTGAACGAGACGCGCTTCGCGATTGGCGCGCTCGTCTACTTCGCCGTGTTCGCCTTCTTCGCCTATCGGCTGTGGAATGGCTCGAAGCAGGAGGACGAATCGGGCGACCCTGTGAAAGCGGAGTTCCTGTCGCGCCAGCGCTCCGGGCACGCCGCGTTCGGAATTGTGGTGTTCATGATTCTGTTCACGCTGGCGATGGTGGACTGGGGTCAGTCGCTGATGCCACACTGGTTCTCGACGATGTACGCGGTGATTATGATTGCGGGCTTCGGGCTGAATGCGCTCGCGCTCGCGCTCTATATGGTGCTTTCGTGGCGCGATACGCCGCTCTATAAGCCGATAGTGTACCACGAGGGCTACGAGGGCTACCGCCGCGACTGGGGCAACTTCATGTTCACCCTGTGCGTGTTCTGGTCGTATGTGTCGCTCTCGCAGCTGCTGATCACCTATTCGGGCAACCTGTACGAGTTCACGCAGTTCTACCTGCGGCGCAACGAGGGCGGCTGGCAATACATCGCCTACATCATCCCCGTGTTCCACTTCTTTGTCCCCTTCTTCTGGTTCATGGCGCCGCGCACGAAGTGGGTTCCCAAGCAGCTGCTGGCAGGCGTGATGCTTGTGCTGGCGATTCGCGTGGTGGAGATTTTCTGGCAAATCAAGCCGATGTGGGCGGAGACGCTGAGCATCAGCCTGTACGATGTGGCGGCGTTTGTGGGGCTGGGCGGCGTCTGGATGTATATGCTGCTGGGCAACATGCTGAAGCGTCCGCTCGTGCCCAAGCACGAACCGCGCCTGCTGGAAACGGCGCACTGAGGAGGCGATGGCGATGGCAGAGATGTTGAAACCCGTAGACGCCGAAGAGCTGAAGCAGATCGAGCAGGAGCCGTACGAGCAGCGCGACCTGTCGGTCGGGCGCGCGGTGCAGTTCCTGGTGATTATCTTTTTCACCATCATCGGCTCGCTGATTATCTCGTATTTCGTGTACCAGTGGGTGTTGCCCAACCAGCGCGCCGATTTGCCCTCCGTGCGTTCGGAGGCGCTCCAGCGCCAGCTGCCGCCGGAGCCGCGCGTGCAGGGCTTCCCCATGCGCGACTGGGAGAAGTTCGCCGCCGAAGAGACGCGCAAAACCACCACCTACGAGCTGCTCGATGAGACCACTGGCAAGGCGCGTATCCCCGTCGAACGCGCGAAGGAACTGATCCTGCAGCGAGGGTTGTAATTGTAAGTAGAGGGTATCGCTATGCGCTATGAATACGGACTATGGAAACTGACAGGGGGCTTGCGGGTCGGCGCGCTGACGGCGCTGACGCTGGCGAGCCTCGCGCCGCTAACTGCGCAGCTCTATCGCGGACCGGGCGGCGAAATCGGTGAAGCCGCTGCCCGCAAAGAGTATGAAACTATCACCAGTCAGGTGGGCATCGAGCAGAATCTGGGTAAGCAACTCCCGCTCGAGCTGACCTTCACCGACGAGATGGGCAAGACGGTGCGCCTGGGCGACTACTTCGGCAAGCGCCCCGTGATTCTCGTGATGGCGTACTACGAGTGCCCCATGCTCTGCACGGTCGTGCTGAACGAGCTGACCCGCGCGATGAACGGGCTGGATTTGCGCATCGGCAAGGATTTTGAGGTGATTACGGTCAGCATCTCGCCGACGGAGACGCCCGAGCTGGCGGCGAAGAAGAAGGCGAACTATGTGAAGGCGTACAACTACGACGGCGCGGACAAGGGCTGGCACTTCCTCGTGGGCGAGGAGAAAAACATCAAGCAGCTTGCGGACGCCGTCGGCTTCAAGTATGTGTACGACCCGAAGACGAAGCAGTACGCGCACAGCGCGGGCATCATGATTGCCACGCCCGACGGCAAGCTCTCGCGCTATCTGATCGGCGTCGATTTCGCCCCGCGCGATTTGAAGTTCGCGCTCGCCGAATCGTCGCAGGGCAAGATTGGCAATCCCGTGCTGAGCGCGGTGCTGTATTGCTTCCAGTACGACCCCTCCACAGGACGCTACGGGCTGGTCGTGCTGCGCGTGATTCAGCTGGCGGGTATCATAACGGTACTCAGTCTGGCGACGCTGATTGGCGGCGCACTCTTACTGGAACGCCGCCGCAAGCCGAAAATCGATTCAAGTGAGGTGAACGAGTAATGTGGAACATCCCATTCGTACCGCCGACCGCATCGGAGGAGGGCGTAAGCATCTCCATCCTCTACTGGGCAATCACAGCTCTGGCGGTGGTCTTCGGCGCGATTGTGCTGTTTGGGGTCATCTACCTCGCTGTTCGTTACCGAGCGGACAACAACGCGGTAGATCGCTCCAACGCCGTCGATAGCGACCTGCGCGTGGAGCTGGCGTGGACTCTGGTGCCGCTGGTGCTGGCGCTGATTATCTTCGGCTGGGCGGCGAAGCTCTACGCCGACATCTACGCGCCGCGCGAAGGCTACTACGAGGTGTTCGTGATTGGCAAGCAGTGGATGTGGCACTGCCAGCATCCCAACGGCGTGCGCGAAAACAATGTGCTGACCCTGCCCGCAGGACGGCTGGTGAAGGCGAGCATCATCTCGCAGGATGTAATCCACGCCTTCTCCATCCCTGCCTTCCGCGTCAAGCGCGACGCCGTGCCCGGACGCTACAACGCGATGTATTTCACGCCCACCAAACCCGGCGAGTACCACCTGTTCTGCACGGAATATTGCGGCACGAAGCACTCGGAGATGATTGGCAAGGTCATCGTGCTGCCTGAGGAAGAGTTCCAGGCGTGGCTGGAGAAGGGTGGTCAGGGGCTGGCGACGGCGACCACCGCAACGGGCGGCGGCGCGGCGGCAGGCGGGACGCTCACCCTCGCGCAACAGGGCGAGCAGACCTTCAAGGCGCTCGGCTGCAACGCCTGCCATATGAACCCCAACTCCGCCGTCAAAGTGCCCGACATCACCAAAACATGGGGCAGCGACATCCCCCTCGCCAGTGGCAGCACGGTCAAGGGCGACGAGGCGTATATCCGCGAATCGATTCTCAATCCCGGCGCGAAAATTCACAAGGGCTACCAGAACCTGATGCCCCCCTATCAGGGACAGGTGTCTGAAGAGCAACTGGTGCAACTGATTGCGTATATCAAATCGCTGGCAGACTCCGGTACAGGAGGGAACTGATTATGGCAACCGCAACTTATACAGGCACTGAGAAGCCGAACTATCTGAACTGGAAGACGAGCGTCGCTTCGTGGTTGCTCACCTACGACCACAAGCGGATTGCGATTCTCTATCTCGTCTCGATCAGTGTGTTCTTTCTGATGGGCGGGCTGGCAGCCGCGCTCATCCGCATGGAGCTGGCGACGCCGCGGGGCGACCTGCTCACCTCCGATGTCTACAACAAGATGTTCACCACGCACGGGGTGATTATGATTTTCCTGTTCCTCATCCCGTCGATTCCTGCGGTGTTCGGCAACTTCCTGCTGCCGCTGATGATTGGCGCGCGCGATGTGGCGTTCCCGCGTTTGAATCTGCTGAGCTGGTACTTCTTCATGGCGGGCGCGCTGCTGGTGCTGATTGCGCTCTTCCGCGGGGGCATCGACACAGGCTGGACCTTCTACACGCCCTACAGCAGCTCGTTCGCGAAGGGCGAGGTGAGCCTGGCGATTGTCGGGGTGTTCCTGGCGGGGTTCGCCTCCATCTTCACGGGCATCAACTTCCTCGTGACGATTCACAAGATGCGCGCGCCGGGCATGACATGGTTCCGCCTGCCGCTGTTTGTGTGGGCGATGTACGCCACCAGCCTCATTCAGGTGCTGGGCACGCCCGTGGTGGCGATTACGCTGCTGCTGGTCGCTGTGGAGCGCACCTTCCGAATCGGCATTTTTGACCCCAATCTGGGCGGCGACCCGATTCTGTACCAGCACCTGTTCTGGTTCTACTCACACCCGGCGGTCTACATCATGATTCTGCCCGCGATGGGCGTCATCAGCGAAGTGATTTCGGCGTTCAGCAAGCGGCGCGTGTTCGGCTACCACTTCGTCGCCTTCTCCAGCCTTGCAATCGCCATCATCGGATTCCTCGTGTGGGGACACCACATGTTCAGCACAGGGCAGTCGATGTACGCGGGGATTGTCTTCTCGTTCCTGACCTGGATTGTGGCAATCCCGTCGGCGATTAAGACCTTCAACTGGATGGCGACCATCTGGAAGGGGCGCGTTCACTGGGATACGCCGATGCTGTACGCGCTCGGTTTCATGGGGCTGTTCGTGATTGGCGGGCTGACGGGCTTGCACCTGGCGGCGATGGCGACCAATGTGCATCTGACTGACACCTACTTCATCGTGGCGCACTTCCACTATGTGATGGTGGGCGGCGCGATTATGGGCTATCTGGCGGCGCTGCACTTCTGGTGGCCCAAGATGACGGGACGGATGTACCCCGAAGGCTGGGGCAAGCTCGCGGCGATGCTCGTGTTCGTCGGGTTCAACCTGACCTTCTTCCCGCAGTTCATTCTGGGCTACATGGGCATGCCGCGCCGCTACCACAGCTACCCTGAAGAGTGGGCGGTGCTGAATGTGCTCTCCACTGCGGGGTCGTCTGTGCTGGGGCTGGGCTACCTGCTGCCCGTGATTTACCTCACCTGGTCGCTCAAGTACGGCAAGGTCGTCACGGAGCGCAACCCGTGGGGCGCGCGCGGGCTGGAGTGGGAGCTGGTGGACCCTGTGCCCGACCCGCACAACTTCGAGCGCACGCCGATTGTCACGCGCCCTGCCTACGACTATGGGCATCCGGAGGAGCCGACGGGCTTCGTGCCCAAGCCGCGCCCGGTGGTCGTCGGCGGCAAGGACGGCTAACGCAGCATCCGGGGCGCGCGAGCCGCTCGCGCGCCCCATCAGGTACACTTACAAAGGCGGAGGAGGCTAACCAACTGTGAGCGTGAAGGAACTGGAGAAGACCGCTACGCTGGAACACGCAACGGACGGGCATCATCACGGCGACGGCATTCTGGGCGAGCAGTTCGAAACGATGGAACAGCAGAACACATCCTACCTGATTGGGATGTGGGCGTTCATCGTGCAGGAAGTGCTCTTTTTCGGCGCGATTTTCGCCGCCTACGCCATCTATCGCTTCAAGTATGTGATGGAGTTCACCCTCGCCCACCACGAGCTGAGCGTCCCCATCGGCACGCTGAACACCTTCGTGCTGCTCTTCAGTAGCTACACGATGGCGCGCGCCGTCCGCGCCGCGATGCAGAACCGCCACAAAAGACAGGCGTTTTATCTGTTTCTGACCTTCCTTTTCGCAGGCGTGTTTATGGTAAATAAGTATTTCGAATACAGCGCGAAGTTCGAGCATCATCTGTTTCCGGGCGGCGACTATGACGCTCACTCCGTTGTGCATCATGCACAGGAAAAGGGCGAGCTGCGCGTGGTGGAAGAGAACGGACGCGAATTCTACGAGCTGGGCAGAACGCGCGACGGGCAGTTCACCGCCTTCACGAAGGTCACCCCCGAAGAGTTCGAACAGCGCACGCGCCTGTTTTTCGGCTTCTACTTCGTGATGACGGGACTGCACGGCTTGCATGTATTAATCGGGATGATTATCATCGGCATTCTGATTGGGCGCGCGTGGATCGACCATCTCAAAAACAAGCCGATTGCTGACTTTATGCCCGTGGAGATGACCGGGCTTTACTGGCACCTGGTGGACATTGTGTGGATTTTCCTGTTCCCGCTGCTGTATCTCATCGGGAGGTAAGTTATGGCAGGACATAGCGATTCGCATGTGCATCCCGTGTCGCTGTATACGCGCACGCTCTGGTGGCTGATGGCGCTGCTGGTGCTGACAGTCGTCGCGGGCTATATTCCGAATGTGCCCAACTGGCTGGGCGTGGTGATTGCGCTCACGATTGCCGTGTGGAAGGCGACGATTGTGATAATGAACTTTATGCATGTGCGCTTCAGCGGCAAGCTGGCGTGGCTGTTTGCGGGCGCGGGCTTCTTCTGGTTGCTCATTATGCTTGCGTTTGCCTTTGCGGACTATGTGAGCCGTCCGTGGGAGCCATTCCACGGCTGGCCGGAGTAGGCGTTCAGGAGCCGTCAGCAGGTACAATTCGCGCCGATGAGCGCGGCGATTGTCAATCTGGCGTACCTGCTGGCGGTTGTGTTGTTTGTGCTGGGGCTAAAGGGGCTGTCGCATCCGCGCACGGCAGTGCGCGGGAACCGTCTGGGCGCAACGGGGATGTTAATTGCGATCGTCGCCACGCTATTTGATCGCCAGATTCTGAGTTTCGAGTGGATTGTGCTTGGGGTGGTGGTGGGCGCGCTGGCAGGCGTGGTGATGGCGCTGCGCGTGCCGATGACCGCGATGCCGCAGATGGTGGCGGTGCTGAACGGCTTCGGCGGAGCGGCGTCCGCGCTGGTGGCGGGCGCAAGCGTGGTGGAGAGCGCGCTCCCGGAGGCGCAACCCGGCGTGCCGCTTGCCCAGCTGACCGCCGCTGCCGCCGCGTCGGGCATCATCGGCGCGGTGACCTTCTGGGGGAGCCTGATTGCCTTCGCGAAGCTGCAGGGCATCGTCGGCGACAACCCGCTGCAGATACCCTTTTCGCACTACATCAACGGCGCGCTGCTGCTGATAGCAATCGGGCTGGGCGTGATGCTCACGCTGAACCCAACCGCGATTGGCTACTACTGGGCGTTGCTGGCGGTCGCGTCGATTGTGGGGCTGCTGCTGGTGATTCCGATTGGCGGCGCGGATATGCCCGTGGTGATTGCGCTGTTGAACTCCTATTCGGGGCTGGCGGCGACGGCGACGGGCTTCGTGCTGAACAACAACGCGCTCATCATTACGGGGTCACTGGTCGGCGCGTCGGGCATCATCCTGACGATGATTATGTGCCGCGCGATGAACCGCTCTCTGCGCAATGTGCTGTTCGGGGTGTGGGTTCCGTCGGAGGCGGGTCCGAAGGCGGAGGATGTGTACGGCGGGCGCGTGAAGGCGGCGTCGGCGGACGAGGTGGCGATGCTGCTGGAGGGCGCGCGCACGGTCGTGATTGTGCCTGGCTACGGTATGGCGGTCTCACAGGCGCAGCATGCAGTGCGCGACCTGATGCAACTGCTGGAGCGAAACGGCGCGCAGGTGCTGTTCGCCATCCATCCTGTCGCGGGGCGCATGCCCGGACACATGAATGTGCTGCTGGCGGAAGCCGATGTGCCCTACGACCGCCTCAAGGAGATGGACGAAATCAACCCGATGTTCGAGCAGGTGGACGCGGCGATAGTGATTGGCGCAAACGATGTGGTGAACCCGCTCGCGCGCACCGACCCCAACAGCCCGATTGCGGGGATGCCGATACTGGATGTGGACAAAGCGCGCAGCGTGGTGGTCATCAAGCGCAGCCTCAGTCCGGGCTTCGCAGGCATTCCGAACCCGCTCTTTGCGGCGGACAACACGCTGATGCTGTTCGCCGACGCGCGGGAGGGCGTGCAGCAGATTATCGGCGCGCTCAAGGGCAAGTAGCCTACGCTGAGTCGCGCTTGACCAGTCGCGCGGGCACAATCTGGCGTCGGAGGCTCGGCTCGCGCCCCTCGACCAGTTCAATCAGCAACTCCGTCGCCTTGCGCGCTAGTGTGGGGATTTCGACGGCGACGGAGGTCAGGCGCGGCTCGACATACTCGCACAGGGGGCTGTCGTTGAAGCCGATCAGCGCGAGATCGTCGGGAACCCGACACCCGTGCTGTTTCGCCGTGCGCATCGCGGCGATTGCCAGCATATCGTCCAGCGCGACGATGGCGTCGGGGGGCGGGTTCTGGCGCAGCAGCTCGGTCGTGGCGCTCGCCGCGCTGCGCGGGTTGAAGTCAGCGAACACAACGCGGCTGGGGTCGTAGCCGACGCCGTGCGACTCCAGTGCGGTTTTGTACCCCTGCAGGCGGTCGCGCGTGACGGTCAGCCCCGCGGGACCGCCCAGATAGGCGACTCGCCGACGCCCCGTGCGCAGCAGGTAATCAGTCGCCAGAAACGCCGCGCCGATGTTGTCGTTGTCGACCGAGCAGACGGCGTCTTCCGGGTCATAGCGTCCAATCAGTACGAAGGGGAAGCCCTCGCGACTGAGCCGCTCGATGCGCCGATCGTGGGTCTCCGACTCGACCAGAATCAGCCCGTCGACGCGGCGGGTGCGCAGCAGCTCTTCGTAAATCGCGCGCTGCGAACGCGCTGTGCGCGCGGTATCCACACACAGGTGATAATCGTATCTGCCTGCCTGCTCAACAATCATTGCAATCAGCGCGCTAAAGAACGGGTCGCCCGCCAGCGTTTCGGGGGCGCGGTGAATGACCAGCCCCAGCAGGCGCGTGCGCTGGGAACGCAACGACTGCGCCCGCGCGTCGGGCACATAGCCCAGCTGCTGCACGACCGCCAGCACGCGCTCGCGCATCTCCATGTTCACCTGCGGGTCGCCTTTGAGTACGCGCGACACCGTCGCCTGCGAGACGCCCGCCAGCTTCGCTATCTCCGCCTGTTTTAGCTCTGCCATGCGCTCCCTCAGAATACGATTTCTATTATAGCACATTCGGACGCAGAATCATCGCCTGGCAGGAAGATTACTGCAACTTCGCGAATCGATATGGCGTGCGCATCGGGATGGTGTTGGGCGTGTGGGCGCTCGTCAGTTCGGCTGGGCTGGCGCAAACGCTGCTCAAGGCGCGCCCGCTGCTGGACGACGAGGCGATGGCGCATCTTGCGGTCTACAGGGTGGACATCGAGCGCAAAGGGAGCGACACGCGCGGCGCGCTGACGCTGGAGTCGGGCAGCGTCAGGATTGTCGAGCCGCTGGATCTGGCGACGGGCGCGCGCAAGCGTCTCTACTTCGCCGCGCCGACACAAACCCGCTCTGGCAGAAATCCGTACTGGCGTCTGGTGTGGACGGGCGCCGACGGCGAGCGCATCGTGCAGGAGTTGCCGACGCCGCTGCACACGCGCCTGCCTGTGGTATTCGTGGGCGACAGCATCGGCGGCTGGGAAGGGCTGCAGCAGATTCGCCTGCCGTTTGGCTCCGCTCTGGCAAACGACCATAAAGCGTCCAGCCCGCCGCTGCACCCCTACTACATGCGCCCTGCGGAGTTGCCCGACGACTGGCGCGCGCTGGTGGGGCTGCCGCTGATAGTGTTGACCGACGGCGCAGAGCGGCTCTCGGACACGCAGTGGGGAGCGATTCGGGTGTGGCTGGCGCTGGGCGGGACGCTGGTGGTCTCAGCGGGTTCGTTTGGCGCGGGGGCGAACCTGCTGCCGCTTGCCGACCTGACGCCGCGCCTGTCGCTGCGAGACGCGCCCGTGCGCCCGAATCTGGGGTCCTATGCGCCGCCGCGCGAGCCAGTGCGACTGCTGCGCCCCGCGACGCTGCATGGCTATCGCGTGGTTCTGGGCGACGCGCGCACGCCCGTGCTGCTCTATCGCGCGTTCGGCGCAGGCAACCTGTACCTCTTTCTGGGCGATTTGAACGCTCCCGCGTGGCGCGGCTGGCAGCATCTACCCGCAATGCTCCAGACGATTGTCTCCGGCAGCGCGTTCCCGACGGAGCGCATCGAGGAGAGTCTCACACGCGAGAAGCCTACCCCGCCTGCGTCGCGCATCGCGCGTGTGTGGTGGGGTGTTGGCGTGCTGGGCGTCTACTTCGTGGGGGTGTGGCAGCTCGCGGCGTGGCTGCGCCGTCGGCGGCGGCTGGCGTCGGTCTTTGCGCCCCTTGCGGGGATAACGGTCGCCGCGTGCGCCTGTGTGCTGGTTGCCGCGCCGCATACGCAGAGCCAACCGCTTACGGCGTACCGCACGCTCGCCATCGCCAGCGACACGCTCGCCGTCGAGGCAGGGAGCGTGCAGGGCAACCTGCAGGCAGGCGCGCACACAATCACTCTGCCTGAAGGCGCGCTGTTGCTGCGTGTGGAGCCGTCGCTGCAGGCGCGCAGGCTGACCGATTCGAGCGCAACGATTCGCACGGCTGGCTGGACCGAGATGGAGCTGATTTACTTGTGTCCTGCGACGCAGTTCCCGCGCGTGAGCGCGCGTCGTGTGGGACAGATAGTGGTCGTATCGAATCGCTCGGCGCAGGCGCTGTTGAATCTGCGCCTGCTGGCGCGCGAGGCGCGCGATCAGGAGCCGCGCACGCTCTGGCAGCTGGGTAGGCTTTCGGGCGGGCAGACGGCGCGCGCGCCTCTGAGTGCGCCCATCCCCGAAGGCGCGTATCTCTACCTGGCGGCGACGGGCGACCCAGAAGCATTCGAGCCTGTCCAGTGTTCGGGAGCGGATATAAAGGAGGTGGTTCAGGTATTCGTTTCGGTGGACTGACGGGGTGGTGGCGGCGGTACTTTTCGGACAACGCGGCGGTATGGCTGCTGCGCCGCTGGAATCGGATTGAGCTGCAGCGCGCGCTCGATTCGCGCACGCAACTGCTGGGGCGCGAGCTGGATCAGGCGGTTCAGCGGGGCGACCGTGAGCGGGCACAGGCGATTCTGGCGGAGATGGCGTCCAAAGTGCGCGTGCCGCCGACCGAGCCGCGCTTCTGGCAGGCGGGCGACGGCAGGCGCGCCCTGATCCTGTACGGGCTGGCGACGCTCGTGCTGCTCACCTACGCGCTCACGCCAGGTGGGATACTGAGCCTGCTTCACGGGCAAGAATTGCCACTACTGGTGGTGTGGGTGGGGCTTTCGTTTGTGCCGCTGGCGTACAACGCGCTGCTGGCGATGCTGCAGCGCGAGCATGCGCAGGGCACTTCGGCGTTCCTGCGCCTGACGCGGCTGCGTGGGGACGACCTGCTGCACGGCGCGTACACGACCTATGCGATTGCGGGCGCGATGCGCATTTTCCTGTTGTGGGGCGCGCCGTTGCTGATTGCGGGCGCGACGCTGGTGTATGGCTCGCTGCTGACGGCGCTGGTCTATTGCGTGCGGGTGGGGCTGTGCTATCTGGGCTGGGCGCTGCTGTGGCAGACGCTGACGGCGTCGCTGGTCAGTCCGCGTGCGACGCTCATCTGGCAGGTGGCGAGCGGGCTGATACAACTGCTGGTCGGGCTGGGCGGCACGCTGGGCGGAGCGTATGGGATCCTGTTGTGGCAATCGTCGGGCGCGTTGCAGGCGATGGCGCAGTCGCCGTGGGTGTGGGCGACGCGCGGGGAGTTCTGGGTGTCGCTGGTGTTCCCGCCGCTGGGCGCGGCGACATGCGCGTGGGTGCTGCATCCGCTTTGGGGCGTGCTGCACGGGGCAGTGGCGCTGGCAATAGTTCGGCTGCTGGCGCCGCTGGCGGCGCAACGGCTCCAGCACGCCCTCGACGCGCCTGAACCCGAACCTGTCTCGCAGGAGGGCGCGTGGTGGTGATTCTGCGCGATGCGGCGGCGGTTTTCTGGATGGAGTATCGGCGCTATGTGCGCACACGGCGATACTGGGCGCTTGCGCTCACTGCGCTGGCGCAGGGCGCGCTGATGTGCGCGGTTGTAGCGGCGCTGGCGGCGACTGTGCCGCGCGGGGTTCTGGGAAGCATTCGCGCCATGCCGTTCCTGCCAGCGTATCTTCTGGGATGGCTCGCGGCGTTTTCACTGGCGGTGCAGGCGCCGCTGGCGTTTCGGATGGTTCAGGATGTCTACAAGACGCGCCTGCTAAGCGATTTGTATCTGACGGAGCTGCACCCGCTGGGGGTGGTGTTGGGGCGCGCAGCAGCGACGACCGCGCTCACGGGGCTTGTGCTGATGCTGCTGACCCCCGCCGCGCTGTGGCTGCTGTCTGTGCTGGGTGCGCCGCTCTGGGGCTGGGCGGCGATTGCCTGCATGACACTGGGCGCGCACTGTTTCGGCGCGTGTCTGGAAGCCTACAGCATGCGCGAGTATTATTCCGATCAGGCGCAGCCGCCTGCCGCGAACACGCGCCGAACAAACTGGTACACGACGCTCGTGACGCTCACCGCGCTGGCGGGGCTGGCTCTAACGGCGCTTCCGTTTGCCTTTGCGCAACTGTTCCCGCTGACGGGGCTGCCCCTGTGGGCGTTCTCGCCGATTACTGCGCCCGTGCTGCTTTACAGAGGCTTGCTGGGTGAGGGCTGGCGCCCAATGCTGTGGGGGCTGCCCTTGACTCTGGGGTTCGGTCTCTGGGCGGCGGTCGCCGCGGCGCAGTGGCGCGACTGGTGGTCGGATACCGCCTATCGCGTGCAACGCTGGGGCGGAACGGCGTTCTGGACAGTGTTCGTGGGGGTGCATGCGGCGGTTCTGGCGGAAGCGTATGTTGATAATGTCGCTCGCGCGGAGCGATGGCTGTTCGGGCTGTTGACGCTCACGACGCTGCTGAACCTGACGATTGCGCCGCTACTGGGCTATTATGGAATTGCGCGTCGTCCCCGACCGCTGCGCCTCGCGCTGCCCTATCCGTGGGGCGGGATTGTGTGGCAGTGGGCGTTGCATGGGCTGACGGCGGGCGCGCTGTATCTGTCCATCGGACTGGCGTCGGGCGTGTGGGGCGCGCCTGCGAAACTGCTCTTCTGGACGGCGTATCTATGGGTCGCCTTCGTGCTGCTGGGGCAGGCAATTCCCATCTGGACGCTTGCCTACTACCGCGTTCACCCGACTCACCTGCAGGGCGACTATGTGCATGGCTACTTCATCAACACGCGCGTCCATCGCGTCGCGCTCGATGACATGGCGCAGATTGCCTCCTACGGGGTGATGATTGTTCTGGCGGGGCTGGGGCTGCTGATTGGCGTCGGGTGGGTCTTTCGTCTGGGCGCGCGGATGCTTGCGATGCCTGCGCTGGGCGCGCTGGGCGACTGGGCGCTGCGCATCCATCCCTGGTGGGGCGTCTACGGGGGATGGATGGGCGTCGACAGCCTGTGGTACCTGCCCTACGCCGCGCTGTGGGCAATCGGCTTATGGGTCTGGGGCTGGCGATCGGGCGTGCGGCGCGGGTTCGAAGCAAAACAGTCGCTCGCCCGATGGCGTGAGCGCGTGGATGGGGAACCTACACAGGCAGAAACGCGCCAAACTGTGGCATAATTGCCGTGCAGGGGAAACTTGCCTGCGCCTGCGTGCGTAGAATACGATACCTGCGACGCACAACCGTCGAAGTAATTGGAGACGCCGATGCAGACGACGCCGATGCAGACGACGAACGAACGCGCGACCCGTGTGGCGGAGCTGTTGATGTGCGCGCCCAGCGCATACGACCTGCTCTACGAAATCAACGCCTGGATGCACCTGAGCGACAAGCCCGACCGACAACTCGCATGGAAGCAATGGGAGCAGCTCTACCAGACGCTCACCGAGCGGGTGGGCGTGCCCGTGCGCCTGATTGAGCAGGCGTCCGAAGCGCCCGATATGGTGTTCACCGCCAACGCGGGGCTGCCCCTGCCCGGCAAACAGCTCGTGCTGTCGCGATTCCGACACCCCGAACGGCAGGTGGAGGAGCCATACTTCGAACACTGGTTCCGCGAGCAGGGCTACACGATTCGCTACATGCCCCCCAACTGCGCGTTCGAGGGTGAGGGAGACGCCTTTCTAATTGACGATATAATTGTGGCAGGGTACCTGAAGCGCACGGACATCTGCGCGCACCGTTACCTGAGCCAGCTCACAGGCAAGCAGGTGCTGAGCCTCGAGCTGGTGGACGACCGCTGGTATCATCTGGACACATGCTTTCTACCGCTGGGGGGGCGACTGGTCGCCTACTATCCGGAAGCGTTCGACTGGTACGCGCGGCGCGTGATTGAGCAGCACTTCGAGACGATTCCTGTCAGCCCCGAAGAGGCGCTCAAGTTCGCCTGCAACTCGGTGGTGATTGGCAAGCAGGTGGTGATGCCCGCGGGCTGCCCGATTCTGCGCTTCTATCTGGAGGAGCGCGGCTACACGGTACACGAGGTTCCGATGACCGAGTTCATCAAGTCGGGCGGCGCGTGCAAGTGCCTCGTGCTGTACCTGCTGGAGGATTAATTGCCCAGATCCGAAGGCGGCTTCATCCTGCCGAGCAGTCCCATCAGCGCAATCACTGTGAGCAGGTAGGGCAGCATCAGCAGCAGGTCGGTCGGCAGTTGCACGCCGAATAGCGGTTGCCCCTGCAGGCGCATCTGCAGCGCCTCGAAAAAGCCAAATCCCAGCGCCGCGCCCGCCGCGCCGAGCGGATGCCACCTGCCGAAAATCAGCGCGGCGAGCGCGATAAAGCCGCGTCCCGCGCTCATGTTCTCGCGAAACTGCCCCGTCGCCGCCAGCACCAGAAACGCGCCCGCCACGCCCGCCAGCGCGCCCGACCACAGCACGCCCAGATAGCGCAGCCGCTTCACAGGCACGCCCATCATCCGCGCCTTGACCGAATCGTTGCCCACCGCGTACACGCGCAGCCCCCAGCGCGTGCGCGTGAGCATCATCAGCAGCCCAAACGGCAGCGCGAGCGCGAACAGCGTCAGCCAGCTCTGGTCTTTCAGCAGGGCGTTCAGCACGGGCAGGTTCTCCAGCCCGCCCAGCCGCGCCGCGCCGAACATCGCCACCACCGACGACTCGCCCGCCTCCTCGCGCGGCACGATGATTTGCCGAAACAGGTAGGTACTCAGCCCCAGCGCGAGCAGGTTAATCGCCACCCCGCTCACGATGTGGTCCGTGCGCAGCTCCTGTGTGGCGACGGCGTGCAGCAGCGCGAGGGTCAACCCGACCAGCACGGCGCATGCCAGCCCCACCAGCGGCGAGCCAGAGAGCAGCGCGCCCAGCGCGGCGGCGAACGCGCCCATCAGAATCTTGCCCTCCAGCCCGATGTTGATTACGCCCACGCGCTCGCTCATCAGCCCGCCCAGCGCCGCCAGGATCAGCGGCGTCGCCTGGCGAATCGCCGTGCCGAACAGTTGCGCATCGAAAATCTCGTCCATCGTTAGCCCTCCACGCGCCGCCGACGCAGGTAGACCGCCGCGACATAGAGTATCAGCGCCGCCTGCACCACGACGGCAATCTCTTTGGGCGCGCCCGTCTCGGCGTGCAGGTGGTACGCCCCGCTGCGCAGCGCGCTCATCAGGTACGCCGAGAGCATCGCCAGCGCAGGATGATTGCCTGCCAGCAACGCGACCGCGATTCCGTCGAAGCCGTACTCGGCAGGGAAGCCTTCGAAGAATCGGTACTGCGCGCCGCACACTTCAATCGCGCCCGCCAGCCCCGCCAGCGCGCCCGACAGGAGCATCGCCTGCGTCATGCGCCGTGCGGTGGGCGCGCCTGCCGCCTCCGCCGCGTCGCGGTTCGCGCCCGTCGCGCGAGTCTCGTAGCCCCACACCGTGCGGTACAGCGCCAGCCACAACCCCAGCGCGACCAGCACGGCAATCCCCAGCCCCCAGTTCGCCTGCAGGAACTCCTCGCGCAGCAGGGGCAGCTGCGCCGCCTGCACTATCGGCGCGGTCTGCGGCGCGTCGCCCGCAGGGTCTTTGAGCCGTTCGGTCACCAGCCAGTGCGTGAAATAGAGCGCGATGTAGTTGAACATGATGGTGGAGATGACCTCGTGTGCGCCGCGGCGCACGCGCAGCCACGCAGGCGGGAACGCCCAGAGCGCGCCCGCCGCCGCGCCCGCGAGCAGCGTCAGCGGCAGGTGCAACGGCGCAGGTATGCTTGCCAGCCCGCCGACCCACGCCGCCACAAGCGCACCCACCAGCAGCTGCCCCGCCGCGCCAATATTAAATAACCCCGCCTGCAACGCGACCGCCACCGCCAGCCCCGTCAGCAGCAGCAGCGTCATATCGTGCAGCACGGCGTCCCACGCATCCAGCGGACCGAACGCCTCGCCGCGCGGGTAGCCTGTCGCGCCCTGCAGGATAATCTGAAAGCTTTCGCCCAGCGGCTTGCCCGCCGCCAGCACCAGCGCGCCCAGCACCGCCAGCACAATCCCTGCGCCCAGCAGCGGGGGCACTATGCGCGTCCGAAACATCACGCCCACAATTCGCCCACCCGCCGCCGATTCCTGTTTCGGGCAGTTAAGCCTGCTCTGTTGCAAGGATGCTTGTTTCGTCTTCTGACACAGCCCGTTTCGCCGCGTGGGGCGCGGCGACCGCGCCCCTACTCATGCCTGTACGGACGCGGTTCCCGCGTCCTCTGATGTTTGGCATTTCCGTCAGGCGTGAACATACGCCGCGAACCCCAAAACCCACCCGAAAGTCCGCACAAAACGCCCCATAAAACCCCACAAACACCCCCAATCACCACCAAACCCTCACCAACG
>JBBIQK010000041.1:0-25992 GCA_037442365.1 Armatimonadota bacterium | reverse complement strand
CACGCCGTAGGTCTGGCCAGTGCTGGCGGATGCTAAGCCAAGCACGCCTGTCCCTGAGGTACTCAAGCTTTGCCCCCACACGCCGTAGGTGGTCCCTGTCGTAGCGGATGCCGAACCAAGTAGCCCCGTGCCACTGGTGCTGGCGCTTTGAAACCAGCCACCGTAGTTGGTGCCGCTGGTGGCGGTCGCCACGCCGTACACGCCTGTGCCTGAGGTGCTGGCGCTTTGAAACCAGCCACCGTAGTTGGTGCCGCTGGTGGCGGTCGCCACGCCGTACACGCCTGTGCCTGAGGTGCTGGCGCTTTGCCCCCGCACGCCGTAGGTCTGGCCAGTGCTGGCGGATGCTAAGCCAAGCACGCCTGTCCCTGAGGTACTCAAGCTTTGCCCCCACACGCCGTAGGTAAAGCCGCTGGCGGCGAGTGCCTCGCCGACCACGCCCCTGCCCGAGGTGCTGTAGCTTTGCCCCCGCACGCCGTAGGTCTGGCCAGTGCTGGCGGATGCTAAGCCAAGCACGCCTGTCCCTGAGGTACTCAAGCTTTGCCCCCACACGCCGTAGGTGGTCCCTGTCGTAGCGGATGCCGAACCAAGTAGCCCCGTGCCACTGGTGCTGGCGCTTTGAAACCAGCCACCGTAGTTGGTGCCGCTGGTGGCGGTCGCCACGCCGTACACGCCCGTGCCATTGGAGCTGGCGCTCTCAAAACGACCGCCGTAGGTCACGCCGCTGGATGCGGATGCCGAGCCAAGCACGCCCGTACCATAGGAGCTGGCGCTTGTCCCAACCACGCCATAGGTCACGCCGCTGGTATGGGTGGCTGCGCCGTACACACCCCTGCCATAGTTGCCGAAGCTTATCCCATACACACCGTAGGGGGTGCCGTCGGTGGCGGCTGCTAAGCCGTACACGCCGATGCCCTGATTACTGGTGCTGCCCCCCCACACGCCGATACCACCGCCGCTGGTGGCGGTATGAAGCCCGTGGATGGCTCGTTCGCCCGTGTTTGTTGTTTCCACATGCAGGCGATGGAGAGGATTGCTGGTTCCAATCCCCACATTCCCCGCGTTGTAGAAAATGTTGTTCCCTGACGCCTGCCAGAGGCTCGCGCCAGTATCATCGTTCGCAGGCTCCCACACGCTGCCGTTCCACTTCAGCACCTGCCCGCTGCTCGGCACAGAGCTGGATACATGACGCCCCTGCAACCCCGATACCATCGGGTTTGGGTAGTACCCGCTCAGGTCGCCCCCCGCCGCGCCAATCGGGTTCGCCGTGCCCGCCGTCGCCGCACGGATTGCATACGGCGTCGGGTTGATTTTCACACGGGGCGAAAGCGCGGTATACGCGCCCGTGCTGTTGCCGGGACGCACCGCAATCTCCAGATACCGATCCGCGCCTGTCCACACCGCGCCGAAGTCAATCGCGGTTGTGAACAAGCCGTTTTGCACACTCAGGTCGTTCGCAAACTGGTTCGCGCCAATCTGCGCGCCCCCCGTTGGGGCGTCGTACAGTCGGAAGCGAAAGTCGTAAGTCCCGTTCGCGGGGGTGCCGCTCACGCGCAGGAACCCCTGATAGGTAAACGGCTGGGCGCACGCAAGCGCCAGCGCCATCACAAGCCCGATACCGCAGCTCATCGTTCGCATGCGATGAATCCTCCGTTCTTTTAGAATGTGGCATCGGTTCACAGGGGAAGGTCTGAGGGCATCTGGCTCAAAATAGGTGTTGCTGGCGCCTCTTGAGTCTCGCCGTCAGCTCTGTCCTCTCTTAACGATACCATCTCTATTATACCACACTTTTTGCTGATGGTGTCAATGAGGTTTCCAGAGGGGCGTTGAAACATCGGGGTTGGACGCGACGCTCCTCCAGCGGGTACACTTTAACACGGAGGCTATCGGGGCGTGTTTTTCGTTTCTAAGCTGTTCGGGCGCTTTGGGCGCGACCTGGGAATCGATCTGGGCACGGCGACCACGCTGGTGCATGTGCGCGGCAGGGGCATCATGCTGCGTGAGCCGTCGGTGATTGCCATCGATCAGGACACGCGCAAGGTGCTGGCGGTCGGCGAGGAAGCCAAGCGCATGCTGGGACGCACCCCCGCCAACATCATCGCCGTGCGCCCCCTCAAAGACGGCGTGATTGCCGACTTCGAGCAAACCGAGAAGATGCTGCAATACTACGCCAGCAAGGTCTCGCGCCATCGCTGGATTCCGCCGCGCATGGTGGTGGGCATTCCCAGCGGCGTCACGGAGGTGGAGCGGCGCGCCGTGCTGCAGGCGGCGATGCGCGCAGGGGCGCGCGAAGCGTATGTAATCGAAGAGCCGATGGCGGCGGCGATTGGCGTCGGGCTGCCCGTCGTCGAACCGACAGGCTCGATGGTGGTCGACATCGGTGGGGGCACGACGGAAGTCGCCGTGATTTCGCTGGCGGGCATCGTCGCCAGCCGCAGTATCCGAATTGCAGGCGACGAGATCGACGAAGCCATCGTCAACTATGTGCGCCGCACCTACAACCTGTTCATCGGGGAGCGCACCGCCGAGCAGGTCAAAATCGAAATCGGCTCCGCGTTCCCGCTGGAAGAAGAGCTGACGATGGAGGTCAAGGGGCGCGACCTGATTAGCGGGTTGCCGCGCAGTGTGGTGATTACCTCCGAAGAAATCCGCCACGCCATCGCCGAACCCGTGAACGCGATTGTGGAGGCGGTCAAGCAGACGCTGGAGGTCACCCCGCCAGAGCTGGCGGCGGACATCATGAACTACGGCATCGTGCTGTGCGGCGGCGGCGGGCTGCTGCGCGGGCTCGATAAGCTGCTCCAGCACGAGACGCAGATGCCCGTCTATGTCGCCAGCGACCCCACCTCGGCGGTCGTGCTGGGCACGGGCAAAGTGCTGGAGGAGCTGGAGAGCAACCCGATGTTGCGCAAAGTGCTGCAGACCGCGCAGGCGCCGCGCAAGAGGTGAGCGCGATGCGACGCCGACGCTGGACATGGGCGATTCTGGCGGTTGCGGGGATGCTGCTGGGCGTCTACCACAACCATCGCGTCCATCACGGCGAGGTGAACCCGATTACCGCGCTGATTCGCGGCATGCTGACGCCCCTGCAGCGCACCGCGCACTCCACCACCGAAGGAGCGAGCCAGTTTTTTGCGACGCTGACGCAGGCGCGCGAGGCGTTGCGTGAGTACGACCACCTCGCGCTGGAGAACGCCCGCCTGAAACAGCAGCTGGAGCAGATGCGCACAGTCGCCGCCGAGAACGAATCGCTGCGCGCGCTGCTGAACCTGCGCCCGCAACTCGCAGGCGACTGGCTCGGCTGCCGCGTGCTGGCGGTCTATCCGCAGGCGGGGCAGCAGACGCTGATTATCGACCGCGGGTCGCGCGACGGCGTGCTGGCGGGCGCGCCTGTGCTGGCAGGCGATGGGCTGATGGGGGTGGTCGAACGCGCCGACGCCGCCAGTAGCATCGTGCGCATGCTCACCGCGCCGCGCATGGCGGTCAGCGTGAAGGCGCTCAACGCGCAGAAGGTCAGCACAGGCGTGTGCGAAGGGCGCGGCGAGAGCATGCTGCTGCTCAACTTCATCCCCCCAGAAGCGCCGCTCCAGGCAGGCGATCGGGTCGTCACGGCGGGGCTGGGCGGCAAATACCCGCCGAACCTGACTGTCGGCGTGGTGGAGCGCGTGTGGCTTGATCGGCAATACTCGGTCAAAAAAGCGTGGGTGCGCCCTGCAGTGGACTACGAACGGCTCAGCGTCGCGCTGGTCAAGCGGGGGCGATAACGATGGAGACTCGCACACGCCTGCCCGAAAGCCTGCGCCCCCTGTTCTGGGATGTGGAGTTCCGCACCCTCTGCCCCGAACGGCATCAGAGCTTCATCTGCCTGCGCATTATCGAGCATGGCGACCTGGACGCCCTGCGCTGGATGGTGCGCTACTACGGCAAGCCGCGCCTGCGCCAGTGGCTGATTGCGCGCCAGGGACGCGGCGTTAGCCCGCGCGCCCTGAACTTCTGGGCGATGATGCTGGAGATTCCCACGCGCACAGTGAATCGCTGGCTGCGTGAACGCACGGAACCCCAATGGCCGCCGAAAATCGATTCCACCTCGATGTGATGCCCGCGCCTTCGGGTAGTCGAGTATACTACAGACGGGAGGAACGCAACCCATCGGCAACGCACGCTACGACTTCGAGCGCGTGCAGCCCTACTGGCTCACGCGGGCGATTCTCTCAGGCGGCTGGCGAAACACGCTTCGCTGGCTGCTGCCTGTGGCGCTGACGGCGGCGGCGCAGGGCGTATGGGCGCCGCGAATGGCGATTGGCGGCATAACGCCCGACTTGCCGCTACTGATTCTCGCCTGCATCGCGATGCGCACAAACCCCAGCGTCGCTGCATGGGCGGGCTTCTTCACAGGGTTGCTGCACGCCAGTATGCTGGAGCAGACCGTCGGCAGCCTGATTGTCAGTCGGGTGCTGGCGGCGACTGCCGTCGCGTACCTGCCCATGCTGCTCTCGCCGCGCCATCCGCTAAGCGTTCTCCCCGCCGTCGCGTTGCTGACCCTGATGGCGCAGGGACTCCTCTACCTCGCCGCGCCTGTCGTGGACCCCAGCGCGTTCGGCTGGGCGAGTCTGAGGAGCATGGTGTATAATATAGCATTGGCGATACCTGTCTACTGGCTCATGATGCGTATCCTACCGCCCGTGAGCGAAGATGACATGCTATTATGGAACAAATAATACTGATGCGCGGTATTCAACTCAGGAGGCAACACTGCAATGGCGCAGACGACGATTGAGCGCGAACGACACACCGAAGAGAGCAGCGCGTATGCCATCGCGATACGCCAGCTGGAAGCGGCGGCGCACTACCTGAATCTGGATCGAAGCCTGCTGGAGGTGCTGAAACACCCCCGTCGGGAACTCATCGTGAACTTCCCCGTGAAGATGGACGACGGCTCGATTCGCGTCTTCACGGGCTACCGTGTCCATCACAACCCCGCGCGCGGTCCCGCAAAAGGCGGCATCCGCTACCATCCCGAAGTCACGCTGGACGAGACCCGCGCGCTGGCGATGTGGATGACATGGAAGTGCGCGGTGGTGAACATCCCCTACAGCGGCGCGAAGGGCGGCGTGGTGTGCGACCCCAAGCGGCTCTCCGTACACGAACTGGAGAACCTCACCCGCCGCTACATCACCGAAATCTCGATGCTGATTGGTCCCGAAGCGGACATTCCCGCGCCCGATGTGGGCACGAACCCGCAGGTAATGGCGTGGATTATGGACACCTACTCTATGCACAAAGGCTACACAGTACCGGCGGTGGTGACGGGCAAGCCGATTGCGATTGGCGGCTCGGAAGGGCGGCTGGAGGCGACGGGACGCGGGGTGACGGTGATGGCGCACGCCGCGATGCAGCAAATCGGCAGCCAGCTGGAAGGCGCAACGGTCGCCATTCAGGGCTTCGGGAATGTCGGCTCTGCAACCGCCAAGCTGATGCATCAGGCGGGCGCGAAGGTGGTCGCCATCTCCGATGTGCGCGGCGGCATCTACAACCCCAACGGGCTGAATATCCCTGCACTGTTGCACTGCGCCGGGCGCGACGGATGCATTCAGGCGTATCGCGACGCCGAACATATCACCAACGAAGAGCTGCTGGAGCTGCCCTGCGATGTGCTGGTGCCCGCCGCACTGCACGGCGTGATTACGGGGCACAACGCCGACCGGATTAAGGCGCGCGTGATTGTGGAAGCCGCCAACGGTCCCGTGACCCCCGACGCCGACGAGATTCTGGACGAGAAGGGTGTGCTGGTCGTACCCGACATCCTGGCGAACGCGGGCGGAGTCGTCGTCTCCTACTTCGAGTGGGTGCAGGATTTGCAAGCCTTCTTCTGGGAAGAGGAGGAGGTCAACCGCAAGCTGGAGAAGGCGATGCAACGCAGCTACCAGCATGTCGCCCAGACCGCCGAGCAGAACAATGTCAACATGCGCATGGGCGCATACATTATCGGCGTCAAGCGCGTGGCGGAAGCGACCACCATTCGCGGGATTTATCCGTAGGCTCCGAGATACCCAGCAGGTATACTCCTGTGGGGAGTGCTGGGTATGAGTAACTACTGGAAGGGACCGCTGGAGCAGGTGGACGAGTACCGCTGGCGCATTCCGAAGAGCTACAAGCCCGGCATGCGCGTGGACGGACTCATTTTCGCCAGCCCGTCGATGATCGAGCAAATCAAGCAAGACCAGGCGCCAGAACAGGTGGCGAATGTGGCGTTTCTGCCTGGCATTGTGGGTTGCTCGATCGCCATGCCCGACATTCACTGGGGCTATGGGTTCCCCGTCGGCGGCGTGGCGGCGATGGATATAGAAGAGGGGGTCATCTCGCCTGGGGGGATTGGCTACGATGTCAATTGTGGCGTGCGGCTGCTGCGTACCGACCTGACCGAGCAAAAGGTGCGCCCGCGCCTGAAGGAGCTGGTGGATCAGATTTTCCGCGATGTGCCCGCGGGCTTCGGCGGCGAGGGGCTGATCAAAACCAGCCGCGCCGACCTGCGCCAGGTGATGCTCAAAGGCGCGCAGTGGATGGTCGAACACGGCTACGGCTGGGCAGACGACCTCGCGCACACCGAAGCGAACGGCAAGCTCGATATGCCCGACCCCGATGTGATTACCGAGAAAGCCATCGAGCGCGGCAAAGACCAGCTGGGCACGCTCGGCGGCGGGAACCACTTCCTTGAGATCCAGGTGGTGGACGAAATCTATGACTCGAAAGCCGCCGAAGCGATGGGCATCACGCAGGTCGGGCAGGTCACGATTATGATTCACACTGGCTCGCGCGGGTTCGGACATCAGACCTGCCAGGACCATCTGGATATTATGGAGGAGGCGCACCAGAAGTACGGCATCAGCCTGCCCGACCGCCAGCTGGCGTGCGCGCCCATCCAGTCGGAGGAGGGGCAGACCTACCTGCGCGCGATGCACTGCGCCGCCAACTTCGCCTTCGCCAACCGCCAGGCGATTGCCCACTGGACGCGCCAGGCGTTCGCCAAAATCTTCAGGTCCACCCCCGAAAGCCTTGGGATGTATCAGGTGTACGATGTGGCGCACAACATCGCCAAAATCGAGGAACACGAGTGGGAGGGTAAGCCGGTGCGCGTGTGCGTGCATCGCAAGGGGGCGACCCGCGCCTTCCCGCCGGGACATCCCGAAACGCCCGAAGCGTACCGCGCGGTCGGGCAGCCTGTGCTGATTCCGGGCGATATGGGGCGCTACTCGTTCGTGCTGGTGGGCACGGAAGGCGCGATGCGCGAGAGCTTTGGCACGACCTGCCACGGGGCGGGGCGGATGATGAGCCGCAAGGGCGCCCTGCGCGAAGCCAGAAACCGCAACATCGCCAAAGAGATGGAGGAGCAGGGCATCCTCGTGCGCGCGCAGAACAAGGCGACCCTCGCGGAGGAAGCCTCCTACGCCTACAAGGATGTCGCCAATGTTGTGGAGGTCGTCCACAACGCGGGGATTGCCCGCAAGGTCGCCCGCCTGCGCCCGATTGGCGTGGTGAAGGGGTGAACCTTCACTACTTCACAACGACGCTGACGGAGACAGCCTTCGCCGCGCCGCCGCGCTGCAGGGGAACGGTCAGCCGCTCCTCGTGCAGGTAGCACAGCCCCTCCTGACCCTCGCGGCAGTGGTAAATCAGCAGGTGGAGGCTGATTGACGCACGGTCAGCATTAAGCTGCACGGGCAGCGCGGTCTCCAGCGCCGATAGGGGCGCGACCAGCTCGGTCTTGCCCTGCACAGTGGCGCCCTCCGCGACGATTCGCGCCTGCGACTGCGCGTTCGGGTTAAGTTTATGTCCCTGCGGCAGGCGCAGGCTCAGCGTGAGCGTGGGCGACTCCGCGCCGAGGGCGACAGGCTCCAGCGTGCGGCGGGGCGGCTCGCGATGCAGTGCGGGCGGTGGAGCGGTCTCCAGTCCCTTCAAAACCAGCGTCTCCACACGGCGGCTCTTCAGGTCGGCGACGCGAATCAGGTGGTTGTTCGTGTCGGCGATGTAGAGCTTGCCGTGCGCGTAGCTGACGCCGCCCGGCTCGTCGAAGGTGGGGTTGTCGCCGTCGCGTGCGCCCGCCGCGCCCACGCCAAACACGGTCTCAATCTTGCGCGTGCGGGGGTCCAGACGCTTGATTTTGTTGTTGTAGGTGTCCGCCACATAAAGCGCGCCATCCACATACACCACGCCGAGCGGGTGCTGCAGGCGCGCCTCGCGTCCGAAGCCGTCCACATCGCCGAACTCGAACAGGTCGCCGCCCACCAGCGTCTCCAGCGCGCCGTTCGGGTCAATATCGGCGGCGCGAATACAGCTCACCTCGCTGTCGGCGAAGTAGAGTTTCTTGCCGTCCGTCGTCATGCCCGACGGTTGCGCGAGCGCGCAGGTACGCAGGCTGCCGTCGATGCACGCCTCGCGCCCGGTGCCTGCGTGCGGCTCCGCCTCCAGCGTTTTCAGATTCATCCGCCAGAGCTGATGCGAACCCGCCATCGCGATGTAGAGCATGTCGCCCATCAGCACAAGGTCCCACGGCGAGTTGAGCGCGATGTCGCGTCCCTTGCCTGCGCGCGGAGGATAGGCGCGGCTCTGCTCGCCCGTGCCTGCGAGCGTCTCCACTGTGCGCTTGCGCAGGTCGGCTTTGCGAATTGCGTGGTTGTCCGTGTCGGCGATGTAGAGCGCGTCCGCGTCGGGGTCATACGCCATCCCCTGCGGGTTGTTGAACAGCGCCTTGTCGAACGCGCCGTCGGTGAAGCCCGGCGCGCCCGCCCCAATCACCTGCTCCACGCGGTTGTCCTTCAGGGAGACGACCAGGATTCGATGGTGGTTCGAATCGGCGATAAACAGGCGGTTGGTGCGTTCGTCCGCCAGCACCTTGCCGGGGAAGCGCAGGGCGGTGCGCGGCTCGCGGTCGCGTTCCAGCCGTGCAGCGAGCGCGCCGCGCTTGAGCGTGCCCTTCGCCTCCGCCGTGCGAATCACGCCCTCGATGGCGCGGTCGAAAATCTCGTAGATGCCCTCGCCCGAGTGGTAGCCGACAATCTTGCCGCCGGGGTCAATCAGCACGAGCGTAGGCCAGGCGCGTACCGCGTACTGCTGCCACACCATCATCTGGTTGTCGTTCACGACGAGGTGTTCAATCTCGTAGCGCAGGATAGCTTGCCGAATGTTCTCGGTCTCCTGCTCGGTGAAAAACTTGGCGGAATGGACGCCGATGACCACCAGCGAGTCGGCGTACTTGCGCTCCAGCCGTTTCAGGTCGGGCAGGATGTGCATACAGTTGATACAACAATAAGTCCAGAAATCGAGCAGCACGACTTTGCCCCGCAGTTCGCGCAGGCTGAGCGGTCGGTCGGTGTTAAGCCACTGCAAGCCTTCGGGGAAGTCGGGCGCGTTGATGGTGCCTTCCATCGGTTGACCCTCCTGTGGGAGGCGCGGGTTATTGCGCCAGAACAGTTGCCACAGCGCGACGATAGCGATTCCCAGAAACGCCATCAGAGCAACGCTGGTTTTCATAGTGTGGGTATTGTACCCGTCCCTTACGGCTGAGCGTCCACTGTGCGGAGTAGCTGCTCGAACACTTGCAGCAGGTCATGTTCCCAGACATACTCGTTGAGTGCTGCGAGACAGGTGTGGATGTACTCGAGGTCTAACGCGCTTCCCTGCCGTCGGAGAATCCCCTGCACATCTTGCAGGTCAACGGGGCGATGCGCGACCAGTTTGTGAACGATGATGTCTTCAGGGCTGATGACAGCCACTGCGGGTGCGTTGGGCGCGATTGTTATGCGCTTTGCTCGACGGGCAATCTGTTCACCGTAGCCTGGCAGGGCAAGGATCACATCTACAGGCACGCCGTTGCTTGCCTCAAGGAGCAGGACGCGATGCTGCAGGGCGAATTCGAGGGCGTCTGCAATACGTGGATGAAACACTGTTGCTAGTTTTTGGAACACCTGCGTGGCGTCCCGCTCGTCGACAGCTATCTCAATGTCGATGTCGTGCGTCATGCGCGGCTCGCCATAAAACTGAGTCGCGTACCCGCCAATCAGCGCGTAGGGAATCTGTTCGTTCTCCAAAAAGGCGCAGACCTCAACGACTGCTTGCTGGAGTGGATTCACGGGCGTGCGCCTCCCGAATACGCTGGAACACCTGCTGCAGGCGCATAATAAACTCCGACGGGCGCGCGGGGTCCCAGCGCGGCGTCGATGCTTCCCACAGCGCGTGATACATCGCAAGCGACTGTTCAGGGGTGAGCTGGCGCAGCCACGCGGTTTTTTCCTGCTCGATGCGCGCCTGCGCCTGACGCATCCCCTCCAGCCACGCGCGGAACTGCGCGCCGTCTATCGGAATGGGCGGTTCGGGCTTCACAGGGCAATTCTACCCCAGTGGGGCGGGTATCCTCATAAGCGCATGTCCGAGTTGCGCTGGCATCCGCTGCTGCAGGAGTGGGTCATCACGGCGACGCACCGTCAGGAGCGCACCTTCCACCCACCGCCCGAATATTGCCCCCTGTGCCCGACGCGTCCCGGAGGCGTGCCCACCGAAGTGCCCGAACCCGATTATGAGATTGTGGTGTTCGAGAACCGCTTCCCGTCGCTACTACGCGAGCCGCCCACGCCCGCCGTTGCGCCGACGCCCTTCTCGCCTGTGATGTCTGCGCAGGGCGTGTGTGAGGTGGTGCTGTATACGCCCGACCATAACGCTGCCCTCGCCGATCTGTCCCTTGAGCGCATCGAGCAACTGATTGCGGTCTGGCGCGACCGTTATCTTGAACTTGGCGCGCGCCCCGAAGTGCAGTATGTGTTTATCTTCGAGAACAAGGGGCGCGAAATCGGCGTCACGCTGAGCCATCCGCACGGGCAAATCTACGCCTACCCGTTTCTGCCGCCGAAACTGGAGCGCGAACGGGACGCCATGCGCCGCTATTACGAATCGACAGGCGGCAACCTGCTGCTGGAGATTCTGCGCCACGAGCTGCAGGACGGCAGGCGGATTGTGCAGCAACGAGGCGGCTGGGTTTCGTTCGTGCCGTTTTTCGCGCGGTATCCGTATGAGGTCTATCTGGTACCCGAATCGCCCCGCCGCGACCTCGCCGACCTTACGGACGACGAACTCGCGGGGCTTGCCTGTATCCTCAAGGACACCCTGCTGCGCTACGACCGTCTCTGGGGCTTCTCGATGCCCTATATCATGGCGCAGCACCCGCGCCCGACCGACGGCGAGGCGTACCCCTACTGGCAGTTTCATATCGAGTTCTACCCGCCCTACCGCACGCGCGACAAGTTGAAATATCTTGCAGGCTCCGAGTCGGGCGCGGGAGTGTTCATCAACGACACGCTGCCCGAAGAGACGGCGCAGGCGTTGCGGGCGATTGCGGTCGAGGTGTAGGCGCGCCTACTCTTCCGCAAGGTCGGCGAACAGCTCGCCGATGTTTATCGTGAAGTCAGGCAACAGGGGCTCGCCTGTGAGCGTGTCGCCTTCGCGCAGCACGCGCAACGGCTGGTCGGGCTGGAACACCTCCACCACCCGCCGCTGGGGGTCCACCACCCACACCACCTGCACCCCCGCCTGCAGCCACTCGTCCACCTTGTCGCGCAACTCTGAATAGCTGTCGCTGGGGGAGCTGATTTCCACCACGAGGTCGGGGGCGAGGTCGGCGAAGGTTTTGGGCAGGGGGCGGGGCAGGCGTTCAGCGCGGATGAACGCCACATCGGGCGCGCGCACCGACTCGCTGCCCGAAGTGCGCAATCGAAAGCCTGTTTCGGCAGCCACAGTAATTCCGTGTCCGCCCTGAGCCGCCGCCGTGTCCAGTCGCCGCCCCAGACGCATCGCGACAATCCCGTGAACCAGTCCCGCTGGCATTCGCTGTTTGACCTCTCCGCGCACGAGTTCGTAGGGCTTGCCCGCGTACTGGCTCCAGAACTCTTCGGCGGTCAGCCCGCGCCGTGTCGCAATTGCTGGCATACACTCACCCACCTACAGGATACCCGCTACTCGACCGTCACGCTCTTGGCGAGGTTGCGCGGCTGGTCGATTTCGCACCCGCGCAGGCGCGCGACATGATACGCAAACAGTTGCAGCACGGGGATGCTCACCAGCGGCGACAGCTCTTCCAGCGGCGGCTTAGGCACGAAGATGGTGTGGTCGGCTTCCTGCGGCAGCAGGTGGTCGTCTTCGGTCGTCACGAGGAACACGGTACCCTGTCGCGCCTTGATTTCCTTGAGGTTGCCCAGCAGCTTCTCGCGAGTGCGTTCCTGTGTGGCGATGAACACGGCAATCACGCTTGGCTCCACCAGCGCGAGCGGTCCGTGTTTCATCTCGCCTGCAGGCGGCTCCTGCGTGGGCACATAGGCAATTTCCTTGAGCTTGAGCGCGCCCTCCATCGCGACATAAGCGTCTACCCCACGCCCCAGATAGAACGCCAGCGGCGTCTGATAGAGCTGCTCGGCAATCGCGCGCGCCTGCGACTCGGTCTCCAGACTGCGGGCAATCAGCGAGGGGGTCTGCATCAGCCCCTTGACGCCCTCCGAGTAGGTCTGCATCGGCAGCGTGCCGTTGACGGCGGCGAGGTACAGCCCCAGCAGATACAGCACAGCAATCTGCGTGCTGTAGGCTTTGGTGGAGGCGACGGAGATTTCGGGACCCGCCTGCGTGTAAATCACATGGTCGCATTCGCGGGCGATGCTGCTGCCCACCACATTCACAATCCCCAGTGTGGTGTAGCCCGCCTCGCGGCACAGGCGCAGCGCGGCGAGCGTGTCCGCCGTCTCGCCCGACTGACTGATGAACACCGCCAGCGTGTTGGGCTGCAGAATCGGGTCACCGTAGCGGAACTCGGACGAGTAATACACCTCCACGGGGCGGCGCAGCCAGCGCTCCAGCGCGTGCTTGCCAATCAGCCCCGCGTGATACGCCGTGCCGCACGCCACTATCAGAATGCGTCGGAACTTCTGCCAGTCCTCCACCTCCAGTTTCAGTTCGGGGAACTGGATGCCGCCGTTGGGCTTGAGCCTGCCGCGCAGGGTGTCGCGCACCGCTTCGGGCTGCTCCAGAATCTCTTTAATCATGAAGTGTTCGTGCCCGCCTTTTTCGGCGGCTTCGGCGGACCATGTAATCTCGACGGGTGGGCGCTCCACAGGCGCGCCGTCCAGTCGGCTGAGCTGCACCGAGTCGCGCGTCACGACGCCCACATCGCCGTTTTCGAGCAGAATGACGCGCCGCGTGTAGGGCAGCAGCGCGGGGATGTCCGACGCGATAAAGTTCTCTCCTTCGCCCAGCCCAATCACCAGCGGCGAGTCGTTGCGGGCGACCACCACGCGGTCGGGGTAGTCGGTGAACAGCACGGCGATGGCATACGAGCCGCGCACGGGCTGCAGGGCGCGGCGCACCGCCTCTTCGGGCGGGTAGCCCTGCGCGAGCTGCTCTTCAATCAGGTGCGCCAGCACCTCTGTGTCGGTCTCCGAGCGGAACTGATGCCCGCGCGCGAGCAGCTCCTGCTTGAGTTCGAGGTAGTTTTCGATGATGCCGTTATGCACGACGGCGACGCGCCCCTGTTCATCGGTGTGAGGATGGGCGTTAGGGTCGTTGGGGATGCCGTGCGTTGCCCAGCGCGTATGGGAGACCGCCAGCCCGTGCGCCTCCACGCCGTTGAGCAGGTCGCTAAGCTGCTGGATTTTGCCCGCACGCTTCATCACCTGCAGTTTTTCGCCGCCCCAGAAGGCGACGCCCGCCGAGTCGTAGCCGCGATACTCCAGCCGCTTGAGCGTATCCAGCGCCACCTCCAGCGGCGGGCGCGCGCCGATGTATCCTGTGATTCCGCACATGGCTTCCCTCTCCGAGCGCCCTGCAAAAGACGCCCTCAAGGGTATTATACCATTCGCCGCTTAGCCTGCCCGCTGCGTTTCCAGATAGCTGGCGATGGCTGGCTGCACGACTCCCAGCGGCAACGCCACATCGCGCCCGACGCGGTCGAACAGGTTCGCATACGCCTGTCCGACCCTGTGCCAGCTCAGCCCTGCCGCCTTGCGCTGGGCAACCAGCTTGTGGTAGCGCATCAGCACGGGGTCCGACAGCAGCTGGAGCATCGCGTCGGCAATCGACGCAGGGTTCTGGAACTGCGCGAGCATCCCGCCGCCGTCCGCCAGCACCTCGCGCGCATACAGATAGGGCGTAGAGATGACCACGCAGCCCGCTGCAATCGCATACGCCAGTGTGCCACTGGTAATCTGGTCGGGGTTCAGGTACGGCGTGATGTAGATGTCCGTCGCCCGCAGGTAGAGCCGAATGTCGTCCAGCGTCAGGTAGCGGTTCACGAAGACCACATGCTCCTGCACGCCCAGTCGCGCCGCCTCCTGCATCAGGAACTCGCGGTACGCCTCGCCCTCGTGGGCGCGCACTTTGGGGTGCGTCTCGCCCAGCACCATGTAGACGAGGTTCGGGAACTGCTCCACGACGGCGGGCAGCGCGCGAATCACATCCTCGATGCCCTTGCCGCGGCTGACCAATCCGAAAGTGCTGACGACGGTGCGCCCGCTCATGCCGATCCGCACCTTCGCCTCCTGTGGGCTGATGGGGAGCGGTTCTGGCGCGCCGTGCGGAATCACATACACATGGCGGGTGGGGGCGTCATACACGGAGTCGAGCAGGCGCACGGCAGCGCCCGCCATCACCACCACCGCGTCGGAGGCGCGTACAATCGCCTGCAGGATCTCGCGCATCGGCTCGCTGGGGCGGGGTACAACGGTGTGCAGGGTCGTCACCACGGGCACGCGCAGATGCTCCAGAAACTTCAGCACATGCGCGCCCAGCTCGCCGCCGAAAATCCCATACTCATGCTGCAGGCTCACCACGCGCACATCCGAGCGATTCAGCAGGCGCGCGGCTTCGATGTAATCCTCCACCGCCTCGCGGCGCAGCTGATAGAGAACGCGGGGGGCAGGATGCTCGATGCGCGACTCGTGGTCTGCTGAGACCACCACGCCATCCCAGCCATGCATTTCAACCGCTTGCAACACATCCTGCGTAAAGGTCGCCAATCCGCACTCCGTGGGCGGATAGGTACTCACGAACGCGACCTGCGGTCGGCTCTTACCCAAACCATTTCGTAATACCATCATTATCACCTCCCAAGGTGGTGTATGCGCCTTCTATGAGAAAGCGTTAGCGTTGGCGGCGCGTCAAGGTGCGCCATTTGTGGATGCAACTTCGCAAAACCAGCAGGTCTCCAATAGATTCGTCGTCGATGTCTCGGGCTACGCCCGAAACCAATCCGATACTGCTGGCTTCCTTGCCTGCGGTGTGTGGGGTTCCTCCAATCCTCTCCTCAGTTTAATGATACCCGATTAAGGTTATCGGAGTCAAGTCCTTTCCACACCACAGCCGCACATGCGAGGGAATTATCGGCATTGGGCAGAAAATTCTTCAGGGGGGCGGCGCAATCGCTGCCCAATTCCCAGCACAGTCAGGACGATTCCCACCCCCACCATCCAGTCGCCCCAGCGCAGATAGAGCGTCTGGGTCGTATGCGGGCGCACGGTGTGGTCGATGATGGACTCGGTGAACGCAGGCGCGCGGGCATGGATTGCGCCTGTCGGGGCGATGAACGCGCTGACGCCTTCGGGAGCGCACCGCGCGACCCAGCGGCGCGTCTCAATCGCCCGCAGGGCGCAGAACGCCAGATGCTGTTCCAGCGCCGCCGTGCGCCCGAACCACGACTCGTTGGAGCCGACCACCAGCAGGTTCGCGCCCGCGTTCGACAGCCCGCGCGCAATCCACGGATAGGTCGACTCCATGCAAATCACCGCGCCGATGTGCAAATCGCCTGCCTGCAGGGGCTGGAGCGTGTCGCCCGCGCGCAAGTCGCCCTCCACCACGCCAAACACGCGCAGAAACGGCAGCCACTCCCGATAGGGCACATGTTCGCCCAGTGGCACGAGCTGCACCTTGTCGTGAGACTGCCACGCGCCGTCGGGCAGGAAAAGAAACATCGTATTGGCTGGGCGCGTGTCGGCGTCTGTCGCGCCGTAGCCGCCCACCAGCAGCGCTGTGCGCGTCTCCATCGCCAGCGTGCGCCAGAAGAGCAGCGCAGGGCGGTTTTCGGGCATCGGATACGGCTCAATCACTTCGGGCAGCACAATCAGGTCGGGGCGCGGCGGCAGGTTGAAGGGTTTGCGCCAGTCGGCGCTGATGGCGCTAGCGCGGCGCACCTGATCGGCAATCCGCTCGCGGATGGGCGTCCATTCGTCGGGCGTGTAGGCGCGCGCGAGGTTCACATTCGGCTGCACGAGCGCGGCTACGCGCGTGCGCTCGCCCCGACGCGCGTCTATAAGCGCCCACTCGCCGTATTGGGCGTAGCTCCACGCCAGCATCCCGCCGAACCCCAGCGCAATCGCCGCCAGCGCGCCTGCAGCCGCGGGAGCGCGTCTTTGTCTGATGAGCCACGCGCTATACATCAGCAGTCCGTTCCACAACGCAAGCAGGAATTCCATGCCCCACGCGCCGACCAGCTCGGCAGGCTGGAGCAGGAGCGGCGCGGGCGCCAGCGCGACACTCCAGTGTCCCCACACGAACGCGAACGGTCCCAGCCCGCGCAGGTACTGCGTGAACGCCCATGCGCCCGCCGCGCCCAGCACGCCCAGCAGGGTGCGCCCCATCTGCGACGCCAGCACACCGAACAGTCCCCCAAACAGCGCGGAGAGACCTGCCGCAAGCGCCAGCCCCACGACGCTCAGCGCGACGCTGCCCGTCTGTAGCTCAATCAGGTACAGCAGCGGATGCCCCAGTGTAAGGTAGTAGATGAAGCTCCACAGCCAGCCATAGAGGAACCCTACACGCGCGCGCTGCCCCAGCGTGAGCCAGATCAGCGCCGTAGGCGCAATTAACATGAGACCCCACGCGCCCACTGGCGGATGCGCCAACCCGCTCAGAAACGCGCTGCCACACAGCAGTCCGACCTGCAACCCACTCTGGCGTATCAAAATCGTGCAACGCCCCCGCTGCCCTGTTCGCGCCCGTAAGCCTCGTTCCTGCCGCGCCAATCAGCAGGAAATCGTGTGCGCACAGGCGAATCCCGTCCTCACAGGGGAGGTTGGTATGCGACCGTGTATTTATAGCGCACTCCTGAGTGCAGGGCTTTGCTTGTCGGCGTTTGCGCAGCCAGTGGAGCCGCGCAGTTTCCCCGCCCAGAAGATGAGCCGCCCGCCCGTCCTCGACGGCGTCGTGAACCCCGATGAGTGGGCAGACGCCTACCTCGTGGAGCGGTTCTGGTCGCCGTCGCGCCAGCAGTGGGGCGCGTTCCCCACACGCGCCTACATCGGCTACGACTCGGAAGCTATCTATGTCGCCTTTATCTGCAACGACCCCGACCCCAGCCAGATTCGCGCGCAGGAGACTAAGCGCGGGGGCTACCTGGAGAACGACGACACCGTGCTGGTGCTGATCGATCCGCAGGCGCGCGGGCTAGAGCCGTACGGCTTCACGGTGAACGCGCGCGGCGCGCAGGCGGACGAGTTCCCCGACGGCGCCGCTGAGAACATCCGCTGGCGCGGCGACTGGCAGGCGGCGGCGCAGACGACCTCCAGCGGCTGGAGCGCGGAAGTGCGCATCCCGTTCCGTATTCTGCGCTACCCACCCCGACAAACCCGATTCGGCGTGATTCTGGAGCGGTACATTCCCCGTCTGAATGAACTCTACACCTTCCCGAATATGGGCGCGTACTACTCGGATCGGCGCCAGAGCCTCTGGACGGGGCTCGAGTTGCCGCCGCCCCGCTATCCCATCATCGTGCTGCCCTATTTCACGGGCGACAGCGACCCTGAACGCACGCGGGGACGCAGTGGACTCGATGTGCGCTACATCGCGGGCGACCCGCTGACCGCCGTGTTGACCCTCAAGCCCGATTTTCGAAACATCGCCGCCGATGTCGCCCGCGTGGACTTCTCGTACACCGAGAAGGTGCTTGCCGAAACGCGCCCCTTCTTTCTGGAGGGCAGCGACTTCCAGCCCGGGAGCGCCGTGTTTTACAGTCTGCGCGTGCAGGATTTGAACACGGGGCTACGGGCGTTCGGCACACTGGGCGACTGGCGCTACGGCGCGACGGTCGGCGAGTACGAGCAGAACGGACGCCTGCGCCAGTTCGGGGTCGGGCGCGTGCGCTACCAGTTCGCCGAGCGGTCGTTCCTGCACCTGATAGGCGCACGCTTGCAGGGCGATGTAGAAGAAGATACGCTCGGCGCGATTCTGGACGCGCGGCGCATCACAGGCGGCGGCGAGCTGCGCCTGCGGGCGGAGTATTACCAGCTCTCGGGCGACCGCGCAGGCGCGTATCAGGAATACACGCTCTACAGCAACGCGCCCGAACGCCGCCCCAACTACCTGCTGGAATACACCGATATTGAGCCCGGCTACCGCCCGCGGTTGGGCTATGTGCCGGAAACGGGCTATCGCGGCTGGCGGTTCGGCGCGCTGTGGTTCGACCGCCCCGATAGCGAGCGCCTGTTGTATACCGAAACGCGCCTAGAGGCGATTCGGCGCACGCTCTACGGCGGCGACCGACTCGACGAGGGCGTATCCGTATCGCAACAGTGGCTGTTTGTTTCGCAAAATCGGCTCACGCTCATCGCCGACTACCTGAACCGCCCGCCGAACATCGACCGCACGCTGGGCGTGGAGTATGCATGGAATGTGCTGGACCTTTACCGCTCTGGCGCGCTCACCCTGCGTTTCGGGGAACAGAACGGCGGGCGCAGCCTGTACGCTCTGCTCACGCAAGCCTACGAACTTGCGCCCCGATTCCGACTCCGCCTGGAGCTGGAGAGCCTCGACATCGACTACCCCAGCGACCCGACCGACCGCGCCCGCCAGCTGATTTTCACGCTCAACTACGAAATTGACCCTGAACGCGCGATTGGCGGCAGGCTCGTGCTGAATCGGCTGGAGTTCGGCGGCGAGACGGAGACCACGCGCAACTTCTACCTGACCTACCTGCAGCGCGTACGGCGTGGGTTCGACCTCTACATTATCTACGGCCTGCCCAACGCCAGCCGCACCCAGAACCGACTCGCGGTCAAAATCATCACGCCACTGGAATTCTGAAACGCCAAAACCATACGCCTGTGTGCTATAATATGGGCTGGAGGCTGACGATGGAACAGCGAAGAGGCTTTACTTTGATCGAGCTGCTGGTAGTAATCGCGATTATCGCCATCCTGGCGGCGATTTTGTTCCCCGTGTTTGCGCAAGCGCGCGAGAAAGCGCGTCAAACGACCTGCACCAGCAATCTGAAACAGATTGGCACGGCATTTATGATGTACGTGCAGGACTACGATGAGACCTTCACCCCGTGGACAGGCGCCTGCGCCGACGCGAACCTGCGCTGGCAGGTGCGCTACATGTTCCCCGGACTGGTGGATCCCTACATCAAAAACGGCGCGAATGTGCAGACGGGCGAGCTGAAGGATGTGTGGGCGTGCCCCTCCTCCAAAGCGGGGCTGTCGGCGATTAGCAACACCTACGCCTACAACTTCTGGACCTTCGGCGGTTACAGCACCTGCATGTGCAATCCGACTCAGGCGGCGTGTACGCGCGACCCAGGCGCGTTCGCGCAATTTGCCAGCTCCGCCTACAATACCCCTGCGCCCCAGGCGTCGATTCAGTATCCCGCCGAGACGATTATGCTCTCCGACGGGGCGCAGCTGAGCCGACCGCCGCAGTTCGCGATTGGCTTCAACGGCGATATTTACTTCGTCGGGGTGTGGGGTTCGCACCAGCGCGGCAACGGCAATGTGAACACCACCGCCACCAGCAACCAGTTCATCAAGACGCTCATCACCGGGCGACTGACGAATGTGCTGTATGCCGACGGGCATGTGAAGACCACGCCCACCACGCGCTGGTACCACCGCAACTACGCCTCGATTGACGGCGCCTGGCGCGGCGAAGCGACCGACAACCGCTACTGGGCGCGCGAGTGGTAAACCAACGATTCGAGGAGTTGCTTGCCGATACCCGCTCGATACTGCATCGAGCGGGTATACTTTTCCTGCAGGACGCACTCAGTCGGCAAGGAGGACAGGTGCTTTTGGAGAGCTATGTAATCACTGGCGGGACGCCCCTCAGGGGCGCATTGACGATTAGCGGGAGTAAAAACGCCGCGCTGGCGCTGATGGCAGGCGCGCTTCTGATTGAAGGGGAAGTGATTCTGCACAACACGCCCCAGATTGAAGATGTGTTCACTATGCTGACGCTGCTGGAGGGGCTGGGCGTGCAGGTACGCTGGGAGGGCGCGCATACCCTTCACCTGAACACGCGCACGATTGCGCACGCAGAGCCGAACCCGCAACTGGTGAATCGGATGCGTGCGTCGTTTTACATTTTCGGTCCGCTGCTGGCGCGGCTGGGCTATGCCAAGATGCCGCATCCCGGCGGCTGCCAGATCGGCAGTCGCCCGGTGAACTTCCACATCAATGGGCTGCGGGCGCTGAGTGCGACTATCACGGAGAACGGCAGTCACACCTACACGGCGCAAACGCTGGGGCTTACAGGCGCGCGTATCTATCTGGATATGCCCAGTGCAGGCGCAACCCAGCAGCTGATGACCGCCGCCGTGTATGCCAGCGGCGTCACCATCATCGAAAACGCCGCGATGGAACCGGAGGTGGTCAACCTCGCCGACTTTCTGAACGCGGCAGGCGCGCGAATCGAAGGCGCAGGCGCCAGCACCCTCTACATTCACGGCGTCTCGGAGCTGAAGCGCACGGTGGAGTTTTCGATCATCCCCGATCGGCTGGAGGCAGGCACTTTCGCGCTGGCAGCGGCGATTACGCGCGGCGAAGTCACGCTCCAGCGCGTGATTCCCGAACATATGCACGCACTGCTGGCGAAATTGCGCGAGGCGGGCGTACAGGTACGCGAGACCGAAGACACGATTACTGTCCGTGCTGCCGAACGCCCCAAGCCGCTGGACATCCGCACGATGCCCTATCCGGGCTTCCCAACCGACCTGCAACAGCCGATGTGCGCGCTGCTCACCCTCGCCGACGGCGCATCGAAAGTGCAGGAAACCATCTACGAAAACCGCATCCAGCATGTGCCCGAACTGCAGAAGATGGGCGCCGACATCAGCGCGGAGGGGCGTACAATCCTCATTCGTGGGGTGGAGCAACTCAAGGGCGCGCGCGTGCGGGCGACCGACCTGCGCGGTGGCGCGGCGCTGGTGCTGGCGGCGCTGGCGGCGCACGGCGAGACAACCGTCGAGGAGATTGCTCACATCGATCGCGGCTACGAGCAGCTCGAGGGTAAACTTCAATCGCTGGGGGCGCATATCAAGCGTGTGACGCCGTATGCCTATGCTGTGGCGCACACCAACGAGGAGGTTCCACAGACTCCGTGAGTATGTTTCGGCTGCATGCAGAGCTGGGCGTGGATCTGGGCACGGCGAACCTGCTGGTCTATCAGCGGGGGCGCGGCATCGTGCTGCGGGAGCCATCGGTCGTCGCCATTTCGCAACCTGCAGGCAAGGTGCTGGCGGTCGGCGAAGAGGCGCGCCTGATGCTCGGACGCACCCCCGGCAACATCACCGCCGTCAAGCCCCTTGTGAACGGCGTGATTGCCGACTACACCATCACGCTGGAGATGCTTCGCTATGTGGTCAACAAGATTCTGGGCAAGCGACGCCTGTTCGCCCCGCGCATGCTGGTATGCGTGCCCTCCAGTGCGACTGATGTGGAGCGTCGCGCCGTGATCCAAGCTGCTAAAGAGGCGGGCGCAGGCGAAGTGCATCTGATTGAAGAGCCGATGGCAGCTGCCATCGGCGCGGGATTGCCCATCAGCCAGCCCGGAGGCAACATGGTGGTGGACATCGGCGGCGGCACGACCGATATCGCCGTCATCTCGCTGGGGGGTATTGTGATTAGCCGCAGCATCCGCGTGGCGGGCAATAAGCTCGACGAAGCCATCGCCCGCCATGTGCGCCAGCGCTACAACCTGATGATTGGCGAACGCACGGCGGAGGAAATCAAGATACGCATCGGCTCCGCCTACCCCCTCCAGCAGGAACTGGCGATGGAAGTGCGCGGGCGCGAGCTGGTGGAGGGGCTGCCCCGCACGGTGGAGGTGCATTCGGACGAGATCCGCCACGCGCTCACAGAGCCAGTGAACCAGATTGTGGAGAAGGTGCGCTCGGTGCTGGAAGAGACGCCGCCCGAACTGGCGTCGGACATCATCGAGCGCGGGATTGTACTGACAGGCGGCGGCGCACTGCTGCGCGGGTTCGATAAACTGCTCCAGCAGGCGACGGGCATCCCCGTCTACATCGCGGAAGACCCCCTCTCCTGTGTGGCGATTGGCACGGGACGCGCCCTTGAGGAGATGGACGCCATCAGCAAGGCGGCGCAGGTCTAAACGCGCACAACCATCAGGGTCGCTTCGTCGGTAATCCCCAGCGTCTGCGCGGCGGCGCCGCCGTTAATCGCCACTTCCAGATAGCCGTTGCTGCCCCAGTACGCCAGCGGCTCGCCCCAGCCAACTGCGCCGAAGGTGCGCACCAGCGGCAGTGCCAGCGTGCGCCCGTCCGCACACACCAGCCGCGCGCGCACTGGGGCAGACACATCGCCCGCCCACGCTACGAACGCCTCCCGACGCAGAGTGAACGCCACATTCCCGAAGTGGTCGGTGTGCAGCGGGCGGCAGCGCGCTGTGTCGCCTTCGAACACAGGCTCGATGTCGGGCAATAGCTGTAGCGTGGCGGGGTCTATCGTCGTACCCAGCCGCGTGATGGGAACGCCGTTGGCAAGATGTGCGGCGCATGGGGCGAACACATCGCGCCCGTGAAAGGTCGCGCTCACCTCAGGCAGGTGATAGCGCGGGTTGTCCAGCGCAACGGCGTGCTGCGGCGGGTCGTCGCGCAGCGCAAGGCACAGTAGCCCGTTGTCGGGCGCAAGGTAGGTGTGGCGTAGCCCCTGCACGGCAACCGCGCGCCGCGCCGTGCCCACCCCCGGATCGACCACCGCTATCACAATCGCGCCGTCGGGCAGGTAGAGCGTCGCGCTCGCCAGCAGATACGCCCCGCTGCGCACATTCTGCGGAGGTACGCCGTGCGTCAAATCCAGTATCTCATAGGTCGGGCACAGCCCCAGCAAGACCGACTTCATCTGCGCGACATAGGTGTCTTCGTAGCCATAGTCCGTAAGGAGCGCGATTAGGCGTCGTTGCATACCATTCATCCGTCCCTTTTCCTGCAGGGAGTCATCAGACCTGGGGCGCAGTTTGGAGTGCTGAAGCGCAGCTTCAGTATGTGCGGAAGCTCCGCTTCAGCACTCCGCACCCTGAACGCCTTACACTGACGGCGTAATCGCAGCGTACAGACGTTTTGTCGACTCATGACTCTGATTCGAGCATCGCCTGACAGCAATCCACCATGCGGATTGCGCCGATGAATTTGCCCTCGCCCTGCACAGGCAGGGTGTCCAGCTCATGCTGAATCATCAGCGCGACCGCCTCCTCGATGGGGGCGTGTTCGTTCAGCACGGGCGGGTTGGGCGTCATCCACTGAGCGACAGGCGCGTGTCGACGGGCGTCGGCGTAGGCGCGGAAGGGCGCCAGCTGCGGCGCGGGAACCTGCTGGCTGGCGACGCGCCACTCCGCAAACAGCGCGTCAAACACCTGCCGTTCGGTGATCAGCCCGACCACCGCGCCCTCATCGTCCAGTACGGGCAGCGCGGTCGCCTTATACAGGTCTAACTTGTCCACCGCGTCCTGCAGGGTGGCGTCTGCGTGCAGGTACGGCGCGTGCGTGTCCACGAACTCCTGTACGCGCATCATCGCATCGCTGCCACTTCCTGAATAATCGCCAGCGTGAGGTCGACGCTCCGCGCGAGGTCGTCAATCAGCACGAACTCCTCGTGGGTGTGAATCTTCTGATGCGCCGTGCCGACGACGCAGCAGGGCAGTCCCCGCGCGATGAAGATATTCGCGTCGGAGCCGCCGCCCGTGGGGCGCATGGGCGCGTCCAGCCCGATACGGTTCAGTGCGCGGCGCACCACCTGCACGGGCAGGTCGTTCTCGGTCAGCGTGTAGCCCTCGTAGTGGCGGTCTATCTCGATAATTGCCTGCCCGCCGAACTCCTGCGCCGCCTGCTCGAACAGCTGCGTCATATGGGCGACCTGCGCCTCCACCTTCTGGCGGTTCAGGCTGCGCGCTTCGGCGGTGATGACCACTTCGGGGCAGACCACATCGGTCGCCTGTCCGCCGCGAATGCTGCCGATGTTGGCGGTCGTCTCGGCGTCGAGGCGTCCGAGTTTCATCTGGCTGATGGCGCGCGCCGCTATCTGGATAGCGTTAATCCCCTTCTCTGGCTCCACGCCTGCGTGCGCGGGCTTGCCAATCAGGCGCACATGCATCGTGTCGTGGGTCGGCGTCTGCGTAATCACCGTGCCGATGGGCGGTCCCGTGTCGTACACGAAGCCGAAGTCGCTGTCCACCAGCGACAAATCCAGCGCCCGCGCCCCGCGCAGCCCAATCTCCTCGCACACGGTCAGCAGCAATTGAATCTGCCCGTGCGGGAGATTGTTCTCCACCACGATGCGGATGGCTTCCAGGATCGCGCTCATGCCCGCCTTGTCGTCCGCGCCGAGAATGCTCGTGCCATCGGTGCGGATGACGCCGTCCTGAATGATGATTTTGAGGTTGGGGTTCGGCTCGACGGTGTCGAAGTGTGCGCTGAAGAAGATTTTGGGCGCGCCTGCGATATTGGCGGGCAGCGTCGCGACGAGGTTGTTGGCGTTCCCGCCGACGGCGTGCGCCGCGTTGTCCTCGCGCAGTTCCAACCCCAGCCCGCGCAGGAAGCCCTTGACATACTCCACGACGACGCGCTCCTCACGCGGCGGCGAGTTGATACTGCACAGCGTCGTAAACAGCTCTACCAGACGGTCGTTCTGGATAGCGATTTCGGTCATAGCAATCTATTTCGGCGCGGCGGCGCAGGTTCCTGTCAGCGCAGGGTCGCCTCCAGCGCGGTCGCCGCGTCGGTGCGGGCGTCGCGGTACTTGACAATCACAGGCGCGTAGAGGTGAATGCCGTGCTGCTGGGCGAAGGGCGCGGCGCTGGGACGACTGCCCGCCACAACCACCGCGTTTTCGGGCACAATCAGCGACAGGTCGCCCTCCGCACGCAGGATACGCTCGTTCACCAGGTCGTACAGGGGCGTCGCGCGGGTGAGCATCACGCCCGCGCCAATCACCGCCCCGCGCCTGACCACCACGCCCTCAAATAGCCCCGTGCAGCCGCCGATGAAGGCGTCGTCCTCCACAATCACGGGCGACGCGCCGACAGGCTCCAGCACGCCGCCAATCTGACAGCCTGCGCTCAGATGCACCCGCGCGCCAATCTGCGCACACGAGCCGACCAGCACATGCGAATCGAGCATCGTGTTTTCGCCGACATACGCGCCCACATTCACATAGGTCGGCGGCATCACCACCACGCCGGGGCGGACACACGCCCCGCGACGGATGCTCGTGCCCCCTGGCACGAGGCGCACCCCGTCGGCGAGCGTGAACGCGCGCGGCGGATAGAGATGCCGATCCAGAAACTCCACCCCGCCCCAGTGCATCGGCGCCAGCGCGCCCAGTCGAAAGCCGAGCAGGATGCCCTGCTTGACCCAGGCATTCACGCGCCAGCCTGTGGGGCTACCGGGGTCGGGTTCGGCGGCGCGCGCCTCGCCCGACTCCAGCGCGTCTATCAGCGCATGCGCCAGCGACTCGTCCGCCTCGCCTGTCGAGTAGGCGTGCGCAATCCGTTCCGCGAGGTCTGCAGGCATATGCAGGCAATTCGACGGCGGGGGCGGAATCCCTGCCTGCTCGGCGAAGCGCCGTCGTGGCAATAAGACTCCACCTCGCTGATAGATGCGGTTAAATTTCCGTTAAATCGCCTCCCACCCCTTGACAAAACCCCAGAACCTGTGCTATATTATAACTGTCCAGTGCAGGACAT
>JBBIQK010000040.1:0-27411 GCA_037442365.1 Armatimonadota bacterium | reverse complement strand
TGTGAATATGGAGGTTCAGTTGGTGTCTCCAGTGGCGATTGAGGCTGGCTTGCGTTTTGCGATTCGCGAGGGCGGTCGCACGGTGGGCGCGGGCGTCGTCACGGAGATGCTCGACTAAACGCGCAGGGGGAGTGGGAACCCGCTCCCCTGCGAAGGAGGTATTAAGTCATGGCGACGGTTAGTAAGCGCGTGATTATCGTGCTGGCGTGTACCGAGTGCAAGGACCGAAACTACACCACAACGAAACATCGCGAGAAGCAGCGCGATCGGCTGGAGCTGAAGAAATACTGCCCGCGCTGCCGAAAACATGTGGTACATCGCGAGTCGAAGTAAGTCGCGCACAGGGGCGTAGCTCAGCTGGCAGAGCGTCGGTCTCCAAAACCGAAGGTCGTCGGTTCGAATCCGGCCGCCCCTGCCATTTTGAAGCCCCCTCCAGAACTGGAGGGGGTTTTCTGTTATTCGCGGTCGGTGTTGACTGCCGCCTGCCCGTTCGCGCCGTCGTAGAGGATTTCGGCGTTCAGAATCTCGCGCAGTGCGGAGGCGGGAATCAGCACGCGCCCGCGCACGATCCGCAGCGGGGCATCGAGGGGGAGCGTCCTGCCGTCGATCTGCACCTCGTTCGCACGCACGCGCAGGGTCGCCGTGCGTCCGCCGAGCCGCAGCGTGGCGGTCTTGGTCTGGTTGTCCCAGCGCAGTTGCGCGCCCACCTGCTCCAGCACATGGCGCACAGGGATCAGGGCGACGCCCTCTTCCACCACAGGCGCGACATCGAAGGCGATCGGCGCGGCGTCCACCACGACATCGAACTGCGACACGCCTGCAGGCAGTCGCACCCCGTACTCCAGCTGCACCAGCACGCCCTCTGTGCGGGGGGCGGCGTTTTTCGTCGCAGGCGCAGTCGGCGCGAGGGCGACCTGCGGCGCGCGGAGTTTCTGCCCGCGCATCTGCGGCTCCGCCGATACACTTCGAGGCTCGCGCACGGACTGACTCGGTGTGGTCGCGCTCGGAATCAGATTCGGCTCATCCTGCGGCGCGCTGAGGCGATTGGGGCTGGGCTGTACGGGAGCAGCGCCATTCGTCGTCGCCGTGAACGCAGGCTCTGCAAGCGCGGGCGCGACGCTCGGCGCAACGGGCGGTTCCGCAGGCGATTCGGGCAGGCTCAGTCGTGTTTCCTCGCTGGGACGCACTTCGGGCGTGGCGAGAACGGGCTGGGCGCTCTCGACCGTCGCAAGCTCACTCGCTGCGACCTGGGTGGCAGGCTCCACCGATTCGGATTCACTCGATACCGCGCGCTCCGTTCGACCGCCGGGGTTGTTCACAAACACGCGCATTGGCGGCGTCTTCAGGGTCTGATTGCCGTCGTAGCTCCAGACCTCAAGCGTGTGCCAGCCGTTCGTCTCTCGGGTCGTGTCCCAGTTATACACATAGGGCGGGTAGTTGCGCAGCCCGCGAATCTGCCCATCCACGAAAAACGATACATAGACCGACTCGCGGCGATTCACGCGCGCCTCGACAGGCACAGTACCCATGACCTGCACGCCGTTGCGCGGCACAACGATTGTCAGCGGGCTGTTCGGGTCAGGCAACAACTCAATAGCGACCTGCTGTTGCCCGATCAGGCGTCCCTGCGCGTCGTAGAGTTTGAGAAGCGCGTTATGCACGCCGGGCGCCAATCCTGCGCTCTGCAGGTTGAGCATCACTGTACCCGCTTGCCCAACAGCGCGCGTGACAATTACCGCGCCGTCGACCTCGACCTCGACGGTTGCCGCCCTGAGGTTGCGCAACTGCAGGGTCAGCTGCCCCGGTTTGCCCGCGCGGACGCGAAACCCGACCTGCGGCTGCCACCCGGCGACCGCCGTTGTGGACAGCCCAGCAAGCGCCAGCAAGCTCAAAACCCATTTCCGATTCTCCATTACTCGACCTCCGTATCGGCGTGTAGTATATCCGTTCGCCGCGCGTACAACACACCCGATTCGGCGTTTCTGGCGAATTCCTGCTGAATTCGGCGCGAATTTGCCCCGAATTTTCGCCAGACTCTTGACTTTCGAGGCGGCTATCGTATACACTAATCATGTCCGCAGGGGAGCGCTGGACGGACGCAACAGAGCGCAGGCGTTGGAGTCTAACGGAGAGTGGGCGCAGGGCGATGGATTTCAACGGCGCGACTCCTGGTGGGCGTTCACGAACCGACGGAGGGATACAGGCATGGCGATGATGGACAATCAGCACACGGTTGAGGACTCAATCCTGTGCACGACCTACATGGCAGATGAAGAACTCGTTTTCTACGCCAAACAAGGCAACGAACGCGCCACAGAGACCCTACTCAAGCGGTATCGCTCCCTGGTTGAGAGCAAGGCGCGTTCTTATTTTCTAATCGGCGCGGACCACGAAGATGTGGTGCAGGAAGGGCTGATTGGGCTGTTCAAGGCGATTCGCGACTTTCGCGATGAGCGCGTGCATAAGTTCCGCCCGTTCGCCGAACTCTGTGTGACGCGGCAGATTATCTCCGCTGTCAAAGCTGCCACACGCCAGAAGCATGTCCCCCTCAACGATTATGTCTCCCTCTATCGCCCGCTCCAGAACCACCATAACGACGAAACAGACTCCAACCTCACCGATGTGCTGCCCGACCCCAACACGCTGACCCCGGAAGAGTGGATTCTGCAACGGCGCGTCCCGCTCGCGGTGATGGCGATGGCGCGCGAGCGCATGAGCGAACTCGAACGGCAAGTGCTGGAGTTTTATCTGGATGGGCTTTCGTATAAAGATATGTCCGAGCGACTTGCGCGGGGCACGAAGTGCATCGATAACGCCCTGCAGCGTGTGAAAAAGAAATTAATTCAGGTCTATGAAGAGAATTATGGCGATTTGTCGCAGTGTCCCCGTCGACGACGGAATATGCGCATTACCCCTGAGCTGGATGATAATCTCCTATGAGTATAGTTTTGGAGCGCACGGACGCGCTGCGCGTGGCGCGTGAGGTGCTACAGATTGAGCAGGACGCACTCCAGCGGGTCGCCGAGTCGCTCGACTCGCGCTTCGAGCAGGCGGTCGAGGCGCTGCTGGCGTGTGCGGGGCGCGTGGTGCTGAGCGGGGTCGGCAAATCGGGCGCGATTGCCCGCAAACTGGCAGGCACTTTCAGCAGCACGGGCACACCCGCCATCTTCGTGCATCCCACTGAGGCGGCGCACGGCGACCTCGGCACGATTACCGAGCAGGATGTGGCGATTTTGCTTTCCTATCGCGGCGAGAGCGACGAGCTGGTGCTGCTGTGCCCCGCGCTCAAGCGTCTGGGCGTCTACACGATTGTGTTCACGGGGCGCGCCGATTCCACGCTGGGCAGAATGGCGGATCTGGTGCTGGAGATTCCGATTGAGCGCGAGGCGTGCCCGCATAACCTCGCGCCGACCGCCAGCACGACGGCGATGCTCGCGCTGGGCGATGCGCTTGCGCTGGCGACGATGACCGCGCGCGGGTTCACGCCCGACGATTTTGCACGCAATCATCCGGCGGGCGCGCTGGGGCGACGCCTGCTGCTGCGCGCGCACGATGTGATGCGCACGGGCGATGCGCTCGCCGTTGTGCCCGAGACCGCGCCCCTGCGCGATGCGCTGTTTGCCATCACCCGTGCGGGCGCAGGCGCGGCGTGCGTGGTCGACGCCAGCGGCGTGATGGTCGGGCTGGTGACCGACGGCGATATTCGCCGCCGCCTGCTGCAAGACGAAGCCGCCCTTACGCGCCCCGTCAGCGAAGCAATGACCCGCCAGCCGACCACCCTGCGCGGCAATCCGCTCGCGATTGAGGTGCTGGAACGATTTCACCGTGCGCACGCCAAAATCGGCGACCTGCCCGTGCTGGATGACGCGGGCAAACCCATCGGGATGATTGTGCTGAAAGACCTGCTGCGCGCGGGGATCCTGTAGCGCTATGCACACACCGTTGAAACTGGGCTTAATTGGCGCGGGGGGCATCGGGCGCCATCTGGCATGGCAACTGCGTCCGCTGAGCGAGGCGCGGCTGGCAGGTGTGTACGATGTCGACGCCACGCTTGCGCAGCGCGCCGCCGAAGAGCTGGAGACCACCGCGCACGAAAGTCTCGACGCGCTGCTGGACGCCGTCGACGCATGCATTCTGGCGACTCCGCCCCACACGCACTACGCACTGGGCATGCAGGCGCTCCAGCGCGGCAAGCACCTGTTCTGCGAGAAGCCGCTCGCGCTCACCGTCGCCGACTGCGACGCGCTGCTACACGCCGCGCAGCAGGCGGGCGTGCGCCTGATGGCAGGGCAGGTGCTGCGCCTGTTCCCCCTGTTCTGGCAGTCGCGCCAGTGGCTGCAGGAGGGCGTCATCGGCGCGCCGATTGCCGTCAACCTGCAGAGGCGGGGCTACGAGATTAACCTGTTCCGCGAGGGCTGGCGCGCCGACCCCAAATGTAGCGGCGGCGTGCTGCTGGAGATGAATGTGCATGAGCTGGACTACCTGCGCTGGCTGCTGGGCGAGTTCACCGTCGTCGCCGCGCAGGGCAGTCAGCCCTTCTCCGAACCCAACTTCGTGCAGCACTGGCAGGCAACCCTGCGCTTCGAGAACGGGGTGATTGGCAGTATCGAGTGCAGTATTATCGATGCGCTGGGCGGCTACACGGTGCGAATCGTTGGCGCCGAGGGTACGCTGGAACATACGGGCTTCAGCGGCGTCATCCGCTACAAGAAGCACGGCGGACACGAGGTGAGCCTCACGCCCGAAGAGATTGGTGCGCCCGAACCGTACCTGTGGGAGTTGCGTAGCTTCGTGCGTGCGATTCTGTACGACGAGACGCTTCCGTTCGATGGCTACGATGGGCGCATGGCGGTCGCCAGCGCGCATGCTATCCTGCAGGCGATGGGGCGCGAGGCGTAGGCGCGCTCAGGTATAATCCCTACCGTGCTGCTGGGCATCGATGTGGGTAATACGCATACCGTGCTGGGCGTCTACGAATCGGGACGCTGGCGCGCGTGGCGTGTGCATACGAACCCCGCCCGCACGGAAGACGAACACTACATTTTGCTCCGCTCCCTGCTGGACGCCGACGGGCTGATTGCGCCGATCAGTGGCGTGGCGATTAGCTCCGTCGTGCCCGCGCTGGAGGAGCCGCTGCGTCAGCTGGCGCGGCGGTGGCTGCAGTGCGAGCCGCTGTTTGTGTCGCACGAACTGGCGTTGGGCTTCCGCGTAGCGTATGAGCCGCCGACTGCAGTGGGCGCGGATCGGCTGGCGAACGCAGTCGCAGCGGTGCAGCACTTCGGCATGCCCGTGATAGTGGTCGATTTCGGCACGGCGACCACGCTGGACGCCGTCTCGCGCGAGGGGGTCTATGTCGGAGGCGCGATATTGCCCGGCGTGGAGCTGATGCTGGAATCGCTGGCGGGACGCACCGCACGCCTGCCCCGAATCGCGCTGGAGGGCGCGTGCCAGCCTATCGGCACAAGCACGCCCGAAAGCCTGCGCAGCGGCGTGCTGCTCGGCTCCGTCGGCGCGATTGAACACCTGCTGCGCCTGTTCCAACAGGAACTGGGCGACGACGCACGGGTAATTGCCACGGGCGGGCTGGCGAGCCGATTCGCGCCCAACTGCCCCAGCATCCAGCAGGTGGAGCCGATGCTGACTCTGGAAGGACTGCGCATTCTGTGGCAACGCCATCATCGGGAGGTCGCATGAATCAGGAGATGCAACAGGCATGGAGCGCCATTCGCGAGCGCATCAAGCAGAAGGTTTCGGGGCCGACGGTCTACCGCGCGCTCGACGCCCTGCAACTGGTGACCATCGAAGGCGAAACGGTCGTGCTGGGACTGCCCCACGAGGCGTACTCGCTGGTAGGGCACCTGAACGCGCCCACCGTGCGCAAGTGGATTGACCAGTGCCTGGAGGATGCGTACGCCTTTCGCCCGCAGGTAGTGATTATCGAGGGCGCGACTCTGCAGGACTGGCAGCTCCACCTGCGCAAGCAGGAGGAGCTGCGCCGCCTGAGCGAGCAGGGCACGCGCAAGCGCGAGACGGAAAGCCGCGTCTACAGCAACTGGGAGTCGGTCTACGAGCAGGTGGGGCGCAAGTTCGCCGAGACGCCCGGACGCAGCCTCGCCAGCAACCGCGCCCGCTACCTGAACGAGATGATTGGCTTCGTGCGTGACGCGCTGACCCGCCTGCCCGTCGAAACCGAAGCGGACGAGCGGCAGCTGAACCGAATCATCGAACGCATCGCGAATAATGTGGACGCGCCGTCCGCCGTCGTTGCATGGTTGATCCTGCACGCGCCCACCGCCCCTGAGACCGAATCATGAACCGCATCAAACGACGCGAACGCCTGCTGATTGGTGTGCTGATTGTGGTGATTATGGTGGCTGCGCTCGCGCTCATCCGCTCGCAGCCGTGGGGACGCCTCGATTTGCGCCCCATCAAACCCAACACGCCCGACTGGATTGCCTGCGTGCGCCTGAACGAGGACGCCTATGGCGACCTGATGGTGATTAAGCCCGACGGCGAGACGCTGATGCTCACCGAAGACGAACACGACGACCGCAGCCCCGACTGGGCGCCCGACGGCAAAAAGATTGTGTTTGCGTCCAATCGGCGCGATCAGGTGTTCCAGCTCTGGACGATTGACCCCGACGGCAAGGGGCTGGCGCAGCTAACGCTGGGCGGCGGCGCGAAGCAGGCGCCCCTCTACGACCGTGATGGGCAACATATTCTGCATATCGCGCAGGGGCTGGTGACGGAAATAGATCCCAAAGGCGTTCACGCGCTCCAGCTCATTCCCTCCGCGTCGCAGATGCTGCAGGTGCGGGAACAGTACGGGCAGGTCGCCTTCCGCTACGCGAAACGCCCGGACCCGAACCTCATCGCCGCCGTGCAACGCATCGACGACGGCGAGCAGGTCGTGCTGCAGGACCTCACGCAGGCGCAACAGCAGTTCACCCTGCCGGTGGTGATCGCAGGCGAGCAGGTGGACATCGACTGGTCGCCCACGGGTAGGAGCCTTGTGGTGAGCGGCGCGGGGCTGATTGTGCCCCTGCCTGAAGGCGAGCGGCGCGTGGGGGGCGTAATCCGCTTCGATTTCGGCGAGACGACAGGCGAGGTGCAGCCGCGCCCGCTGTGGCTCTCGCCCGACAACACGGAAGCCGCCATCGAGGTCGTCTGGTCGCCTGACGGCGCACGGGTGGCGTTCGTGCTGTGTGAACGGCGCAAAGACGGCTCGCTCAGGCGTCTTGGGCTGGCGACTGTGCCCGAAACGGGCGGTCCACCGACGCTGATTGTGGAAGGCGAGGTCTACCACCCGCACTGGGCGCCCGACGGGCAGCGGCTCGTGTTCGCCATGGGCGCGCCGGGCAACCGCCAGATTTACACCGTGCGCATCGACGGCTCGGAACTGACCCAGCGCACTCAATCAGGCGACCAAATCGCCCCGCGCTGGTCGCCTGCGAAATAGCCCGCGCCTTCAGGTACACTATAGGCGCGATGGTTATTGGCGTCCCGAAGGAGATTAAGCCCGACGAGTACCGCGTGGCGATGACGCCGTCGGGCGTGGAGGTGCTGACCCAGCACGGGCACACGGTGCTGATCGAACGCGGCGCAGGCGACGGCACGGGCATCCCCGACTGTGAGTACGAATCGGCAGGCGCGCATGTGGTGGAAGACGCCGCGCAGGTGTGGCGCGACGCCGAAATGATTGTCAAGGTCAAAGAGCCGCTGCCCCAGGAGTACCCCCACATCCGTCCCCAGCAGGTGGTGTTCACCTTTTTCCACTTCGCGGCGAGCGAGTCGCTCACCCGCGCGATGGTCGACAGCGGCGCGGTGTGCATCGCCTACGAGACCATCCAGACGCCCGACGGCGCGCACCCGATTCTGCTGCCGATGAGCGAGATTGCGGGACGCATGGCGGTTCAGGTCGGCGCGTGGTGTCTGGAGCGTCCGATGGGCGGGCGCGGGGTGCTGCTGGCGGGCGCGCCCGGCGTGCTGCCCGGCACGGTGGTGGTGATTGGCGCGGGCGTGGTCGGCGCGAACGCCGCCCGCATCGCCGCTGGATTTGGCGCGCGCGTGCTGATACTGGACATCAATGTCGCTCGCCTGCGCGCGCTTGAAGAGACCCTGCCCGCCAATGTGGACACGCTTTACTCTAACCCCGCCAACCTGCGCGAGGCGACGCGCCAGGCAGATTTGATTGTCGGCGCCATCTATGTCACGGGCGGACGCACGCCGATTCTCATCACGCGCGAGATGCTCCCCACCCTCAAAACGGGCGCGGTGCTGGTCGATGTCTCCGTCGATCAGGGCGGTCTGGCAGAGACGATTCGCCCCACCACCCACCGCGAGCCGACCTATGTGGTGGACGGCGTGGTGCATTATGCGGTGAGCAACATGCCCGGCGCGGTCGCGCGCACCTCCACCTACGCGCTGACCAACATCACCACGCCCTACATCCTGCGCCTGGCGGAACACGGCTGGCAGGAAGCGTGCCGCCGTGACCCCGCGCTGTGTCTGGGGCTGAATATCGTGCATGGCAAAGTGACGCTTCAGCCCATCGCGGAGCAGTTCGGCTACGAATACCTCGCGCCTGACAAGGTGCTTTAGGAGGCAACGATGCTCACCGACCAGAAACAGTACGCGCTCACGCCCGAACAGATTGCGTTTTATCACGAGAACGGCTATCTGCATCTTGAGGGGGTGTTCACAGCGGAAGAGGCGGCGTACCTGCGCGCGGAGGCGCACGCGCTAATCCAGCGGCTGGCGCGGGCGCAGGGCGGCGAAGAGACGCTGCACGCCCAGTGGGGGAGCGCGAAGCTGGTGAGCGACGCGCCCACCACCCTGCTCCACTGCCACAACGCACAGTTCCACAGCGCGGCGTTCACGCGCCTGATATGCGACCCGCGCCTGACCGACCGAATTGCCGATTTGATTGGACCCAATATCCAGCTCCATCACACGAAGCTATTCATCAAGCCGCCCGAACGCGGCGCGCCGTTCCCAATGCATCAGGACTACCCCTACTTCCCGCACGAGAAGCACACGATGCTGGCGGCGATTGTGTTTTTCGATGACGCGCCGATTGAGAAGGGCTGCCTGCTGGTGGTTCCGGGCAGCCACAAGCAGGGACCGATTCCGCACCATCCTGAAGGCGGGTGGCATCTGTCTGTGGACGAGTACCCGCTGGAGCGTGCGACGCCTGTGCCTGCGCAAGCGGGTGATGTGGTGGTGTTCAACTATCTTACTATCCACGGCTCGGGCGTGAACACGACTCAGGAGGCGCGCACCACACTGCTGATTCAGATGCGCGACCCGACCGACCACCCGACGGTTGCAACGCACCTCTCACGCGGGCAGGGGATGATGCTGCGCGGGATTGACCCGGAAGCGGACGCGCTGCCGGGCGTCGATTCCGCGTCGCGCTTCCTGCGCGATGGTCTCAAGCCGTCGTCTCTAGCGGGGGCAGGCTGAGGGTCTCGCGTAGGCGGCTCACCGCGCGTTGCCACGCCTGAAACTCACTCTCGTTGGCGCCTAGCAGAACGCACCGTTCGACCCGCGTGAGCGTCTCGTGCAGGGAGTCGCTGATGGTCTCGGCGACGAGCGCGGCGAACTCATCCGCCGATAGCCCCTGCAGAGAGGTGGGCATGGGGATCAGCACCGTGCGCAGCCACTGGGTGTGCGCCAGCGTGAGCGCGGCGCGCACGGCAGACCGCAGCGCGTCGCTCGAAGCAATTCGCCCGCCCTCCAGCGCCGCCAGATGAATCACAAACGGCTGCGCTAACGCGCCGCCCGCGCTAATCGCCGCGTCGCCCAGCGCAATCGGCGCAAGCGCGTGTACCTTCTCGCGCAGAATCGCCCCGCCCCGCGCCACGACGGGGTCGGCAGGGTTCAGATTCGAATCTGTGAAGCGCCACAGCCCGTGCGCAGGGACGCTTCTCCAGTCGCCCTGCGCCGCGTGGAGCATCGTGTGGCGGATGCGGTACATCGCGGGATACGGCTCGAAGCCGCGCGCGGCAATCCAGCCCAGAATCTGCTGAAACGCCCAGCCGTTCGCCGCGTCCGTGCAAATCAGTTTGAACTGTTGCAAGGCGGCGGGACGGTTCGCAATCGCCTGGGCAATCGTCCATGCGGTCTCTTCGGCGAGCGCGCGGCGCAAATCGAGCGTGTAGTCGGCAATCGCGAGAGTGCTCCATCCGCGCTCTGACGCGACCTGCAGCGCGTTTGCCAGCGCCTGCGCCTGCAAATCGGGCGCGGTGGTGTATTGTGCGTCGTACAGGTTCGCATGCAGCAGATGTTTGAAGCGCGTGCGCCCAGCGCCCGTGAGGGCAATTCCCAGCGGCGGCAGCGGCGCGCACGAGACCGCCTCCTGCTCCACCAGGTTGAACCCCGCATAGTCGCGCAACTGCTTGCGGAAGCCTTTCGTCATGCGCATCGTGGCGTCCGTCGCCAGAATCAGCGCGTCCGCCGCTACACGATGCAAACTGGTATGGGGCAACACATACAGCTCAACGCGCGCGCCCTGCAGCGTGTAGGTCGCCGTTGGACGCACGCGCGTCATCCACGGGTGGCTCGCCGTCCGTAGCATAGCGCGGGGATTATACCTGAGCGGGTAGAATTAGCCCTGCGACAGCATGGTCGCCAATCTACAGAATGGAGGTTGTTGCCTATGCGAATGCGTGTACGCGAGTTGCGTCAGCGACGCCATCGACGCATGAAACGGCTGAAACAGCGTCGGAAGGAAGCCATCAAAGCCGCGCAGGCGGCGAAAGCGGAGAAATAAGATGAAAAAACTGTGGTTCACTTTCAGCCTGCTGGGGCTTGTGCTGCAGCTGGGCTACAGCGCGGACTCCAGCGGGCGATGGTTCCGTCTCACCATCCTGCATACGAACGACACGCACGGACACCTGCTCCCGTTCAGCTATCCCGAAGGCGTTGCGCCCAGCTCGCCGATGGCGCAGATGACCTACAAAACGAACATCGGCGGCGTGGCGCGGCGGGCGACCCTGATCCAGCGGCTGCGCGAACAGTTGCAGCCCTACCCGACGCTGGTCATCGACGCGGGCGACTACATGGATGGCACGCCCTTCTCGCTGGAGTTTCTCGGCGAGGCGGATGTGGCGTGCATGAACACCTGCGGCTACGACTTCGGCACGCTGGGCAATCACGAGTTCAGCAACATGCTCGATCAGGTGTTGCGCCTGGTGCAGATGAGCCGCTTCCAGACCGTGTGTGCGAACCTGCGCTATCGCGACACGGGCGAGCCGCTCGTGCCCCCCTACGCGATTACGCAAATCGGCGAGTTGCGCGTCGCGCTCTTCGGGCTGGTGATGACCGACACGCAGAACTATCGCGGGGCGCGTGAGCGCGTGGAGGTGCAGGACCCGTTCGAGGTCGCGCGCCAGCTCGTGCCCCAGCTGCGCCAGCAGGCGGATGTGGTGATTCTCATCTCCCATCTGGGGATTGGCGATGACGAGCGACTCGCGCGCGAAGTGCCCGGCATCGATGTGATTGTCGGCGGGCACTCGCATACGCGCCTCGCCGAGCCGCGCTTCATTGAGTGGCAGCAGAAAGCCCCCGTGAACTTGGGCGGCACAGTGATTGTGCAGGCGCACCAGTGGGGCGGCGAACTGGGCAGGCTGGATCTGCTCTTCTGGCGCGATATCGACACGAACCGCCTCGAAATGGTCGGCTATAAGGGGCAGCTCATCCCCATCACTGCTGACATTCCCGAACACCCTGAGACGCGGCGCGTGCTGAACGGCTACTGGAAGCGCATCGCAGGCAAGTACGGGCGCGTCGTGGGCGAGGCGACGGACGACTTCGTGCAGCGCGGCGACGACTTCGCGCACTACTACCTGGTGGGCGACGCCGTGCGCGCGACCTTCGGCGTCGACTTCGACCTGCAGAATATGTTCGGCATCCGCATCGAGCTGGCGCGCGGCGCAATCAGCTATTACGACCTGGCGCGGATGATGCCCTTCGGCAACACGGTGGCGCGCTTCGAAATCACGGGGCGCGACCTCAAACGCCTGCTCACCGAGCAGCGCCCGACCGTGAGCGGCATCCGCTATCGAGTGCAGAACCGCCAGCTGGTGGAAGCGACCATTAACGGCGCGCCGATTGAGGACGACCGAATCTACAAGGGCACGACCAACTCCTACTTTGCCGAGCGTTATCTGAAGCCGCTGGGCGTCTCGTATGCCGACACGGGCAAAGTGCTGCTGGATGTCGTCGCGGACTACATTCGCAAGCAGCGCAGGGTCTCGCCCGTGTATGACGGCAGGCGCGTGGTGCGATGAGGCTTTCGGGCGCGCTGCTCGCGGTTGGGCTGATAGTGTCTTCGCTGGCGGCGGGCGCGGCGGTGCTGCAACGCCTGCGCGTCGAGCAGACGAACCGCTCGGTTGAGCTGGCGCTGGATTATTCTGATGTCGCGCAGTGGGCGAGCGCGGCGGGCAAAACCGTCGCCGCGTGGCTGCAGGGGTTCAGCACGCCGTTCAGCGTCGCGCTCACAGAAGGCACGCTCGCGGACTGGGGCGCGCCCATCTCTGCGCCGACGCCGACCTACCTGTTGAGCGAGGCGCGCTTCCAGCAAGCCAAGCGCATGCTCGCGCTCAAGGCGCGGGTGGAACTCCAGCCGCCCCAGAATACGCCTGCGGTTGAGGTGCGCTCGGAGCGTGGGGCGCGATTCTGGGTCGTCGGCGACGCGGCGACCGTCGCGCAACTCGGGCTGGGTCTGGACCCCGTGCAGGTGGCGCAGGTACGCGCGGGCGACAAGCCGATTATCGCGCGGCTGGTCAATCCGCAGGGCATCACGCCGCTCGCGCTGCGCGGCAGCCTGCTGTTTGCGCGGGAGCAGGGCGCGTCGCTGCTGATTTTCGCGGGCGACCAGGTGCTGGGCTACCGTCCCGGACTGCAGGCGACCGCGCACAACATTAAGGCAAACGGCATGCGTTTCGGCGCGATTGAGTTCGCCAGACAGGCGGGCGCGGGCAACCTGATGGGGGCGCTCCCAGAGCATACCGTGCGCGTGCATAGCGTCGGGCTTGCCGAGTCGCTGCTGTTGTCGCCCAACGAGATTGTGGAGCGACTGGAGCGCGCCGCGCAGGAGCGTAATATCCGCGTGTTGTACCTGCGTGCGGCGGGCGCGGACACGGCGACCCTGCGTGAACTGCTCCAGAGCCTGACCCAGCGGCTCCAGCGCGCGGGGTATGTGCTGCGCGAGTCGGGCGCGCGTCCCTTTGGCGCGTTGCAGCCCCCTGCGTGGCAGTTTGCGCTGGTGGGTCTGGGCGTGGGCGTGCTGGGCGGCTGGCTGCTGACGCTGTTTCGGCGCACGGGCGTGTGGGCGCTCGCGCCGCTGGCGCTGGGCGGGCTATGCGCCGTGCTGTGCTTGTTCCCGCTGGGGCGTAAACTCGTCGCGCTCGCCGCCGCGCTGCTGTTCCCAACCGTCGGGATGCTGGCGATGGCGTGGCTTGCGCCGGGCGGCGCGCCCAACCTGTGGCAGGGCGCACGACTCCTGATTGTGCCCTTCGCGTGGAGCCTGATGGGCGCGCTGCACATCGTGGGACTGCTCGCCGAAACGCCGTTCCTGATCAAGGCAGACCAGTTTGCAGGGGTGAAGCTGGCGCACGCGCTGCCCCTGCTGCTTGTGCTGGGTTTCTACACGGCATGGGTGGTCGGACGGTGGGACTTCTGGCGTGAGTGGCTCACGCGCCCCGTGCTGTGGGGTCAGGTACTGCTCGCGCTGGTGATACTGGCGGCGGTGGGGCTGATGCTGCTGCGCACGGGCAACGAAGCGCCCGGCGCTGTGCCCGACTGGGAGTTGCGCCTGCGCGCCCTGCTGGAGACCGTAATGAATGTGCGTCCCCGCACCAAAGAGTTCTTGATTGGGCATCCTGCGCTGGTCATCGGCGCGGCGATGCTGCTGATGCGCCAGACGCGCTTCCTGCCCCTGACGATGTTTCTGGCGACCATCGGGCAGGTCTCGCTCGTGAACACCTTCTGCCATCTGCACAGCCCACTGCTGGTCTCGCTCCAGCGCACGGGATGGGGTATACTGCTGGGTGTGGGGTTGGGACTGCTTGCGCTCTGGCTGCTGCGGCGTCTTAACCTAATCACAACGCACGCGGTGCGATAATCGGCTGGTTGCTTATGAAAGGACAACGGATTTTCGGACTGATACTGACGCTGGGGATGCTGGTTGCGCTGGCGGGCGCGACCGAAGTGCGCATCCTCAGCTGGAACATCAAGCGCGCGGTGGGGGTGAACAGCCCCAACGACGCGCAGCAGCCCTATGTCGCCAAAATCATGAATCACCTGCGCCCCGATATTGTGCTCCTGCAGGAGGTCGGCGGCAACACGCGCACCAGCTGGAACGCCCTCACACAGGAGAGCGCGCTGGACAGCTTCGTGCGCAATAACCTGACCTTTTTCGGGGCGAACCCGCAGCGCAATCAGGATTACTATATTTATGTCAACCGCCTCTCGGACGGCTGGATAAGCAACGCGGTGATCAGTCGCTACCCGTTTCAGAACATCGCCGATGTGGGGATTGGTTCGCCCAATCGCGGGCTGACGATTGGGCTAATCGATGTGCCGGGCACGAATGGGCTGGGCGTATTCGGGGCGCACTTCAAGGCAGGCGGCTACACCAGCGACGCCGTCGCCCGTCAGACCAACGCCGAGAACACGCGCGACCGTGTGCGCGACTGGCGCGTGCGCAACCGTCGCGCGGCGTATGTGCTGGGCGGCGACCTCAACGAGAACGAAGACCCTGACCTGAGTTCGACCTTCGATATTGGCGGGACGCTCCCTGACGGACGCATCTACGCGCCCATCAGCACGGTGCAATCGGCGCGCCTGCGCGATACCGTGCCCGTGGACACGCTCGGCGGCAAGCGCACCTACCAGGTTTCAGACCGCAACTCCGACCTGCGCCGTCGACTGGATTACATTATGGTCTCCGCCACCGAACCCGGACGCGACCGTATTAATGTGCTGGAGGCGACGATTTTCAACACGCGCCGATTCCCCACGGGCGGACTGCCCGCAGGCTTCGACATCACCGACAGCCAGAACGCCTCCGACCACGCTGCGCTGTTCGTACGCCTTCGAATCGACGAGTGGCGCTCCTACGGCAACGGCGGGGGCTACTGGGTGCCTGAACCGGGCTCGATGCTCGCGCTGCTGATTTTCTCCGGGGGCGGGATAATCGTGCTGCGCCGCCGCGCGGGAGGATAGCACCCCTACCGACGCCCCAGCCGTCGACGCAGGGCGTCCCAGTAATTCTTCAGCAAAAACAGCGACGCCCGCAATGCCAGCCCCACAGGCACGAGTGGGCGCAACAAGGGGAAAGTCTTCCGCGCGTAGTGCTTCTTGTAGAACAGGTACATGCTCTTGTGGAAGGTGATAATCATTCGGTTCGCTGCCAGGTCCGTGCTGCGCCCGATTGCGTGAACAATCTTCGGTTCGGGATAATAGACCACCTTGTAGCCCGCTTCCCACGCGCGATAGCACAGGTCCGTATCCTCGCAATACATGAAAAACCGCTCGTCAAAACCGCCCAGCTGCTCGTAGACGGCGCGGCGGATGAACAGCGCCGCGCCCGACACCCAGTCCACCTCGCGAACCGAGTTGTGATCCCAGTCGGTCATCAGGTAGTCGCGCGTGTAGGGGTTGTTGGGAAAGAGCCTGCCCAGCGGCGTGTTGCGAAACAGCGCGGCGGTCGGGTTCGGAAACCGCCGACAGGAATATTGCAGGCTGCCGTCGGGGTTCAGAATCTTCGGTCCGAGAATGGCGATCTCGGGATGGCGCTCGGCGTACGCCACCAGCAAATCGAGCGCGCCAGGCAGCACTTCCGTGTCGGGGTTCAGGATGAACAGGTATCTACCCTGCGCCGCGCGCGCCGCCAGATTGTGCCCTCGCGAAAAGCCCAGATTCTGCTCGCTGACCAGCAGGCGCACTTGGGGAAACTCTTTTTCGAGCATCTGCACGCTGCCGTCGCTGGAGGCGTTGTCCAGCACGACGATTTCGTAGGGGCACTGCGGCGGGTGCGCGCGTATTGAGCGCAGGGCGGCGCGCAGTGGCTCCCGCGCGTTCCAGTTCACAATCTGCACGGTCAGCAGCAGCTCCGACATCCGCAGGTAGGATACCTGAAGGGGTATAATCGGCATCGATTAATGAAAGCAACAACGCGACTGATTGCCCTGTTCTGGCTGCTGGTGGGCGCGAGTATCTGGTGGACGGCGCTGCAGGGCGCGCCGACGCCGCTCAGCCTGCGCTTTTTCGCAACCATCCAGGTGCTGGGCGGCGTCTTTCTGCTGATGCGTCTCGCCATCGGCTGGGTGTTCCTGATTACGATGTCCGTCTTCGCGATGGTCACGGGGCTGTTCGCACTGATTACCGTGCCCCTGATGCCGCCTGAAGTGGTGCAGAATGTGCCGCGTCTGCTGGGGCTAAGCCCGCACGGGGTGCTGGCACTGACCGCCGCGCTGGGCGTCGTGCTGGGGCGACTCTGCTGGCTGGGGCTGCGCAACGACCCGCCGGGCAACTGGAGCCAGTAGGTACAATTCCCCCGCTATGGCAATATCGGTGCGTGAGGCGCTTGGCTTCCTCAACGAGATTGCGCCCCCCGAATGGGCGTTCCCGAACGACCCGGTGGGCTTGCAGGTTGGCGACCCCAATCAGTTGGTAGAGCGCGTGCTGGTGGCGTTAGACCCCGACCCGCGCACTGTCGCCAGCGCGCAGTACCGTCAGTGCCAGCTGCTGGTGACGCACCATCCGCTAATCTACCGCCCGCTGAGCAAGGTACGCTTCGATGACCCCGTGGGGCAGGCGGTGCAGGGGCTGTGCGCTGCCCGAATCGCGCTGATTGCCGTTCACACGAACTGGGATGTTGCGCCCGGAGGCGTCAACGACACGCTGGCGGAGGTGGTGGGGCTGACCGAAGTGCGCCCGTTTGGCGAGGGTCCGGCGCAGAAGCACTACAAAATCGCTGTGTTCACCCCGACAGCACACGCGGACGCCGTGATCGACGCGATGGCGAACGCAGGCGCAGGCGTCATCGGGCTGTATCGGCGATGCGCGTTCTACACGGCAGGCACAGGCACTTACGAGCCGATGGAGGGCGCGAACCCCTATCTGGGGCAGGTGGGCGCGCGCGAACACGCCGAAGAGCTGCGCATCGAGATGCTCACACCCGCCGAACGCCTGAACGCGGTGGTGAGCGCAATGCTCCGCGCGCACCCCTACGAAGAGGCCGCCTACGATGTCTACCCGCTGCACACGCAGGCGGAGCATGCGCTGGGGCGCGTCGGCGCGCTGCCCAGGCCAATGCTCGCCCGCGAGCTGCGCGATTACCTCGCCGAGAAGCTGGGCAACCCCTATGTGCGCGTGTATGGCAAGCCCAGCCAGATTGTGCGCACGCTGGCGGTGGTGGGCGGCTCCGGCGGCGACTACCTGCCCGACGCCCAGAGTGCGCACGCCGACGCGCTGCTCACGGGCGAAGTGCGCCATCATCACACATGGGAGGCGTGGGCGCGCGACATCGTGCTGCTGGAAGGCGGGCACGCCGAGACCGAACAGCCCGGCGTCGTGCGACTGACGGAGCGGCTGCGCGAGTATCTCGAACCGCGCGGCGTGGAAGTGTTTGTGGAAGGGAGCAACGCATGAAAGCCTATCGCGTACTGATTGTGGACGATGAACCCGTGATACGCCTCGACCTGCGGGCGATGCTGGAGGCGATGGGGCATGAGGTGGTGGGCGAGGCGGATAACGGCGCCGACGCGCTCCAGCTCGCGCGCACGCTCCAGCCCGACCTCGTGATTGCCGACATCATGATGCCTGAAATGGACGGGATTGAACTCTCGCGGCGGCTGGCGAAGGAGCGGATTGCCCCTGTGCTGGTGCTGACCGCCTACAGCGAGCCAGAGATGGTGATGGGCGCAGACCGCGCGGGCGTGCTGGGCTATCTGGTCAAGCCGTTCCGCGAGGCGGACCTCGCGCCCGCGATCCAGGTCGCTGTCAGCCGCTACCGCGAGTTGCGCGCGCTGGAGACGCAGAATCTGAACCTCGCGCAGGAGATACAGGCGCGGCGACGCATCGGACGCGCCAAGCGCGTGCTGATGCAACAGCTCGGTCTCGCCGAAGAGGACGCCTTCCGCCGCCTGCAGCAAACCGCCGAACAGACGGGCAAACCGCTGGCGGAAGTCGCCGAAGCCATCCTGCTGGCGTATCAGGTACAGCCTGAAAGCGAGTCGTAGCAAAGGGGCGCGGCGCGCGCGCCCCTGTGGTGTGGGTTCGTCTACTCGATCACGCGCACGGTGAGGCTAATCATGATTTCCGACTTGTCGCGTGAGGTGCTGGTGCGTCGGAACAGGTAGCCCAGAAACGGCAGGTCGCCCAGCAGCGGCACTTTCTGGATGGTCTTGATGTCCGCCTCACGGATTAGCCCGCCGATGACGACCGTCTCGCCGTTATTCACACGGATGGTGGTGTCAGTGTTGCGCCGGGCGAGCTGGGGCAGGCGTCCGCCGCCGGGCACCTCCAGAAAGCCCGTGATGACGCTTACTTCGGGCTGGATGTGCAGCGTGATGGAGTTGTCCTCATGCACACGCGGCAGCACGCGCAGGATAATGCCCGCCTGCACGGTGTCGGTCTGCACATTCGCGCCCTGCGGCGTCTGCTGGATGAGCTTGACATAGTTCACCTCGTCGCCGATGAAGATGGTCGCTGGGCGTCCATCGAGCGTGGCGACGCGCGGGTTCGCCAGCAGGCGGTTGCGACGGTCTTCTGCCAGCGCGTTCAGCGTGACAGAGAAGTCAATCGGCTGCTTGACAATCGTGAAGTCCAGTCCGAGCTGTCCATCGCGGTTGAACCCGACGCCCTGCTGGTTTGGAGTGTTGGTGGTGCTGTCGGGCAGGGGCAGACGGTTCGCCGTGCGGTCGAGCGTGTTGATGCTGCCCGACTGCAGGATGTTCCAGTTCAGCCCCAGCGATTTGAGGCTGCCTTCGGAAATGTCCATCACCTTCGCCTCGATGACCACCTGCGGCTGCTTGACATCCACTTTGCGCAGGATTTCGAGGGCGCGCAGCACCTCGCGCGCGGTGCCGACCAGCACGAGCGTGTTGGGCGGTTGCGCTCCCTGCGCGGATGCGCCGCTCTCGCCGCCCTGCATAGGCGCGCCCATCTGCTGGGCGGTCGCGCTGGGCGCCTCGCCGCCCGTCATCGAGCCTGTCTGCCCGCCGCCTCCCGCGCTGCTGCCCGCGCCGCCGCGACTGAGCAGCGCATCGGGACCGAGCGAGACCGTGACGCCTGGTACCAGCTGGCTTATGATTCGCGCCAGATCGCGCGAGTCGGCGAACTTGACTCGATAGACCTCCGTGACGATTTCCACGCTGCCCGTGAGTTGCTGCTCGAAGGCGTAGGCGGCTTCGCGGGCGCGGGCGACCGTCTCCTCGTCGCCCTCAATCAGCAGGTACGCCGCGTCTTTCTCGCCGGAGGGCGTGATTTTCAGCTCAGGGAAGCGTGCGCCCAGATAGGTCGCGATGTCGCCCGGCTTGGCGACCTTGAAGGTCAGCGCCTCGACCGTGCGCGGCTTGGGCGTCTCGGCGGGCGCAGGCGTCGCGCGGAACGCTCGCAGCGACTCCTCCGTGCCCACCACATAGGTGTTGTCGAGCTTCTCGTAGCGGTAGCCGCTCAGGCGCGTAATCAGGTTCAGCGACTCCTCGACCGTGAGTCGGCTCAGGCTCACCGTCACGGTTCCTTTGACATCGGGCGCGGTGATGATGTTTGCCCCGGACTGAATCGCCAGCGCCTTCAGCACATCGCCGATTTCGGCGTTCACGAAGTCGAGTGAGACGAGGATTCTGGGGGGCGCACTGGGACGCGGCGGTTCAGGCGCACGAGCGACCGTTGTCTCCTCGTATGCAGGCTTCGGCTCAGGCGCGTAAGTGCGTGGGGGTGTGGGGCGCGCGCTCGCGGTCGCTGTCGGCTTGGGCGGCGCGTCGGTAGGCTGGCTGTCGGCTTGCGCGGACTCCTTCGTCGGCTGAGGCGTCGCCCTGCCAAGGCGCACCTGCCAGCCTGTCGGCGTTTGCTCGAGCGTGTAGGGCTGGCTGCCGCGCATGGTCGCCACCACGCGCACCTTCGGCGGGCGATTCGAGAACCAGCCGTAGCGCAGTTTTATGGCGTGCGGCGTCTTCAGGCTGACCTCGCGCCCACGCCCGCTGAAACGCGCGTTGAACTCCACAATCAGAAATTGGTTGCGCCAGACGCTTACGCTGGGGCGCGGCAATCGCTCGCCTGTGATGGTAATCAGGGTCTGTCCCTGCTCCTGCGAGACCTTAACCGACTGCACGACCTGCGCCGCAGCCAGCGCAGGCAATGCTATCAGGGTTCCAAGCAACCAAAACAGTATCGATGTTCGCGTTCTCATGGTATGTTGCCTCCGTTCGGGGCGGTCGATTCGCCGACGCGGACGGTAATGCGCTGTTTGCCTTTTTGCAGCGCAATCGCGCCGCGCTGGATGCCGACAATTCGCCAGCCCTCTTCCAGCAGGTCGCCCTGCTTGACGAAGCGTCGGCGTCCCTCTTTGTCTACCAAAATCGCGATGGAGTTCGGTCCCTGCACGACGCCCGTGACGGCGTACTGGGGCTGGTCGGGTTCTGGCGCGGGCGCGTTTTCGGCGGGCTGCAAGCTAAGCTGTCCTGTAGGCGGCAGCGTCATCGGCGCAATTGGCGGCGCGCCTGTGATTTCGCGTTGCGGGCGCGTGCTGGTCTCGCGTTGAGCCACCCGACTCGGCTCCTGACCTTGCCTGGCGATGGCAATCACAGGACGGAACGGGTCGCGCGGCGCCAGCGGCGGCAGCGACAGCCGATCCTCAGCGGTTTGCGCCGCCTGGGTCGCCTGCGACGGGGCGTTGCCCGAGGGCGCAGACGGTTTCGGCGCAGGCGACGCGCCGCCGCCCAGTAGCCCGCTGAACTGCACGACGCCCACCGTAATCAGCACCGCGAACAGCGCTGCCAGAGTCAGCAACTGCTTCGGGTTCGCGGCTGGCTTGCCATGTTCGGGTTTCGTGTTCGCCATCGTTAGCCTCCTGAAGCGTTGGCGCTGGTCTGCCCCCGACTCTCGCGAAAGATGAAGGCTTTGACCACCATCTTGACCTCCAGATCGGGATTTTCCATACTCGGTTCAGCAGTGGTCTTCGCCTGTGCGTTCAGGCTCTGCACCGAAAGGATTTTGGGGAAGGTCTCCAGCGTCTTGAGCAGGCGCAGCGTATCCCCAAACTTGCCCCGCAGCTGGATTTCGAACAGTTGCTCGTCGTAGGGCTTGGGCGGTTCCTTCGGCTGACTGGAGTTGTTGTTGCCGTCCGTGTTGCTGGTGGGCGGCTTGACGGGCGTCGCCTGCGGGCGGATAGCGACTATCTGCAGGTTCAGGGCGCGTACGGTCTGCTCGAACTGCTTGAGCATCGTGGGCACATAGGCGGCTTCGCTCACGCCACGCTCGAGAAACTGCAATTCGCGCTGGGTGGCCTGCAGTTGCTCCTGCGCTTGTCGGAGCTGGCTGGTCGCCTGTTGCGCCTCCTTCAGTTCCTGCTGTTTGACTTGCAGTTGCGTTTGGTTTTCCTGCATCATGCCCCACGGCAGGTAGAGGCTCGCTGCGCCCAGCACGAAAGTGGCCCCTGTGAGCAGCCCCGTCATTTTCGCGGCGCGTTGCACGCGTTGCAAACGTTTGCTAACTGCCACTTTGCCCTCCTTGCCCGCTGGATTGGGGCGGCGAAGTGCCTTGGATTTGTGCGGTTATCTGGAACTCGACGGCGGTCGTGAGTTCAGACAGCGCGCGCTCCTGACTGTAGTCGAGGCGTACCTGCTCCAGCTCAGGATGCTGATTCAGACGCAGCATAAACTCGCCGACGATTTGTTGATTCTCGGCGATTCCCTTAAGCGTGATTTCCATCGGCTTTTTGGGATCCGTGCGTTTGCCCAACTCCCCCCCTGTGAGGTAGCACCCTTGCGGTGTATGCTGGCTGAAGTGTTGGAACAGTTTTTGCCAGCGTCCTGTGTCTTTGCGGGCGTTCTGGAGCGTGTCGACGAGCGGTTGGAGCGCGCCCAGCTGCGCCTGCGTCTGTTTGAGTTGTTGTAGGGTAGGACGCATCTGCGTGAGTTGTGCCTCGACCTGCGCGCGCTGGGCGTTCAAGCTACTGCCATAAAGCAGCAGGCTTGCCCAGCCCGCGCCGATAACGCCTGCGACGCTCAGCCAGCCGAAGCCCAGCAGGCGTGTTTTACGCTCCAGCTGGCGCCGAATCTGCTGTTCCTGTGCAATCAGGTTAATCACTGCCATAGACGCCTCCTCAGGCTGCCGCTGTGGCGACGGCGGCGGGTTCCGTTTCGTCCACAGGTTCGGCGAACGGCTGCGCGAGTTCCAGCGGCGCGAGCGCGGTTCCCAGCACGGTCGTCCACCGTGCGCCCGAATCCAGATGCTCGATAGCGACGCCGCCAGGGATGATAACCTCGCCCTCAAATGGGTTGACCCGCTGTGTGGGAATGCCCAGCTTCTGCTCGAAGTAAGCCGCGACGCCGTGCATGTGCGAGCCGCCGCCGTAGAGAAAGAGTCGCTCGATGCGCCCCTGCGCGCTCTGCGAGGGGTATTGCGACTGGTAGTAGTTTAACGAGCGGCGGATCTCGCGAATCAGCTCGTCGATAATCGGCTGCAACAGGCGCAGCGGCGGGTTCTCCTGCGGTTGACCCGTCTGGAGCAGTTCCTCAAGGTTCAGTCCGCGTTTGACCTGCTCCGCTTCCTCGTCAGTGTAGTTGAAGTAGCCCTTGAGCGCGGCGCTGAAGGTGTTGCTGGCGATGGGGATAAAGCGCGTCAGCGCCAGCGTGGTGTTGCGAGCGACGGTAATCTGCGTGTGTTCGCCGCCCAGATCGACCAGCGCATAGGCATAGGGCAGCGAGTCGCCGTGGATTGCCTGCACGGTGCGGAGCGCGGCAAACGGCTGCAGCTCCAGCAGTTGCGGCTCCAGCCCCGCCTTTTCGACCAGTTCCAGCAGCGGCTCGGCGGTGGAGCGCGGCGCAGCGACCAGCAGCACCTCCATCTGTTCCTCGCTTGTTGCAGGCAGAATCTGGAAACCAATCAGATGCTCCTCCGCCGCCGAGGGTAGGTAGCGCGTCGCTTCGAACTGGATGGACCTCTGAAGCGTTTCGTGGGGCATGTGGGGCAGGCGCACGGGACGCGCGGTGGTCTGCGGTCCGCCGACCGAGAGCCACACCTGTTTGTGCTTCACGCCTGCGCTCTGGAGCGTGGCGCGCAGTGCGCGGTAGACCGTGTCGGGGTCCAGGATCGCGCCCTCGCGCACGGCGTCCGCGGGCAGGGGCGTCTCGGCAAGCCGTTCCACACACAGGCTGCGCCCCTGAAGCGTGCCCGCACAGAGCTTCACGCTGCTGGCGCCGACATCAATTGCCAGCACAGGTACCGACTTACCAACAGAACGCGCTTTACGCGACATGGGATTCCTCCTCCTTCACTTCGTACTCGGTGGCGCGTTGCGCCAGCATCCACTCGTCCAGCGCGGCTTTCAGAAACCGCCACTTGTTGTCCACCTTGAACGCGGGAATCGCGCCCGATTCGGCAAGCGTCTCCAGCTCTGTCGTGTGAAGCCGCAAATAGCGCGCAGCTTCTCGAAGAGTCATCACGGGATGCATGTTCCGCGCCAGCCACTGGAGCAAGTCGTGCAACTGCTGGTTCGTCAGGCGCACCTCGAAGCGCACGGTCTGCATGACCTCCGTCTCATCCACTGGCGCGGGGGCAACGGCAGGTCCTGGGGCAACGATTGACCCCTCCGCCGAACCCCGGGGGCGTTGCTGGCTTGCCATTCGGATTGCGTCCACCAAGTTCATGCTCACCACTCCTTCCCTTCGTAGTCCTGAATCACGCCGTGCATCAGGTAGCCGTCGATAACCTGCGCTTTTTGCGCCATGCCTATCAGAAGCGCGTTGTCCGCCAGCTGGCAAATCAGGCGCGGGTAGCCCCCTGTGAACTGGTACAGTTCATACAGCGCGTCGGGGGTGAACGGGATACGCTCGCCCGCGTAGCCCGCCACGCGCATGCGATGCTCTATCAGGCGCGCCGCCTCCTGCTGGTCTAACGGCTTCAGCACATGGCGCACTGCCAGACGCTGCTTCAACGCAGGCACACGCTCCAGCTTCTTCTGCAGCTCCAGCTGCCCCAGCAAAATCAGGTTCATCAGAAACTGGTCGTTCATCTGACAATTCAGGAGCAGGCGCAACTCCTCGAAAGTGTTCGCGGAGCGAATCAGGTGCGCCTCATCGATCGTCAGCACCGCACGCTGTCCATGCTCGTACATGTGGATCAGTCGATCGTGCAACGCCTGCACCAGTTGCTGCCGATTGCGCGAATGAATCTCCACCCCCAGCTGGTGCAGAATCTCCTGCAGGAGTTGAACGGGCGTGAGAATTGGGTTCACAATCAGCGCGATTTTGTATTGCACGGGGTCTAAAATCTCTATCAGTTCGCGGCTGATGGTCGTCTTCCCCAGTCCGATGTCGCCCATCAGCACGCCCGCGCCGCGATTGCGGGTGATGGCGTAGTGTAGCATCACCAGCGCGTCCTCGTGTTCCTTGCCTAGATACAGGAACCGCGGATCGGGCGTCAGTGCGAACGGCGGCTCGGTCAAACCCCAATAAGCTTCATACATACATTCTGCCCTCCCTGTCAGTCGCGGCTGCAACTAACCGAGTCGTTCCCGACAGGTCTTGTCCAATTATCGGCATTTCCGCGAGGTTTTGTAGAGGACGATTCAAGGTATACTTTCAGCGGAGGCGCGCTATGGGTGAATACCGATTGTTGCTCAAGCATGTCGATGTCCCGAACTATCATGCCCTACAGGTTTATGAACAGCATGGCGGCTATCAGGCGCTGCGCAAGGCGCTGCAGATGGAGCGTCAGGCTATTATCGACGAAGTTAAGAAATCGGGCTTGCGTGGGCGCGGCGGCGCAGGCTTCCCCGCATGGATCAAATGGAACGGCTTGCCCAAAGACGACGACAAGCCCCACTATGTGATTTGCAACTCCGATGAGGGCGAGCCAGGCACTTTCAAAGACTTCGAGCTGATGTTCAAAGCGCCGCACCAGCTGGTGGAGGGGATGATTATCGCGGGCTATGCGGTGCGCGCCCAGCGGGGCTATATCTACATTCGCGGCGAGTATGTCGAGTGCGCCCGCAGGCTCCGCGACGCGATTGACCAGGCATACGCCGCAGGCTATCTGGGCACAAACATTCTCGGCAGCGGCTTCGACTACGACCTCTACATTCATATGGGCGCAGGTTCGTATGAGTGCGGCGAGGAGTCCGCGCTGATGTCGAGCCTGATGGGCGAGCGCGGGCAGCCCCGCCTCAAGTTCCCGCACGCGCCCCTGCCCACGGTTGCCGGCGTGTGGAACAGTCCGACGCTCATCCATAACTGCGAGTCGCTCAGCTGCGTACCGCACATCATCAACAACGGCGGGGAGTGGTACGCGCAGCTGGGCGCAAGCACAAAAAACTCGCGCGGCACGAAAATCTTCTCCGTGTCGGGGCATGTGAACCAGCCAGGCAACTACGAAATCGAGTTTGGCACGCCACTGATGGAGCTGATTGAGATGGCGGGCGGCGTGCGCGGCGGCGCGCTCAAGGGAGTCATCCCAGGCGGCTCGTCGATGCCCATCCTGACCGCCGAGAAGTGCGTCGACGCTATCATCGGCTACGAGGAGCTGATGGAAAAGGGCAGCATGGTCGGCTCCGGCGGCTGCATGGTACTGAACGAGCATACCTGCATCGTGCATTTCGCGTGGCGCACGGCGGAGTTCTATGCTCACGAATCGTGCGGCAAATGTACCCCCTGCCGTGAGGGCACACGCTGGATGGTGCAGATTCTGGAGCGCATCCTGCAGGGCAAGGGACGCACGGAGGACATCGACCTCCTACTGGAGATTTGCGACCAGATCGATGGGCGTAGCTTCTGCGCGCTGGGCGACGCGGCGGCATTGCCCGTGCGCGCCTTCATCAAAAACTTCCGCCACGAGTTCGAATACTTCAGCCAGCACGGGCGCAGCATGTACGCCGACAACCCCGAATCGCAGCAGATGTTCCCGCCGAAGGGCTACCAGCGCTACAACCCGATGCGCTACGAATACACCGTCGGCGCGGTGCGGAAGTAATACCAATCTGCGGTTCACAGTTCGTAAATCGGCGCTGCATGTTGCCCTCTCCCGAAGGTTCGGGAGAGGGGGAATACCTTCTCGCGCGTCGCACACACGGCTCCCCTCTCCCGCGCGGCGGGAGAGGGGCTGGGGGTGAGGGCAACAGGGCGTGTGGCTCTGACTGTAGACGCACGGCAAATACGAAGCCTGACAGCGCAGTTGGTATTACGAAGTTTGACGCACGGATTGGTATAAACAAATGCCCCTCCCCAGTTATGCGGGGAGGGGCTGGAGGGGCGCGTATTACGGCTTGGTCGGCTCGTTCGGCGCGGGTTCGGGCTCAGGGTGGTAGTGGATTCCCCGCTCCCTCGGCTGCCCGTACAACTCTGGGTGCAGATACTTGCCCCGCGCCTCTTCGGACTTCTCCTGCTCGGTCTGGTAGCCGTACCGCTGCACCCACAGGTCGTTGCGCACGGCTTCCACGCGCCAGCTGACCTCCACAAACGGCTTGCTGGTGCGGATGACGAACTGGTTGTTCTCGATTTTGCGCACCACCTTCGCCTGCACGAAGTCGTCGCTGGCGTCAATCACGGTCAGTTGATAGCGGAAGTCGCGGTTGACCGCCTCGAAATAGTCGGGCAGGTGCACGACGGCGTAGCCCTGCGCGTCGGTGGTGATATTGCCTGAGTAGGCGTTCAGCGGCTCGGGCGCCTCCGTGCAGAAGTGGTTCAGGTAGTGCGTTTCGGGGCGAAGCGGGTGGTCAATCTGGAACGACTTGGTGCCTGTGGCGGTGAGCCTTCCCTGAGCGTACACCGCGTGCCCTGACCCGCCAAAAGGTGCTGCCCCAAACACACCGATGGCAAGCGAGCTTGGACTGGATACCTTTCCGTACACGCCCAAAGTAAAGCCTGTAGTGGCGGTTGCCTCGCCATACACGCCCGTGCCCGACACGCTCGTGCCATACACGCCCCAGCCAGAGCCGTTTTGCGAACCCCAGACACCGATGCCATTTCCACCCGTGCCACGATTAATCCCGCGCACTGCGGCGGAGGAGGCACCGGGGGCGGTGGAGCTGACCTCGCCCAGCACGCCGACGGCATTAAGTGTCTTTGCGGTATAATTTCGACATGGCTGCACCAATATTCATTCGGCTGACACCTGAAGAGGACAACCATCTCCAAACACTCATCAACGACCCCAACACCGCGCCCACCACCCGACACCGCG
>JBBIQK010000039.1:0-27421 GCA_037442365.1 Armatimonadota bacterium | reverse complement strand
CAGGGACATCCCCGCGCTCGCCAGGGACATCCCTGCGCTCGCCAGGGACATCCCTGCGCTCGCCAGGGACATCCCTGCGCTCGTCAGGGACATCCCTGCGCTCGCCAGGGACATCCCTGCGCTCGCCAGGGACATCCCTGCGCTCGCCGGGGAGTTCTCCGCGTCGGGGGGGTCTACGGGCATGAGTTGCCGAAACAGCGCGAACCAGACCAGCGGTAAGGGCGTGTCGGCGCGGGGGAAGGCGGGGTCGAGCCCGTGCGCCGCTTCGTAGCACACAAAGCCGACGGCGGTCAGCCCCTGCGCCGTCGCCTGCTCGACCTGCGACAGCGCGGGCAATACCTCTGCGTGCGTGTGCGCCGCGACGACGCCGACAGGAGCGCGCCCTTCCAGCCAGCGGGGTTGCCCGTCGGGCGCGCCATACCGAAGCAGCACATAAGCCGCCATCGATTGAAGGATACCCGTAGCGGGCAGGAAACGCCTTGTAGGGGGCGAACTGCGCCTGTATGCGCCGATACCTGATTTATGCGCTGGCGTGCCTGACGACGCTTGGCAGCGCCGCGCCCGACGGCTGGAACGCCCTCCCCTTCAACGAGACCGACTGGCAACGCGACGGCGCGCCGACCTATCGCATCGAGGAGGGCGCGCTGATTTTCGACGGCGACGGGCGCGGACGCCTGATGAGCCGACAGGTCTACGGCGACTTCGAGCTGCAGGTGGAGTTCCGCACCAGCGCAGGCGCGAACAACGGGATTGCCATCCGCGCGCCCATCGGCTTCCAGTCCTCGCGCTACGGGATGGAAATTCAGATTCTGGACGACCAGGCGCACGACCAGAGCGACAAGCGACGCATCTGCGGGGCGATTTACGGGCTGTACCCCGCCCTCAAGAGCGCGACGCGCCCCGCAGGCGAGTGGAACCTGATGCACGTCCGTTGTGAGGGTCGGCGCGTGCAGGTTGTCCTCAACGGCGAGCGGATTGTGGACGCCGATCTGAACACGATTCGCGACCGCGAACAGTTGCGCGAGCGTCCGGGCTTTCTGCGCGAGGCGGGGCATATCGGCTTCATTCAGCACAACGGGCGCGTGGAGTTCCGCAACCTGCGCGTGCGCGTGTTGCCGACGGCGCGCCCTGCGAACCAGCCCCCCGCAGGTTTCACCGCGCTGTTCAACGGGCGCGACCTGTCGGGCTGGCAGAGCTGGTACGCCGACCCGCCTGAAATTGCCCGCATGTCCGACGCAGAACGCCAGCAGGCGCAAACGCGCGCCAACGAGCAGTACCTCAAGCACTGGCGCGTGGAGAACGGCGAACTGCGCTTCGACGGGCAGGGCAAGCACCTGCTCACCGAACAAGCCTACGGCGACTTCGAGCTGTGGGTGGACTGGCAGATTGAACCGGGCGGCGACAGCGGGATTTACCTGCGCGACACACCTCAGGTGCAAATCTGGGACCGCGCCGACGGGTCGGGCGGACTCTACAACAACGAGCGCCACCCCAATCGCCCCCTCGTCAAGGCGGACAACCCACCCGGGCAGTGGAACCGCTTCCGTATCCTGATACTGGGCGAGCGCGTCACGGTGTGGCTGAACGAGACGCTGGTGGTCCACGATGCGCCGCTGGAGAACTACTGGGACCGAAGCGCGTCGTTGCCGAAAGAGGGGCGCCTCTGGCTGCAGGCGCACGGTGCGCCCCTGCGCTTCCGCAACCTGTTTATTCGCGCACTCTGACGCGCCTGCCCTCCACGCGTAGCCTGCCCTGCACGAACAGCCGTATCGCCTCGATGTAGGTCGCATGCTCCACAGGCAGCAGGCGCGCCGCCAGCGTTTCGGGCGTGTCATCATCCTCAACGGGAACGCACCGCTGCAGGATAATCGGGCCTGTGTCGTACTGCTCGTCCACGAAATGCACCGTGCAGCCCGTTATCTTCATCCCGCTCTCCAGCACCGCCTGATGCACCTTCAGCCCGTACATCCCCCTGCCGCCGAACAGGGGCAGCAGCGCAGGATGGATGTTCATAATGCGCATGGGGAACGCTTCCACCACCTGCGCGGGCAACAGGCGCATATAGCCCGCAAGGCAAATCAGGTCGGGTTGCGCTTTTTGCAGCACCCACAGCAGCGCGTCGCCGTACATATCGGGTTCAGGAAACTCGCGCGGGTTCACGACGGCGGTCGAGACGCCCAGCGCGTGCGCTTTCTGCAGGGCGGGCGCGTTGTCGCGCGAGGCAATCACGGCGACCACCGCGCTGTCGGGGATGCGCCCGTCCTGACACGCCTCAATAATCGCCTGCATGTTGCTCCCGCGCGAGGCGCCCGATACCAGAATCGCGATTCGGCTCATGGGTTCACCACCCAGAGTGCGACGGCTTGCGCGAGCGTGCGCGTGTGCGTGATGCTCACCAGCAGCTGCCCCTCGCCGACCGCCTGTGCGCTTGCGCCGTGCAGGTGAACGATGGGCTTACCCTGCGCGTCAGGCAGAATCTCCACCTCCTGCCAGCGCAGGGGTCGCCCGACGGCTTTAGCGATTGCTTCCTTCGCGCACCACCTGCCTGCGATGTGCTGGGCGGGGTTTGCGCGGCGGCTCTGGCAGTAGGCGCGTTCCGCGGGCGTGAGGATGCGCTCCACAAAGCGCGGCTGACGGGCGCACACATCTGCAATCCGCGCAATCTCCACCATGTCCACGCCGACGCCTCGAATCACGGCTGGGGCTGAGGCGCGTTGAGGGGCGGCGCCGTCCACTGGGTCTGGTCGTTCCCGTCGACGAACATCATCCGCGCGTTGCCCTCGCGGTCTAACAGAATCCACGCGCGCGGCTTGCCTTTCGCGTCGTACAAGAACAGCGCAGGCTCGCCGAAGGGCATCCCCAGCTCGGCGCGCAGGTTGCCCTCCTGATCGAACAGGCGGAATCGGCGGGCGTCGACGCTCTCGGCGATGCGCGGGCGACGCTGCGCCTCGCGCGCCTCCATCAGCGCCACCCCGCTCAGAAACCCAAACAGCGCGACAATCGCAATCAGTATCAGCGTCTGGTACACTCGCATGCCGTTGCCTCCCGAAGTTAGACGCGCAGGATTATACCGCGACGCGCGGGGGTGGGGTATCCTCTTGGCTGTGGAGCGACCCAGTTGGGACGAATATTTTATGCAGATTGCGCACATGGTGGCGACGCGGGCGACCTGTCCGCGGCGGAGCGTGGGCGCGGTGATTGTGCTGGAGCGGCGGATACTGGCGACGGGCTACAACGGCGCGCCCAGCGGACTGGCGCACTGCACGGAGGTGGGCTGCCATATCGTGGCGGGGCATTGTATCCGCGCCCTGCACGCCGAGCAGAACGCAATCCTGCAAGCCGCGCTGAACGGCGTCTCCACACGCGGCGCAACGATTTATGTGACCTGCCAGCCGTGCAATCACTGCGCGAAGATGATTATCAACGCGGGCATCCAGCGCGTGGTGTTCGAAGGCGACTATCCCGACCCGTTCGCGCTGGAGCTGTTCGCGGAGGCGGGCGTGGCGCTGGGACGCTTCGAGAAAGGCGCGGTGCTACCCATTGACCTGACCCCCTTCCAGCCAGAGCGATGAAGACGATTACGGCGGTGTTTCTGCTGGCGCTGGCGACGACCTACCTGCTGACCCCGTGGGTACGGCGGCTGGCGATTCGGGCGGGCGCGATGGATATGCCCGACGCGCGGCGCGTGCATACCGAGCCGATTCCCCGCTGGGGCGGGTTAGCTATTTACTTTGGCGTCGCCGTGGGGATGCTGGCGGGTCTGACGCGGCTGTACCTGCTCGCGCCGTCCGATAGCGTGTTTCTGGGGCGCGCGTTTCAGTTTCTCGGCTTGCTGCTGGTGGGCACGGGCGTGCTGATTGTTGGCATGCTGGACGACCGCAAGCAGTTCTCCGCGCTGGTGCAGATGGGCGCACTGTTGCTGGCGGGGCTGGTGGTGCAGCTGTTCGGCGTGCAGATTGAGGGCTTCGCCGCGCCGATTGGCGGCAAGTTCAGTGAGGCACATTGGATTCCGCTGGGCGCATGGGCAATTCCCATCACCGCACTGTGGATATTCGTGGTCAGCAAGACGATGGACACCATCGACGGGCTGGACGGGCTGGCGGCGGGGGTGAGCGCGATTGCGGCGTTCGCGCTCGCGCTGATGGCGTTGCAGGCGGCGGATTTGCTCGACCAGCCCTACCCGAACTGGCTGATTGCGATTACGGCGGCGGCAATCGCAGGCGCGGCGGGCGGATTCCTGCGCTATAATTTCAACCCCGCGCGGATTTTCATGGGCACGGGCGGCGCGCAGTTTCTGGGCTTTATGCTCGGCGGGCTGTCGGTGATTGGCGCGTTCAAGACGGCGACCGCCTTCGCGATTGCCATTCCCGTGCTGGTGTTCGGGCTGCCGTTTCTGGACGCCGCGCTGGCGGTTGTGCGTCGCCTGCTCAAGGGGCAGCCCATTCACAAGCCCGACAAGCAGCACATCCACCACCAGCTGCTGCAACGCGGCTTGAGCCAGCGCCAGACGGTGCTGATTCTGTACGGCATCGCGGCGGCGATGGCGGTCGTCGCGATTATCCTGTTCCGCAAGGCGATGGGATAACCCGATACGCGCTTACGGATTCGCGCTACGGCGGAAGAAGCCGCCCCCGCCGCCGCGCCGCCCGCCGCGAAAGCCCGTGCCCTCCTCGCCAATCACATGCAGGAACGCCAGGCACATCTCGTCCTGCGTGCGCTCGCCCCAGGTCACATCTCTGGGCGGCTTGTTCGGGTTGTTCGGGTTCTTCTCAGAGTTGTCGTAGTAGGCGTAGACGGTGACGCGCGTGCCCCGCGGCAGCTTCACAGGCGTCTTGTAGTGGTAGTTATCCTGCCACTTGAAGTCCCAGTCGTTAATCCAGATAAGGGTCTGCTTGGCGCCGTCGGGCAGCTCCGCCTCGATGCGCATCTCGCGTCCCAGCAGGTGCATGTGGGGCGTGATGGCGACCACCTCGATATCGCGCGGGGCAATCCACATCGCGCGTACCTCGTGCCGCTCCGCGCCTGCGGGGATGCGGAAAATCGGATTGATAATCCACGCAATGCCCACGGGCTGCGGGTTCGGCTTTTTCTCGAGGTAGATGCCCACGCGCGTGCGGTCTTTTTCGGGCTTGCCTGTGCGGTAGTAGTGGATTTGCAGCACGACATCCGCGCCTTTGGGCAGGCGGTAGCCCGTGCCTTCGGGCAGCACGCTGGGGGTCATGCCCGGCGCCCAACCGCCCAGCATTCCCGCCGGCACGAACCCGGGCCAGCCAAACGCCTCGTAGCCCGGTTTGGGGTCAGCGGCGTCCAAGCGACGCGCCGTGCCCGTCGTGTCCAGATACACAATCACATGGTGAACCGTGTTGCGATTGCCCGGCTCGATGTCAATCGCGCGCACGAACACATCCTCGCCGAAGTTGGTCGGGATCACAAAATGGCGGTACTCATCGTCGCCAGTGGGGGCGATTTCGTACTCAACGGGCATCTCGAACACGATGTCCGGCTCGCCCAGCGCCCAGCCACTGCTGAACTGTCGGGGCGGGGGCATGTCGTTGGGGTTGCCCATCGGCGCGCCCGTCTCCACCCACTGCAGAATCATCCCAATCTGCTCGTCGGTCAGGCGTCGCTCGCCCTGAAACTCGCCGTAGCCATGCACGGGCTTCCACGGGGGCATCTGGCGCGCCTTGACCACCGCCGCAATCTCTTTGCGCCATGTGTAGGCGTCGCGGTAGGTCAGCAGCGAGAAGGGCGCGACCTGTCCGGGACGATGACACGGCTGGCAATACTCCTGCATAATCGGCGCGATGTGCTTCGCGTAGGTGATGGGCGCGCTCTCGGCGGCTTCGTCGCGGAACCGTATCGTGCAGCCGAAGGTCTCGGCGGAGGCGACCTTCACCGCCTTGTTCGCCAGCACCGCATCGAGCGCGTCTTTCAGGTAGTGCGCGCGCACGCGAGTCTCGTAGCGGTTGTCGTCAATCGCGCCGCGATAGCGCAACAGCATCTTTCGGTCAATCAGCACGGCTTGCGGGGTCATCGTCGCGCCCAGCGCCTGCGCCAGCGCGCCGTCAGGGTCATGCACCGCAGGCGGCTTCAGCCCATACTCGCGCTGATGCGCCAGCACCGCCTCGCGTGTGTCGTCGTAGTTCGGGTAGACCAGGAACACCTGCACGCCCTTCTTGCGGTAGACATCGTGCAGCTGGTTGATGCGCACGGTGTACCGCTGCGCGGCGGGACACTTCGTCGCCGTGAAGATGAACACAACAGGCGCGCGCTGCACCAGCGCGCTCAGCGTGTAGGCGCGTCCCTGCAGGTCGGTGAACTCGATGTCCGATACGCGGCGGTTAATCACGCCCGATTTGGGCGCTTCGGTCAGCACCCGATGTTTCAGCGAAACGGCGCGTCCCGTATTCTGGTCGTTCACAACTGGCGCGGCGTTCCAGCTCAGAACGCCCAGCCCGCTCAACAGCCCCAGCATCCATACCGCTCTCATTTTATCATCCCCGTGCGCCAGATTGACCGACTGGCGATTCAGTATACCACACCAATTGACGCGATTCGTATGTTGATGTTCTCTGTTATCGCAGCCAGATGGGGGCGACCAGCGGTAGCGCTTCTCGGCGCGCGCCTTTCAGAGGGTCGGGCAGGCGCACTTTCACGGGCGACAGGTCGCCGCGCTCGTCGGCAGCGCCGATGTAGGTCGTCGCGCCCCCATCATCGACTCGATTCTGGCTCACGGAGTAAATCAGGAACCCGAAGCGCGGGTCGGTTTTGTACACAAACGGCTTGCCCGAAAACGGGTCAATCGCCATTTCGCCCAGTCGCAACGCCTCCAGCGACGCAGGGTATTTGCCCGTGCGCAGTTTGTGCAGCCGTATCGCCGCTGTGCAGCCCATCAGGCGCATCATGGCGACCTCGCCCGCCTCCCTATCGCTGGATCTGGCGAAGACGGGCAGCAGAATCGCGTTCAGCGGGTGGCGCACCTCGCGCTCGATGGACTCTTCCGTTCGACGGGGACGCTCGGCAAACGGAAGCTTCAGCTCATCGACCGCGCGTTGCATGAACCGCTGGTACTCTGGCAGGGCGGTCTTGACCATGAAGCGTGTGAACAGCGGATTGCGCCGTCGGGGGGATTCGCCAGTTTCCGAATTGTCAGGAACCATCTCGCTGTAATCGACTCGCCCTTCCGCCAGCTCTCTGTACGCGCTTAGCCCGAAATAGTATTCCTCCTGCATGCATTTCCAGAGCGGCGTGCGCCGTTTTTCGTAGGCGCGCGCGAACTGCAACAGGGCTTCGAGGGCGGCGCGTTCCTGAATGCGGGGCAGCTCGGTTCGGAGGGGCTCCATGGCGATGGCGTGGATGGCAATGCCGACGAGGTAATGAATTAGCGGTCCGCCGTTGCGTACCTGGTCTGCCAGACGGCTCAGCCGATCGGCGCGCCGAATCGCGTCGCGGTAGCGCCGCTGGCGCAGTTCCTCACGTATCAGATACGCCTCCGTGCGGGCGATACGGCGCATCTGCGGTAGTTCAGGGAACATCGCAGCGTAGCTGCGCTCGGTGGATACCACGCACGGGCGGTTCACCAGCTGCTCGTAGCGTTTCAGAAAGGGCGTTATCTGTTGCAGATAGTAGGCGCGGTCGGCGGGGGACAGCGGCTGCCCACCCAGAGCGGCGTTCTCAATCTGTTTGAAGCGTGCATCGTTGTCGAGTCGCACGCGCATCGCTTCCGCCAGCGCGACATATTCAGGATGCGCGTTGTTGGGCGGCAGCTGGCGCGGGGGAATCTCTATCTTCGGCGGGATGAACGCCCACACCAGCGCGCCCACACACAGCACCAGCACAATCCCAAACAGCACGCCGCACCCAATCAGCCACTTGCGCATGAGCTACCGATTCGGGCAATCGCGCGCGACTCCTGCCCGCCGCCCTGGGGTACACTTAGAGTGTTATGAAGTGCCCTGTGTGCAGTACCGACCTGCAGATAGCGACGCGGGCGGGCATCGAAATCGACTATTGCCCGACCTGTCGGGGTGTATGGCTCGATCGGGGGGAGCTGGACAAGATTATCGAGCGTCATGCGCAGGAGACGCAGAGCCTGCAGCGCGGCGCGCCGCCCGCCTACGCCCCTGAACCGCCTGCGCCTGCGCCGACGCCGCCTACGCCAACGCCCCACCCTCAAGCGCGCCCCCAACCGCGCTACGACGACGATGACGACTACTACTACGACCCGCACCACAAGCGCAAGCGGCGCAAAAAGCGCGACTGGTTCGAAGACCTGTTCGACATCTTCGATTGAGCGGAACGCCTGCGCACATGCGCCTTCTAAGCGAATGGAGAGATCCCGATGCGATATTCTAAAGGCTTTACCCTGATCGAGCTGCTGGTCGTGATTGCGATTATCGCGATTCTGGCGGCGATTCTGTTTCCTGTGTTTGCGCAGGCGCGTGAGCGGGCGCGGCAAACGCAGTGCCTGTCGAATGCGCGCCAGCTCGCGCTGGCGGTGCAGGGCTACCTCCAGGACTACGAGGAGGCGTTTCTGCCCTCCACCAACTACGCCGTGCCTACAAGTGTTCCCGAGCGTATCTGGACGCGCATGATTCAGCCCTATGTGCGCAACACTGGCATCTTCACCTGTCCCAGCGCGCAGCGGACGGGATTCCCGACCGACTGGGCGGAGCGCGGGGTTGGCTCTATTGGCTATACGGCGGCGACGGCGTATGACCCGCAGGAGCTGGAGGGGTTTGCGACGCCTGTGTATCTGGCGCAGATGGAGGAGCCTGCTCGCACGCCGATGTTCGGCGACACGCCCAGCGGACCGACCGCCGAGAAGTATCGCGGCTATGTGTTCGACCCGTATGTCGGCGAGACGAACCCGCGCGATGTACGCCTCAGCCCGCCGCTGGTGGCTGACCGCGACCTAGTGCGTGAGCTGAACCACCTGCCGCCGTCGCGCCTGAAGCCGCTCTATGCCCGCCACTTCGCCACGGGCGACAATCGCGGGCTGGCGGTGCTGATTTTCGGCGACGGGCACGCGAAAGCCTACTCCGCCGCGTCGATTCTGGCGCAGGATCAAGGCGCGAACCTCATCTGGCGGTTTCGGTAGACGCTTACAACGCGCCCGATTCTATCTGCTCGCGAATGCGCGCCATCAGCCGCGCGTAGAAGGCGAGGTTGTGATAGGTCGCCAACCGAAAGGCGAGCATCTCGCCCGTGCGGAACAGGTGATGGAGATAGGCAAGGCTATAACGCTGGCACACCCAGCAGTCGCAAGCAGGGTCTATCGGCTCATCCCGCTCCTGATACTGGGCGTTGCGCAGGTTGATGCGCCCCGCGCTGGTGAAGGCCGCATGATGCCGCGCCATGCGCGTCGGTAGCACGCAGTCGAACATGTCCACGCCCTGCTGCACCGCGTGCAGGATGTCTTCGGGTGTGCCGACGCCCATCAGGTAGCGCGGCTTGTCGGCGGGCATGCGCGGCGCGGTGAACGACACCACCTGCCGAATCGCCTCCGTCGGTTCGCCGACCGACACGCCGCCAATCGCATAGCCGGGCAGGTTCAGCGCGGTAATCTGCTGCAGGCTCGTTAGGCGCAGGTCTTCGTACACGCCGCCCTGAATGATGCCGAACAGGGCTTGCTGGTTGGGTTGCTCGCTCCACGCGCACTGGCATCGGACCGCCCAGCGATAGGTGCGCTCGGTTGCCCGTGCAACTTCTTCACGGCTGGCGGGGTACGGCGGGCACTCGTCGAACGCCATCATGATGTCGCTGCCGAGATTACGCTGAATTTGCACGGCGCGTTCGGGCGTGAAACGATGCTCCGAGCCATCGATGTGTGAGCGGAAGGTGACGCCATCGTCGTCGATCTGGCGCAGCGCGGCGAGGCTGAACACCTGAAAGCCGCCGCTGTCGGTCAGAATCGCCCGCTCCCAGCGCATGAATCGGTGCAGTCCGCCCAGCCGCGCGATGCGCTCGTCGCCCGGACGCAGATATAGGTGATAGGTGTTGCCCAGAATAATCTGGAAGCCGAGCTGCTCCAGCTCTTCCTGACTGAGCGTTTTGACGCTCGCCTGCGTGCCAACGGGCATAAACACGGGCGTCTCGATGACCCCGTGCGGCGTATAGAGCCGCCCCCGCCGCGCATGGCTAACAGGCGACTGCGCAAGCACCTCAAAACGGAAAGTTGATTTCACAGAGCGCTGTCAAGGTAGATTCGTCTCATCACGCCATTCGGAGCGGAGCTGCTTTCGATAGGCAGCAACCTCTTCTGCAGTGGGTGGCTACGGTCAAAAATCGGGTGTCTGCGTTCCATACGATTCTCCCTACTCATACACGCCTGCGTAGACCGCCTGAATCACCTCATGGGGAGTGGTGATTCCGCGCAGCACCTTGTCGCGCCCGTCGTCGAGCATGGTGCGGTAGCCCTCTTTGACGGCGATTTGCAGTATCTGGTCGCTGGAGGCGCGGGTCACAATCGCCTCGCGAATCGCGGGGCTGATGCGCAAGAGTTCGAAGATGCCCGTGCGCCCGCGATAGCCCGTGTTCATGCATTTGGGGCAGCCTTTGCCTGTGAAAAAGCGCGCCTGCGCCAGCCATTCCTGCGGGATTTTGAGCGCGGCAATCTCGTCGGGCGTCGGCTGGTAGGGCGCGCGGCAGTCAGGGCAAATCACGCGCACCAATCGCTGCGCCATCGCGCACTGCAGGGTCGCCGCTATCAGGTAGTCCTCCGCGCCCATGTCGATCATGCGGCTGAGCGTCTCGATGGCGTTGTTCGTGTGCAGGGTGGACAGCACCAGATGCCCTGTGAGCGCGGCCTGGATGCCAATCTGCAGCGACTCGCGGTCGCGAATCTCGCCAATCATTATCACATCGGGGTCGTGGCGCAACATCGCTCGCAGCGCGCGCGGAAAGGTCACCTTCTCCGTGACCTGCACCTGCATCACATTGTCGGGAAACTCGTACTCGACGGGGTCTTCGACCGTCACGATGTTGCGATGCACCCGGTCCAGCGTGTGCAGGGAGGCGTAGAGCGTGGAGGTCTTCCCCGAGCCGGTGGGTCCCGTGACGACGAGCATCCCATAGGCGACCTGCAAGGCGCGCCGCCAGTGCGCCATCACCTCCTGCGGCATGCCCAGCGAGTCGAGCTTGACCTGCATTTTGGCGGGGTCCAGAATGCGCATCACGATACGCTCGCCGTTCAGCGTGGGGATGCACGACACGCGCGCGCTGAGCCGTCGGTCGAGGTACTCCATATCGATGCGCCCGTCCTGCGTGTCGCGCTTCTCATCCAGGTGCAGGTTCGCCGCCAGCTTCACGCGGCTCACCATCGCCTGCACCAGATCGGGCTGAGTCACGACCTCCTGCTCGTGTAGCACGCCGTCGATACGGAATCGAATCCGCAGTGCGTTGTGTTCGGGGTGCATGTGAATATCGGATGCGCCCGCTTCCAGCGCCTGGATAAACATCTGATCGACTCGTTGCACTGCCAGCGACAGCTCCTCGCCGCCCATTTCGCGCGAGACGCCTGCGTGGCGCATCAAAATTCGGAACATTCGCCCGGAACCGCGCATCCCATACATCGTAGAGCCTCCTGCACGCTTAGACGCTTGTGGACGCGGAAAGTATACCCGTTAGAGGGGGTTGCTCCAGAGCGCGCTGACGGGAACTGCCCACAGCCGCTCGCCCATCGGCAAGCTGCGCTCGCCTGTGTAGAACACGACGCCGAGTCGGAGCCGTTCGGGCGCGGCGCTTTGCAGCCAGCGTAAGCCCTTGAAGTCGTCTTCGCGCAGTGTCTGGCGGCGCTTGACCTCCACGCCGACCAGCGCGCCCTGCGCCGACTCCAGCACATAGTCCACCTCAATGCCTTTGTCGGTGCGCAGGTGGTAGAGGCGCACATGCATATCGGCACAGTGGATATGCTTGAGCAGTTCCATTCCGACGAACTGTTCCAGCAGTTTGCCAGCATACTCGCGCTCCTGCTCCAACCGCGCCTCGTCGGAATCCACCAGCGCGGCTGCCAGCCCCGTGTCGGTGAGCATCAATTTGGGCGCTTTGAGCAACCGCTTGCCAAGATTCGCGTACCATGCAGGCACGGGCTGTACGACGAAAAGGTTTACCAGCAGGCTCAGATACCGATTCAGAGTCGCCTGCGCGACGCCAGTTTCGCGCGACAGCCCTGCGATATTCGCCGGCGCGCACGGGTTCGACGCCAGCAGTCGCAACAGCATCAGCAGGGCGTCCTCCCGCTCGACCTCGCCCAGTGTGCGCAGGTCGCGCCTGATGAGCGCATCGGCGTAGCTGCGCAACCATGCGATGCGCGCCCGTGCATCGTCGCTGGCAACCGCCACGGGGTAGCCGCCGCGCGCCATGCGCGCCTGCAGGTCTGCAGAGTCGGGGTAGCGTGCGCTGATGGGCGACTCCGTGAACGCCTGCTCGACCCAGTTCACCCGACTGTCCATAATCTCCGCATGCGACAGCGGGAGCAACTCGAGCGTCGCCATGCGCCCCACCATCGCGTCGGCGATATGCGCCTGCGCCTGCAGGCTGGAGGAGCCTGTGAGCAGAAACATACCTGGTGTTCGCGCCTCATCGATGCGCATCTTCAGCACGCGCAACACTTCGGGGGCAAGTTGCGCCTCGTCGATGGCGGTTCCTGTCTGCAAACCGCGCACGAAGCTCACCGGGTCGCGCTGCGCCGCCGTGCGCACGAGTGGGTCGTCAAAACTCACACAGTCGCGCAGCACACCTGACGCCAGCAGCTGCTTCGCCAGCGTCGTTTTGCCCGTCTGCCGTGCGCCCTGCAGGTACGCTGCAGGCATGGCGCCCAGCGCCCACCGCAGCCGTTCCGTGAGACACCGCGTATACATTGCGCAGGCAATTGTACCTTCTTGTTTGGTGAAAATTCTCAGTCAAACTGGGGATTTTCACGCAAAGCGTTGGCATAACCGCGTCGCGGCGCAATTGCAGGAAAACACGCGCCGTGCGCGAACCGTCGAAGCCGACAGGTGGGACTATGGATCGAACGCAACAGATGGGACCGCTGAGCGACCCGCAGCGCACGCAGGCGATGCAGATGCCCGTGTTAGACCCCAGCCGCACGCAGGCGATGCCGAACCTGATGGGCGCGCCCGCGCAGCCGTCGCTGCAGATGGAGGTCGTGCTGGGGCGCAAGTACGCGCTGGCGCAAAGCATCGCCCGCGAGGGCTTGCTGGTCGCCATCCGCGCGGTGCAGACCGCCGCCGGGCGCGCGCCGCTGAACCTCTGCCTCGTGCTGGATCGAAGCGGCTCGATGGAAGGCGCGCCCTTCGAATTCGCCAAGCAAGCCTGCGCCTACCTCGTCGACCAGCTCACCGAGCAGGATGTGCTGTCCATCGTGACCTTCTCCGACACCGTGGATGTCGTGATGCCCCCGCGCAAAATCGTCAACAAGCAGCTGGTGAAAGACCATATCATGCGCCTGACGGTGGGCGATACGACCAATATCTACGACGCGCTGGTGGTTGGCGCGCAGCAGGCGACTTCGGTGAACCTGCCGGGCTATCAGACGCACCTGATTCTGCTCACAGACGGCGAGCCGACGGTGGGCATTAAGGACTTCTCGACGATTGTGGGCGCGGCGGCGCGCGCGAAAGAGTTCGGGTTCCATATCACCGCGCTCGGCTTCGGTCCCGACTACAACGAGGAGCTGCTGGCGGGCATCGCGCGGCGCAGCGGCGGCAAGTATTACTACATCGACCAGCCCCAGCGCATTCCCGAAGTGTTCCAGCAGGAGCTGGTGCGCCTGATGACGGTGGTCGCCCGCAACCCGAAGCTGGAGGTGCAACTGGCGCGCTGGGTGCAGGTGCGGCAGGCGTTCGGCGGCGAACTGCAAATGCAGGGGCGCACGGCGACGCTCACCCTCGTCGATGTGGAGCGCAGTAGCACGCTCAACCCGATTCTCGAGCTGGAGTTCCCCAATCATCCCGCAGGGGTCTACCGCATCGCGAAGCTGACACTCCGCTGGGAGGACATCGTGACGGGACAGGTGGAGCAGGCAACCGCCGACGCGGTGCTGGAGTTCACGACTGACCCCGCGCTGGCGAACCAGCCGCAGGACCCGCGCGTGGCGAACGAGCTGCAGGTCGCCGTCGCCTCCCGCGCGCTGGAGAAGACCATCATGGGCATGCGCGCGCACCAGATTGACCGCACGCAGGCGCTGGCGGAGCTGCAACGCACGCAGGCGCTGCTGCTCAGTCAGGGGCGCACGCAGGAGGCGCATGAAGTCACGCAAGCCATCCGCGCCCTGCAGGGACAGGACACGAACACCGCCGAGAAGACGCTGATGGGCACGCTGGTCAACCTCGAACAGGGCAAGCGCGAGGGCTAAGCGGGAATGCAATCGCAAACCGAGTTGCTGAAGGCGTTGGGCGCGCGGGCGCGGGTGCGCTATAGCCAGCCGCCCCGACTCGTGCTGGCGTTCTACTACGGCTGGTACGGCGCGCCCGAACTATCAGGCAGGTGGCTGCACTGGGAGGGCGTCGCCGCGGCGCGCCAGCAGATTGCGTCCTCCACCCACTATCCCCAGCTGGGCGCGTATGACTCCAGCGACCCGAAAATCATCGAGCAGCACTGTCGCTGGGCGCGCGAGGCGGGGCTGGATGGCTTCATCTACTCGTGGTGGAGCATCGGCGGCTACGAGGAGAAGCCCCTGCCGCGCCTGCTGGACGCCGCGCAGCGGCACAACCTGAAGGTGTGCGTCTACTACGAGCAGGTTCCCCAGCCGGGCGACCCGCGCAGCGTGCTGCCTGACCTGCGCCACATCCTGCGCCAGTTCGCCGCGCATCCCGCCTACCTGAAGGTGGAGGGGCGTCCCGTAGTGTTCGTGTACGGGCGCGCGATGGAGCAGCTGAGCCTGCTGCAGTGGGCGTGGGCGCTGGAGACGATACGCGCGGAGTTCCCGCCGGGCGTGTGCGCGATTGGCGATTCGCTGAGTCGCAGCGCGGCGCGTGTGTTCGACGGCATTCATACCTACAACCCCGTCGGCGCGCTGGAGCGCAAGCCGCTGAACGCCATCCAGCCGACGCTGGAGGCGTACTATCAGGAGGCGATTCAGGCGGCGGGTACGCTGGGGCGTATCGCCTGCGCGACCATCATTCCCGCCTACGACGACACCAAAATCCGCACGCCCGGCATTCGCACCGACCGCTTCGGCGGCGCGGCGTATCGCAGGCAGTGGGACGCCGCCCTGCGCCTGAACCCTGACTGGGTGCTGATTACCAGCTTCAACGAGTGGCACGAGGGCAGCGAGATTGAGCCGTCGGTGGAGCATGGCGACCGCGAGCTGCGTACAACCGCCGCCTATGCGCCGCGCTTTCGGCAGTTGCCCGAACGCCCGCGCATGGCGACGCCGCTAACCGCGCTCACGGGCGAAGCCGTTGCTGAACTGCGCCGCGCATGGGCGGGCAAGAAAATCGGGCTGCTGCCCGACGCGCAGTCGGAGGCGCTCTTCTGGCTGCTGGAGGCGGGGCTGCCCGTTGAACCGCTGGAGTACGCCGATGTGGTCGCCCCCGGTCGGCTGACGCCCACACGCTACGCCGCGCTGGTGTACGCGGGGGGCGAGTCGTACCGCGCGCGGGTGAACGCCCCCGACGATGTGGATCGCGCCTTGCAGGGCTATCTGGAGGCGGGAGGCGTGCTGCTCGTGTTGCCCAGCGCGCCGCTACCGTTCTACTACGCCGACGGCAAGGCGGTCAACCATGCGGGCAAGTTCTGGCTGCCGATTGGCGAAAGCGCCGAGCGTCCCGAAGCGGGCAAAACGGGCTTCGAGACGCCGCCCGTATCGGGCTTGCAGTTCCGCTGGAACCACGCCGCACTGCCGCGCATGGGCGAATCACCGACGCTGTTCCCTGCGGGCGGCGACCTGCGCTGGCGTCCTGCCCTGCGCGCGCGGGCGCGTCCCGACGCCGACTACACCCCGCTGGCGACGCTGTACGACGCACAGGGGCGCAATTGGGGCGAAGGCGCGGTCTGGATTCGCTACCCCAACGGCGCGGCGGTCGGCTATGTGTGGTTCCGCCTGCTGGAGACGCCTGCTGCGCCACTGCTGCTGGCGAACCTTTTCAAACGAGCCGTTGCGCAATAAATTTGCCCCCTTCCTTCAGGTTATCGCTTCTCGCGAAACCTGAGGAGAGGGCGTGGCTGGCGTGGAGGAATCAGTAGCCCCCGCCGCCCTGTTGCGTGGGGGGCGCGCCCCCGCCAGGCACAGGCGGCGCGGCTTGCACCTCACCGGGGCGACCCTCGCCCTGCGTGCCGCCTGTCCATGTGCGGTACAGGAAGACGCCTGCTACCAGCACAATCACGGCGATAATCGCTACGACGACGCCTGTCGGCAGTTCCTGTTTCATAATGCGCCTCCACTTAGTCGGGCGACTGCTCGCACGCTGCCTGCGTCGCGAAGCGACCGTCGCTCATCAGCACGGGATAGTAGCCCTTCTCGTAGTCGGGGCGACTGCCGGGCGTGTCAGCAGCGCGCGCCCACTTGGAGTGCCCGTCGGCGTACACGAAGTTCATCCCACCCTGATGGCGCGGGCGACCCTGATAGAACTCCCAGCCGTTGCGCCCTTCGGGCCAGTATTTGCGGAAGCTCTGCGAGTCCGCGGGACCAATCATGCACACGCGCCAGCTGTAGATGTAGATGTTATCGGCGATGATACCGATGCTGGCAGCTTCCTGTAGCTTCGCCAGCGGCGTCGGGATGGGCACGCCGTTCGCGCCCGCGTTGCCGAAAATCATCTCGTTGAGACCGTACTCCGCAAACGGCACGATACGCTGGCTGTTCTGACCGCGCCCGCACTCCCACAGCGCGTAGGCGGCGATGTAGGTCACGCCCGAATAGCTGGGACAGTCAAAAATACCGCTGTTGCGGATGTAGGGGTACACCATCGTCGCCCAGTGCTGGCGCGGCTGGTTCGGGTTGTTGGTGAAGTAGCCCGTCTCCGCACAGCCGCCGGGCCAGGGCTGCGGGAAGAAGGTCTCGTCGTAGTCCTGCACATACATCATCACCGCCGTGCCAAGCTGGCGGGTGTTGCTCAAGCACTGGGTCTTGCGCGCGCTCTCACGCGCCTGCGCAAACACGGGAAACAGAATCGCCGCTAAGATGGCGATAATCGCGATGACGACCAGCAGCTCAATAAGCGTGAATCCACGCTGACGATATGTGAACCTCATCGTTGTACCTCCGTCGTTGTCCATAAGCACAATAGCCTATGGTAAACTCTATTATAGCATGGTTTTGACGAAATGTCAAGGGGGTACGGGTACAATATCGCCCGATGGGAGCGTTGAACACGCAATTGGGCGTTAATTTCCCGCGCGGGTTCCGCAGCGCAGGGGTCTATTGCGGCATTAAGAAGCCCGGACTGCTGGATCTGGCGTTGATTGTATCGGAGACGGAGGCGAGCGTCGCGGGGATGTTCACCACGAATCGCGCCTGCGCCGCGCCTGTGCAGTGGTCGCGGCAGGTAGCCGCAGGCGGCAAGGCGCGCGCGATTGTCGCCAACAGCGGCAACGCGAACTGCCTCACGGGCGAGCAGGGCATGCGCGACGCGCAGCGAATGGCGGAGCTGGTCGCCCGACGCCTGGGATGCGCCCCGACGCAGGTGATTGTCGCCTCCACGGGCGTGATTGGCGTGCCCCTGCCGATGAACGCGGTCGAGGCGGGGATTGGGCAGGCGTTCGAGCGGCTGAGCGACGGCGACGATCGCGCCACGGCGGACGCCATCCTGACCACCGACAATGCGTCCAAGCGCGCCGCGCTGGAAGTGGCGACTCCTGCGGGCGCGGTGCGCATCGGCGCGATTGCCAAAGGCGCGGGCATGATTGCCCCCAACATGGCGACGATGCTCGCGTTTATCGCGACTGACGCCGCGATTGACCCCGACGACTTGCAAGCATGCCTCAGGCGCGTGGTGGACGCCACCTTCAACAGCATCACGGTGGACGGCGACACCAGCACGAACGACATGGTGATTGCGCTGGCGAACGGCGCGTCGGGCGTTGCGCTGACGGGCAAGTCGCTGGAAGCGTTCGAGGCGGGACTGTATCAGGTGTGCGAGTACCTCGCCAAGCGTATTGTCAAAGACGGCGAGGGCGCCAGTCGCATCTTCGAGGTGCGCGTATCGGGCGCGGCGGATGTCGACGCCGCCCGCCGTATCGCGCGCACAATCGCCGAGTCGCAGCTGGTCAAGACCGCCATTCACGGCGGCGATCCGAACTGGGGGCGCATTATCGCCGCCGCGGGGCGCGCAGGCGCGCCCATCACGGTGGAACGCGCGCAACTATTCCTGCAGGGCACACTCGTGTTCGAGAATGGACGCCCTACCGAGTACGACGAGCGCGCGCTGATCCAGGCGATGCAGGCGGACGAGGTACACATCGTGCTGACGCTGAGCGACGGCGACGGCGCGGCGCACTTCTGGAGCAGCGACCTGACCGCCGAGTATGTCAAAATCAACGCCCATTACCGCACCTGAGACGATGCGGGCGTATCGGCTCGTCGCGCCGAACACCCTGCGCTGGAAGCAGGTTCCTGTGCCCGCGCCTGCGCAGGGTGAGGCGCTGTTGCGAATCCACGCATGCGGGCTGTGCGGCACCGACCTGCACCTGAAGGCGCGCGGGCATTACTACTGGAACGACCGCCCGATGACGCTGGGGCACGAAATCGTCGCTGAGATTGTGAGCCTGCCGCTGGACTACACGGGCGCGTTGCAGGTGGGTGATTGCGTGGTGGTGGACCCGCAACTTGTGTGCGGTGAATGCCGCTACTGTCGGCGTGGGCGGCTGAACCTGTGCGAGCGGCTGGAGCATGTCGGGTTGAGCGTGGACGGCGGCTTCGCAGAGTACCTCGCCGCGCCCGTTCACAACCTCTACCGCGTACCTGCGAACGCGCCGCGCGAATCGCTGTGGCGGTACGCGCTGGTGGAGCCTGTGGCGACCTGCGTGGCGGGCATGCGCCTGGCAAACCCGCAACCCGACGAGACCGTCGCCATCGTGGGGCTGGGCTTTTTCGGACAGGTGTATGCGCAGTTGGCGCGGCTGTGGGGCGTGCAACAGGTATTTGCGCTGGAACCGAACCCCGCCCGCCGCGCCGTCGCGCACGCCGTCGGCACGGCGACCCCGCTCTCGCTTGAAGAGTGGCAGGCGAATCCCATCGAAGCGGATGTCGTGATTGACGCTGCAGGCGCGCCCGACGCCGCCGACTGGTGCCTGCGCGTCGCACGCAAGGCGGGGCGCGTCGTCGTCTTCGGCTACCGCCCCGAACCCGTGCAGGTGGACTGGTACCAGATTCTTATCAAGGAGCTGACCGTTCTCGGCTCGCGCTCCAGCAATCACGCTTGGGAATACAGCCTGCAGCTGGTGCATGAGAACCGCCTGTCGCTGGACGCGCTCATCGACTCGCGCCCGTTTGAGGCGATTGAGGAAGCGTTCGCTGATGCGGAAGCCCAGCGCGCGTTCAAGCCCATTCTGCACTGGTAAAAGACGGCGCAGCAGGCAGGAATATCCCCGCGAGCAACGAATTACTACTCTATGCCGACGAGCATGGTTCGTGAGCGGGGCGCGGCGACGCCGCCTGTGCCTTTTGGCGAGTTGCAGGGCGTGAGTCTGAGCGACCGCGCCGCCCTGCGCCGACTCATCCCAAAAGCGGGGCAACCCTGTCGCACTGTGCCGCCCGTCAACGCCTACGAACTCCAGCAACGCTGCGAGTGGCTGAGTAAGCGCAGCATCAAGACGCACAGCAAACTCTTCGCGCTGCGGTTGGCGATTAGTATGTGCGACCTGACGACGCTGGAGGGCGCAGACACGGAAGAGAAAGTGCGTCGGCTATGCAGCCGCGCGCGCACGCCCTACACGCCCCGTGTGGGCATGCCCGACGCCGAGACGGTCGCCGCGCCGCCCGTCGCCGCCGTGTGCGTCTACCCGAACTTCATCGCCATCGCCAAAGACGCCCTGCAGGGCACAGGCGTCAAGGTCGCCGCCGTCGCCACCGCGTTCCCGTCAGGGCAGTATCCGTTCCATCTGCGACTGGCGGATGTGAAATGGGCGGTTCGGGAAGGCGCAGACGAGATCGACATGGTGATCAATCGCGGCGCGTTCCTGCAGGGCGACTATCGGCGCGTGTTCGACGAGATTGCAAAGGTGAAAGACGCCTGCGGCGCGCGCGCGCATCTGAAGGTGATTCTGGAGACGGGTGAGCTGGGCGACTACGACTCGATTCGTAAGGCGTCGCACCTCGCGCTGATGGCGGGCGCAGACTTTATCAAGACCAGCACGGGAAAGATTCAGCCCGCGGCGACGCTGCCTGCGACGCTCGTGATGCTGGAAGCCATCCGCGATTTTTACGACGCCACAGGGCGCGCGGCTGGCATGAAGCCTGCGGGAGGCATCCGCACCGCCAAAGACGCAATCCGCTACCTCGTGCTGCTGCACGAGACGCTGGGCGCGGAATGGCTCACGCCCGAGCGGTTCCGCTTTGGCGCAAGCTCACTGCTCAACGACCTGCTGCGCCAGCTGGTCAAGCAACTCACGGGCAGCTACCGCGCGGAGGACGAATTCGCATATGACTGACCATCCAGTCAAATTTTCCAGCTTTTGGGCAGGAAAATAAAAATCGGTGTATAATCGGTAGGTGGAGGATGACTTCCATGACCAGGAAATCCAACGGCTTTACGCTTATCGAGCTGCTGGTCGTGATTGCGATTATCGCGATTCTGGCGGCGATTCTGTTTCCTGTGTTCGCTCAGGCGCGTGAGAAGGCGCGTCAGACTCAGTGTATGAACAACCTGCGCCAGTCGGCGACGGCAGTGCTGATGTATACGCAGGATGCAGACGAATTCTTTCCGATGGCGATTTACGCGCCTGCACCGTGGCGCAGCAGCGGCAACTGCGTGATGACCGTGTTTGACGCCATTCAGCCCTATATGAAGAACATCGAAATCACGCGTTGCCCCAGCGACCCGAAGGCGCTCTATCTGAATGCTGGTTTCCAGATGCTGATGGGCTATCCGTCCTGCACGCTGCCTGAGACGATTAGCTACATGTATAACTACGATGTGATTCGGGCGGGGCGCACGCCGCTGGGGTCTGGCTCCATCAGTCGCGGCACGGTCGCGATGGCGGAGATTCCGCTGGTCGCCGAAACGACGATGATTTTCGACGCCGATATTGCGCTTTCGGGCAGCTGCACCCTGATGCGCCGTCAGCCGACGGACAGCAGTATCACCTTCCCCATCCCCATCCGCCCGCGCCATAACGAGTTTGTGCAGGCGAACTATGTGGACGGGCACGCAAAGGCGGTCAAGGGACGCAAGTACGCGGGCACGGACTGCAACTATCTCTACCCTGGGCTGCCCTCGAACCCTGTGTTCACGCCGCGCAACGAGCTGTGGTGTGTGGGCGGCGGCGCGTATGCCCGCTACTGCGGTCTGCCTGCCAGCGACCCGTTCAATAGCTGCCGACCCTATCTGGAGGGCGTCGCCGACCAAGACCAGCTCGGTGTATGCTATCGCGCGTTGCGATGACGCTGCGCGCCCAATTTCTGGAACGCTACTCTGGGTTCCAGAGTCTATAATAGAACCGTATCGAGGAGGAGACATTATGCGAAGAGGCTTTACGCTGATTGAGCTGCTCGTAGTTATCGCGATTATCGCCATTCTTGCGGCGATTCTGTTCCCGGTGTTCGCTCAGGCGCGTGAAAAAGCGCGCCAGACCCAGTGCATGAACAACCTGAAGCAGATGGCGACGGGATGCCTGTCGTACATTCAGGACTACGACGAGAAGTTCCCGATGGCGGTCTATGCGCCTGCAATCGGTCGCAACGGGCAACAGTGCGCCTTCACGCTGTTCGACGCGGTGGACCCCTACATTCGGAATCTGGACATCACCAAGTGCCCCAGCGAGCCGAACGCGCTTTATCTGAATGCAGGCTTCCGCTCCGTACTGAATATGCCGACCTGCAACCTGCCTGAGACCGTTAGCTACATGTACAACTACGATCTGCTGCCGCCAGGGCGCACGCCCATCGACCAGAACCCGCCCGCGGTGAGTCGGGGCACGGTCTCCATCGCGGAGGTGGACTTCCCTACCGAGACGACGATAAACTTCGAGGCGGATCTGGCGCTGGGCGGCACGGGGAATGTGCTGCGCCGCACGCCGACGGGCACATCGATCTTCCTGATTGTGCCCGTGCGGGCGCGCCATAACGAGTTTGTGCAGGCGAACTTTGTGGACGGGCATGCGAAGGCAATCAAGGCGCGCAAGCTCGGACAGGCGGGCACAGGCATGCAATACACCTACCCCGGACGCGCGGGCAGCGACCCGTGGATGCTCCGTCAGGGCGCCGACATCTGGTGTGTGAGCGGCACGCCCTACGCACGCTATCAGGGCACCGCGCCGAACGATGCGTTCAACGCCTGCCGACCCTATCTGGAGGGCGTCGCGGCGGAGGACAACCTCGGCAAGTGCTACAAATACATCCGTCTCTGACGCGCGCACATGATTCTGACCTATCGTGCGTGGGTGTTGTTAGGTCTGGGCGGGCTGGTCGCTCTGTTGGGCGCCGCCCGCCCCGATTTGTTGGGGCTGACGCTGCTGATTGACCTGGTTGCGGTGGTCGCGATTGCGGTCGATGCGCTGAGCCTGCCTCGCGCCGAGTCGTTCCGTGTGCAGCGTCGCCATGAGCGCGTGTTGTCGCTGGGCGCGGAGAACCGCATCGAGCTGACGCTGAGCCACACGCTCACCGCGCCGCGCCATGCGCGCCTGCGCGACGAACCGCCGCCCCTGTGCGACTACGACCAGCGCGAGTTCACGCTCGTGCTGCAGCCTGGCCAGCCCGCGCAGGCGGTCTATCACCTCACCCCGCGCTATCGGGGCGAGGCGCGCTTCGAGGACGCCTTTTTGCGCGTGGAGGGGCGACTCCGCCTGACCGCGCGGGACTATCGATTGCCCGCCCGCGCCGCTGTGCCTGTGTACCCCAACCTGCTCCAGCTGCGCGAATACGACCTGCTGCGCCATCGCGGACGCCTGCAACTGATGGGGTTCCGTCAACTGCGCCTGCGCGGGCAGGGCATGGAGTTCGAATCGCTGCGCGAATACACCCCCGATGACGAGTTCCGACGCATCGACTGGAAGGCGACGGCGCGGCGCGGCAAGCCCATCGTGCGCGACTATCAGACGGAGCGCAGTCAGAATGTGATTCTGCTGCTGGATGCGGGGCGCACGATGCTGGCGGAGGTGGAGGGCAGGCGCAAGTTCGACGCCGTGCTGAACGCCGCGTTGATGCTGGCGTATGTTGCGGTGCAAATGGACGACAAGGTAGGCGCGCTCGTGTTCGCCGATGAGGTGGACCTGTTCAGCCCGCCCCAGCGCGGCAAAGCGCAGGTCGGCAAACTGGTGGACGCGCTCCACGACGCGCAGCCGCGCATGGTCGAATCGGACTACCTATACGCGGCGACCTATCTGGCGCAGCGGTGGCGCAAACGCTCGCTGATTGCGCTGTTCACCGACCTGATTGACCCAGACGCCTCGCGGATGGCGCTGCATGCATTGGGGACGCTGCGGCGACAGCACCTGTGCGTGGTGATTACCGTCGCTGACCCGCGCCTGCACCGCTGGAGCCAGCAGTCGCCCGACGCGCCGCATGACCTGTACCGCCGCGCCGTCGCCATCCAGACGCTGGACGACCGCCTGGCGGCGACGCGCGCGCTGGAGCGCATGGGCGTTCACTGCATCGACGCCGAGCCAGACGCCCTCATCGCCGCACTGGTGAACCATTACCTGCAGGTCAAGACGCGCGGCGGTCTCTGAAACGGGTATCCTTATGCCCGCGAGGAGACCAATGCAGAGACTACACCGATTCAGGAGCGTGGCGCTGCTGATCGCCGCCAGTATCAGTCTGTACGCGCTGTCGGGATGCGCATCCCAGAATCAGGAAGCCGCGACGCCGCCCCCGAACGACACGGCTCTGAAGCCTGCCGAGCCACCCTTGCCCGCCCCGCAAGCCGAACCCGCGCCTGCACAACCCCAGTCCGACGAAGCGACGAAGACCGCCGCTGCACCCGAAGATTTCCCGTTGCCCATCGTCGCGGGCATGCAGGTCAAAGGCACACTGCGCACCCAAACAGGCGACTTCAAGGGCATGCAAGTGGAAATTACGGGCGACGCCAGCCCGCAAGCCGTCGCCGACTTCTATGAGGCGGAATTCAAAAAACGCAACCTGAATGTGAGCAAGATGAACCAGAAGACCGACGCAGGCGAGGAGATTCTCGTGCTGGGTCAGTCGGAGCGTATCACCGCGGGCGTCGCCGCCAACCGCGAGAATAACCAGACCCGCGCTGTGCTTTCGTGGAGCGAAAAACAAACCCAATAACTTAAGGAGGCAACTATGCAGACCTATGCTTACGGCTACCCCCGCCTGGGCGCCAGCCGCGAATTCAAACGGCTGATTGAAGGCTACTGGCAGGGCAAAGTGAGCGAGGCGGAGCTGCGCGCAGGCATCGACGCGCTGGAACGCCAGCGCCTCGCCCGCTACCAGCAGTTCGTGGACGCGCACCCCGTCGGCGAGATGACCCTCTACGACAATATGCTCGATACCGCGATTATGCTGGGCGTCTACCCGATAGACCCCCGCGATCTGAACGCCTACTTCACTCTGGCGCGCGGCGCGGACGCCCTGCCGATGACCAAATGGTTCAACACGAACTACCATTACCTGGTGTCGCACATCGACGCGCAAACCGAGTTCCGCCTGCACTGGAACAAACCGCTGGAGGCGTTCCAGCACTATGGCGGGGGCTATCCCTACCTGATTGGGCCCTACACCTTCCTGCGCCTCAGTCGCGGCTTCGAGCCCGAGCAGCTGCCCGCGCTGCTGGAGCGACTGACGCCCGTCTACGCCGAGATTCTGCAGCAACTCAAGCAGGCGGGCGCGGCGTATGTGCATCTCGACGAGCCTGCCTTCGCGCTCGATGCGACGGAGGCGGACATCGAAGCCATCCGCGCGGCGTACCAGACGCTGGGACAAGGCGCGCCCATCCTGCTGTTCAGCTACTACGACAGCGTCGACTTCCTGCCGCGCCTGTACGATTTGCCCGTGGCGGGCTTCGGGCTGGATTTCGTCCACGGCGCGCGCAACGATCAGACCCTGCACCAGCACGGCTTCCCCAGCGACAAGATTCTGATTGCGGGCGTGGTGGACGGGCGGAATGTGTGGAAGACCAACCTGCGCACGGCGGCGGAACGCGCACGGGCGCTTGCCCAGCAGACAGGCGCGACGGTGTGGCTCTCCAACGCCGCGCCGCTGATGCACCTGCCCGTGAGCGTCGAGCCCGAAAGCACACTGGACCCTGCGCTTAAGGAGCGAGTCGCCTTCGCGACGGAGCGGCTGCAGGAGCTGCGCCTGCTGAAAACGCTGCTGACGGAGGGCGAGACGGACGCAACGCGCGCATGGAACGTCTACGAACACGCCAGCGACCACTGGTACGCGCCCGGCGTGCAATCGCGCGTCGCGAGCCTGACCCCCGCCGACTTCGAACGCGACGCGCCCTACGCCGAGCGCGACCGCATCCAGCGCGAACGGCTCCAGCTGCCCCTGTTCCCCACCACCACCATCGGCAGCTTCCCGCAGACGCCCGAAGTGCGCCAGATGCGCCAGGCGTACCGCACCGGAAAAATCACCGCCGACGAGTACGACGCCTACATCCAGCAGCAAATCCGCGAGCTGATTGCCTTCCAGGAAGAGCAGGGGCTCGATGTGCTGGTGCATGGCGAGTTCGAGCGTACCGACATGGTAGAGTTCTTCGCCGAGAAGATGGACGGCATCGCCTTCACACAGCAGGGCTGGCTGCTTTCATATGGCACGCGCGTGTACCGTCCGCCCATCATCTACGGCGATGTCGCCCGCACCGCGCCGATGACTATCAAAGAGACCGCCTACGCCCAGTCGCTCACCCGCAAGCCGGTGAAGGGCATGCTCACGGGACCCGTGACGATTATTGCGTGGAGCTATGTGCGCGAGGACATCCCCGTCGAGCAGGTCGCCTATCAGATTGCGCTCGCGCTGCAGGACGAGGTGCGCGATCTGGAAGCGGCGGGCATCCCGATTGTGCAGATCGACGAGCCTGCCTACCGCGAGAAGGCGCCCCTCAAACGCGCCGACTGGGACGCCTACTTCCGCTGGGCGGCGCAGGCGTTCAAACTCGCCTCCCGCGCCAAGCCCGAAACGCAGATTCACACCCACATGTGCTACTCGGACTTCAACACGGTGCTGCGCTACATCGACTGGATGGACGCCGATGTGATTACCATCGAGGCGGCGCGGGCGAAGGGCGAGGTCATCGGCGCGTTCGAGCATTACAACTACCCGCGCCAGATTGGACCCGGCGTGTTCGATGTGCATACGCCCGCCGTGCCGAGCGTGGAGTCCATCGAGGCGGTGATGGCGCGCGCGATTCGTGTCTTCCCGCGCGAGCAGTTCTGGGTGAACCCCGACTGCGGGCTGAAGACGCGCAAGTGGGAGGAGGTCATCCCCGCGTTGCAGCACATGGTCGAGGCGGCGCGTCGCCTGCGCGCACACACGGGCTGAAATGCAACAGGCGTTGGAATCGCTACAGCGCGCGATTCAGCACGCGCTGGCGCTGGGCATAAAGCGGGCAGGGGGTCTGGAGCCGTTGCAGGACGCCCTGCCCGCGCTGAACTCTTACGACGCCCTCGCGCCGCTGGCAGAGTGCCTGCAGGCGGCGCTGGCGACGGACGACGCGCGCGCCCAGTTGAACGCGCTCACACGCCTGCACTACGCCTGCGCACGGCTGCTGGAGCAAATCGAAGCACAACGCCTGCCCCAGCAGCACGCTGACACGGTTCCCCCTGCGGACAGAGAGGTTCCCGACTTACAGCCGTTCACCCGCCTGTTTCGCGGCGAGGCGTCGCTGATTGAAACGCTGCCCGCCACTCGCGCGCAGGCAGCGGCATGGCAGCCCGACCAGCCCCCGCGCGTGCTGCTGCTCACGCTGGCGCACTGCAGCACGGCGCCCCTCGCGCGGGAGCGACTGCGCGCGCTGGGCGACGACGCGCTGCCAACCCTCATCCAGCTCGCAAGCAGCAAAAGCCCCATCGTGCGCCTGCGCGCGTGCGAGCTGTTGCTGGAGCATTCCGCGCCGAAGGCGACCGCCGCCCTCCGCGCCGCGCTGCCCAAAGTCCCCCACGCCCTGCCCCTGCTTCAGAAACTGCGCGCCCGACCCGACCTGCAACCCCTTTTCGTCAAAGAAGACGCGCCCCCCCTCGAACAGCTGGTAAGGGTACAGCTTTTGAGTTCAAAAGCGACCGAATGCCACCAATTTTCCCCCAGACGCCCCTCACACACACCAAAAAAAAAAGCGCCGTTGGGGTATCTTCACAA
>JBBIQK010000038.1:0-27526 GCA_037442365.1 Armatimonadota bacterium | reverse complement strand
TTCGCGAGTGTGTCGGCTTCGGTGTCCAAGAGTCGTCGCAGGATGTTCTCCAGCTGTTCAGTAGATGTCAGTTGCCGTTGTGCATGCTAAGATTATAGCCCAAAAGGGCTTAAATTGATGCCAATGATACAGCTCTATGATTGGGTATAATTGTTTTTAGAGGAGAAGTCCATGCAAAGCGAGAGCTGTTTTTTCAGGCTTGGTGCGTGGCTACTGATGAGCTTTGTCAGCAGCCTGGCGATGGCAGGGGCGGATATGACCCCTGAATGGCTCACGCAGTAGATGTTGAGCAGGAGGTGCAATTCCATGCGTATTTGTTGGTTTTGGGCATACTGGAAACGCGAAGGCTTCGAGCGGCGGGGGAGCCTCATCGTGTGTCTGGCGCTGTGCTGGTCGTCTGGGCTGGCGCAGCCGCTGATTCAGTCGCTTTCCGCCGCCAGCCTGCCCCACAGCGGGCGACTGCGCATCTTCGGTACAGGGTTCGGCGCGCCTTCACCTAACAGTTTCGTGACGATTGGCGGCGTGCGCTGCTGGACAACGCGATGGACAAATACTGCCATCACTGCCTATGTGCCCGAGTCGCTTGCGCTGGGCAGCCATCCTGTGCAGGTGACGACGCCTGCAGGCGCGAGCAACACGATGCCTCTTCAGGTTACGGCGCGCACACCGCAGGGGCGCGTGCTGTGGCGCTTTCAGGCAGATGCGGACTATATTCATCAGCGCCCCGCTGTGGGACCGGACGGCACGGTCGTGGTTCACGACTCGCGCGGCTATGTCTACGCGCTTAGCCCCGATGGGGGCTTGAAATGGATTTTTGCTTCGGGTTTCCCCTACGGACCGCCCTCCATCGGCAGCGACGGCACGGTCTATGTGGGCACGGGGCGCACCGTTCAGGCAATCAACGGCGAAACGGGCGCACTCCGCTGGCAGTTCACGGACAGCACATCGGGCGCGCTCTGGCTCTTTGCTGGACCGACGGTGGGTCCTGACGGAAACATCTACGCAGCGACCAATACCTCTCCATCGGGCGGCGGGCTGGGCGTCTTCTCGCTCACGCCTGCGGGACAACTCCGCTGGAGCGCACGCGGCGACCCGAATGTGTTTGAATATGGTTCTGTGGGCGCTGAAATCGTGTTTGGCGCCTCTCAATCGGGACAGTTGCCAGACCAGCTCTATGTGGCGTTCGATGGCGGGGGAACCAATTCATTCCTGGCTGCCTTTCGGATGACGGGCGGGCAACAGTGGTCGGTATTTACTGGTGGACAGACCCAGAGCGGATTCTCGCAACCGCAGTGTCAGCCCGCGGTGGGCCCCGACAGTACCGTCTATCTCACAGCCTTTTCGTCGTCAGCGGGTCATCAGCTGCGGGCGGTGAATCCTTCGAACGGCTCGTTCCGCTGGACGACTACTTTTGATCCGGGCAACGATGTGTCCGCGCCCGATGTGGGTGTAGATGGCGTTCTCTATGTCGTGCATGCGCTGGCACATCTGAGCGCATATGCCTCCAACGGCACGCTCCTGTGGCGCATGTCCAACCAGGGTGTTTTGAGATATCCCATCGTCAGTCCGAGCAACCGTGTGCTGGTGGCGGGTCAGCAGCCGCAGCTGGGTGCGCCCGGCGCGGCGCGCGGTTATAATCCCACCAACGGGCAGCTGCTCTGGGAGACGTCGCTGGGCAGCGAAAACGGCGGCAATCAGGTGGTGTTCGCGCGCCCGCGCTTCTCCCATAATGGGCGCGTCGTCTACTTTGGCACCACAATCCTGGGACAGAACAGCCAGGAGCCGTATTGCTATCTGTATGCCGTCTATGCAGACCCCAATTCGCAGCGCGATGTGAACGGCGACGGTTGCGTGGACGATTTGGATGTGTTAGCCGTGTTGTTCGCGTTCGGGCAGTCGGGCGGCAGCCTGGCTGAAGATGTGAACGGCGACGGCGTGGTGGATGACAGCGACCTACTCGCCGTGCTGTTTAACTTCGGTGAGGGGTGTTAGCGCCATGCCTTCCTAACAACGACGCCCTGCGGTTCCCACGCGCGCCGACACAGCGGAGCGCGCCTGAGCCGATACGCGCTGTGCCTGCAACGCGGCGTGTGCGCCTGTCAGGTACAATTTGTGCGCTATGCCGACCGCTGCGTTCACCACGCTGGGGTGCAAGGTCAATCAGTACGAGACGCAGAAGATTCTGGAACGGTTCGAGGCGCTGGGCTTCGAAATCGTGCCGTTTGACGCGCCCGCCGATGTGTATGTGATTAACACCTGCTCGGTGACGCAGTCGGCGGAAGCCAAATCGCGCCAGACGGTGCGCCGCGCGGCGCGTCAGAACCCGAACGCTGTCGTGGTGATGACGGGTTGCTACGCGCAGTTCACCATTCGGCGCGGCGAGACGCTCGATGAAGCGCATCTGGTGGTGCCCAACCCCGACAAGCTGCGCACGGCGGAGTACCTGCTGGAGCGGTTCCCGCGCTTCAAGGAGCAGCTCGCGCAGGCGCGTCAGGCGGGCGAGGCGCCCATCCGTCGCCGCAGCCGCGCCGTGCTGAAAATTCAGGACGGCTGCAATGTCTACTGCAGTTTCTGCTCCATTCCCTACACGCGCCCCGTGATGCGCAGCACGCCCTACACGGAAGTGCTGGAGGAGGCGCGCGCGATGGTCGAAGACGGCTACCGCGAAATCGTGCTGACGGGCGTGCTGATTGGCGACTACGGACCCGACACAGGCAGCGGCGGTCCCGACCTCGCTGAATTGTGCGAAATGCTGGGCACGATTGAGGGGCTAGAGCGCATCCGCATCAGCTCCATCGAGCCGACACTGGTCTCCGACCGCCTGATTGAACTCATCGCGACGCATCCGAAGATGTGCCCGCACCTGCATATCCCCCTGCAGAGCGGCGATTCGGGCGTGCTGCAGGCGATGAACCGCCCTTATGACCAGGCGTTCTATCTGGATTTGATTCGCCGCCTGCGCGCGCGCATCCCCAACTGCGCCGTCAGCACCGACATCATGGTCGGCTTTCCGGGCGAGGACGACGCGGCGTTCCAGAACACCTGCTTCGTGGTGGAGCAGGTGGAGTTCTGTCGGGCGCATTTGTTCCGTTATTCGCCGCGCCCCGACACGCCCGCCGAAGCGATGCGCGTGCAGGTTCCCGACCCCGTGAAGGCGGAGCGCATGCAGCGGCTCCAGCAGGTGAGCAAGGCGGCGGCGCAACGGTACGCTTCGCGCCTGCTGGGCACGGTCGAGCGCGTGCTGGTGGAGACCCGCTCCAAGCTGTCGGGGCTGATGATGGGCACGAGCGACCGCTACCTGCAGGTGGAGTTCGCCGCGCCCCCGAGCATGGTTGGGCAACTGGTTCCCGTGCGAATCACCGATCTCGCGCCCGACGGCGTGCTGGGCGAGCTGACCAGTCTCTGAGTGGGGTTTGTGTTATACTATAGCAGGGGACTATGGCGCTGGAGACGGTACTGGGGCACTATCGGATTATCCGTGAAATCGCCCGCAGCAACGATGCGGTCTACGAGGCGATAGACACGCGCATCAATCGCCGCGTCGCCATCAAGGAGCTGATGATGCCCCCGGGCGCGACGGACGCCGTGCGGCAGGATCGCATCGCCCGTTTCCAGCGGGAGGCGCGCGCCGCGGGGTCGCTCACGCACCCGAATATCGTCACGATTTTCGAAACCGAGACCGAGAACGGGCGCTACTTTATCGTGATGGAATATCTGGAGGGGGACAACCTGCGCCAGAAGATGGATCGCGAGGGACCGCTATCTCCCGAAGAAGCCGTTCGAATCGCCAGTCAGGTGCTGGAAGGGCTTGCGCACGCGCACAGCAAAGGCGTCATCCATCGCGACATCAAGCCCGAAAACATTCACATCTTACCGACGGGGCTGGTCAAGATTACCGATTTCGGAATCGCCCGTCTGAAATACGAGCCGAACCTGACGATGGACGGGCAGATTTTCGGCACGCCGAGCTATATGTCGCCAGAGCAGGTGCAGGGCGGCGCGATTGACGAACACAGCGACCTGTTCTCGGTGGGCGTGATTCTGTACGAGATGCTGGCGGGCTACAAACCGTTTCAGGGCGATTCGGTGATTACGATTACCTATAACATCGTGCATACCGAGCCGCCGTCGCCGCCGAGCATTCCCGCGCCGCTGGAGTGGGTGATACGCCGGGCGCTGCGCAAGAACCCGATGGAGCGGTTCCATTCCGCGCTGGAGATGAAGCAGGCGCTGGAGAGCGCGCTGGCGCAGGTGAACGCGCCGCCGGTGATGGCGACGCCGATGGGGATGCCGTCGCCCTACGGCGCGCCGCAGCCGACGGGAGGCTATCCGTCGCCGTATGGCGCGCCCCAGCCGACGGGAGGCTATCCGTCGCCGTATGGCGCGCCCCAGCCGATGGGAGGCTATCCGTCGCCGTATGGCGCGCCCCAGCCGACAGGGAGCGCACTCCCGCCGTCCCCCGCGCCCACGCCCACCAACACCGCGCCTGCGCCGTATGTGCCGCCGCCGATGCCCAAACCCATGCTACCCCCCGCCTCACGTGCGTTTGTGGGCAAAATGCTGGCGGTGATGCTCATTGGCGGCGCGGTGCTGAGCGTCGTGATTCTGGGCGTGTTCAGCGCGACTCAGGCATATCGGGAGTATCAACTGCAACAGATTGACGAGAAAATCGCCGCCCGCGCGAAAGAGGCGGAGACGCTCTTCCGTAAGGGGCAGTACCTGAAGGCGGCGGCTATTTATGACGAACTCTACCGCAGTGCGCAATCGACGAAGTGGAAGGACGAGTTCCGTCGCAACACGGCGAGCGCGCTGACGATGTACGGCAACCAGTTGCTGGAGGCGCGCCGCTACGAGGACGCCCTGCGCGCGTATCAGCAAGCGATCCAGTATGAGCCGCTGCCTGAGGCTTACGCGGGCATGGCGGCGGCGGAGGCGCAACTGGGCAACCGCGAGGGCGCGATTAATCACTGGGCGTCCGCCGCCAGGCACAGTCGCGGCGCACAGGCGCAGGAGTATCAGCGCAACGCCGCCCGCGCGCAGATTGCCATCGGCGACGAGGCGTATCAACGCGGCGACCTTCAGCGCGCCCTGCAGGCGTGGCAAACGGCGGTGGAGCTGGCGCCGGGCACGCCCGAAGCCCGCGAGGCGCAGCACAAGTTCGAACAGGCGCTGGACGAACTGTTGCGACGCTGAAGACGCGCGCCGCGCTACAGGAATTTCTCCCGACACTTCGTATTCCATGCGCATGCGAGGGGTTTTGTTGTCTGGATGGCTCTGCCTGCTGATGGCGGCGCACGCGCAGGGACTCACGCCACAGGAGCGGCGCGAGGGGTTCCGACCGCTGTTCAACGGGCGTACCCTCAACGGCTGGAAGGTGTACGCAGGCGCGAACTGGCGCGTGCAGAACGGCGAACTCGTTGGACCGACCGACAGCGCAGGCTGGATAGGCACCACCGACGAATACGAGAACTTCATCCTGCGCGGGGAATACTGGATCGACAAAGGCGACACGCACGAGAGCAACAGCGGCGTCTTTTTCCGCGCGCAGCGCACCGCCGCGCCCTGGAACGACGGCTACGAGATGCAAATCAGCCTGCAGGACGCCCGCAACCCGACGGGTAGCATCTACAACCGCGTGCCCACCCATCTGGAGCGCATGCGCGAAATCGCCCCCGAACGGCAATGGAACGCGTTTGAGATACGCGCCTGCGGCTCCCATATCCAGATTACCATCAACGGCGAAATGGTGCAAGACTGCGACCTGCACGAGTTCAAAAAGGGCGTGATTGGGCTACAGCAGCACCATGCAGGCGTCACGGTGAAGTATCGGAACCTGCGCATCAAACGGCTGGAGTCGTGCGACGAGGGCTGGCAGCCGCTGTTCAACGGCAAAGACCTGTCGGGCTGGTACGCAACGGGTATGGCGCGCTGGAGCGTCAAAGACGGCGCGATTGTCGGCGAGGCAGGCATGGGACACCTGTTCACGGAGCAGACCTTCACCGACTTCGAACTACGCGCGATGATCCGCATTCGCCCGTTCAAAGAGGATAGCCCGATGCGCCCCAATAACGGGATTTATTTTCGGGCGCAGCCCAACCCCGACAACCCCAACAACTGGCCCGTCGGCTTCGAGGCGCAGGTGTTCAATCACGCGGGACGCGACTATATCACGGGGTCGCTTTACAATCGCGTGATGGCGAGCCGCCTGCTTACGCGCGACGGCGACTGGTTCTCGATGCGCATCCGCGCGAAGGGCGACCACATCCAGATTTTCGTGAACGGGCAGAAGGTGGTGGACACCCGCAACGGCGATTTTGCGTCGGGGCGGATTGCCCTCCAGTGCCACGACCCGTTCACGATTATCGAGACGCGTGATATCTACTGGCGCCCGCTGTAGGGCGCGCCGCGCGGGGCGCTTAGCGCACGGTGAGCGTCGCTGAACGCGCTCCGCCGTCCGTCGCCACTGTGATTTGCACGCGGGTCGCGCCGCGCCCGCGATAGGTATACACGGTGAACTGTGCGGAGCGTGCGCCAGCGGGCACATACACCTGACTGGGCGTCCATACGCGGGTTGGGTTATTGTTGCTCACGCGCAGCCATATTCCGCCTGGAGGCGCGCTGGCGTTGAGGAACACACGCGCCGTCGCGCTGCGTCCGCCGGGCACGGCGCTGGGCGAAAGGGTCAGTGACACCGGCGCAGGCGGGTTGATGGTCAGCTCTGCGCTGGCTTGCGCGCCGCCCAGCGAAGCGGTGAGCGTCGCACGCACGCGCTGCGCGACCGGGCGGGTAGCCACCTGCACGCTTGCGCTGGATTGACCCGCAGGCACAACGACACTGGCGGGCAGCGAGGCTTGTGAGGCGTTGCTGCTGAGCGACACCTGCACGCCGCCCGCAGGCGCAGGCGCGCTCAGGCGCACGGTCAGAGTCGCGCGCTGCCCGCCTGCGACCACCGCAGGCGTGAGCGAGACCGACTGCACGCGAAACGCCGACACGACCTGTAGCGTCGCTGCGCGGGAAGTACCTCCCGCACTGGCAGTAAACGTCGCGTTGCCAGAGCTATTCGCGGCGGTACCGATGTCGAATGTACCTATGGTCTGCCCCTGCGGAATGGTTATCTGCGCGGCGCACCATGCCAGATTCGGCTGGCTGCTGCGCAGTTGCACGACCACGCCGCCTGCGCCTGCCGGACGCGAAAGTGTGACCGTCCCCCGCGAAGTGCCGCCTGCCGTTACGGAGGCAGGGTTCAGGCTCAGCTGGCTGATAGAGGGCGTGTTCTCCATCTGCTGGGCGGCTTGCAGGGCGCGATGCAGGTTCAGTCGCCCCTTGCCGTCGCCGATGCCCCCGAACCAGTAGGGCTGCACCGGGTCGGCGTTGTTTTCGAGCGCGGCGCGGATTTGCTGGTTGGTTAGGCTGGGCGCGCACGCCCACAACAGCGCCGCCGCGCCTGCCACATGCGGACATGCCATCGAAGTGCCGCTCCACGCCTCGTAGCGGTTGCCCGGCACAGTAGAAAGAATTTCGCTGCCCGGCGCGGCGATGTCCACCCACGCGCCGTACTGCGAGAAGCTGGTCAGCCGATCGGTGGGGTCGGTCGCGGCGACCGCCAGTGCGTTTTCGTAATAGGCAGGATAGAAAGGCGCGTTCGTGCCGTTGTTGCCCGCCGCCGCGACCACCAGACAGCCCCGATTCCACGCATAGTTCACCGCGTCGGCGAGTTGCTGCGTGCCTGCTGTGCCACCCAGACTCAGGCTCAGCACATGCGCGCCGTTGTCCGCCGCCCATGTGATGCCCCGCGCCACATCGGTCATCGTGCCGTAGCCCTGGTCGTTCAGCACCTTGACAGGCATCAGCTGCACGGGGGCAGTCCCTGCGACGCCCGCAATCCCGACGCCATTGCCCGCGTGCGCGGCGGCGATTCCTGCACAGTGGGTGCCATGCCCGTGAAAGTCGCCTGTGTTCGAATTGTTCAGCTGGGTGTTGTAGCCATACACCACGCCGTTGCTGTAGCGCCGCACCCGCTGCGACAGGTCGGGATGGCTGGCGTCCATGCCTGTGTCGATAATCGCAAGATACACTGTGCGCTGGGGCGACGCGATTGCCCACGCCTGCGCTGTCTGAACGCGCGTCAGACCCCACTGCTGCGCTTGCATCGGATCGTTGCACGCAAACACGAGGTAGTTACGCTCCACATAGCGTACGCCGGGCAGCGTTAGCAGCAGTTCGCGCACGCTGTCGGGGTTCATCTGCGGCGCAAGGCGCATGACCGTCGCATCCAGCGCGGACAGCGGTTCACGCGCAAGCGCCGTCCAGCGCATCACTTCAGACGCCAGCGCGGCGGACGCGCCCGACTCCAGCCCCACCACCAGCTCGTCGGCGACATAGTACGCGTCGCGCTCGGAATCGTAAGCAATCGGCGCAAGACGCACGGGCTGCGCCAGCGCCCACACGCATAGAATCGTCCCCAGAAATGCCAACCCCACTCGCATACAACGCCTCCAGCAGGTTGTTCCACACGATACGCCCTGCATGCCTCGACGGATTGCGGGTATACTCGGCTTTGGGTGGGAGCGATGGCGCGCGCGTGGGTGATTCTGGGTCCGACGGCGGTTGGCAAGACCGATGTCGGAATCTGGCTGGCGGAGCGCTGGAACGGCGAGATTATCTCCGCCGATTCGAGTGCGGTCTACAGGGGGTTGGACATCGGCTCGGCGAAGCCGACCCCTGAAGAGCAACAGCGTGTGCGGTTTCACCTGATCGATGTCGCCGACCCGGACGAGGTGTTCACGGCGGCGCGGTTTCGCGAGCGGGCGCTGCAGGCAATGGACGCGATTCGGGCGCGGGGCAAGCGCGTGCTGATTGTCGGGGGCACGGGGCTGTACCTGCGTGTGCTGTTGCACGGGTTCAGCCTTGCGCCGCCGCCCGCCGACCCCGAAGTGCGCGCCCGCTGGAAGGCGGAGGTCGAGCGCGTCGGCGCGCCCGCGCTGCACGCGCGACTCCAGCAGATTGACCCCGTCGTCGCCGCACGAATCCATCCCAACGACGCCGTGCGCATCACACGCGCTTTTGAGGTGTACGAAATGACGGGCGTCCCGATGAGCCAGTGGCAGCAGCGCGCGGCGACCGAATTGCCTACCGTCAAAATTGGGCTGACGATGCCCCGCGAGCAACTCTACGCCCGAATCGACCAGCGCGTCGAGAAAATGATAGCGCAGGGCATCTTGCACGAAGTGCAAACACTCTTGCAGAAAGGGTATAATCGTGAGCAACCTGCCTTGAAAGGGCTGGGCTACCGCCATCTTATCGGGTATCTTCATGGGCGCGTCTCGTGGGATGAGGCGGTGCGCCTGTGGAAACGCGATACACGGCGGTTCGCAAAGCGTCAAATGACCTGGTTCCGCAAAGAGCCAGGCGTCCACTGGGTCCATGCAAGCCCGGGGATTGAACTAACGGCGCGCCTTGTTGAAAAACTTTTGATGGAGCAGGGAGGAACAACTGATGCCGAAATCGATTAACTTGCAGGATATGTTTTTGAATCAGGTGCGCAAGGAAGGGATCGGCGTAACGATCTACCTCAGCGGCGGGCTGCAACTGCGCGGGACAGTGCGCGGGTTCGACGCCTTCACGGTGCTGCTGGAAAGCCCCGGCAAACCCATGCAGCTGGTCTACAAGCACGCTATTACCTCCATCGTGCCTGCGCGTCCCGTGCCGGGCTACGGTCCGACCGGGCGTTCGCAAGCGCAGCAGGGAGAGTCGGATTTCGAGGAGTGAGCGCGCTTCGCTTCTACAAACTGCAGGGCGCAGGCAACGACTTCGTACTGCTGGATACGCTGACGCAGCCGCTTGCGGTGAGTGAGTGGTCATCGCTGGCGCGACGGCTCTGCGATCGCAGGTTCGGCGTCGGGGCGGATGGGTTGCTGGTGGTGGCGCCGTCGCCGCATGCCGACTATCGCATGCACATCTACAACGCCGACGGCTCTGAGGCGACCATGTGCGGCAACGGCGTCCGCTGCTTCGCACGCTATGTGTGGGAGTTTCACAATCCCGATGCAAGCAGCTTCACGATAGAGACGGGCGCAGGCATACGGCGCGTGCATCGGCTCGGCGACGGGCGGTTTCAGGTGGCGATGGGGACGCCGCAGACGGCGCGTCTGCCCGAAGGGGAATGCGTTGAAACTTTGCTGCAGCACGCTTCCGCGCAGGATTGGCTTTTCGTCCACACGGGCGCGCCGCACCTCGTGCTGTTCGTCGACTCGGTGGACACTTTCCCACTGGAGACGGTGGGACCCCAGCTGGAGCATCATCCGCAGTTTCCTGACCGCGTGAATGTGTCGGTCGCGCAGGTAGAGTCGCCTGATGGCGTGCGGGCGCGGGTGTGGGAGCGGGGCGCGGGCGCGACGCAGGCGTGCGGCACGGGCGCGTGCGCGATTGTGGTTGCGGGCGCGCACACAGGCAGGCTTGGGCGAGCCGTGCGCGTGCAGATGCCCGGCGGCGTGCTGGAAGTGGACTGGCGCCCCGACGACACGCTCTGGTTGACGGGAGATGCGGCGCTGGTGTTCGAGGGCGTGTGGTATAGCCACTGAGACTAAGTCGCTCCGAGACTGAAGTTTGTGCTTCCACTCGTTCTGGAATCTGTTCAGCGGTGTATAATTCTGCGCAGGATGAAACGATCTACTCGCTACATGGTGATGCTCAGCAAAACCGATGAGGGGTACGCCGTATGGTGCCCTGGATTGCCTGGCTGCTGGTCGCAGGGGGCAACGGAGGAGGAAGCGCTGGAGAATATTCGCGACGCCATTCAGCAGTATCTTGAAGTTGCGAGTCGGCTGCATCGCGAAGGGGACGAAGCGCGTGAGGTTGAGGTCTCCATAGAGTATGCCTAAACTGGCTGGGATTAACCACCAACAGGCGGTACGCGCACTGAAGAAGGCAGGTTTTTGGGTTGCTCGTGAAGGGAAGCATATCGTCATGACGGACGGAACTCGTATCATAACCATTCCACGAGCGAATCCTGTTAATGCCTACACGATGGGCGGGATAATTCGCGATGCTGGGCTCACTATTGAGCAGTTTAAAGAATTGCTCAAGTAGTAAACGGATGCATCAAGTGAAACTTCAGAAGCAAATGCCTACTCCTATGGATTTTCACGCACCCGCCATGCGCGAATCTTCGGGAAGGGGTTCTCGGCGCCCTGCAACACGGCTTGAAGCGTCTCTGTGTTAAACAGTTGCCGTGTGGTCGCCTGCGCTTGTTGCTCCAGCGCGTCGTGGATCAGCGACTGCAGTTCCCACTCAATCTGCTGCAGGCGGCGCGCCTCCCAACCGCCCGATTGCTGCTGGTACTGCTTGTGTTCCTCGATAAACGCAATCAGCTCGTCGATGCCCTTGCCGTGCAGCGCTTCGGTGAGGGCAATCGGCGGGTTCCAGCCCTTCGGTTTGCCGCCGAGTTCGAGCGCGTTGCGCAAATCGAGTCGCATGCGCGTCGCCCCCTCGCGGTCGGCTTTGTTGATGATGTAGATGTCGGCAATCTCGATGATGCCCGCCTTCATCGCCTGCACCACATCGCCCGCCTCAGGCACGAGCGCCAGCACGACAGTATCCGCCACGAAGCGCACATCGACCTGCAGTTGCCCCGCGCCGACGGTCTCAATCAGGATGAGGTCATATCCTGCCGCTTCCAGCACGCGGATGGCGGGGGGTACGCCGCGCGACAGCCCGCCGATACTGCCCCGACTGGCGAGGCTACGGATGTAGACGCCCTCCAGCGCGTCATCGAAGCGGATGCGGTCGCCCAGAATCGCGCCGCCGCTGAACGGGCTGGTGGGGTCCACCGCCAGCACGCCCACGCGATAGCCCCGCGCCTTCAGGCGCGGGATGAGCTGATAGGTCAGCGTGCTTTTGCCGGCGCCGGGCGCGCCCGTAATCCCCAGCTTGAAAGCGCGTCCCGTGTAGGGAAACAGGCGCTCCAGCAGCTCCAGCCGCTCAGGCGCGCGCGATTCGACCAGCGTGATGGCGCGGGCAATCGAGCGCGTCTCGCCCGACAGCACCCCCTGCGCCAGCGACTCCAGTGAAGGCGTGTGCACCGTGGGCATCGGCGGGATTATACCTGCTGCCCATAGAATGCTCGGACGCAGACCTTACCGCCACGGACCGCGCGCCTGCTCTGGCGGCGCGTTTTCGTAAACCGGGTCGGGAACAGCTCGCCCTCTATTCAGCGACTCGGTGAGCGATTGCAGAAACGGAGCCCCGCACAGGCAGACGATTATCCAAAACACCCATGCCGCCAGTAGCAAGCACCCGATCGGAGGACGCTCTGTCATTCGGAATCACCTCGTGTACTGATGCTTAAAGTAGGGGACGCCGCGGGAGTCGTGTTCAATCGTGAAAAGCTGCTCGGTGGTCATTCGCCGTGCGTGACCCTCGACAAACGCAACGATCCCCTCTCCAGTGCGGTAGCCGTGACTCTCGGGTTTCATGCCGCGGAAGCGCAGACGGGGAACGAAGTTGATGCCGTAATAGTGCGACGATTCGTCTATCGCGTCTCTGGGCGCAGGAACGGGTAATCGACAGGTCATCCCATACTCGAACGAAAGTGCGTTCAGAATCAGAGCGGTCTCGAAGGGTCTTTCGATGTCCGCAAGGGTATACGAGGGTACCACTCTGGGGCGCATGTCGCCGCCGCGTTGTCCACAGAACTTTGCGGGTCCCGCGCCAAAGTAATTGCTCGCGCCGACCCGATGATAACCGCCAACGCCGTCCATCATCGCCGTGCCGAAGCGAGTCGCCCACAGATTATTTCCGTCTGGATCGCTCCCGGAATAGAAGCGCCAGCGCATCGGCATCCCCCACGAGCGGGTGCGCCCGTCCTTCACCCTGGAGCTGCTGGAAAGGAACCCCGCAGGGAGTTCGTAGACAGCATTGTTTCTGACATACGGTTCGAGAACCTGCATCCACGAGGCGGCGTAGTCGGTACCCTCAGGCGGCTCCGATTCGGGATTATCGACCACAGCAGGGCAAAATCGTTCATCGTGGTCATACGCATACATGAGATGAGCGAATGCTATCGACTTCGCTTGCAATGAAAACACTTTGTTAGGATCATTCGAGGAGCTGCATCGCGTAGAAAATACAGGGAAAAACGCGGTAGCGCCAATCATGACAACAAGCGGCGAAAACAGGATGAGTACACTGAGTACCTTGTCCCAATTCTTGTTCTTGTGCGTCATCGTTGAATCCCTCCTGAACGGCGTCACAACCGCCCTGACTTAATTACGATTTTGCTGTGAATTTCGTTTCTATTGGTCTATGTGCGAATTGGCAAGGTGATTGTTTCAGATTAGCTCTCCAGCTGCTGGAAAAAGCTGGGGTTATTGCGCCAGTCGTCGCGCACCTTGACCCACAGCTCCAGAAAAATTTTGCGTCCCAGCCAGAGTTCGAGTTCCTCGCGCGCTTTTTGCCCGATTTTTTTGAGCATCTGACCGCGCTCGCCAATCACGATGCCTTTGTGGGTGTCGCGCTCCACATAGATAGTTGCGGCGATATACAGCACGCCGTTGGGGCGCTCTTCCCAGCGTTCGATCGCGACGCCGATTCCGTGCGGCACTTCCTCGTAGGTGTGCAGCAGCGCCTTCTCGCGGATGATTTCGGCGGCGAAGAGGCGTTCGGGCTGGTCGGTAATCTGTTCCTGCGGGAAGTATGGCGGCGACTCAGGTAGGCGGCTGAGAATCATCGCCAGCAGCTTGTCGCAGTTGTGCCCCTTGACCGCGTTGGTCATCATCCAGTCGGCATGGGTGGGTACCAGCCGCCAGTAGGCTTCGGTGTTGGGCTTGACCTTTTCCGGCGGCAGCTTGTCCATCTTATTGAGCACGAGAATGATGGGCGCGCGCGCCTCTTTCATCAGCAGGTCGGCGATGTGTCTATCTTCAGCGCTGGGGGGCTTTGAGGCGTCCACCACGAACAGGATGAGGTCTGCGTCGGGCAACGCGCCGACGGCTGCCTCCACCATCCGCTCACCCAGCTTGTATTTGGGTTTGTGGATGCCCGGCGTATCCACAAACACCACCTGCGCATCAGGCAGGTTCAGAATGCCCAGAATGCGTCGGCGTGTGGTCTGCGGGCGCGGCGAGACGATGCTCACCTTGCGCCCCACAAAGTGGTTGACCAGCGTGCTTTTGCCGACATTTGGCTTGCCGACCACCGCCACAAAACCCGCACGGAAGGTCGCCGACGGTTCAGTCATGGGACTCGCTGTTGCCGTAGACGCTCTTATCGGGGCACGGTTCAGGCGCACGGTCGGTGCGGGCGATGAACCGTTCCACATCGCGCAGGTCGTGGAAGTTGGGACCAGTGGCAATCCGCAGTTCGCGGGCGGTCATTTCGGGATGCGCGAACACCATCACCTTTTTGCCCTTCGCGCGGAGCGTTTCCACCAGCCGCTCGTAGTTGCCGTCGCCGCTCAGAATCGCGCACACATCGTAGTGGTCGAGCGTGAGCAGCGCGTCGATCACGATGTCCACCGCCAGCTCGATGCGTTCCCAGGGCACCTCTTCGCGCCCTTCGCCGCAGCAGCCCTTGATGGGGCGCGTGCGCAGCACATAGCCCGAGTGCAGCAGGTAGTCGTGAAAGGTCGCGTCGCGTCCCTTCGCGTTGGGGTCTACCGCCGTGTAGTAGTAGGCGTCTGCCACCTTCATGCCAAGAGTCGTCCGAAAATAGCACAGCAGCTTACGATAGTCAATAAACCATCCCAGCCGCTTCTGGGCATAATACATATTCGCGCCGTCAACAAAGATAGAAACCCGCTCCAAGAGAAGCACCTCCTGATGAATCGAATTGAAAGTATACCCCATCTTTCACGCAGGGGGTATCCTGTAGAGAGATGCGCATTCTGGAAATCGTGTCGGGCGTGACGGCGTGCGGGGCGACGGTACACACGCTGCAGATTGCCCGCGAGTTGCACCGTCGGGGGAACGCCCTCACGCTGATGGGCAAGCCCGGCGCGTGGGTGATTCAGCAGGCGCAGCAGGCGGGCGTGCCCACGCTCGAATCGCGCATGAAGCGATTGCCGCTGCGCGATTTGAAAGCCGCTGCCCAGTTCGTGCGCGAGAATCGCATCGAGGTGTTGCTAGCGCATATGTCGAGCGCGAACAACTTCGCTGTGTGGCTCAGTCGCCTGGCGAAAGTGCCTGCGGTGCTGCGCGCCCACGCTCACACGGTTCACTTCCACTGGCGGATGGCAGCCCACATCATCGCCGTGTCGGAGCAGACGCGCCTGTACCACATCCGGCGCAACTTCGTGCCCCCGTCGCGTATCAGCACGGTGCATGGGTTTGTAGACCCCGCGCGGCTGATTGTGCCCGACAAAGGCGTGCGCCAGGCAGTGCGTGCGGAGCTGGGATTGTCGCCAGCGGATTTCGTGGTGGGCGTGATTGGCAATATCATCCCGCGCAAAGGGCAGATCTATCTCGTACGTGCGCTGCCGCAGGTGATTGCCCACTACCCGAATGTGCGCGTGCTGCTGGTCGGCGTGGTGCATCCGCCGCGCTATGGCGAACGGGTGCGTCGCGAGGCGGAGCGGCTGGGCGTCGCCTCGAATGTGTTGTGGCTGGGCGAACGCAAGGATGTGCCCCGCCTGCTGCAGGCGATTGATGTGTACGCGCTGCCGACGCTCAGCGATATGCTGCCGATGGCGATGCTGGAGGCGATGTGGGCGCAGTTGCCGATTCTGGCGACCACTGCGGGCGGCATCCCAGAAGCGATTACCAACGGCGTGGAGGGCTGGCTCGTGCCCCCGAAAGACCCTGACGCGCTGGCGCACGCGCTTATCGAGATTATCGAAAGCCCCGACGAACGCGCCCGCCGCGCCCAGAACGCCCACCAGCGCGTGAACGAGTCGTTCACCGTACAACCGCAGGTCGCCAAAATTGAGGCGATTCTCCAGCAGGTCGCAAGTGCGTCATAACCGCTTCGTTTAACCCTCCAGATACTGCGCGACCTGTTCCAGCGATTCCGCAACTGTGCCGAACCGCGCGTACTCCGACACCAGCGACTGCACCACCGCCATGTTCTCAAACAGCTCCACCAGCAGGTTGAACCGCAGGGTCGTGCTGTCGGGATCGAACCGCGCGAGCGGGTCTGCCGTGTCCGCGCAGGTAAGACTCGGCGGATGGAAAACTGGCGCGACAATCCCTGCGCCGCAGCCCAGCCACACATGCGTCAGCCAGCCCAGCATCCGCCGAAACGCGCGTCGCGCCGCCACGCCCCGCTCCGTGTCCCAGATACCCGTGATGTCGCTGCCCAAGTCCAGCCCCAGCACGCCAACCGCATGATGCGTGCCTGCCGTACTGTAAAGCCCGTAGCTGCCCGCCGTCGCCGCGCCGATATCGAAGTATTGCGAATCGATGAACCGCAGTTCCCCAAACCGACGCATCAGCGGCACAAGGTTCCTGTCATACTCCGCTTCCGCAAGCGTTTGGTTGCTGACGGGATAACCAGTCCGCACGGCGCGGTAGCCAATCTCCTGCAGCACGCGCCAGATGTTCGGTCCGCCCGACAGGTAGTTCGGGCTGATAATCAGGCGATTGTCCTGTCCGCCGTGCGCGTTGGTGAACCCAAGCGCGTGCATCTCGGCGACGGCGCTCTCCCACGCAATCCGTGCGCCGTGATAGTCCATCATCTCCAGGTTCGTGATGGTCGTCCCTGTCCCTGTGAAGTAGTCGGCGCGGGTGCTATCGGTCGGATAGAGCGCGTCGTAGTCTTGTCCATCGATGCCGCGCACGCGGATTGCGCCTGTTGGGGGCGTCTCGCCTTGTGCGCGTACATAGATAGGCGCGCGGCGTTTGGGCAGGTCGTTCGGCGCGGCATAAGCGTTGCCCGCGTCGTCATGGCGTGTTAAGCTTGTCCATGTACGGTTCTGCCGATGCCGAATCGTATGGTCGTGGATGGTGCAGGGCAGCGCGGCGCGGTGTTCGCGCACGAGCAGCTGATGCCACTGCTGGATCCACTGCTGGGTTGTGCTGTCCAGCGTCTGCCAGGCGCTGCCGTCCCAGCGGCGGTTGCGCATCACCAGATCCCAGTGTAGTTGCAGTGTTGTGCCGCTGGGTTCGCTGGCGCGGTTGTACCGCCCGCCTGTGAACAGCCCGCAGATGGTGGGGCAGCCCGTGCGACGGTAATAGTTGGCGAGGTACTCGTAGGTGGTGCAGGCGACCTTGCCCCAGTCGGCGTAGCTGGAGATGAAACTCAGATTGGCAGGCACGGTCAGCGCGTCGTCGATGCAGAAGTAAAGCACGAGCGGGTTCGGTGCAGGCACGCCTGCGAGTTTCAGTCCGTAGAGCGTCCAGAAATCGATGCGCGGCTCCAGCAGGTTCCATACGCTTGCGCCCAGACTTGTCTGCGAATGCGCGGGCAGCCAGTAGGTGTGCTTATAGCGGTAGGCGACAAAGGCGTCGCTGGGGACGCTGAGGTCTTCGCCGACGGGCGTTGCGAGGATCTCGCCCTGCGCGCCCAGCGCGTTGTGTTTGTCCATATCCAGCCTGTAGAGCCAGACGGGTACAGCGTCGCCGCTGCTGGCTTGTGCGGTATGGAATGCGGGCAGATAGGCGGTTTTGCTTTCGCGCGTGAAGGTGGTTAAGAGCGCGGCGATTTTGTAGGGCGATACGCCTGTCGCGGTGTTCGTTTGCAAGCGGAACGCGCTGGTCTCCGCGCTGCTGGGCAGGTTGCTGTTGTCGACCGTGCGGATAGGGAAATCGCTGGGGAGCGTGACGCCTGCGCTGGCAAGGCTCTGCTGGGTGAGGTTGATGCGGTGATAGACAATCGGCGGGCAGGGATCGAACTTGACCCAGTTCGCGGTGCGTGAGTTCGCTTGCCCGCTGGAGTTCAGTGTGCTATCGCCGTAGACCAGCACGGCGTCGTATTCTTGCAGGAGCTGGTGCGCCGCGCCGTTTGGGTCGTTCGCGGTTCCTGAGATACTGAAGCTGGTTCCTGTCCCGTCAGCGCGGCGCAGGGTAAGCGTAGAGCCAGAGATGGTCGCGTAGTCGCAGGTGATTCCGAGCCTGCGCATGGCGGCGCGGCGGTGGCGTTCCAGTCCCAGCGAGGGCACAACGACAAGTACGCGCATCAGCGCACCCCCACGATTTTGCTGGTGAGCGTATAGTCGCTACCTGCGGTACGGTCAACGACGATGCGGTACTGGTCGTAGTAGCCGTCGTTTGACGCGGGTATCTCGATGCGTCCCCATTCGTTCGTGCCGCCGGGGAGCGTACCTGTGGCGAGCTGTTGCCAGCCTGTGGCGAGCGGCGCGCCGTTGATGTCGGTGGCGCGTGCGAGGATGGTGTAGGTGGTGGCGGCGTCGGAAGCGCGGTGGTAGAACCAGATAAGCTTGCGGTACTGCCCGCAGTTGTCGAGCGTCGGCAGTTCCGTGCTGGTATTGCCGAGCAGGTCGCGGTTATCGGTGGTGTTGACGCTGAGTGTTCTGATGAGGAGCGTGTCGGCAGGAACTGGCGCCGCGTTGGTCAGCGCCACAGGCAGCGGCGACTCGAAGCTCACATCGGCAATCTCCGAAGCGTTTTTGAGAAAGCGTACTGGCATCGTATTCACTCCTTCCAATAGCCCTGACTCGCAATCAGGCGCGAGTAAACCAGTCGCGGGGTTGCGCTGCGCACTTCGATGCGGTACTCGTCCCAGTGCCCTTCGGGGATTTCCACGCGGAACCAGCGCAGGGGCGGGGTCTGGATGGTCGCCTGTCCCAGCGTGCGCCATCCAGGTCCCAGCGGGACGCCGTTATGGTCGACGGCGCGCGTCAGCACACGCATGCTCACATTCACAGGCGCGCTGCCCAGCGCGTAGCCTGTCCACCAGAGGCGGTCATACGGCGTGGTGTGCTGTACGGTGGGCACAATGGGCAGCGTGTCGCCTGTCAGGCTGCGCCACAAGGTGTCGCAGCGCGTGCGCCCCTCCCACATCACGGCGACGAAGTACGGCTTGTAATACGGTTGCACACTCGCGGCGTGCGCGTGTTGCGTCTCCAGCGCGGCAAGCGCTGCCACGCCAATCGGCGCAAGCGCTAGTCGTTTCAGCATCTCCCGTCGTGTGATTCGCTCTGCGCTCATTCCTCAACCTCCTGAAGTCCAACGATTTTGCTCTGCAGAAGCTGGGGCGTGCCGGACACCTCGAGGCGGTACCTGCTGTAGGGCGCAGGCGGCTTGAGAACCACCCGAAACCAGCTACCTGCCATCCCCGTAATCTGTCCCGACGCGCTCCACTGCCAGCCGTTGTCGTTGCCCCCGCGCACGGTGTAGGTAATCGGTGTGTCGCCCCGCTTGACGCCCGTCCAGTAGAAGGCGCGATACGCCTCCATATTCACAAAGGTGGGCGCCAGCGGCTCTGCCTGATTCAGCACATCCCTCGCTGAAGGACCCACCTGAACCACTCCGACATACACTGTCAGCGGTTGTGTACGCATAGCCCAATTATAGCATGAATTGGTCTATTATGTCAATAGGCAGGGAGATCATGAGATGCCGTTTGGGGGCGAAGACTCAATTCCTGCTGAAAGCGCGGGAGTCGAACGCCGCCTTATGCCAAACCTCGGAACCGTCAGCGCGGCTCTGTTTTCCAGCGGCGGATGGCGTCGTCCACTTCAGGCTGCTTGCGGAACTGATTGAGGAAGCGCACGGCTTCCTCGGGCAGGTTCAGTTTCTGGGCGGCGGCGTAGACCTGCTGGAGACCCTCAAACAGTTCCCCTGCCGCCTGCGCGTCGTAGGTGTACGCGGGCGCAGGCGGTTGCGTGAGCCGCTGGCGTATCAGCAGGCGCACTGCGTCCATGTCCACCAGCCGTCCTGGGCAGGTCTTGCTGGTGGGCGTGGGCGCCAATCCACGGCGCACCAGTTCGTTCACCTCGCGATGCCCCATCACAATCAGCCCGTCGGGTTCGCTCAGGAACCGCTCCACCAAGCCGTACTTGCGGAGCATCTCGATGGTGTGCTGGATGCCGCTTTCCAGTTGCTGGGGCGTTAGCGGCGCAATATCGCCGTGTCCGGAGAAGCAGATGTGGTAGGTGGTCTGATTGATGCCTGCGACGCCTGCGGGGATTTTGCGCGGGTCGCGTCCTTTCTCTATCGAGCCGTCGAAGCGGATGACCACATTGTAGCCGATTTCGCTCCAGCCGCGTTCGCGATGCCACTGGTCAATCTGGGCGGCGGTAGTGTCAAACGCCTGCCCGTCGCGCCCGTGCGCGGCGGTGTGCCAGACAATTCGCTCGATGGCGCGCGCCATAGTCGCCTCCTGACCCTTAAACTTTTGGAAGGGGCGCGGGTCAACCCCCTGTGGTATAATACCCGTGATGGCGATGGGCGATTCGTTCTCGTTCATTCGGGATTCGCAGCCGCAGGAGCCGCGCGCGGAGGCGGGCTACCAACCGCAAACGGCGGAAGAGGCGCGTCGTCGGGGGGACGCGGCGCTGCGGCAGGGCGAATACGAGGAGGCGTTCCGCTATTATAAGCTTGCCATCCAGATGGACGGCGACAACAGCGAACGCTATGTGCAGTTGGGCGACGCCTACGCCTTCGCCGATCAGCCTGCCCGTGCGCTGGCGTATTATCAGCGCGCGCGCAAGATGAACCCGCGCGATCCCGAACCCTACTTCGCGCTGGGCGAAATCTACCGCCGCTACGGACGCTACGACGCCGCCGTGGCGCACTTCCGCCGCGCTATCGAGTACGGCGCGGACAACGCCTTCGTGCAGTTCAAATACGCCGAGGTGCTCGCGCTCAGTCAGCAATACGCCAGAGCGGTCGAGGCGGGGCGCGCCGCCGTGAACCACGAACCCAGCAACGGCTTCTACCGCTTCTGGCTCGCCGACCTGCTGGAACATATGGGCGAGGTCGACGAGGCGTTGCAGGAGATGGAAATCGCGACGCTGCTGAACCCCGAAGACGACTACTACCACTTCCGCTACGGGTTGCTGTGCATCGAGAACGAGATGCTTTCGCGGGCGGTGGAATGCTTCCAGCGTGCGCTGGCAATCAAGCCCCAGCGCGCCCTGTACCTGACCCTGCTGGGTGATGTCTACACGCTGCTCGCGCGGGCGCAGGACGCGCAGCGCGCCTACCAGCAGGCAGGCGAACTGGACGGCTACGACCGTGCGGAGCTGGCGCGCGCGCGCCATATCGCAGGGCTGGACAACGGCAGGCTCGGCGGGTGCGCCGACGATTCGTCCGCGCGGCGAGAATAGCAACGGCTACACATTGAACCGTACATAAATCACTTCGCCATCGCGCATCCCATAGTCTTTGCCTACCAGCTGTACCTTCCCCGCTTTGTGCGCCGCTTTCCAGCCGCCTGCCGCCAGCACCTCGTCGGCGTGGCAGACCTCCGCGCGAATGAACCCCCGCGCGAGGTCCGAGTGGATGACTCCCGCCGCATCCAGCGCGGTACCGCCCTTGCGCAGCAGCCACGCGCGCGAGTCGTCGCCAATCGTGTAAAACGCCTGCAGGTTCAACTGCTCGTACACCAGCCGCGCCAGTCGGGGCAGGGCTGGCTCGGCGACGCCCATCATCTGCAAAAACTCCGCCTGCTCCGATTCGGGCAGCTGGCGCAGGTCGCGCTCGAAGGTCGCGCACAGGCTAATCAGGGGCAGCGCGTGCGCGTCGCAAACCGTCCGCAGCGACGCCAGCATTTCTGAATTTGCCTCTGCCCCCAGCAGGCTCTCGCCGATGTTCGCCACAACCACCATCGGCTTGCGCGTGAGAAAACCGAACCCGCGCAGGCGCGACTCCATATCGCCCGGTATCTCGAACGCCTTGAGCGACTCGCCCGCGCTGAGCGTTCCGTGCATCTGCTGGAGCAGCGCGTGTTCCGCTCGATCGGCGGCGGACTCTTTATGCGATTGGAACAGCTTTGCCAGCCGTTCCAGGCGGTTCTCGATGACCTGCAGGTCGGACAGGGTGAACTCATCGAGCCAGAAGCGCAGGTCGCGTGCGGGGTCAATCGGCGCGTGATAGGGCGCGTAGGGACTGTCGAAGGCGCGCAGCACGCACACCAGCGCGTCGCTCTGGCGGGCGAGGCTGAGCATCGGGCGCACAGTTTCGGGCTTGTCGGGGTTGAAGTCGGGCAGGTCGTCGCGCCATTCGAACGCGGCAGGCGTGATTTTTCTCGCGCCTGCCTGATGCGCCAGCTGTTCGAAGCGCGAGTCGGGAATCGGGATACTGGCGACCCCGTCGCGCGCGTGCCCGCCCGAAAGCGCGTCAAACAGCGTCGTGCGTCCACTCAGCGGGAAACCGATCAGGGCGATTTTCATGGCGTGAACTCAATCTGCAGGCTGGGCGGCGGCGACTGCGACGGCAGGTACCAGAACCAGTAGAGAATCAGCGCCAGCGCAAGCAGGAGCGCCAGCACCCGCAATCCCTTCGCCCAGACATTTTTTTGCGCCGTCATCGTCTATAATATAGGGGAGAGACGCCCGCATGGGTGCAGGAGTCCGCATGCAGGCGTCGAAGGGAAGTATACCGAATTGAGGAGGCGACGATGAAGACAGTGTGGCGTATCGGTTTGGCGACGGTCGGTGTTGCGGCGCTGGCGGCAGCGCTGACGGCGCAGGCGCGCCCCCGTCCAGAGGTTGCGCTGGTTGGGGTGCGCGTCTTTGCGACGGTGCAGCAGGTGCTGCGCGCCTTTGGCAACCCGACGATGATTACCAACACCCAGGTGTCCATCACCGAGATTGAGGGCGGCGGGCAGCAGCAGGGCGGCGGTCAGCCGGGCGGTTTCGGTATGGGCGGCGAACAGGGCGGCATGGGCGGTCCGCAGGGTGGACCTCCGGGCTTCGGTGGACCTCCCGGACGCGGCGGCGACTTCGGCGGCAACACGGGACAGACGCGCATCGAGAACGAAATCGTCTACCTGTACCGCGCCAAGGGCGGCTCGACCTATCTGTTCCAGTTCAACAAGGATGGGCGCGTTGTGCAGATCAGCGTCTACGGGCGACGCCCTGACCCGCGCGTGCGCACCAGCCGCGGCGTCGGACTCAACGACCCCTACAGCAAGGTGGTCTCCATCTACGGACACCCGGACGAGCATGCGTTCGGCGGCAACATTTATGTGATTCGCTACAACAAGCTGGGCGTCGCGTTCCAGTTTGAAGCGCGTACAAACCGCGTGACGGGCATCTTCGTCGCGGCGGGCATCCCGACGCTGGGCGCAGGCTTCACAGGGCTGGGCGGCGGTGGACCGCAGATGGGCGGCGGACCGCAGGCGTCTGCTGGCGGACCTGGGCTGGGTGGACCGCCCGGACGCGGCGGTGGCGGCGGCGGCGCGGTCGGCGGCGCGAATGTGCCCTCATTCTGAGGAGGCGAATCCACTTGCGCGACCTGCGCGAGGCTATCCGAGACCGCATCGACCTCGTTGAGCTGGTCTCCAACTATGTGCGACTGGAACGGGCAGGCAAGAATTTCAAAGGGCTCTGCCCGTTCCATACCGAGAAAACGCCCTCGTTCCATGTAAGTCCCGCCCTGAACCGATTCCACTGCTTTGGTTGCGGCGCGTCGGGCGACGCTTTTGCGTTCCTGATGCGCATGGAAGGGCTGTCGTTCCGCGAGGCGATGCGCCGCCTCGCAGAACGCGCCGGGATCGAACTCCGTGAGGAATCACTGCCGCAGGAGGCGCCCGACGAACACGACCGCCTGCGTCGACTGGTCTATGCGGCGAACTTTTTCTACCGCCAGTGCCTCAAGCGCACGCCCCACGCACAGCAATACCTCGCCCAGCGGGGATTGACCCCCGAAACCATCGAAGCGTTCGAGTTGGGCTACGCACCCGACGGCTGGGACTACCTGCTGCGGTTCCTGCAACGCCATAACTTCAGCGTTGACGATGCGGAGCGAGCAGGATTGCTCAAAGCGCGGGACGACGGCAGCGGCTACTATGACCGATTCCGCAACCGAATCACCTTTCCCATTCACGATGCGTCGGGGCGCGTGGTCGCGTTCGGCGCGCGCACGATGGGCGACGAGGAACCCAAATACCTCAACAGCCCCGAAACGCCGCTGTTTGAGAAGCGTAACACTTTTTATGGGTGGCATCTGGCGCGGGGCGCGATTCTGCGCCAGAAGACAGCCATTATCGTGGAGGGCTACCTCGACCTGATTATGCTCCACCAGTACGGCTTCACGCACAGCCTCGCGACGCTGGGCACGGCGTTCACGGAGGAGCATGCCGCGCGTCTGAAACGGCTGACGGAGCGCGTGTACCTGATGTTCGACTCGGACCCGGCAGGGGTGCGCGCCGCGTTGCGTGCGGGTGAAGCGCTGGTACAGGCAGGCATTCCTGCGCTGGTGGTGCGCCTGCCGCAGGGCGAAGACCCCGACAGCCTGCTGCGCACCCAGGGCACGCCTGCCCTCCAGCGTGCGCTGGACGCTGCGATCCCGCTTGCCGCGTTTGGCATGGAGCAGATCGTCCATGACCTTGCTGGAGAACGCAACCTGCTGGAGCTGGAGCCTGCTCTCAAGGCGCAGATTGTCGAGCGAGGGCTGGAATGGGCGCAGCGCCTGCCCAGCGAGCTGGATCAGATGGCGTGTCTGGAGCGGCTCGCGCCGCTCACGCCTGCCTATCTCACCAGTCCGCAAGTGGCGCTTCAAACGCTGCAGCGCGAACTGCAACGGCGGCGGCGTAGCCAGCGACGCGCACGCCCCACGCCAGCAACGCCTGTGCCTGAGGCGTCCCCGCCCAGTGTGCATCCCGCTATCCCGAAAGCTATCTTTCAGGCGGAAAGCGAAGTGCTGCGCGCGGCGCTTTATCCCGAATCCGCCGCGGTGGTGTTGCCCCACCTCCCCAGCCTCGAGTGGCAGGTACCGCTCCATGCGCACCTGGCGGCGGCGATTCTCGCCCTGCCCAAGCCACCGTATCACTACTCGAATCCCGCGGAGATGCTCCAGCAAATCGCCGACGACTCGCTTCAGGACCTGCTGACCGCGCTTGTGATGCAGGAGACGCCGCCGATGAGCGCCGCGTGGGCAGAGGGCTGCCTCCAGCGGCTCACGCAGGACGCGCTTCGGCGCAAACGGGCGCGACTCGTCGCTGAACTCGCCCAGCACGCCACCCCCGAAATTGCCCCCTCCAACGCCGAGAAGTTGCAGGAATACTGGCGGATGCGCGTCGAATCTATGGAGTGACGGAGGTAGCTCGATGGAGCACTGGTTGGAGTCGAACGAGTTGCGACAGTTGATTGAGGATGGGCGGCAGCGTGGGTATGTGACCATCGACGATCTGCTCGTGGCGATGCCCGAAGTGGCGCTGGACCCAGAAGCCATCGAGACGGTGCTGGCGCATATGGAATCGCAGGGGGTGCGGGTGCTGGACGCGCTGGAGGTCAGCGAGCGCGAACTGCGTCAGGTCACCGAACACGCGGAGCGGTTCATCGAGGCGGTCGAGCGCGAGGAGATTGACGACGCGGTGCAGTGGTGGGCGCATCAGGCGGCGCGCGCGCCGCTGCTCTCCGCCGAGCAGGAACGCGAGCTGGCGCACCGCGCCGCGCAGGGCGACGACTACGCCCGCGACCAGCTCGTGCAGGCGAACCTGCGGCTGGTCATCTCTGTGGCGAAGCACTACACAGGGCGTGGGTTATCTATGATCGACCTGATTCAGGAAGGCAATCTCGGACTGCTGCGTGCGGTAGGGCAGTATGACCCCAGTCGCGGCAGTCGATTCAGCACCTACGCCACATGGTGGATTCGTCAGGCGATTTCCCGTGCGCTTCAGGAGCAGGCGTCGCTGATCCGCGTCCCGCACCACATGGCAAAAGCCCTGCAGCAGGTGCGCCAGGCGTCTGCGATGCTCCAGCAGGAGCTCGGACGCGAACCCACCGTGCATGAAGTTGCCCAGCGCGCCAAACTACACCCCGAACAGGTGCGCGAGCTGATGCACGCCTTTGCCAGACCCATCTCGCTGGAGATGCCCATCAGCGACGGCGACGGCTCCGTGCTGGGCGACCTTATCGCCGATGAGACTCAAGCAGAATGGGAGCAATCCATCGACTGGGAGAGCCTGATGTCGAAACTCAACGAGCGGGAGAAATCGGTGATTCGCCTGCGCTACGGGCTGGGCGACGAGCCGCCGATGACCCTCGAAGAGGTCGGTAAGCGGCTGGGGCTGAGCAAGGAGCGCGTAAGGCAACTCGAATCACGCGCCATCCAGAAGATGCAGGAGGCGGCGCGCGCCTGAGATGCCATCGGGCAAGGTACACGACTGGGTGACTCTGGGCACAGCGCTGGGCGCACTCCCGCTGACGGGGCTCTACCTGCCGCCTGAGGCGCGCCCGCTGGCATGGCTCGCGATAGCCAGCTACGCCTTTTCGGGCATCTGGCTCTCCAGCGACCTCGATGTGAACTCCAGCGCCTACAAACGCTGGGGTCCCCTGCGCGTGATCTGGTATCCGTACCAGAAACTGGTGCCCCATCGCAGCTGGGTCTCGCACGGGCTGGGCGTGGGACCGCTGCTGCGGGTGGCGTACCTGATTGGGGTACTGATGCTGGCGTTGCTCGCGTTCAACTGGCTTGCGGCGCGTGTCGGACTGGCGATGCAGGTTGACCCGCAGAGCTGGCTGCTACACGCGACCGACTGGGTGTTTACCTACCAGCGCGAGGTCATCGCGCTAATCATTGGGCTGGTGGCAGGCGGCGCGGCGCATTCACTCCTCGATTTCGCGCATACACGGTTGAAACGGTGGCTATGATGGAACCGACACGCTATACCACCATTCGTGAGCTGCCTCCCGAAGAGCGACCGCGCGAAAAACTCGCGCACTGGGGGGCGTCCAGCCTGCGTGAATATGAACTATTAGCCATCCTGCTGCGCACGGGCACAGCGCAAATGTCCGCGCTGCAACTGGCGCAGCACTTGCTGGAGCGGTTTGGCGGCGTGCGCGGCGTGATGCACGCCAGCGTGCAGGAACTGGCGCACATCAAGGGCATGGGGCTGGCGAAAGCGACCCAGATTGCCGCCGCGATGGAGCTGGGCAGGCGCGTCGCGCTCAGCCAGTTCCACGAACGCCCCCAGATCCGCTCGCCCGAAGATGTCTACCAGCTGATGCACATGCAGTTCCTCGCGGAAAAGCGCGAGCATTTCCTCGCGGTGCTGCTGGACACCAAAAACCGCGTGTTGCGCACCGAGACCATCTCCATCGGCACGCTGGACAGCAGTCTGGTGCATCCGCGCGAGGTGTATCGGGTGGTGGTGCGCGAAGGCGCGGCGAGCTGGATTGCCGTCCACAACCACCCCAGCGGCGACCCAACCCCCAGCCCCGAAGACATTGCCATCACCCGACGCTTGAAGGAGGCAGGCGAGCTACTGGGCGTTCAACTGCTGGATCACCTCATCCTCGGCGACGGCAGTTATACCAGTTTGCGCGAACGAGGGCATCTTTAGGGCAAAAGTGTGCTATAATAGAGGCGCGGGAAAGGAGCCTGTGATGATGAGGAAAATAGCAAGCCTGTTCGGATGCCTGTTGGCAACGCTTGCGCTGGGCACAGCGCAACCGCTGGTGATC
>JBBIQK010000037.1:0-28760 GCA_037442365.1 Armatimonadota bacterium | reverse complement strand
GTGTTGTGGTAGTTGCTGGGTGTGCGTGTCGGGGGATAGGGGGCGTTTGTGGGGTTGATTGGGGAAGGCATTCCAAAAATGGGGTGTGCCTTCCCCCAAGTGAACTCAAGTGATGTACCCTTACCAGGCGGGGGGCGGGGGCGTTGCCATCGGCACGACGCAGGTGGTTGTGAGCGGCGCGCCGTTTCGCGTCACCGTGCCCCAGTCGGGCGCAGTCTGGGATGTGGGAACCACTCAAGCCGTCCTCTGGCAGGTGGGCGGCGGCAGGGTCGCCGAACGAGTCAACATTCTGCTGTCCCTGGACGGCGGGCTGGACTACGGCGCGGGCACCCTCATCGTGTTGCGCGCGAACACGCCGAATGATGGAATCGAGACCTTCACCGTGCCGAATGTGGTCAGCAGTCGCGCGCGCATCATTGTGGAAGGCGCGGGACATGTGTTCTACAGCCCTAATCCCGGCAACTTCCGCATTCGTGACCAGCGCCGAGCTGGGGATGTGAACGCCGATGGGTGTGTAGATGACGCCGATTTGCTGCGGGTGCTGTTCGAGTTCGGCGCGTCCGAACTGGGCAGACTTACAGACCTCAATCGCGATGGTACGGTGGATGACGCGGACCTGCTGCTGGTGCTGTTTCACTTCGGCGATGGATGCTCCTGAACCCCTCTGAACGATGACGGCTTCGGGGGGCAGTGGGGAACGCGCTTCCTGCTGCTCTGGAAGCCTTCATGGGGCGCGAACGCTTCGGGAACCAGCGTGCGTGTTGGGTATCCTATCCGCACTATGCGACGAGTGGACGGCAGAGCGGCGAACGAGTTACGCCCGATACAGTTTGAACCCGGCTTTCATCCGTTTGCGGAAGGCTCGTGCCTGATCACGATGGGTCATACGCGCGTGCTGATTACGGCGACGGTGGAGGACAAGACCGCGCCGTTTCTCAAGGGCACGGGCAGCGGGTGGATTACGGCGGAATACAGCATGCTCCCCCGCGCCGGCAAACAGCGCAGCCAGCGCGAAGCCGCGCGCGGCGCACCCACCGGACGCACGATGGAGATTCAGCGGCTGATTGGACGCGCACTGCGAGCGGTCGTTGATCTCTCGCAACTGGGCGAGCGCACCATCACGCTGGACTGCGATGTGCTGCAGGCGGACGGCGGCACGCGCACGGCGGCGATTACGGGCGGGTTCATCGCCCTCGCGCACGCCTGCCGCTGGATGATGGATCAAGGCTACATCACGCGCCTGCCGTTTCAGGAGCGCGTCGCCGCCATCAGCGTCGGCGTCGTGCGCAACGAGGAGCTGCTCGACCTGTGCTACGAGGAAGATGTGCAGGCTGCCGTCGATATGAACATCGTGATGACCGATCGGGGGCGATTTGTGGAGGTGCAGGGTACAGCAGAAAGCGCGCCCTTCTCGCGCGACCGCCTCAACCGCCTGATTGACCTCGCACAGGGCGGACTGGAGCAGATTTTCGCGTTGCAGGCGCAAGCCATCGAGCGCATTCTCAGTCGGTAGCTATGGGCGCCCGGCGAATCGTCTCGTTAGCGCCGTCCATCACCGAGATACTGTTCGCCCTGCAGCTGGCGCCGCGCATCGTGGGCGTGACGGCGATTTGCGACTACCCCCCGGAAGCGCGGCGCAAGCCCAAGGTCGGCGACTATCAGATTAGCCCCGAAAAAGTGGTCGCGCTCAAGCCTGACCTTGTGGTCGCGCACGAGGTCTTGAATGCGGGCGTGATTCCCGTACTGAAGCGGCTGGGGCTGCGCGTGCTGAGCGCGACCCCCAACCGCTTCGAGAAACTGTTCGCCTTCATCCGTGCGATTGGCGGGGCAACCGACAGGGCGCGCGCAGCGAACCAGCTGGTGCAGTCGATGCAGGCGCAAATCGCGCGTGTGCGGCGTCAGACGCCAGCGCGTGCGCCGCGAACACTGTTTTTAATTAGCGTCGAGCCGCTCTGGGCGGCGGGGCGCGACACCCTCGCTGACGAAATGATCAGCCTTGCGGGCGCGCGCAATCCGCTCGCGCCCGTCGTCAGCGGCTTCAAAGCCGTGAGCGTGGAGACCGCGCTCGGCAGTGCGCCCGAAGTTATTCTGCTGGCAGGTCCCAACGCGCAGGCGATTCTGAGCCATCCCCGCTGGCGACGCACGCCCGCCGTCCGAAGTCGTCGCGTTTACGAGCTGAACCCCGACTGGGTGCTGCGCGAATCACCGCGCTCGGTCAGTGGTCTCCAGCAAATCGCTGCCTTTGTGCGTCAGGGGACTTGATTTCTTAGCGTGGCTAAGGGTATATTCTATAGAGAAATGGAGGCAACTATGGTGAGCACGGAGCAGCAGACATCACAGGCAGTTGCAGAGACCCCCGAATCGGAGGGGTTCGTAGCGATTAACTACATTACCTGCACGCCGGAGTATCGTGAACGGTTCGAGTATCTGTTCAAGACACGCGCGCGCGCCATCGACCGCTTGCCCGGCTTTCGCGGGATGTATGTGTTGCGCCCCCAGCATGACGGCGACGCCTATCTGGTCGTGAGCCACTGGGAGAGCGAGGCGCATTTCCGCGCGTGGCTGCAGTCGCCGGAGTTTCTGGAGGGGCACAGGCGCGGCTTTGAGGACATTCGCGCGGCGAAAGCGCGCGGGGAAGAGCCGCCCATGCGCTCCGATTTTCGGACCTACGAGGTCATCACGCGCTAACGCGCCGCTTCTTAAGAGACATTTCGCGGCGGTTGCCGTCTCACACAGCAGGAGTTCGGCAGCCGCCGCCGAATTGTATCGGGTACACTAAAATCGCGCTGGAAGCGGCAGGAGGTGCAGACCTGCCGTCGAATCCATCACACCAGGAGAACGGCATGGCGAAACAACCGAGCGTTGCTGTAGGAATTGACTTAGGGAGCCGATTTATCAAGGTCGCCGAAGTGCGCGCGGGGCGTCCCCCTGTGGTGACCAATATTGGCATCGCGCCGACGCCTGAAGGCGCGGTGGACAGCACAGGCGTTGTGGACAAGGCGGCGGTCGCCGCAACCTTGAAAAAGCTACTCGCCGACTCAGGCATCGGTACCAAGCAGGCGGCGTTCGCGCTCGCAGGGCAAAACTCGGTCGTGGTGCGCATCCTCGAAGTGCCCAGAATGAACGCCGTTGAACTCAAACAGCATATGGACTGGGAAATTGGGCGCAATATTCCCTTCGCCGACACGCGCGTGCAGTCGGCTTACGAGGTGGTGCGTCGCCCTGGCGTCGACCCGAACGCAGATAATATGGAGGTCGTGCTGGCAGTCGCGCAACAGGACGCGATCGATGGGCTGGTGGATATTGCCGACAAGCTGGGACTGGAGCCTTACGCCATCGATGTCGAGCCCCTTGCGCTGGCGCGGAGCCTGCTGCTGACCCAGCCCGATATGCAGAATCAGAATGTGGCGGTGGTCAACCTGGGCGCGGAAGCGACCTCGATTGACATTTACAATCAGGGCTATCTCAGTTTCCCGCGTATTTTGCCGACGGGTGGAAATATGCTCACCCGCGCGATTGCGGAACGCATGATGATTTCGGAAGCGGAGGCGGAACAGTTAAAGGCGCAGCTGGCGGAGGTGCTGATGGACCAGATTCCGCAGGCGGCCTCGCCGTTTGGAGTGCCCGGCATGCCAACGGGCGGCTTCTACACGCCCGGGCTGGGCAGCGAGCCGACGATTGCGCCGGAGCCGTCGCCGTTTATGACGCCCGGCTCGTTCACTGCGCCTGAACCCGATGTACCGCCCTCGCCGTTTGCAACGCCTGGTGAGCCAGAGCCAGCGGAAGCCGCTCCTGCAGAGCCGGAGCCGCCCCTGCCCGTTCAATCGCCCACAGACCCGCGCAAGTCCGAAATTTTTCTTGCCATCTATCCGCTACTGGAGGAATTGGTCAGCGAAATTCGCCGCTCGATTGAGTACTTCCGCAGCCGCAACCCGGACGCGGATGTGCAGACGATTGTGCTGTGTGGCGGCGGCGCGATTATGCCGAATCTCGACCAATTTATCGCCCAGGCGATAGGAATCCCCGCTGTGGTCGGGAATCCCTTCAAAGGCGTTCAGCTGCAGGTGAAGCGCCACGGTCCGGAATATATCGCGGCAAACGCTCACCTGATGGCAGTGGCGGTCGGCATGGGATTGCATGCAAGCTTTTAGACGGAGGCAGCTACCCGATGAAACTGAACCTTGTACCCGATTATGTGCGCCAGCGGAAGGTCAACAAGCAGATTATCGCGCTGCTTGTGGTGTTGTTTATCGTCGTGAACGCGGCGATGGCGTTCTGGATGGTCAATACGCAGAACACCCTCCGCGATCTGCAGGCGCGAAAAAGCGAGCTGGAGATGCAAGCGCAGCAAGTGGACAGCCTCTACAATCAGGCGAATCAGCTCATCGATTCCGCTGCCATCGCGCTTGGCAAAGCGGAGTGGGTCAAGCGTGTGCAGGCGCATAACCTGAAGTACCCTGAACTCTACAGCGAGGTCAGTCGTTACACCTCGCCGCGCGTGCGCTATGCGGGTATGCAGGTCGCTCAGGGCAACCAGCTGCAGTTGTCGGGGTTCACCAGAGGTATTCGTGACCTGGGGGTGTTTTTGCAGACGATGTATAACTGTCCGCTGTTTACGGCAGTCAGCCTCACCTCTGCAGCGTTGCCTGGCTACCCATCGGGCGGCGGACAGGCGGGGGTGACTGCGCCCGGGTTTGGCGGCGGCGCACCTGCGGGTCCCACGGTCGGTGGACTGTCGGGTATCGGTGGCGGCGCGCCGCCTCCTGCTTCGCTGGGCGCGCCCGGGAGCGGCTTTGGCGGCGGATTCGCTGGAGGCGGGGGCGCGTCGGCAGGCAGCTCGCCGGCAAACCTGATGCCGTTTCAGGTCGTTGCTTACCTCAAGGAGCCGATCTCGCCGCCTGCGCCGCCTGCCAGTGTGCCTGGCTTGACCGCGGGTGGCGCAGGCGGAATGCCGACACTTGGTGGATTTGGCGGCGGTGGTCCCGCAGCGCCGCCAACTGCTCTGGGCGGGCGCGGACTCGGAATCTGACAGGGAGAACATACAATGAAAGGTCTCAGCATGTTCGCGAAGGTTTCTATCGGGCTGGTGGCGACCATCGTGGTGGCGGCAGCGATCTACCTGCTGGGCATCCGCCCGACCCTACAGAATATCAAATACCACGAGGAAAACATTACACAACTGGAGCAGAAAGTGGCTCAGATCCCGCGCGCGCGCGATCTGGTGCAGCAAGCCCAGCAGCGTGTGGAGCAAGCCAATCGCGACCTGGCGGTTATCGATCGGACGAAGATGCCTGTCAACACCATTGACCTCAGCGACCGTCTGAAGGCGTGGACGAGGTATCCCGATATGACGCGCGAGATTGCCAAAAAGCTGGAGGCGTGGCCAATGAAGACGGGCGTGCAACGCCTGTATACTGTCGCGCTTCCGCCGCCGCCCAACGACCCGAATGCGATTCCGACCCTCGCGCTGGTCTACCCGATGGGCACTGTGCAGGTGCGTGCGGCGTCCTTTGAAGGACTGCTCAACCATGTCCGAAAATGGAATGATGTACCCAACCTCGTGGTGCTGGTGGATGGATTGACGATCTCGGGCATGAGCCCGCAGCTGTTCGGGAGCTACACGCTGACGGTGTTCGTGTATCCGCGCAACGGCAGCAATCCTGGTCCGAATGTGCCTTCTTCGCCGCAGGCGGGCGGGGGCGGCGCGCCGGGCGGGTTTGGCGGCGGCTTCGGTGGTGGGTTTGGCGGCGGCGCAGGTTTCGGCGCATCGGGTCCTTAGAGCGGCAGGAGCCTGTCGATGAGACGCGAATACAGAGGTGAGTCAGAATGAAGAAGGAAACGCAGATTGCGCTGGCAGTGGCGGTCGTTGTGCTGGTGGTTGTCGCCGTAGCGCTGCTGTTTGTATTCACAGGCGGCAGTGGCGGTGGTGACACCGCGACGCAACCGTCGCCTATTTCGCCCGACATCAGAGATGATGGCGGTTTGCCGCCCGCTAATCCGATGGGCGGTTTTACGCCGCCGCCCACCGTCGCGGCGGCAGCGCCCCAGCCTTCTGCGGCGCGCCCTCAATTCACCCCGCGCCGCGACCCGTTCGCGCCCCTGCCCGAAGAGGTTGAAGCGATGCAGGCAGACGCGTTTGACCCTGCGCGCTACTTTGTGCTGGCAAGCCCGCCGAAACCCCCGCGCGTCGAACTGCCTGAGCCATTTGAACCACAGCCTCGGCGGCGCGTGGCAGGGATTATCATCGGGACGACGGTTTCCGCCATTCTCGAGCAAGAGAACGAGCTCCCGCGAATTGTCTATCCAGGCGATATGGTCGGCGAGTTTCGCGTCGCGGCTATCACCGAAACGGGACTGATTCTGCGTCGGTCGCGCGGCAACCCGCGCGAGGTGCGTGTGCCCTACGAGCCTCCTGGCAATGTCGGCGGTGGCGGTGCAGGCGGCGGCTTTGGCGCCCCACGCGGCGGACCCGGCGCGCCTCCGGGCGCACCAGGGGCAGGCGGACTGGGCGCACCCGGCGGTGGACGCGGCGGACGCGCGCCAGATATTTAGAAACAGAACTCCTGTGGAAGCGTATATTTCATGGAGGTAGAATGATGAAAACCAAACTGATACTGGCAGCGATTGCGGTTTCAATAGCGGCGCAGGCGTCGCCCCTGTTTGCGCAGCAGGGCAGCGACCCGACCCAGCGTCGCGTTACGGTCAAGTACGACCAGGCAGATGTGCGCTTCGTGTTGAAGCAGCTGTTCGACAGCGTCAACGTCAGCTACACACTCGACCCAAATGTGCAGGGTACCGTGACGGTCTCGCTGACCGATGTGCCGTTCACCGTCGCGCTGGACAACATCCTGCGTCCGCTGAACCTGACCTATCGCGTGGAGAGCGGGGTCTACTTCGTCACAGTGCGTCAGCCTGAAGAGGCTCCCCTCGCGCCGAATGTGGACACAACCGCGCCGGAAGAAGGCGTTCGGTTGAACCTACCAGAGAAGGTGCAACTGAACTATGCCAGCCCTCAGCTGATTGCTTCGCTGCTTGGAGGCTCTATTATCAACTACGCTCAGTATGAACTCTCTGGTGGCGGTGGCGGCTTTGGCGGCGGCGGCTTTGGCGGTGGCGGCTTTGGCGGCGGCGGCTTCGGTGGCGGATTCGGACGCTAATACCTATGCCCGTATGCTGTCAGGATAAGGGGGCTGCGCAACAGCCCCCTCAGGTATCACGGAGGAGGAACTTGCGAATGAGAAAAGGGATCTGGAGTTTGCTTGTGGCAACCCTGCTCACAGGTTGCGCGAACCTGTCGGCATGGGCTAACGACGATTATCTTGTGTCGATTTACCTGATGGACGCTGACCTCATCACGGCGGTCAAGGCGATTGCGCAACAGGTCAAGGCAGAAGTGGTCTTCGAGCCGACCGACGAGCCGTACAAGCGCATCAGCTTCATCAAAATCGACCAAAAACCATTTGAGCAAGTGCTTGGCTACATTTGTCAATCGGCAGGCGCGGCGTATCGTAAAGAGGCGAATGGCGTCTATGTGATTGGTCCCGCGCGTCCCAAAGTTGTGGAGACGCCTGCTCCTGCACCTGCGGCTCCCCCTGCGGAAGTGCAGAAGCCGCTGGTGGTGACGGAACGCATTCCGCTGCGCTACAGTCGCGCGTCGGATATCGTGCGCATCATTAAGACCGAGCTCATGACCGACGACCCGTTTGCGGAGCTGCGCGACTTTGTGAACCGCACCATTTCGCAGAGCGCGCCTGGGATGCAGGTTCCTGTGCCCCCCAGCGTGCCCATGCAGATGAATGGCAATTCAGCGGTTCCGTTCAACAACACCCCAGTGACCAACCCGAACGAGGCGCTGCAAGAGCCAGGTGAAGGGCAGCGCGGCGGGCGTGGCGGGCTTGGCGGCTTCGGTGGTCAGCCGGGCGGCTTTGGCGGTCAACCGGGCGGTGGTGGGTTTGGCGGCGGCTTCGGCGGTGGTCAGCCGGGCGGCGGCTTTGGCGGTGGTCAGCCCGGCGCTGGCGCGCAGGCGGGCATCCTTATCCCCGAAGGACTGGACGGCATCGTAGCGAACGACATCGACAACTCGCTGATTATTCGCGGCACGCCTGAAGCGATTGAGTATATCCGCCGAATCCTGCGCTTCCTCGACATCGCGCCGAAACAAGTGCTGATTCGAGCCGAGTTCATCACCGTTACGCGCAACGACGCCGAGAAGTTCGGCATCGACTGGAACCTCGCGCGGGTGAACCTACAGACAGGCACCGCGGGACTGGCGGACCGCACCGCGCCCATCTTCGTGAACTACGCTTCGGGCAACCTGGTCGCGAATCTGCGCACTCTGCTGAGTCAGGGACGCGGGCGCGTGGTGAACGCCCCTATTGTCGTCACCCAGAACAACAGCCCGGCGACCGTCGTGTTCTCCACCACAGACTACATCGAACAGCAGTTCATCGTGTTCAACCAGGCGGGTCAGCCGACCACCTTCACCCAGCCCATCCCGATTCCTGTGCCGACGCAGCTGACGGTGACGCCGCGTATCAACGCGGACGGAACGATTACCCTGTCACTGTTCCCGCAGGTCTCTACTGTCGGGCGCGTGCGTGTGGGCGCGCGTGACCTGCCGCGCTTCGACACGCAGTTCGTGTTCACTGTGCGCCGCATTCGCAACGGCGAGACGATGGTGCTGGGTGGACTGGTGACGCGCAGCGATAACAGCGTCACTACTAAGGTTCCCCTGCTGAGCGACCTACCTGTAATTGGGCAGTTCTTCCGCAGCCGTGACCGCGCGATTGTGGAGACCGAGCTGCTCATCTTCGTGACGGCGACCATCCTCGACGAAGACGAGGGCCTAGGTTCGCTCACACCCTGACGATACGCGGGAATCCGTGATACCCAAACTGCAGGGACGCACGCCGTGTCCCTGCAGTTTCGATTCTCAGCGATGCGACATCTCTACCTGATAGGCGCGATGGGCAGCGGGAAGACCACCGTCGGCAGGCTGGTTGCCGAGCGGCTGGGGCTGCCCTTTTATGACCTCGATCAGCGGATAGAGCGGGCGACTGGACAGACCATCGCCCAGATATTTGCACAGCAGGGCGAAGCCGCGTTTCGGGATCTGGAAAGCCGTGCGTTGTTGGAGGTGTCTGCCCTCCCACGGGGCGTGGCGGCGACAGGCGGCGGTGTGGTGTTGCGCGAAGACAACCGCGCCCTGATGCGCCACACAGGCTGGATGGTCTACCTGCGCGCCTCGCATGAGACGCTCTGGCGACGCCTCCAGCACGTGACCGACCGCCCCCTGCTGCACACCGACTCGCCGCGCGAAACGCTTTTGGCGATTATGCAGGCGCGCGAACCGCTCTATCAGGAGGCGGATTGGATTGTGGAAACGGACATGCGCAGCCCCCAGCAGGTTGCCGACGCCGTGATACGCGCCTTTCAGCCGACGCCCGATGCACCGCTCACAATCCCTGTGCTGCCCAACCAGCCGAACGGATACCTCGTGCAAGTTGCTCCCCGCCTGAGCGCGCACGCGGCAGCAGCGATACTGGCGCACATCCGCCCGACACGGGCGGTTCTTCTCACCCATCGCAGGCTTCTGCGCTGGGCGACGCCGCTGGAGCAGTCGCTGCAGGTGGAGGGCGTCCCTACGCGCCTGCTCACACTACCCGCAGGCGAGCCTGTCAAATCGCTGCGAACGGCGGCGCGGGTGTACGCGCAGTTGCTGGCGGTCGGCTGCGATCGGGAGAGCTTACTTATCGTGGTGGGCGGCGGCGTGCTGGGCGATCTGGGCGGATTCGTAGCGGCAACCTATATGCGCGGAGTCCCGTATGTGCAAATCCCCACCACGCTGCTGGCGCAGGTCGACTCCAGCGTGGGTGGGAAGGTCGCCGTCGATCTCCCGCAGGGCAAGAATCTGGTGGGCGCGTTTCACCAGCCGCGCATGACGCTGGTAGACCCTGAGACCCTGCGCACACTGCCGCCCCGACACTGGCGCAACGGCTTCGCCGAGATGCTCAAGTACGGCGCAACGCTCGATGGCGGGCTGTGGCGTCGGCTGCAAACGATGCTGGAATGCGGCGTGCTTGACATACGCAGGGTGCGCAAAGACTTCCACGAATGGACGCTGCCAATCGCCCGATGCATTGCGCTCAAGGCGCAGATTGTCTCGGAAGATGAGCGCGACCTGACGGGCAGACGCGCGCTGCTCAACTTCGGGCATACGGTTGGGCATGCGCTTGAGGCGGCACTGGGCTATCGGGAGTGGCTTCATGGCGAAGCCATCGCTGCTGGCATGGTCGCCGAAGCCGAGATCGGACACACGCTCGGCATTACGTCGAGTGAGGTCGTGCAGGAACTGCGCGAGACCATCAAGGCGTCGGGCTTGCCCGCGAGCCTGCCTGCAGGCGTCGATGTCGATGCGCTGCTGACGCACATGCGCCATGACAAGAAGCGCACGGGCGATTCGCTGAGCATCGTGTTGCTGGAGGCGATAGGGAAGGCGCGCCTCACGCCGAATATCCCGACAGAGGCGATTCGAGAGGCACTGATGCGATGCGCGACCTTGTAGCAGCAGGCTGGCTGGCGAGTGCGTTGATGGCGTTCTGGCTGGCGTATTGGGCGGATACAGCGACGGCGGCGGTCATGGCGCGCGTCGGTATGGCGCTCTATGCCCTGACGCTCGCGCTGACCCTGGTGGTCGCCGCGCGCGCGTGGCTCAGTCGCAGCTCGCAGGAGGGCAGGCGGTAATGCTTTGCGGGTGGGGGCGATGGTTTGGCTGGTTGCTCTGGCTCAGCCTGATTGCTCTGTGCTTCGGTCAAGACCTCCGCGCCCCGTTAGACCCTGTGTTCCCCGCGCGCCTGCTGACAGGCGTGCGCGCCAACGGGTATATCGAGTACCGTGTAGAGTTTCCCAGCGCGTACTCCAGTCGCTACCCCGCGAACAATACCGTGCATGCGTGGTGGCTCGTGCCCGCTGAGCGCACGGGACGCGCGCCGACGGTGGTGATGCTGCACAGTCTGGGCATCCGCCGCCCCGAGCTGGAGATGGGGCTGGCGCGTGAGCTGGCGCGGCATGGGATTGCTGTGTTCCTGATGACTCTGCCCTATCATATGCAGCGCACGCCGCCGGGCTATGGCAGCGGCGACCTGATTCTGACAGGCGATGTAGCGCTGCTGCGCGAGGCGGGCGTGCAGGCGACCTGGGATGTGCGTCGCGCAGTGGACTGGCTCCAGCGTCAGCCAGAGACAGACCCCGACCGCATCGCGCTGGTGGGCATCAGTCTTGGCGCGATACTGGGCGCGACCGCGCTGGCGTCGGAGCCGCGTTTGCACAGCGCGGTGCTGATTCTGGGCGGGGCGGATCTGGCGCATGTGCTGTGGGATTCGATACTCGCCATTCGCGCGCGGGCGCGCCTGCGCCGCGAGGGGTACACCTTAGAACGCCTGCGCGCGGAACTCGCCCCCATCGAGCCGCTGAACCTGCTCACGCCCGAACACGGCGAGAAGACCTTCGTGATTGGCGCACGCTTCGACATCGTCGTGCCGACTGCCGACACCGAGAAACTCATTCGCGCGCTGGGCAACCCGAAGGTGCTGTGGCTCAATACGGGGCATTTTGGCGGCGGATTGGTGCAGCGTCCCATGTTCCGACTGGTGCGGCAACATCTGCAGGCGCGGTTCGAGGGGCGCACGCCCGAGGGCAATCCGAGCGTGCTGGCGCCGACGGTGCGTATCGGCGCGATTTACAGCGCGGGGCGCGACTTCCGTCTTGCGCTGGGAACTGACCTGTGGCGCTCCGACGCGCGGGGAACCCTGTTTGTGGCGGGCGTGCTAACCCCGCGCGGCGGCTCGCTGTTTGCGGGCGTGCGCGGGCGACTGGGCTTCTCCTTCGGCGCTGAAATCACCCCCAAACGCACCTACGGCGCCGTGTTCTGGCACTTCGTGCTGTAGGACACGAAAGCGTGGGTATCCAGCACTCCCCCTATCATACCAATCCGTGCGTCAAACTTCGTAATTGCCGTGCGCCTGTAGCCAGAACCGCGCGCTTTGTAGCCCTCACCCCCAGCCCCTCTCCCGCACGGCGGGAGAGGGGAGCCGTGTGTGCAGCGCACGATGCGCTATCCCCCTCTCCCAACCCGTTGGGAGAGGGGGACAAAGGGGGTGAGGGCTACAGGCGTCGGCAATTTACGAACTCTGATCTGCCAATTGGTATCATTACTCTTCTTCCTCATTAACGCCTTGCCAGATGGCTCGACGCGCCTCCAGGAAGTCCTCGAAAGTCAGATTGGAGAGGTCATGAATCGCAGAAGGACGCTTGGCATTCAGGAGTTCAGGAGATTGCGCTAAAATCAGTCTCCATAGCTCCGCGCGCTCACTGGGCGACAGGGTATCAAGCCTCACACGCCATGTGTAGTAGATGGGATCGCAACGGACGGAGTATTTAGAAATGGGTTTCCTAGCAGTGCGCTTATCTGCTCTGGCGTCCTGGAGCAGGCGGCTCAGGTGTCGCTCAAGACGCCGCCGGGTTGAGGGTGAAAGTCTCAGAATACCCTCCGCCATTTCCGCTACCGTCATACTCTCAGTATACCTCGATAACCCAGCCAACTGAACCCTTGATTGCCCCAGAGTAGAGTTGACGGCGCTCTTCGAACAACGAGTCAAAAAATGGGGTATACTCCCAGACAGCATAGACCGATGGAGGAGACGCATGAAGAACATTTCGTTGCGTGGAGGAGAATTTTTGTTGCGTGAGGTGTCGCCATCGCAGGTGTTCACCCCAGAAGACTTCACTTCGGAAGATGCGGCGCTGGCGCAAGCGGCGGAGGAGTTCGTGCGCGGCGAGGTGCAGTCTCGCAACGACGCGATTGAACATCAGGAAGAGGGCTTGACGGTCAGCCTGCTCAAAAAGGCGGGACAACTCGGCTTACTGGGCGCGGATTTGCCCGAAGCGTTTGGGGGTCTGGCGCTGCCCAAGACGACCAGCACGCTGATTGCCGAGCGGATGAGCCTGCAGGCGTCGTTCGCCGTCTCGTGGGGCGCGCATGTGGGCATCGGCACGCTACCTATCCTGTTTTTCGGCACGCCTGAACAGAAGCAGAAGTACCTGCCCAAGCTGGCGACGGGCGAGATGATTGCCGCTTTCTCGCTCAGTGAGGCGAACTGCGGCTCCGACCCGCTCTCCGCCCGCACGAAAGCGACCCTCTCGCCCGACGGCAAGTATTACCTGCTCAACGGTGAGAAGATGTGGACGACCAACGCGGGCTGGGCAGACCTGTTCATCGTGTTCGCCAAAATCGATGGCGAGAATTTCACCGCATTTATCGTGGAACGCGCCTTCCCCGGCGTTTCGGTCGGGCGCGAGGAGCATAAGCTGGGCATCAAAGGCTCCAGCACGCGCCGCGTGATTCTGGACAACGCGCAGGTACCTGTGGAGAATGTGCTGCACGAGATTGGCAAGGGGCACCATGTGGCGTTCGGGGTGCTGAATATCGGGCGGTTCAAGCTCGCCGCCGCGGCGCTGGGCGGCGCGAAAGAGGCGCTCACCATTGCGACCCGCTACGCCAAAGACCGCCAGCAGTTCGGGCAGCCCATCGCCAACTTCGGCATGATCAAGCACAAACTCGCGGAGATGGCGATTCAGCTCTACGCGCTGGAAAGCACGGTCTACCGCACGGCGGGTATGCTGGAAGAGGTCACGCACGGGATTGACCCGCTCGCGCCCGACGCCAACGCGCAGTACCGCGAGGCGGACGAGGAATACCCCGTGGAGTGCGCCATCCTGAAGGTGTTCGGCTCGGAGGTGCTGGACTATGTGGCGGACGAGACGATGCAGATTCACGGCGGCTTCGGCTACACGGAGGAGTTCCCCGCCGCGCAAATCTACCGCGACAGCCGCATCAACCGCATCTTCGAGGGTACGAACGAAATCAACCGCCTGCTGATGCTGGATCAGCTGATGCGCCGCGCGTTCAAGGGCAAGCTGCCCGGGCTGATGGAGGCGATTGGCGCGATTCGCGCGGAGCTGAACACCCCGCAGATGCCGACGCCCGACCCTGTAGACCCGCTGGACGCCATCGAGCGCTACATCGCCAACGCCAAGAAAGCAGTGCTGGCAGTCGCGGGCATGGCAGCCGAGCAGGTGGGCACGGAGCTGGAGGAGAAACAGGAGATTGTGGGGCATCTGGCGGACTGCCTGATACAGCTCTATGCGATGGAGAGCGCGTACCTGCGCACGCGCAAGCTGCAGGCGCGCGGCTACGACATCACGCTGCCGCTGGCGATGACGCGCGTGTTCGCCTACGACGCGATGGACGCGATTGAGGCGCATGCCCGACGCGCCATTCACAGCTTCGCGGAGGGCGACATGGCGCAGATTCTGCTCACCGCGCTCAAGCGCTACATGCGACGCACGGCAGAGCCGAACACGATGGCGTTGCGCCGACAGGTCGCTGACTATGTGCTGCAGCACGAGCGCGCATGGAGCGCGGCGGGCGCGGCGCGCGAGCCAGTGGGCGTGTGAACGCGCCCGGAGCGTGGGCGACGCTGACGCCAACTGAGCGGTCATAGCGCATAGATACCCCCTCCTGCAGGTTCCCCCCCGCAAGCGAGGGGAACCTGCAGGAGGGGGTTCAGGCAAGCGTGTTTGCGCAGTCTCGGATTGACGAAGCTTCTCGCCCCTCGTTACAACCTCCGCGATTTCCCCGTCGTACAACACATTTACCGCAAAAGTTAGCAGGAATCGATTCCCCGATACGCTATAATTCGTCCAGGTGATTCGCATGAGGAAACTGTGTGCGTTTCTGGGGATTACGATGGTTGCATGTCTGCTGGCGTGGGGGTGGCTGCGCCAGGCGGACGAGACGCCCACGACGAACCTGCCTGTAGCGACGCTTGTCGGCGAGCAAAGCGGCTACCTGCTGACGCCGCCGGAGTTTGTCGCGCAACCGTTCATTCGCCGCATCAAGTGGTCGCCCAACAGCGAGTATGCGGTGCTGTTCCAGACTGCGCTGCGCACGGAGACCCCAACCCTCGAAGACGCCGTTATGCGCCATCGTGTGCTGCTGTGGTGCCGCAAGACCCGCCGCCTGAGCGTGCTGTGGGAGTCGAAGCAGACCAATCTGGACCTGAACCCCCGTCGCGATTTCCAAGCGTCGTTTACAGGCAACTCGGCGCTGTGCCTCTTTGCCGTGCGGATGCCAGGCGAGGCGCAAAGCGTTGATCTGTGGACGGCGTATGTAGCGCCGCTGGGCGGACGGGCGACTCTGCTGGGTGAATATCGGGAAGTATGGCTGCTCGCGCCGCCTGCTGAAGAGATTGGCTATCTGCTGGTCGCCGACTCTGAGTATGTGAGCGAGCAGTACTATGCGCCTGTCGGTAAGGACGGACTGCTGGCGGCGATGCAACCAGTGCCCAAAGGGGTCAATCCATGGGCGTTCTACTCGGCGGACAGGGACGATCTTGGCTACTGGTACGAAGACGGCAAGCAGCTGCTGGTTCCTTCGATTGACGCGCCCGTGTTTGAGGCTGAGACAGGCGCCCCGAAGTCTCCAACCGAACCCTCCTATTCCCTCTGGAACCTGCGTGCGAATCGGACGCAGTCAGTAGACCGCCAGCAAGCCCGTTATTACCGACGGAGCGAACGGACTCCGTTGTACACCCGTAGCACGCGCCAGACCCTGCAGTATCAGGGCGCGCCTGCCGAAACCGCCATGACATGGCTGCACGAGGGCGACCAGGCGACTCTGCTGGCGTCCGACTCTGCGCTGGCGGCGGTTTCTCCGAAGGGCGATGCGATTCTGTATATGGCGCACGGCGCGGCGTTCTACCGCGAAATTCGGCGCGTCGGCAAAGGGACCATTCGCGAGACGGAACAACGCGCCGCACGCGAGGTATATTACCAACAGGCGCAGAGGATTAGCAAGGCGCTATTGATGTACGCGGTGGACTACGACGAGATGTTCCCGCCCAACTTCGGCGACGAAGGAGTGGCGCAGGTAATCTTGCCCTACTTGAAGGATATGAACGCCTTCGAAGTCGACGGTGCGTTCGCCTTCCGCTACATGCTGGATGGCGACTCGCTGGGGGGGATACAGTCGCCTGCGACGACTGTCGTCGGCTACCTTGCCCTCCCTGATGGGCGGATGGTGATTTATGCGGACGGGCATGTGAAGTGGCAGCCGAATCGGTAGCGGGTAGAATCGGGCGCAGTGGCAAGCGTAGTGTGGGCGGCGTGGCTGGCGCTGGGCGTATGGTCGCTTGTGGCGCGCGGGCGGGGCGCATCGGGACGCCTGCGCTGGCTGGGCGATACGGGCGGCTGGACGCTGGCGCTGAGTGTGGCGAGCTTCGCGCCCGCGCTTGCGCCTGAAGCGAGCCTGCCGCTGCAAGCTGCGCTCACCCTGTTCGCAAGCGCTGGGCTGCTGCGCCTGATGCACGCGCTCGATACGCGCGCTGTCGGACAGGGCGTTGTGGCGGGGCTGGGGCTGATTGCGCTGCTGCTGGACTCGCTGAGCGGCGGCGTGTGGGCGCGGCTGGGCGCACTGGGGCACGGCGCGTCGGCGGATGGAATCGGCGTACTGTACGGGACGCTCGCGCTGCTGTGGGGACTGATTGTTGTTCGTGCGTGGCTGCACATCGAGGGCAACCCGCTGGGCGCGGCGCTGCTGATGGGCGCGCTCGCGCTCTGGCTCGGCTGGAAAGGTCAGACGCCTGCGCTGGGCTGGGGCGCGACGGCGAGCGCGCTCGCGCTGGGCGGCTGGCTCCTGCGCCGTGAGCATCTGGAGCGGCGGCGCGTGCGCCTGAGCCTGCAGAATCGGCTCGTGCGCGTCGTGCGCCGCGCGTCGAACGCCGACCTTGCACTGACGGGCGGCGCGCTGGCAGGGCTGTGTCTGCTCGCGCTCTGGCTGAGCGGCGTCCCGACGCTTGTGACGCCCCAGCTCGGCGCACACGCAGGCTGGCAGGCGGCGATTCTGGGTGTGTGGCTGCTGGGAAGCGCGTCTGCACGCCGACGCAGGAGGTTCACGATGCCCCCCTTCACAGGGGCGGCTGTTGCGGGCGTTGCCCTGATAGCGTTTCTGGGCGGCGCGCCGCTGGCGACCATCGCGCTCGGAACGCTGATTTTTCAGGCAAACATGCGCGAACCGTTGCAGGAACACCTCAGGCAGGCGTCGAATCTCTCACCCCGTACAGGAGGCAACTCATGAGATATACGACTGGCATAGCAAGCATGTTTGGAATAGTACTTGCGCTTAGCCCGCTCGCGGGCGGCGCATTGCAAACGCAACAGAAGCAAAATACACAGCAGCAACAGCAGAAACAAACCCAGCAGCGGCAGCAGACACAACAACAGCAACGCCAGCAAACCCAACAGCAGCAACGGCAACAGACCCAACAGCGACAGCAGCAACAACGGCAATCCCAGCGACCAGCCGTGCCTGCCGAATACCGCCCGAAACCGCTCCCTGCAGGCGATACCGTCGTGGCGACGGTGAACGGCGAGCCAATCCGCGCCCGTGAACTGATCCAGATGAGCTACGAGTGGTTCGCCGCCACCGCCATCGAGGAGCTGATTCTGGAGCGTGTGGTGGAGCAGGAGGCGCGGGCGCAGCGCATCTCGGTCTCCAATCAGGAAGTGGAGGCGCGCTACAAGCAGCAACTCCAGAACGCCGAAGCGCAGGTACCCCCTGGCATGAGCCTCGACGACTTTCTCAAGCGCAACCAGTTCCCCCCAAGCCGCCTGTTCGCTCGAATCCGCACCCAGATGCTGGTCGAAAAGCTCGTCGAGCGACAGGTGAACCTCGACGACTTCGTGGAATACAGCCAGATTGTAATCCGCATTCAGGGCAACACACCGGAGCAACAGGAAGAGAACACCCCCGCCGCCGAAGCGAAAGCGCAGGAAGCCTACCAGAAGATTCGCGAGGGGCTGGATTTCGCCGAAGCGGTGAAGGAATACTCCGAAGACCCGTTCAGCAAAGACCGCGGCGGCAAGATGAACTGGCAGAACATAAACTTCATCGTGCCCGACCTGCGCCAGAAACTGCAGGCGATGCAGCCCGGCGAAATCTCCGAGCCGTTCAAAATGATGGGCAGTATTATGATTATTCGCAAGGAGCGCACCGGGTCGCAAGCGTCGCCCGAAGAGAAACAGGAGCTGCGCGAGCAGGCGGTACGGCTGCAAATCGGCGAGTATGTGCGTCAGCTGCAGGCGAAGGCGCGCATCACCAACACCATCGTCAAGCCGTTTGACCCGACCGCCGCTGCGCCGCCGCAGGGCGCGCCGCGTCCACCCGCCGCGCGTCCCGTGCCGCGCTGAGCCGCACACCGTTTGGCTGGGGCGTGCGCGCCCCAGCCCTTCAAAGGAGGCATCCTATGGCGAAACGCAAACTGAATGTCGCGCTGATTGGCTATCAGTTCATGGGCAAGGCGCACAGCAACGCCTACCGTCAGGTGAGTCGCTTCTTCCCGGAGCTGGAGATTGAACCTGTGCTGAAAGTCATCTGCGGGCGCAACGAGTCGCGTGTGCGCGCCGCCGCCGAAAAGTACGGCTTCGAAGAGTACGCCACCGACTGGCAACAGGTCGTCGCCCGTGAAGACATCGACCTTATCGATGTGTCGACGCCGGGCAACCTGCACGCGCCCATCTCTATCGAAGCGGCGAGGCACGGCAAAATCGTGCTGTGTGAGAAACCGCTGGCGAACACCCTCGTCGAAGCGCGCGCGATGGTCGAAGCCGTTGAGCAAAACGGCGTCAAGCACGGCGTGTTTTTTAACTACCGCAAAGCGCCCGCCGTCGCGTATGCCCAGCAGCTCATCCGCGACGGCGTGCTCGGCGAGATTTACCACTTCCGCGCCACCTACCTGCAGGACTGGATCGTCGACCCGAACTTCCCGCTGGTCTGGCGCTTGCAGAAGCCGATTGCTGGATCGGGCGTGCATGGCGACCTGAACGCGCACATCATCGACCTCGCGCACATGCTCGTGGGCGACATCACGGAAGTGTGCGGTATGATGCACACCTTCATCAAGCAGCGACCGCTTCAGGCGGAGTCGGACGACCGACTGGGCGGCACTGCCAGCACGCAGATGGGCGAGGTCACCGTCGACGACGCGGCGATGTTCCTCGCGCGGTTCCGCAACGGCGCGATTGGCACTTTCGAGGCGACCCGCTTCGCGCTCGGACGCAAAAACTACAACCGCTTCGAAGTCAACGGCTCAAAGGGCAGCCTTGTGTTCAACCTGGAGCGGATGAACGAGCTGGAGCTGTATCTGGAGACGGACCCTGCGGGCACGCGCGGCTTCCGCACGATTCAGGTGACCGAGAGCGTACACCCCTACATCAGTGCGTGGTGGCCGCCCGGACACATCATCGGCTACGAGCATACCTTCACGCACCTGGTGCGCGACGCGCTGGACGCCATCAGCAAGGGCGAACAGCTCTCGCCGAGTTTTTACGACGGGCTGCGCTGTCAGGCGGTGCTGGAGGCGGTGGAAATCTCCGCCAACGAGCGACGCTGGGTCGAAGTGCCCTCTACCAACCGCTAAGGCGAACCTTGAAGTTGGTTCCCCCTATCTGCAGGGGGAACCAACTCACACGCGATTACTGGGCAACCTCACACACTGTGCCTGCACCGAGGGTCTCAATCCCCCAGCAAGCAGTTGTCAATCAGGCGCGCCTTGCCGAAGAAGACCGCCAGCGCCACCAACGCGGGACGCTCAATGCGCTCTATCGGCTGCAGCGTCTCAGCGTCCACCACTTCCACATAATCGATGCGCGCCAGCGGTTCGGCGGCAATCTGCTGGGCGACGCCTGCGCGGAGTTTGACGGCGTCGCGTTCGCCTGCTGCATATTGCACCTGCGCCCACTGCAGGCTCCGATACAGCACCGTCGCCGCCGCGCGTTCCTCAGGCGTCAGATACACATTCCGCGACGACATCGCCAGCCCGTCCGCCTCGCGCACAATCGGGCAGGGCACAATCTCGATGGGTAGGTTCATATCGCGCACCAGCTGCTGGATGATGCGCAGCTGCTGGTAGTCCTTCATCCCAAAGTAAGCGCGGTCGGGCGCGACGATGTTGAACAGTTTCAACACCACCGTCGCCACGCCCTCGAAGTGCCCCGGACGCGATCTGCCGCACAGGGGCTGCGAAAGTTCCCTGACGCGCACTTCGGTCTGGTAGCCTGCAGGGTACATCTCGGCGACTTCGGGGTAGAAAATCGCCTCCACGCCGACCGACTCTGCCATCTGGCGGTCGCGCTCGAAGTCGCGCGGGTAGCGTTCGAGGTCTTCGCGGGGTCCGAACTGCAGCGGGTTGACGAAGATGCTCACAATCACTGCGCCGCCGTCCGCGCGGGCGCGGCGCATCAGGCTCAGATGTCCCTCATGGAAATAGCCCATCGTGGGCACGAAATGGATGGGGCGTCCCGCCGCGCGTTGCGCCCGTACCCACTGCCGAACCGAATCGATGGTGCGCAGGATTTCCATCGGCTACAGCGTCCTTGTGACCTTTTGCAAGCCGCGGGGCTGGTCGGGGTTCAGGTCGCGCGCCAGCGCGAGGTGATAGGCGAACAACTGTCCCGCGACCGCGTACACGATGGGCGACAGCATTTCGGGCACGCCTGCAGGCATCGGCACGGGCGTGCGTGCAAGGCGCAGTATCTCCTCGTTGCTGGCGAATGTGACGGTCTCCGCGCCGCCTGTGCGCAGTTTGGACGCGCTCTCCAGCGCGGTCGCGAAGGTCGCCCCATCGGGCGCAAACAGCAAGCACGGAAAGCCCGGCTCAATCAGCGCGAACGGACCGTGCATGAAGTCGGCGACGGAGTACGCCTTGCACATCACATAGCAGGTCTCAATCAGTTTCAGCGCGGTCTCCTGCGCGGTCGCCTGATTGATTCCGCGCGCCAGCGCGACGCACTCGCGCATGTAGCGGTAGCGGTCGGCGATCTCCTGCACGCGCGGCTCGATTTGCAGCACTTGCTCAATCAGAGCGGCGGCGTGATGGAGTCGCTGCGGGGCGTCGCGCTGACCGCGAAGGGCTTCCGAGAGCAGGTAAATACACGCCAGCGTACCCGTGTAGGTCTTGGTCGCGGCGACGCTCCGCTCCGCGCCTGCGCGCAGCAGCAGGGTGAAATGGCTGGCGCTGGCTAAGGGCGATTCGGGGTCGTTGGTGAGGCTGAGGGTCAGGGCGCCGTTCGCCCGCGCGTACGCGAGGTATTCCACCACATCGGGCGCCTGCCCCGACTGTGAGATGCCGACCACCAGCGCGTTGTGCAGATTCAACTGCGCTCGATACAGGGTCACCACCGACGGCGCCGCCAGCCCGCAAGGGAGACCGTTCTGAATCTCGAACAGGTACTTGAAGTAGGCGGCGGCGTTGTCCGAAGTGCCCCGCGCGGCAAGGAACACCGCATGAATCCCCTGGTCGCGTATTTGCTGGGCGACGGTCTGAATCGTGCGCCACTCCTCGTCCGCGATGTGTCGCAGCACTTCGGGCTGCTCGCCAATCTCCGTTCGCATCAAGTAGGACATCGGCAATAGTGTACCTGCGCGTCAGTCCTCGTGCAACTCGCCTTTCAATTCGCTCCCCTGCTCCTGTGCCGTGGGGGGCGCGCCGCCGCTTCGAATCTCAGGATGGCGGATTTGCCCGCCCAGATGCGCCGTGTAGCCCATCACGCCCGACACGAAGAGACTCACCAGCAGGGTCATCGCGACGCCCGCAGTGAGCCAGCGCGGGTTTCTGACGCCTGCGCCCAGTGCAATCGCGGCGACAACGCCCAACGCAATCCCACACCACAGCGCAAACTTGCCCATCGACTCGTGTTCCTCGATGTAGGCTTTGTCGATGCCAGGAAGATTTTCGATCACATGCTCGGCAGGCTCGCCCGTCAAATAGGCAGGCGCGCTACTCAGTCCCGCCAGCAGCGCCACCGCCAGTGCCAGTTTCTGCACCTCCGCGCTCCGCCGAATCAGGCTCCATCCGAGCAACAGCATGGCAAACAGCGCGCCCATGACGGGCAGATGGTTCAGCATCAGGTGCATCTGTGCACCGTTCATCGGAACTCTTTCCTCCCGAAGGTAGTATACCTGTGTAGCGCTTGAATTTACGGCGCAACATGGGCTATAATATAGATGATGCTGACGCACGGACTGAACGGATACGATTGTGAGCGCTGGAGCACAGGCTCCTGGTTCGGCACACGCGGGCGCTACCGTTGCCGCGTCTTTGGGCGCGTGTCGAGCTGGGGAGCCTGCGCGGGTCTGTGCGTATGGCTCCCCTGTTTTATTAGGGGGTTCAAGGAGGCTGCGCCGCTATGGCTGAGGTACTCGTTCTGAACCAGAACTTTGAGCCGCTCAATATCTGCACGATGCGCCGCGCCGTGAACATGGTGCTCACGGGGAAGGCGGAAGTGGTGCTGACGAACGGGCATTATGTACGCACGGTGTCGGGGGGCTTCGAAGCGCCGTCGGTGGTGCGTTTGCGCTATCTGGTGAAGCGTCCGCTGCCGCAAGTGCGCGTGAGCCGCCGCGCGATTCTGGCGCGCGACAACTACACCTGCCAGTATTGCGGGCATGTGTCGCGCGACCTGACGGTGGACCATGTGGTGCCGCGCAGCATGGGCGGCGGCGACACATGGGAGAACCTCGTGGCGTGCTGCAGGCGGTGCAACCTCATCAAGGGCGACCGCACGCCCACTCAGGCGGGCATGAAGCTCGCGCGCAAGCCGCGCCGCCCCAACTTCGTGCCCTATCTCAGCCTGACGCAGTATGCCAAAGCCATCTCGCGCGAGGCGTGGCGGGATTTCCTGCCCGTCTACGACGGCTTCACACACGAAACCGTCGACTGAGCGCCTTTGCGTGGAGTACGGAAGCGGAACTTCCGTACTCCAGTAGCCCAAAGGCGCTTCTATGAGCGCCTCTTTCGCCGACGCCCGTCGGCTGTTGACGGCGATTCCGCGTCGTATCCCCCCTTGTGGTGAAGCCATGCGACGCTACCGCGTCTCTGCTGTGCCGCATCCTGTCTTTCGCGGCTACCGCAAGGGGGGTGTCTGGTTCCCCAACGCGCCTGCGTTTGTGGAGCTGGACGCGCGCACACTGACGGACGCCATCCGCGCGTGCCCCTTGCTCCAGATCGAGGAGGTGAACGATTATGCGACAGACTCTTCTTCGCTGGGCGTGGCAGGCAATCAAGCCGACGCTGCGCCAATGGCTGGACGAACGCGCCCTGCGCCTACCCGCGCATCAACGCGACGCGCTCGCCCTGCGTCTACGCCTGCCCGTGCAGACCATCGAGCAGGTCGAAAACGCCCTGCGCCAGATGGTGCTGTACCGACTGGAACGCTGGAACCCATGACGGAGGCACATGATGGACTGGACGCAACTGATTCCCGTGATTAGCGCACTGGTGGGCTGGGCGTTTTTGCTCACCCGCCAGATTCTTGGGCGGATGGACAAGCTGGTCGAGGCGGCGCAACGGCAGGAGCAGGCAATTACCGACGAGTTCATCGCCTACCTGCGCCAGAGCGTCGCCCGCACCGAAGCGAGCTACGAGCGGCTCGAACTCGCGCTGGACGATGTGCGCGACGCGCTGCTGAGCCTGCGGCAGACGCTGGCGCACTGGCAGGAGACCACGAAGCCGTAGGAGCGACCCGCGATGCTCACCGTATCCCGCGCCGATGTGAAGCGCAAACTGCGCCTGACGACGAACGAGTACGACTCGGAAATTGACGCGCTGATTGACGAGATGCTGCCCGCGCTGCGCTATGCGATTGAACCCGACTACCTCGCCACGAGCGACGCCGACCTGCTGGCGACGCTGAATCTGGGCGCGCTGGAGATTGTGGCGGGCGAGATGGGCGCGACGCTCTATCGCGAACTGGGCGCATGGACGGGCTTTCGGATTGGCTGGCTGCAGGTATCGTCGCCTGCGCCGCTCAATCCCGCCGACCCAACGCGCCTGAAAGCGCAGGGCTACGCCCGCCTGAAGCCGTTTCTCAAGCGCGATGCGCAGTTGCTGTTCGTGTTCCGCGAACGGGAGGAGGAGACGCCGTGATTCTGCATGAGTGCTTGAACCACTGGCTGCGCCGCTATGGGGAGTCGTTTCGTGTGGGCGTGCAGTTTTATCGCGGGCTGTTTTTCCAGCCGCCGATTGGGCTTCTGCGCTGGCGGTTCAGTGCGGAGCAACTGGACGCGCTGCCGCGCCCGCTCTGGGCGATTGCCGTCGCGCCCACTGTGAGTTTGCCTGATGGTACCACGCTCGTGTGGCGCGGCTCCGACTATCGCGTGTTGCTGTCGCTGGAGTTTCGGTTCGATACGACGCCCCTTTACCGCCTGATGCTCGTGGAGCCTGTGGCGTGAGGGGGCGTCATGGGTTAAAATATGGGGGATGCGCATCGACCCGAAACTGGACGCCTATCGCGAGCTGGGGGTGTCGCCGGGCGCGTCGGCGGAGGCGATTCGTCAGGCGTACCTTGCCCTGGCGCGGCGGTATCACCCGGACCGCGCGCCCACCGGACGCGCCGCCGAGTACGAAGAGCGAATGAAGCGGATTAACACCGCCTACGAGTTGCTGCGCGACCCCGAATCGCGCCAGCGGTACGACCAGCTCCGTGCGCCGCAATCGACGCGGACACAGGCGACGCCGCACGCGCCCAGCGCTCCACGCATGCAGCCCAACGACCCCTACGCGCAGATGCGCGCGGGCTATCAGCAGCGGGTGTCTCGTGTGCAGGCGTCCACGCGCGCGCTCCCCTCGTGGGCGCAGGCGTTATCGGGGCTGTTCGCGGGGCTGGGGCTGGTGGCAGGGTTCCTGCTGGGGCTACCGTTCGGCATCATCGGCTGCATCCCCGGCGCGATGGTGGGCATGGTCGTGGGGATGCTGGTTGGCTTGTGGGCGGTCTACCTGTTCGCGCTGGTACTGCCGACGGCGCTATTGGGTTGGCTGGGGTTTCTGGTCGGCGACATCGTAGGAATGGGGGTCGGTGGCAGCGTGGGATTGGCGCTGGGCGTGCTGTGGGCGCGCCGCTTGTGGCGACGCGCCCGAATCACGGCGGCTCACCATTCGCGGTAAGGACGCCCATCGCTGCCGACGCCCTCTGCTGGGGAGCGTACCTTCATCGCGCCCGTTTTGGGGTCGCAGTAGTAGTCCAGCTCCTCGCCAGAGATGGGACAGCGCGGAACCTCGCTCATGTACGGACCGCGGTAATACTCTGGATTCATCAAGCTGGGACGCCCCCATCGGTCCAGCCCGAACTGGGGTCCTTCGGTTGCCGCCAGGTCGCTCAGGTCGGTCGGGTAAACGCCAGTATCGTGATAGAACACAAGTATCGCATGGCGTGTCTCTGCCAGCACCACACGCAGGCGCGCCTCCGGGTCGCGCGGCAGGTGATGCGACACGCGCGGCGAAAACGCCGCCAGCACAGCCACACTCATCACCGCCAGCGATAACAACTCCACCATCGTCATTCCGCGTAGCCAGCGCATATTAACCTCCAACGCCCATCTGTCGGGGTTGTTCCATAGTCGCGTCGCTTTAGAGAGATTATCGGGTATAATTTCCGACACTGGAGGACGCTATGGCAATCACGCTATCGGAACGCGCGGCGCATGAGTTGAAAACTTTACTGGACGAATCGGGTATTCAGAACGCGGGGCTTCGCGTCTGGGTTGCTGGCGGCGGCTGCAGCGGGCTGCAGTACCAGATGGCGATTGACGACGCAGAACCCGAAGCGACCGACCTCGTGTTCGATTCGCACGGCGTCAAAATCTATATTGACAGCCTGAGCATCCGCTACATGGACGGCTCGTGCATCGACTATGTGGAGGATATGTTCGGCGGCGGGTTCAAGATCGACAACCCGAACGCTGTCAACGGCTGCGGCTGCGGCTCGTCGTTCCAGACAGAGGATGAGATGGGCACGCCGGGCGCGGGCTGCGGCGGTTGCTCGTGCTGCGGCTAAGATTGGGTATACTCTTTTCCCAGACGCCGACATAGCTCAGCGGTAGAGCGGCGCACTCGTAATGCGCAGGTCGTGGGTTCGAGTCCCACTGTCGGCTCCATAATATTTCACCTCCGTGAGCGTCCTGCATCGGATTCTGGAGACCAAGCGCGAAGAGATAGAGTCGCGGCGGCGCGCTGTTCCCCTGACCGAGCTGAAGGCGCGCCTGGCAGACGCAGCGCCCCCACGCGGCTTCCATCACGCCCTGCGCCAGACACAAAACCCCATCGCGTTGATTGCCGAAATCAAGCGCGCCTCGCCCAGTAAGGGCGTCATCCGCGAGGATTTTGACCCGTTGCGGATTGCCGCACAGTACCATGAGGCGGGCGCGGACGCGCTCAGCGTGCTGACCGACGAGCCATACTTTCAGGGCAAGCCCGAATATCTGACGCAGGCGCGCGTCCACACCCCTCTGCCCGCCCTGCGCAAGGACTTCCTCATCGACGCGTACCAGGTGTACGAGAGCCGCGCGCTCGGCGCGGATGCGATTCTGCTGATTGTCGCCGCCGTGCCCGACCGCGCCCACCTGCACGACCTGCGCGCCCTTGCCGAATCGCTGGGGATGGACGCGCTCGTCGAAGTGCATGACGAGTGGGAGCTGGAAACCGCCGCGCTGGCGGGCGCGACGCTGATTGGCGTGAACAATCGCGACCTGCGCACCTTCGAAGTGTCGCTGGAGACGACCCTGCGGCTGCTGCGCTACTTCCCCGACGAGGCGACGCGCGTGAGCGAGAGCGGCATCGAGACCGCCGACGATGTGCAACGCCTGCACGCGGCGGGCGTGCAGGCGATTCTGGCGGGCGAGACGCTGATGCGCGCCGCCGACCCCGTCGCGACCGTTCGCGCATGGATGGATGCCTGCCGATGAGACTCACGCTCCTGCACACCAGCGACGCGCATAACCGCTGGAGCGAGGCGTTTGTGAGCCGTCTGCACGCATTAAAAACCCAGCATCACGCGCTGCTGCTCGATTCGGGCGACGCAATCCGCGCAGGCAATATCGCCGTGCCGTTGCGTCCTGAGTCGGCGTGGGAGTGGATGCGCCGTGCGGGCTACGACGCGGCGACGATAGGCAACCGCGAGTTCCATCTGACGGCGGCGGGGTTTGTGGCGAAGACGCGCGGCGCACCGTGCCCGCTGCTCTGCGCGAACCTGCGCCCGAAACATCCCGACGCGCCCATCCCCGTGCAACCCGTCTGGCGCACGGAGCATCAGGGCGTGCGAGTCGCCGTGCTGGGGCTGACCGTGCCGATGGTAACCCCGCGCATGCGAGTCGCCGCGCTCAGCGCGTACCTGTTCGACCCGCCGCTGACCGTCGCCCGTGAATGGGTTCCGCGCCTGCGCCCCGAAGCCGACCTGCTGATTGCGCTCACCCATATCGGCTACACGCAGGATTGTCTGCTGGCGGAGGCGTGCCCTGAACTCGATGTGATTCTCGGCGGGCACTCGCATACACCCACCGACGCGCCTGAACAGGTGAACGGCGTGTGGCTCAGCCATGCGCCCCCGTTTTGCAAGGGCGCAACGCTACTGACGCTCACACGCCATGAGAACCGCTGGACGCTGGAGTAGCCGCTACTGCAGATCCATCAGCTCGTCGGTAGTAGGGTTGCCGTCGCGGTCGATGTCGCCCAGCGTGTAGCGGCGTTGCGGCTCGTAGGCAGGCTCTGGGCGCAGGGCAGGCTTGAACGCCTTCGCGTGCCCGTCGCACCACAGCACATTGCCCATCCCGTTGTGTCGCCCGTGAAAGGTAGGGTTGTTGTAGGACGGCGGCTCGAGGAAGCCTGTGCCTTCGAACGCAGGCGCGCCCTCGCCCCAGGTGCGCCACTGCGCCGAATCCGCAAGCCATGCGGTCTCAGCGGGGGCATTGATCTGCGCCAGCGCGACCGCAATCGGCGTGTAGCTCGGCGGCTGCATCGGGCTAAGATACCCATAGTTGTAGCCGTAGCCCAGCAGCCCGTACTGATAGGCGCGGCTCTCGCGGAACGACGGGCACGCCTGAATCTCCGCGTTGCGCATATACGGATACAGGAAACTACGCCGCGTGTCCAGCCGCTGGCTCTGACGGTCGACATAGCCCCACCAGTAGTGCGTCCAGTCGTCGTAGGCGATGGGGAACAGCCGCTCGTCGTAGTCCTGGGCGTACATCAAGCCTGCCGTTCCAATCTGGCGCAGGTTATTCAGGCACGAGGTCTGACGCGCCTTCTCGCGCGCCTGAGCAAACACAGGGAACAGGATTGCCGCCAGAATGGCGACAATCGCAATCACGACCAGCAACTCGATGAGCGTGAAGCCGCGTTTGCGGCGGATTATTGATAGGTTCTGCATCATCGTACCCTCCACATAGCGTAGCGCTCTGTGGTCGGGACGAAGGCTGCGCAACGGTTCCTGCCGCTGGCGGTCTCTCCAGCCGCAGGGAAGCGTTGGCGCGCGCTCTTTCGCCCAACCCGCGAGGCGAAACGAGCGAGACACGGCTGAATCGGTCTTCGGGCTTCTGGTTCGTCCTACTGGCGACGCCTTCCCAGCCGAAGCCAGTGGCATCGTGTCGCGTTCGTCCCCAGTTACCGCTGCGCGTCAGCGTCGGATTTGCACCGACTTCCCGTGCATTCAGCCGCCGCGAACTCGTTTGCCGAAGCAGGGGTATTATACCGCTCCGATGACGGCGCAGCAGGCGGTGCAGTGGGCGCAGGCGCATCTGCAGGCGGCGGGGATAGACGACGCGCTGCGCGAGGCGCACGCGCTGGTCGCCGCATGCCTGGGGTGGGAACGCGCGC
>JBBIQK010000036.1:0-29918 GCA_037442365.1 Armatimonadota bacterium | reverse complement strand
TTCACACGACGGCTGAAGCCGTTCCTATCAAACGAAGCCGACCTTCGTCGGCTATAGCCAGCGTAGGCTGGCTTTGTGTTGTAGGAACGGCTTCAGCCGTCTTCTCTTCAAGCAGGACGCGAAAAAAACCTACCCCTTTAAGGGGGGACAAAGGGGGTGAGGGCTACAGGCGTCGGCGATTTGCGAACTTTGACTGCACATTTGGTATTAGTTTATCTTCGGGAACCGCCTTCGCGTAGCGCATCAGCTCGTCAATCGCGTCCAGTGTGAACTTCGCAACCAGTTGTGAATAGCGCATACCAACCTCCACGCCCCAATTCGCGGGTCGGGCGCGGTCTCCTGCAGGGGTACACTACGGGCGTGCCGTTTCTGCGGTATCAGGCGCGGATGATGACGCAGCTGCTCTTCTGGGCGGGGCTGAGTTTCGGCGCGGGCGCGCCGATGATGCTCTCCACGCGCGAGTGGGTGCGCGCGTTCGGCGGGATGACCGTCGCATGGGCGGTGATTAACGCGCTGATTGCGCTGTTCGCGCAGCGCGGCGTGCGGCGTAAAGCCCAGCAGAACGCCGACGCCGCGACCCAGCGCCAGTGGATGCGCCAGCTGGTGCGCCTGCTGTGGATGAACGCCGTGCTGGATGTCGGCTATATTCTCGTCGGGGTGGGATTGACGCTGTGGGATCCCGCGAATCGCATGCTGCACGGCTTCGGCTGGGCGGTGATGGTGCAGGGCGCGTTCCTGCTGCTGTTTGATGCATGGCATGGCTATCGATTACCGCGCAGGGTGGAAATATGATACCAACCTGTGCAGTCAAAGTTTGCTAATTGCCTTGCGCACGCCTGTGGAGGCGTAAGGTCTGTTTGCGGGTTACGAGCTTGGGCTGTAACGGGGTGTGCAAATAGGCGTCCAGCAGGGGCTGCAGCATGGGTTTCAGCATGGCGTGCAACAGGCGCTCTGGAGCATGAAACGCGCCATCGTGCGCGTGTTGCAGGCGCGGTTTGGCGAGGATGCCCGCCGCCTGCAGGAGCGGCTGGAACAGATCGAATCCCTTGAACTGCTGGAGTCGCTCAACGCCGAAGCCGCGCTGGCGCCCAGCCTCGAAGCGTTCGAACAGAAGCTTGACTGACCCAGCCGACAGGAATCGCCGCCTGCGCGTCGAAACACGCCTCTTCGGGAGGCGAACGAAGATGCTACTGTACGAAATTATCGAGCGCGGCGCGGCGCGACATCCCGAAAAACCCGCGCTGATTTTCCGAGAGCATACAATCCCCTACGCGCAGTTGTGGGGCGCGGTGAACGCCTTCGCGCGTGGGCTGAAAGAGGAATTAGGTATTCAGGCAGGCGATCGTGTGGGCATCATGCTGCCGAACCTGCCCCAGTTTGTAATTGCCTACCATGCACTGGGCAGGTTGGGCGCGATTGTTGTGCCCGTGAACCCGCTGCTGAAAGCGCCCGAAATCGCCTACATCTGGCGCGACGCGGGCGTGAAGGCGTCCATCACCTTCCCGATGACGCTGGAGACGGTGCTACAAGCCAAGCCCGAAGTCCCCAGTATGCAGACCGTGCTGGTGGTCGGCGCGGAGGGCGAGTTGCCCGACGGCGTGCGTCCGTTCGATAGCCTCATGAAACCTTCAGGCGAGCCGCTGCCCCCCGCGCCCGTCGGCGTTCACGACCCCGTGGTGTTCATCTACACCTCAGGCACGACAGGGTTCCCCAAAGGCGTCATGCTCTCCAGCGACAACATCCTGTTCGACATCGAGGCGTGTCAGGGATTGCTGGAGCTAAGCCCCGACGAGCGATTCCTGACCGTACTGCCCCTGTTCCATTCGTTCGGGCAGACGGTGTGTATGAACTTCTGTCTGTGGCTGGGTGGGACGAGCGTGCTGATGGAACGGTTCATGCCCCAGCAGGCGCTGGAGGCGATGGAGCGCCATCGCATCACCCTCTTTCCGGGCGTGCCCGCAATGTACGCGGCGATTCTGCATGTGCCTACCGAGCGCGAGTATGACCTGAGCGCGCTCCGATACTGCGTGTCGGGCGGCGCGCCGATGCCCGAACCCGTGCAACGCGCCTTCGAATCGCGGTTCGGCTGCGCCATTCTGGAAGGCGACGGTCCGACCGAGTGCGCTCCCGTCACCAGCGTGAACCCGCCGCCGCACAAAGGCGCGCGCAAAATCGGCTCCGTCGGTATCCCCCTGCCTGGCGTGGAAATCAAAATCTTCGACGACAACGATCAGGAACTGCCTCCGGGCGAAATTGGCGAAATCGTGGTGCGCGGGCGCAATGTGATGCTGGGCTACTACAACAACCCCGAAGCGACCGCCGAAGCGATGCGCAACGGCTGGTATCACACGGGCGATATGGGCATGTTCGACGCGGACGGCTACCTCTACATCGTCGATCGCAAAAAGGACATGATTATTGTCGGCGGCATCAATGTGTACCCCAGCGAGGTGGAGCGCGTGCTGATGGAGCATCCTGCGGTGGCGATGTGCGCAGTGATTGGCAAGCCTGACCCGGAGCGCGGCGAAGTGCCCGTCGCTGTGATTGTGCCCAAGCCCGACGCACAACCCGACCCACGCGAGATGATCCGCTTCGCCCGCGAGCGGCTGGCGAACTTCAAAGTGCCCCGCGAGGTCATCTTCCGCAGCGAGCTGCCCGTCTCCAACACGGGCAAGGTGCTGAAGCGTCTTCTTAAGAAGGAGCTGGAGATGGAGAACTAATGCGGCAAGTGCGAGAGCGTTTCAGTGCCCCTGCGCGATATTTGCATCATCCGCGCGAAGCGCCGTCTGTATGGGGTGCGGAAGCTATACTTCAGCACTCCATAGTCGCAGGACGCGGGCAACAGTGCGCCTCTACAGGTGTGCATGAGGCAAATACGAAGTCTGATTTTATGGAGTGCGGAAGCGGAGCTTCCGCGCATGCTGAAGCTCCCGCTTCAGCACTCCAAATTAGGCGCATGCGCGGACAGAGAGACTGCCGAAAACTCTCTGCAACGGCACATAGACTTTTTGCAAACGCGCTGAAGCAGTCCCTGACGGCGTGTGTCGTGGGATGGCTGGCGCTGATGGGAACGGCGTATGCTCAGGGCGCGTCGCCCGACTCTGGCGTCCAGCCGAAACAGGAGACCCACACGCTGGGCGTCGCCGTGGACTATCGCGCGGACGGCTTCGCGGAGCGGCTCCGTCAGCTGAAGGCGCAGGGCGTCGGCGAGGTCGTGATTCAGCTTCCGTCGCTGCCCAACCGCGAGGAGTGGCGCGTGCTGGTCGAAGCGGCGGAGCAATCGGGGCTGGGGTGGCGACTGTGGCTGACCAACCTGCCGCGCGCAGAGGGCTGGACGGTCGCCCCCGAACGCTATCGGCTGATGGGCAACGCCGATGGGGTCTACACGCTTGCCCTGCCCGATGCGACGCGCTTGATGCTGACCGTCTCCCCGCGCGAGACGCCGTTCCTGCGGCTGAATACCGTGCTGGAACTGAGCAACGGGCGCGCCATTACCGCCATCGGCGACACCGCCGAGAGCGTGCTGCTGCTGTACCCTCTGCGTCGGGACGCCCTGCCCGACCTGTGGGACGGCTGGGACGCCTACCGCGACGCGCTGCTTGCCCTGCTGCACGAACGCGTCCCCAAACAGGGCTTTCGCGGCTGGCTGCTGCAAAGCGACTGGGACATCCTGAGCCTCAGCACGCTGCCAACCAGCCCGCTGGCGCAGGCGGAGTGGCGGGCGTACCTCCAGACGCGCTACCCCGACCTGACCGAACTGGAACGCGCATGGGACGCCAGCACGAAACTGGAGCAACACGAGCAGGCGGCGCGGCTGATGCCCCTCTGGCGCGAGGGACGGGGACTGCCCTACCTGATTGCCCTCGACGACTCGATCAAACCGCAGGAGCTGGACCCCAACCGCAGCCGCTTCTGGGACGACTGGCGGGCGTTCCTGCTGGAGCGGTGGCGCGCACTGGTGAGTGGGTTGCGTCAGACTCTCACGCGCCATACGCCCGACGCCGATTTCACCGTTATCCAAACTGCGCCCAATCCCGCTGAATTGCCCATTCCCGACGCCTTCGCCGACCCACAGGCGCCCGTCGGCTGGCGAATGCCTGCTGCCGCACGCGATGGATGGCGCACCCAGCTGCTGCTGGAGACCCTGCGCCGCGAGCGCACGGTGGAACCCCTCACGACGCTGATTCTGGAGTGGGCGGGCGAGGACGCCGAGCGCGCCAGCCTGTTCCAGACTTTCGCGCGGGAGATGGGCGTCGAGCGCGTCTACTGGCGTGGGAACTTGCCTGAAACGACCTGGCGCGCCCTGCAGCAAACCGACGCCCCGCCCGACACGCCCGCACTGCAGCCCTTCCCGACGACCCTGTGGGGACTGACCGAAACCCGACGCTACCGCAGCGGCTGGTGGGTTCCCAGCGCGCAGCCCGACCTGCAACCGCTCCTGTGGGGCTTCGACATACATGGCTTCCAGCGCGCGACCGAAGTGCGCACGCTGGACGCGCAGGGCAAGATGGAAATCACGCGCCAGCTGGAGCTGTGCCTGTGGGTGGACGAGGGCGAGCGCGAGATTACCCTGCGCCGCTTCGACCGCACCCCGTTGACCGCCTTCGACCTGAACGGGCAGGCGGTTCCGCTGGAGACGCGGGGCGAGCGCGTGCGCCTGCGCGTGGGCACAACGCCCGTGCGCATTCGAGGCTTCCAGAGCGAGCCAATCTGCGAGACCAGCGTCGAGGGGTGGATTGCGCGGGTGGGCGAGCTGTTCAAGCAGGGCAACCCGACCGGTCAGGATGCGCAGGTGCTGAAGTTCAACTTCGACAACGCGCTGAGCGTCTATCGGCGCAACCCGTCGCAGGGCTTCTCGCTGATACGCGCGAACTGGTTCGAGTTCGAGCGCGCCTTTCAGCCCTACCGCTGGCTGGAGGCGGAGAGCGCGCGCCCGCACGAGTTTGGAACCGTGCGCCGCGAGAGCGCGGCAAGCGGCGGCGCGACGCTGTGGCTGAACACGCCGCTGCCCATCGAAAGCGCATCGGCGACCTACACCTTCGCCGTGCGCGAGACGCAGGCGTACACGCTGTGGCTGGCGGTGCGCGGTGCGCCTGCGGGCAGTGTGGAATGGCAGGCGATTCCTACCGACTCGCCCGAAGCGACCCCTGTTGCGGAGGGCGCGGCGACGCTGAGCGCCGAGCGCGCCGTCGCCCGCTACGCCGACCAGTACTACTGGCTGCCGCTGGGCAATGCGCCCCTCAAAGCAGGCGAGTACCGCCTGATCCTGCGCTGGAAGCCAAGCGCGCCCCAACCGCCCCATGCGACCGAGTGGGACGCCCTCCTGATTGCCCCGCCCAGTGTCCAGCCGAAACACATCCTGCCGCCCGCCTACTGAACAGGGTACACTTACGCCAGCAGTGCAAAGGCAGGTGACGCGCTATGCCGCGCTACGAAGGAATGACCGGGCTAATCATGCTGGGGCTGGCGATGATGCTCATCGGTGGGCTGGTCGCGGGACTGTGCACGCTGGGCGGTGTCGCCAACTTCGCACGGTGGGGCGACTCGTCGCTGCTGGCGATTGCCATCACGGGCTATGTGATTCTGTTTGGCGGGATGGCGATTGTCGGCGGCGTGTCCGCGTATGGCTTATATAAACACCGTAACCGCTTTCGGGGCGAGCCGCGCACAATTGAGGACGCCTATGTCGTCGCCTGCACCGCCGTCGATAAGCAGACAGGCGAAACCATCTACTACTGGCGCGACTATCCCGAACCGATGGTCTTCTATGTGCGCCTGCGGGAACCCAGCGGCAGGGAGAACGAATACGAAACCGAGCGCGCGGTGTTCGAAACGGTGGCGGAGGGCGCGCGGGGCACAGCCATCTGTCAGGGACAGTGGCTGAGCCAGTTCAGTGTCTATCGGGGCAGCGCAACGCCCCATGTGGCGCGTGGGGGCGAGACCGAGCCGTCCGAACGCGCCAGCGGGTAAAATTGCGCCGATGGACAAAATCCCGCGCATCGTGGTCGCCAAAGTGGGCTTGGATGGGCACGACCGGGGCGCCAAAGTGGTCGCCCGCGCCCTGCGCGACGCCGGCTTCGAGGTCATCTACACGGGACTGCGCCGCACGCCCGAAGATGTCGTGCAAATCGCCATTCAGGAAGACGCCGACATCATCGCCATCAGCATCCTCTCCGGCGCGCACATGACGCTGGTACCCAAAGTGCTGGACATCCTGAAACAGCGCAACGCGGACGATATTCTGGTGATTGCGGGCGGCACCATCCCCGACGCCGACGCCGACGCGCTCAAGCAGATGGGCGTTCGGGGCGTCTACCCGCCGGGCACGCTGATTGAGGAGTTCGTCGCCGACATTCGCCGCATCCTCGCCGAGCGCGTGCAGCCGACCGCTCCCTGACCCGCCGCCGCACCGTGTCGGCAGGAATCTGGCGGGGGATGGGGTACAATCAGGGGGTGGAGGCGAAATAGATGATGAAGCGTGCAGCGATTGGACTGCTGATGCTCTGGGGCGCGGCGGCGATTGCCCAGGCGCCGTTTACCATTGTGCGCCCGCAGGATGGCGCGCGCGTGCGCGAGGTGGTGCAGATTCGATTCCCCATCCGCAGTATCCCGCAGGGCGGGTTCATCGGCGTGAGCATCGATGGGAAATTCGTAGAGGCGGTCGCGCCCGCCGCGCTGGACACCGACCGCGAGCGCGGGCACTACATCTACCGCTGGGACACCAAACGGCTCAATGTGCCCGATGGCGAACACACCATCGAACTCACCCTCTACAGCAATCCCGAGGGCGGCAGCGGGGCGCGCGTGCTGGGACGCAGCTCGGTGCGCCTGCAGGTCGAAAACGAAATCAAAGTGCCCGCCGAGGGCATCTTCCTGCGCTACCGATGGACGCCCGGCAAAACCTATCGCTATGACCTCAAAGCAACCGTCAAGGAAATCAACGAGATTCAATACTCCGGGCTAACCCCTGAAGAGACCATTCTGGGCGATTTCAGCTTCAAGGGCGACCTGCAGGTGCTGGACTTCCGCAGTAATCTGGGGCTTATCTCGTGGACGCCTGTGCCGCCCGCCATCGAAATCATGGGCGGGCAGGTGAACGCGATTACCTCCGACCGCATGGCGCCTGTCTATCAGGAGGTGGAGACCACCGGGCGCGTGCGCTATCAGGTGTCGCGCGTCGCCGACTCGTCGCAGGCAGAGGTGTATTACTACTGGGTGGAAGACCTGCCCCTGCTGCCCCCGCGCCGCTATAAGCCCGGCGACCGCTGGAGCGCGACCATCGCGCTCAATAACCCGCTGCGCTCCGGGCAAGCCTCCGAAGTGGGCGACCTGATACCCGTCGCTGCGCGCCTCGAACGATTCGAGTGGGAGCAGGGCTACAAGTGCGCGAAAATCATCTACGAATTCACGGGCAACATCCCCGCCACGCTCAATCTCGGCGGACTGCAACTGGAGAAGCCCAAGAGCATCATCCGCCGCGAGGTCTACTTCGCCTATGACCTGGGTCAGGTGATCCGCGTCAAGACGACGACTCAGCTGGAGGGGCGCGTGCGTCAGGAGCAGTTCGGCGGCGGGTTTGGCGGACCGGGCGGCTTGGGTGCGCCGGGCTTTGGACGCGGGCAGGGCGGCTTTGGCGCGGACGATGAAGGCGGCATGATGGGCTCCCGCGGCGGTGCGCGAGGCGCGCCGCGCGGCGGTCCGGGCGCACTTGGCGCGCCGGGCGCCGGCGGATTGGGCGCGCCCGGGGGACAACCCGGCGGCTTCGCAGGCGGCGGCGCACAAACCGGCGCACGCAACATCATCAACCGATTCAGCTTCGAAGTCGATATGAAGCTCTTCCGAATCTTTTGAAATGACTCGCCCAGCCGATCTGGAACCGCCGCGTGAGCGCACGGAAGAGGAGCCGAAGGCAACCTTCATGGAGCATCTGGAGGAGCTTCGAAAGCGCATCTTCCGCACGCTCCTCTACATCATGGTCGGCTGGGGAGTCGCCTTTGCCATCACGCCCTATGTGTACGACTTTCTGGCGGGACCGCTGTTGCGCACCAAGCCCGAAGGCGCCAAGTTCGTCTTCACCCATGCGACGGAACCCTTCTTCCTGAAGTTCAAGCTGTCGCTGATTATGGGGCTGATTCTCGTGATGCCCCTCATTATGCGGGAGGTCTGGGGCTTCCTGTCGCCCGGCTTGACCCGTCAGGAGAAGCGCGCGGTTAAACTCATCGCGCCGTTCAGCGCGTTCTTGTTTTTCTCTGGCGTCGCGCTGGGCTACTATGTGCTGCCTGCCGCGTTCAACTTCTTTCTGGGCTACCTCGACGACTATCCCGAAGCGCAACTGTTTCAGAACCCCGCGCAATACATTATGTTCGTGGTGAAGATGATGTTTGCGTTCGGGCTGGGCTTCCAGATGCCCGTAGTGCTGATGTTCCTGGCGCAGATTGGACTGGCGACGCCCGAAGTGATGTGGAAATACTGGCGTCAGGCGATTGTGGGCATCGGGCTGCTGGCGGCGCTGCTGACCCCTTCGGGCGACGCCTTCTCGATGTTTGCCATCGGGCTGCCGATGGTGTTCCTCTACTTTCTGAGTATCCTGCTCGTCGGACGCATCGTCAAAAAGAAGCGCCGACAACAGGCGCTCCGCGTGGAGACGAAACAGAGCTAACAGGAGAGAACGGGTATGGGCACAGCATATACACCGGGACTGACCGTCAGCGCGAACACGGTGATTTTGAAGACGCGCCGCCTGCCCATCAAGGGCGAGGTGCTGGTGCAGGAAGGCGAGGTGGTGCAACCCGACACGGTGGTCGCCCGCGCGCTGCTGCCCGGCATCCTGCAGACGGTGCGCGTCGCCCAAACGCTGGGCATCGAACCGAAGCAGATTCACAGCGCGCTCAAGGTCAAAGAGGGCGACACGGTCGAAAAAGATCAGGTCATTGCCGAGACGAAGGGCTTTCTGGGACTGTTTCGCGGCGTCGCCAAATCGCCCGTGGCGGGGACGGTGGAACTCATCTCCGAGGTCACGGGGCATGTGGGCGTGCGCCAGCCGCCGACGGTCATCGATGTGAACGCCTATGTGCAGGGGCGCGTGGTGAAGGTGTTGCCCCAGGAGGGCGCGGTCATCGAGACGCAGGGCGCGCTGATTCAGGGCATTTTCGGCGTGGGCGGCGAGCGGCGCGGGCAACTGCGCGTGCTGGTGAACGACCCCAGCGAGACGCTGACGGCGCAGCATATCCCCAGCGATGTGCAGGGACAAATCCTGGTCGGCGGCGCGGCGGTCGAGGCGGGCGCGATTGAACGCGCCGCCCAGCAGGGCGCGGTCGGAATCGTGGCGGGAGGCATCCGCGACACCGACCTCATCCGCTACCTGGGGCGCGATATTGGCGTCGCCATCACGGGGTCGGAAGACATCCCGCTCTCGATTATCATCACCGAAGGCTTCGGCGCGATTCAGATGGCGAACCGCACCTTCCGCCTGCTCAAGAGCCTGGAGGGCAAAACCGCCTCCATCAACGGCGCAACGCAGATTCGCGCGGGGGTCATCCGTCCCGAAATCATCGTGCCGCTGGAAGACCCCTCCCATCTGCCCGAATCGCCCCCAGCGCGCGAGGCGCAACTGCTCGACATCGGCAGCCCCGTGCGCATCATCCGCGAACCTTACTTTGGGCGACTCGGCACGGTCGTGGAGCTGCCGCCTGAGCTGATGGAGATCGAATCGGGCACGCACGCCCGCGTGCTGAAAGCCCGACTGGACGATGGAACTATCGCCGTCGTGCCCCGCGCGAATGTCGAAATCATCGTGGAGGAGTGATCTCATGCACACGCCTGCCGAATCGGAACGCCCTGACGCGCCCGAAACGCAAAAACCTGTGCGCGTGCTGCTGGTGGAGGATGACCCCATCCTCTGCGAAACGCTTCAATACAACCTGCAGCGTGAGCGGCTGCAGGTCTTCGTCACCGACAACGCGGAAGACGCCCTGCAACTGTTCCATCAGCACCAGCCGCACCTGGTGATTCTGGATGTGATGCTGCCCAGCCGTAGCGGGTTCGACCTGTGTCGGATTATCCGCCAGCACAGCCAGACGCCCGTGCTATTTCTGACGGCGCGCGCGGCAGAAGAGGATAAAATCCGCGGGTTCGAACTCGGCGCGGACGACTACATCGTCAAGCCGTTCAGCGTGGCGGAACTGATTGCCCGCGTGCGCTCGATTCTGCGCCGCGCCCAACCGCCTGCGCCGCCCCGCATTCGCTTCGGCGCGGTCGAAATCGACCTCGACGCCAAGCGCGTCTACCGCGACGGCGAGGAACTCCCCATGACCCCCAAAGAGTACGCTCTGCTGACCTTGCTGGCGACTCACCCGGGCAAGGTCTTCACACGCGACCAGCTGCTGGACCATGTGTGGGGGCTGGGCACTTATGTGAATCCGCGCACCGTCGATGTGCATGTGCGCTGGCTCCGTGCGAAGGTAGAGCCAGACCCCCAGAATCCGCGTTATATCCAGACCGTGCGGGGGAGCGGGTATCGTTTCGGGGGATGAATTTTCGCTGGCTACCCGCGTTGCTCTGGCTGAGTGCAGGGTTGCTGCTCCTGACCGCACTGGTGGACTTCGCGCCCGCGTGGCGTGAGGCGCTGGTCGCAGCGGCGGTTGGTTGTATCCTGCTCGCGCTCTATTTCACGCGGCGGCTCTACGCCCGCTTCGCGACGCTCCGCGAGCAACTCGCCTCGCGCACTGCCGAGACGGAATCGCTGCAGCTGGAGCTGACCCGTCAGCAGCGCAGGCGGCTCGCGCTCATCGACGGGATGCCCCTCCCGCTGCTCATCTGCGACTCGGACGCCATGCTGCGCCATGCGAATCGGCTGGCGCTGGAGTGGTTCGGCTTTCGCCATATGACGGGCAAATCGCTGCTGGCGCTGACCTTCAGCTATGATCTGCACCTGCTGATGCTCAAAGCGGCGCGGCGCGAATCGGCGGTCTCCAGCGAGATTACCTTCAGCTTCCCCAGAGAGCGGCACACGGAAGCGCACATCTGGTATCTCGGCGAGGCGGATTCGCAGAAACTATTCGCGATTGCGCTGATTGACAAAAGCGAGCTGTTGCGTCTGGAGCAGGTACGGCGCGATTTTGTGGCGAATGTCTCGCACGAGTTCCGTACCCCGCTGGCGTCCATCCGCTCGCTCGCCGAGACCATCCATGACGACCCGCAGATGCCTGCCGAAACGCGCCAGCGGTTCCTGAACCTGATTATTCAGGAGGCGGATCGGCTCACACGCATCGCGGACGACCTGCTCACGCTCACACGCGCTGAGTCGATGCAGCCCGTGCGCGAGGTGTTCGAACTCGCGCCCGTGATTCAGCAGGCGATTCAGGAGGTGGAGTCGGAAGCGCATCGCGCGCAGGTCTCCATCACCGCCGAGCTGACGCCGAATCTGCGCCTGCTCGCCAACCGCGACCAGATTCTGCAGGTGGCGTTGAACCTGCTGAGCAACGCGATTCGCTACAACAAGCCGCAGGGGAGCATCACGGTGCGCGTCTATCCCGAAGGGCATCTCGCCGTGCTGGAGGTCGCCGACACGGGCATCGGCATTCCCAGCGAGGCGTTGCCGCGCATTTTCGAACGATTCTATCGCGTGGACAAGACCCGCTCGCGCGAGAAAGGCGGCACGGGACTGGGACTGGCGATTGTGAAGCACATCGTGGAGTCGCACGGCGGGCAGGTGTCCGTGGAGAGCGAGTATCGGGTGGGGAGCGTGTTTCGGGTGCGGCTGCCGCTGTACGAAGCGGCGGAGCCTACTGCTACGGAGCCTTCTTAAACAGAGCCGCCCTCCTTTTTCAGGAGGGCGTACTCTGCCGGTGTTCGCTTGAGGAGGTAAGTTGTCTTAGTTGCCGAAGCCGCGCCCGCCGCCGAAGCCAGGACCGCCGCCGCGCGGCGCGCCCGGACCGCGACCGCCCATGCCGCCCCAGAACATCGGGCGACCGCCTTCAAACGCGAACGGCTTGCCCTGCATCTGCTGCCACTGCTGGCGCTGTGCGGGGGTCAGCACTTCGAGCATCTGCTTCTCCATCTGTTCGCGCACCTGCTGCAGGTTCTGTGCGCCCTGTCCCTGCCCGAAGCCGCCGCCCTGGAACTGCTCGCGCAGCTGCTGCATCTGCTGCATTACGATGCCCTGCAGGCGCGAACGCTGCTCTTGGGTCAGCTTCAGCTCGTCGGCGACCTCTGGCGTCATAAACGCGCTCGGTCCCATCGCCTGCAGCTCGATCTCGCGCAGGCGCTTCTTCTGAGTCTCGTTCAGCACGCTGGTCGGGTCATTCTTCTGGCGCAGCTCGTCCATCTTCTGGCGTCGCTCTTGCGGGGGCATATTGCGCATCTCCTGCATGGCGGTGCGCATATTCTGCTGCATCTGTTGAATCTGGTTCTTCTGCTGCTCGGTCAGGTTCAGTTCGCGCTGCACATCCGCGCGCTCCAGCAGCATGCCTGCCATTCCCGCGCCCATCATTCTGCCGAAGCCCTGTCCGCCGCGCGGTCCCGGACCGCCCTGTCGGGGCTGACCGAATCCGCTCTGAGCAAGCGCAGCGCACATCAGGCTCACGGCAAGCGCGCCCACTGCAAAGGTTTTCACTCGCATGGTTTGCATCCTCCGTCGGTTATAGACGCCCCTTGCATGGGAATGTTCACTGCCCCAACGCTCGATTCCATGAAACCCCTCGATGCGTCGTGGTGTATACCTTTATGGAGACTATCATGCGATACTGGACGGCGTTGGGACTGTTAACGCTTGCGGGCGCGCTCTGGGCGCAGGAGCCGAAGTCGGTCATCGGTTTCGAGGACGCCAAACACGGCTGGATTGTGTTGCCCGGCGCGGGTGGCAAGGTGGAGTTGACCGAGAACCCGAACGATGTCAAATCGGGCAAACACGCGCTGCGCTACACCTACACGGCGGCGGCAGGCAAATTCAACGCGATTGTTTACCTGGAGCCTGAACTGTGGGCGCAGGGGTTCCGTTTCTGGATAAAAGCGGACCGCCCCGCCCTGTTCGCGCTGAGCATGCAGGAAGAGACCGGCGAACGCTGGCAAGCGCCCTTCTGGGTCAGCGGCAACGAGTGGCAACTGGTCACCATCGCCGCCAGCGATTTCACCCTCGCGGAAGACGCCAAACCCATCAACAACAGGCTCGATATAGACGCCGTGGAAGGTCTGGGGCTGATCGATGTGAGCGCGCTGCTTCTGGCGACGCCCGAAGCCGCCCTGCTCTTCGGGGAGCAAACGGGCACGCGCGTGATGTGGCTGGACGACTTCGAGTTCCTTTCCAAAGCCCCCGCGCGCCGCGCCAACCCCGACGCCCTCGACGATTTCCAGCGCGATTATCTGCTGTGGATGGCGACCGCCTACACGACCCTCAAACGCGAGGCGGGCGGCATGCGCGTCCAGTATGACGCGCCGTTCCCCTACATCTTCGGCGCGTTGCGCATCCTCGAACCGAACGCCCTGCGCGACACGAAGGGTGTGGAAGTCGTGATTCAGGTGCAGACTCCGACGACGCTGGCGGTGTTTGTGGAAGAGCCAGACGGCGAGCGGTGGTTGGCGACCTTTGAGGCGGGCGGCGAGAGCAAACCTGAACCAAAACGCATGCTCTGGAGCCAGTTCACCATCAGCGACGACACTAAAGGCAAAGGCGACGGTAAGTTAAACCCCGCAACTATCAAGATGCTCTCGCTGGCGGACTGGGGCGCGCTGACGGAGGGCGGACCGACCAGCAACCGCTGGCTGGTACAATCGGTGCGGAAGGTGAAGTAGCGATGCTCGACGATGCGACGCTGGTGGAGCGGTGCCTGCAGGGCGATACGGGCGCGTTCGACGCGCTGGTCGCGCGCTATCGCGACCGCGTGTTCTCGCTGGCGTTTCGGATGCTGGGCGAGGCGAGCGCGGCGGAGGACGCGATGCAGGAAGCGTTCCTGCGCGCCTACACGCGCCTGCCGCTGTATGACCCCGCGCAGCCGTTTTCTACCTGGCTGCTGTGCCTGACGGCGCGGGTGTGTCTGAACGCGCGGCGCAATCGGGCGACGGAGCAGCGCCATCTGGAGCGCGCGGCGAAAGCGGCGCCGCCCCCGCCGACGCTGGAGGAACGCCTCTACGAGCGCGAGCAGCGGCGCACCCTGCAGCGATTGCTCTTGCGCCTGCCCGCGCCGCAGCGCGCGGCAATCCTGCTGTATTACTACGAAGAGTTGCCCGTTGCAGAGGTCGCGCGCGTCTTGAACGCGCCCGAAGGCACGGTCAAAACATGGCTCTATCGCGGGCGCGAGAGCCTGCGACGCTGGCTGGAGGAAGAACTGGGATGAGACGCGGATGTGAGCACTGGGAGCCGCTCCTGCACGAGTGGCTGGAGGGCTGGCTCGCCGAGTCGGAGCGCGCGGCGGTGCTGGCGCACCTGAAGGCGTGCCCTGCTTGTGCTGCGAAAGTGGCAGGCTGGCAGGCGGTGGGGCGTGCGCTGCGCGAGTTGCCCCCCGTGGCTGCGCCTGCGCCCCGCATGCCCGAATCCGTCGCCGAGCCGCGCGGTGCGCTGCGCCTCGCGCTTGCGCTCTGCCTGCCGACCGCGCTGCTGGTGGTCGCGTTCCGCACTTCGTTCAGCCCGCCGCCGATGCCTGTCTCTCCTGACGCGGCAGCACAGATGATCGCACGCCCGTTCACCGCGCCCGTTCAGACGCTCTGGAACCGACTACAGGAGGTGATTTCGAGTTGGACGGCTTCGTAGGCTTGTTCTTAGTGGGCATCGCATTAACGGCAGTCGGGCTGGTGGATCTCGCGCTCTTTCGCGGGCTGACGGCGGACTACCTTGCGCAGTTTCGTCAGGGCGAGCGCAGTGCGCTTGTGCGCGGTGCATTGCTCCTTTTTCTGGTGCTGCTGCTGGGGTTTGTGCTGGGCGCGGCGGCGCAGAACTACCCCGAAGGCGCGCCTGCGCAGGGCGGGTTGATACTGCTGGTTGCGCTCTTTTTGACTTTGCTGGGGCTGGCGTTTCTGGTAGGCTACGGCGCGACGGCGTGGCTGCTGGGCGAACGAGTGTTGCGCCTGTTCGGCGCAGCGGAGCCGCATCCGGGCTGGTGCGTGGTCGCCGCCAGCCTGCTCATCCCCAGCGTGGTGTGGATTCCCGTCTTCGGGTGGGCGTTGGGGCTCTACTGGCTGGCGATGACGCTGGGCGCGGTCGTGCAACGGCTGCTGGAGGGTGGGCAGGCAACAGAAGCGTCCCCGCAACAGGAAAGCGAATACCAATAGTGTAGTATCAATCGGCGTGTCAGACTTCGTGAATGACTCGCGCACCCGTGCGAGGCGTGCTGTTGCCCGTAGACTGCCGCTTCCGCACTCCATAAATTGCCGCTTTACGAACTATGACCAGCCGATAGGAATAGCTTGGTAAATGTAGCGGGGCGCACGGCGGTGCGCCCCCTACTTCCTAACAGCCGCTGCCGAAGTTGAACAGCACGGTCAGCAGGTCGGCGTCGTCCACCGTGCCGTCGCAGTTCAGGTCGGCGGGGTTCAACCCCGTCGCACCAAAGGCGAACAGCACCTGCAAGAGGTCCGCGTCGTCCACACAGCCGTTGCCGTCCACATCGCCGTTGGAAACGATGCACGGCGTGAACCAGAAGCCGCCCGTGAGGCTGAAGCTGCCCCCCGTGAGCGCACTGCTGGCGTCGGGCTGACCCACCGTGCCGCCGAGGTTGAAAGTACCCCCCGTGGCGAAGGTAATCCCGCCGCCGTCAATCGTCCACCAGCTCAGGTCATAGCCGCCGCCCGACTGGGCGCACGCGACGCCGAGCAGCATCGCAAGGAACGCACTCATCATCAGTGTTCTCATCGTTGTTGACCTCCATCGTTTGTTGTTGTGCCCCTCTCCCGTGAGCGGGAGAGGGGCAAGGGGTGCGGGTATTAGGGCGCGCCGATACGCACAATCCCTGAAGCGCCCTCGCGTTCCAGTCGCATCGGACGCCACAGGCGGAACCGCTCGTTGTAGTTGCCGGGCACGATGCGCACGGTACCGTTCGTGGGCACGCAGAAGGCGCCTTCATACACGGTGTTGAACGGGTTCGTTGAAGTGCCGCGTTCGGTGCTCCCGTCGTTGCCCGGATCGCCCGCAACAGTGCGATTCACAAAGGTCGGGTTCGCCATCTCAAAGATGTACCAGCGCAGCTCGGGGAACCCAATATCGAGGCGACCGTACCATCCGTCTGTGGCGCACGGACCGCCGAACCCATCGCCATCCGTATCTGTGGCGCACGACATCGTCCCACGCACACGCCGATCGGAATCATACACAGGCGACCCAGATGCGCCCGCCGAGGTGCGGAATGCTCCCCAGTTTGTGTAAAACGAGGACGCACCTAAACAGCCCGAGTCCGCTGTTTTGGTGCCGAACTGGATGCGCTTTGGTAACAGGGCAGGATGGTTGATGCTGGTAGCCCCCCCGCCATCAGCCCAATAGACCGAGTTCCAGCCCACGAAATTGCCTGAACCTGCGGGGGCATAAAGCCCCATCAGGGTCCATTCGGAGCTGACATCGGTCTTGAGCAGGAGCGCGCCGTCGTTGCGCGGCAGGGTATTGAGATTGGGCGGGTTTTTGCCGTTGCAGGTCTGGCTCTCATAGAACCAGATGACCACCACACCGTTTGCCTCTGCCTGGGTTGTGATACAGTGGCGGGCGGTCAGCATAATGGGGCAAAAGTCCGACCCGGTGCGGTTGATAAGCGCGCCAGTGCATTCTGTAGTGCCTGTCAACCGCCCGATGGCGCGCCCCTCGATAGAGTCCGCCCAGCTCGGATAGCAGGTCAGGTCACTATGACAGTCGCCTGATTGGGGATAGAAGTCCGAACCGTAGAAGTCGGCGTAGCAGTAGAACGCGCCCACAATGCGCGGGAGGGTCTCTGGCGGCGTTGTGTAGCCCGGCGGGAGATAGAACTCCAGCCCGATGGTGTCGCCGAAGATGATGGTCGACCACCATGTGCCATCCTCATTCAGGATGGGCGATCTGTAGGGTCCGAAGGCGGACATCGTGACCGGGTCGTACACGCGCAGCTCTACGGGTCCGGGATCGGTCATAATCACACGCAGGGCGGTGGCGTTGCGAGAGTGGAGTTCGATGCGTTTGATGCGACTGCCGTCGGGCTGTTTATGCCAGGGCGCGCGTTCGAAGATCCCCTGGGGCACATCGCCCACATATCCGATTGGCATCGTTGCTGGGGCAGGAGCGCCCACGCGGTGCGGCTGTCGGTCGTCAGGCGGCGCGAAGGTTTCAGGGAGCGCAATCTTGGTCACTGGCGTTTTGGGGGAGAGGATAGTCGTTGGCAGCGTGTGCATGCGCATCCTCTGGAAGAGTTCCGCAGGCATTTCCATGCCATCCAGGAAGGGGCGCTCTTCGAGGTCGCCCTCGTCGTTCTGGGAGAACCCAGTAGCGACGCACCCTACCATCAGCGCGATGAGCGCCCAGCGGGTCCATACACTGTTCAGGTTCATCGCACGCCTCCTTATTGCAAGTTCACAAGCACGAGTACCATGCCCGTCTTGCCCTTTTCGAGCGAGGTCATCGCCTTGCCGATGACGGTTCCGTGTGCGCGGCTGGGGTCGCTCGCTTTCATCGCGTGTCCGGGCAGGTCGGAGGTGGTCAGCAGGTCGCCCTGTTCGATGGCTTCGTGTGTGGCGTCCGCGTAGACCCACACGCGCCCGCTCATCGCGATGGGGATGTGGTCGCAGCTGCCCTCCAGATTGCCCAGCACGATGCCCTTGGATAGTCCGTTCGCGCCCGCCACAACGCCTGCAACGCGCTTGTTGTACGCGCCCTGTGCCTTGCGCAGGTGTCCGGGAACCTTCGGGTCAATCTCCACCACCATGCCCGGTTCCAGCGCTTCGGTGGCGGGGAACTTCTCGGCGAGGTCGGCGCCCGTGATTTCCAGCACTCGCACCGCGACTGTGCCGTCACCCCGAATGCTCATAATGTCGCCCGCCGCGCTGTTCCAGAAGTTAAGGCGATCATCTGCCTGCGTAGCACCGATCAGCCCCGCAATGTGCCACTTGCGCGCGGTGTTCGTGTTGGTGAACTCCAGTCGGGCGAAGTCGGATTGAGTCTCATGCAGGCGCAGAGTCGCGTTCGCAGTGCTGTTGCTGTTAAATTCCAGATGCAACCGAGCCGTGGGCGCGTTTGTGCCAATGCCGACGCGCCCGTTGCCCCGGACGCGCATGGTTTCGTTGAAGCTGCCGCTGCTGCCATACCCGAAGGCGATATCTGAAGCGCTCTGGTCGGCGTAGATTTGCAACAGGTTCGACTGTATCCCGAACCCGTAGTGCGCGCTGGCGTTGGACCCCCACAGGCTAATCTTGTTGCCCAGTGTGCTGGGAAAAGAGAGCGGTGTGATAGGGGAGGCGTTGTTAATCCCGATGTTGGAGCCGCTCTGAGTAATCACAGAGTCGCCCAGTGTGTTCGCGGCGGTGAACCGCGCAATACGGTTCGCCGTGCCTGAGCCGCCCAAAAAGCTCGGCGCGCCCGTGATGCGCGCCCACGGCACCGAACCGCCCTGCAAAGTGCCCGTCCAGCGCACATCGCCCGACACATCCAGCGCGTAAGTAGGGGCTGCTACACCGACGCCCAAGCGCCCATCGCTCAAGCCAATCCGCATACGCGAGGCGCCTGCGCCCAGAAAGTGGAAGCTATCATCGGTATCGCGGTATTGCAACCCCCAATCGGTGAACGGGGGCGAATGCGTAATCACCATGCGATTGGGGTTATCTATGCCCGACTGGAACATGTTCAGCGCGTTCGCTGTGCTGGCATATGGGGTCGCACGAATCAGTACGCGCGGGGTGAGCGTCGTCGCGCCCACCTGAATCTCAAGATAGCAATCCGCGCCTGTCCAGATGGACACGGGTGGGTTGAGCTGCACGGTAAACAGCCCGTTGGACACATTCACATTCAGTGCGCCCGAATCCCAGAGCGCGGTACCGCCTGCGCTTACATCGAAGATACGGAATCGCATCGATTGCGAGGGGTTATTCAGGGGCGCGCCGCGCTGACGCAGGTAGCCCTGATAGGTGAACGATTGCGTTACGCCCTGCGTCCACGCGGACGCAAGTAAACCACATAAACCAAGGCACCACAAAATAGTTCGCATGTAAGCCTCCTTCAGTAAATTGTCAAGCGGGTCTCTTGTATGAGGGAAGGTCTGAGGATGGGTGCGGCTTGGTTTATCAGCCCCCGTCATTCGCGATTGTCGCTTATGCACCTATTATACCACAGGTTTTGGGCGAGGGAAGGGACTTAAGTCCTAATTTCATTTTTTCAGGAGTTAAAAGCTGGGGGCTTTGCCTGCGCGAACGGCGCTGCGCGTATTGGGTACAATTCCCCTGCTATGCGAATCGCCCTGTGGCTAGCGGGGGTCGGAATGCTTGCCCTGACGGCGCTTGCGTTCACATGGGTGCCGCCAGCGCAAGACTTCCGTGATCCCGGTTCGGCGCGGATTATCCTGTTCCATGTGCCCGCCGCGATTACCTGCACGCTCTGTTTTCTGGCGGGCGGCTTTTTCGGCTGGCGCTACCTGCGGCGACGCGACCCGATGGACGACTCCCGCGCCGCCGCCGCCAACGAGGTTGGGCTGACCTTCGGAATCATCACCCTGCTGACGGGCATGGTGTTCGCGAGCATGCAGTGGGGCAAGCCGTGGCACTGGGACCCGCGCCAGACGAGCTTTCTGTTGCAGATGATGATTTACGCCGCGTATTTCGCCCTGCGCAGTTCGGTGGAGGACGACCGTCGTCGCGCCGCCGTGAGTTCGGGCTACACCGTGTTCGCCGCGTTGACCGTGCCGCTGCTGGTGTTTATCCTGCCGCGCCTGCCGATGTTTCAGGAGGTCTCGCTGCACCCCAGCAATGTGATGGCGAGCCGGCAGGGGCTGGACTGGTTCTACCGCACGGGCGTCTATCTGGGCTTCGCGACCTACTGGTTGCTGGCGTTCGGACTGTACCGACTGCGGATGGCGACCTTCGCGCTGGAGGCAAGAATCTATGAGTTGGCAGACCGCCTTGAGCATCAGCATTCTCATCGTGTGGGCTGGAATCTTCGCGTACCTGCTGTGGCTGCAGGCGCGGATGGCGAAACTTCAGAAACGCCTGCGCGACCTTGAGCAGGCAGGCGATCAAACGCGCGTGTAGAGTTCCCACTTGATTCGCGCCAGCAGGTAGCTGAGGATCGACTCGGCGCCGCGGTTCAGGTTCGCGCCCAGCGGGGTCAGTCCATCGTACACCACGCCCATTTCGGGGTCGTAGAGGGCGGTCTGGTGGATGTTGTCGCCGTGATACCACATCAGGGCGCGCGCGGCGTACTGCAGGAACGGCTTGTACCCATCCAGCGCCTGCCATGCGTCCAGAAACGCCTCGACGGTCGCTCCCGCGCACACGGGCTGCTGGTCAAACAGCGCGCGGCTCTTGCCCCGTACATACCACCCGTCCGTGCCCACCGCGCTGAAGTAGCCCGTCTCGGCGAAGGTGGTCTCCGCTAAAAACTCGAACGCCTCCCGCGCCAGTTTGACCCACTGGGGGGTGCGTGTGCGCACGCCGCACAGCAAAAGCGCCTGCGGCAGGCGCGGGTTCTCATAGGTGAGGTAGTCCTCGAACCAGCGCCATTCGGGTGCGCGCGTCGCTTCGTACTGCTCCGCCAGCTCGCGCCCCCAGTGTAGCAGCCGCGCATGGTGGTTATCCGCCAGCGCCAGAAACGCCATCGCGCGCGGCGAGCGGATGGCGCGCGCATGCGTCAGGGCGCGTTCCAGAATCGGCTGCGCCCGCCGCGCCCACTCCGTGTCGGGCAACAGCTGCACGAGCATGTGCAACCCCCACACCGTGCGCCCGTGCGAGTCCTCGCTGCCCACTTCGTCGAGCCAGTTGCCTTCAGCGTCGCGGAAGTTGTGGAATCGCCCGTTCTCCAACTGCGCCGCTTCGATGTAGGCGAGGCATGTCTCGATGAGTTCCTGCGGCAGCGAGGCGTCGTCCAGCGCGAGCCAGTCGGGTCGCTGCGGCGCCAGCCGAGCGAGCCACGCGCCGACAATCAAGCCGCGCGCCTGATCGTCGATGGAGAAGCCATGCTCCACCCACGGCTCGGCATAGCGCGTATGCTGCCAGATTCCGAGCGGCGTGAGCAGATGGCGCAGGTGTTCCAGCCTGACCTTTGGCAACGACAGACGCATACGGGCGCAATTGTACCCCCGTCGGACGCTGCTCGTAACGAATTTGGCAGGAGAGCAGTCTAACGGGTAGAATTACAGCGGCGATTAGAGGAGGCGTTTTCAGCGAATGAGACGGATATCGATAGCTTTAGGACTGACGGCGCTTGCTGTGCTGCTGCACGGATGCGGCGGGGGCGGCGCGGGCGGCGGAGCGGGCATCGTGGCGACGGAGCGCGTCGCCTATGTGCGCGTGATTGACCCTGCAACGGGCAGCCCTGTTGCAGGCGCAGAGGTCTACTTCGTCACCGACACGGGCAACCTCCCGCTGCGGCGCGTGGTCGCAACCGCGACCGCCAACCCGAACGAGATTTCCCTGAGCGTGGCGCGCGCGATTAAGAGCGATGCGCGCGAGGGCGATTTCCTCCTGCGCAATGTCGGCGACGACCTCGTGTTCCGTGGGCTGTGGGTGCGCCGACCCGCAGGCTACACGGCGGTGGTGCGCCACACGACTCCCGACAACATCAAGCGCGTCATCCAGACGCCCGATTCGCCCACCACGCTGGCGGCATGCCTGATCGCCTCGAACCAGGCAGGCGTGGTGCGCACGGTGTTCGGCGCGCCGCGGGTGATCGATTTCGGCACGCTCGAACTCTTCCCCAACAACCCGCAGGTTCCCCCGCCGCCTGTGGATGATGTCTGTCCCTGAGACGGCGCGGCGTGTGAGGGCGCGCGGCATGCGCCCTCTGCTTCAATTCAGCCTGCTGGCGCTGACGAGCCTGACTCTGGTATGGGGCGTGGAACTGTTGCGCCGTCAGGACCCCTTCCTGCGCGTAGCACGCAACATCCCCCCCGACCTGCAGCAACTGGAGCTTCTGCTGGAACGCCCGACGCTGACCCTGCGCGACGGCGCACGCCCGCTGGCGACCCTGAACCTCGACGCACTTGCCATCGAGCGCAACCGCATTCACTGGCGCGCGACGCGGCTGCGTCAGGCGATTTTGTATGACGAGCAGGGCAAGCCGATTGGCGCGGCGCGCGCGAACGAACTCATCTACAACTTCCCCGCGAAGCGTCTCCATATCACAGGCGACCCGACGCTAACCATCCGCCGCCACCCGCTGGGCGATTTTCCGCTCACCGTGCGCGCCGCACAGCTGCAGTGGGACCTGCGCACGCAGCAAATTCGCGCTGACCTGCCGACGCGCCTGACCTGGCAGGATGGACAGGGCGCGATTGCCCGCTTGCGCTGGGACCTCGCGTCGGGCGTGCTGGATCTGGAGCGCGGCGCGTTTCGGGTGAGCAGTACGCTGATTCAGGAGCGCGCCCAGCCCAAACGCGAGATCGACATCCAGTGGGATACGGCGAAACTGCGCAGCGACTACTCGGAAGTGCGGGGCTTGCGCCTGCGCGACGGCGACACCCTCGCGACTGCCGAACGCGCCGATGTGTACGACCGCAAACGCTACGCCCTCGCCACAGGCGCGCTGCGCCTCGAAGACCCGCGCATCGACATCGACGGCAAGCAGCTCGAAATCTGGTACGGCGAGAATCAGAAACGCGCACGCCTGCAAAACAGTGTGCGCATGCGCATCAAACCGCGCGAGACCCAGCCGCCTCCCGAAGGCGAGGAGCCAGGCGAAATCGATCAGGCGAAACGCTTCCCCGTCGACGCGACCTGCGACGACCTCGAATACTTCTACCGACGCAAGGTCGCCTACCTGCGCGGGAACATCAAGGCGGTGCAACAGCTGCCTGAAGGACGCACACGCACCCTCTACGCCGACGAAGCCGAGTACGATCAGAACAAAGAGACCCTCACCCTGAAGGGCAAGGTCATTCTGGACGAATCCGACCGCCTGCGCCTCGAGACCGAGCTGGCAGTCGTCTCCCTCAAGGAGGGTGAGGAGATCGTCGATCTGCCGCGCGGCGCGAAGGGCGTGTTCTACTACACCGAAGAGGAGGAGGCGACCCCACCCAATGGCAATCGCTGAAGGCGGCGCGACCCTGCGCGAAACCGTTTTTTTTGAGGGCGTCGGACTGCACACGGGGCAACTCTGCCGCGTGGCGGTGCATCCCGTGTCGAAGGCAAGCGCGCCGTGTGCGATTACCATCCGCAAAGGCGACAGCGCCTTCCCCGCACGCTGGGACTATGTGGTGGACACGACGCGCGCGACTGTGCTGGGCGACGGAGGCGTGCGCGTCAGCACCGTCGAACATCTGATGGCGGCGCTCTGGATGACAGGCGTCACGCACGGCGTGATCGAACTCCTGCAGGGCGAGGAGATTCCCATCCTCGACGGCAGCGCACAGCCGTTTGTGGAGGCGTTGCGTCCTGCCCTCACCCCCTTGCCCCCTCTCCCAACAGGTTGGGAGAGGGGGAACCCGCAACTCCCCTCTCCCGCTTGCGGGAGAGGGGCAGGGGGTGAGGGCACTGCGCTCTTTCAGGCGCGCCATGCCGACCGCTATCTGGGGCTGTCGCTCGGCGGGAGCGCGCTGTTTGGCTACATCGATTTTCCCGCGCCGCTGGGGGTACAGGCGGGCGCGTTCGCCTTGAGCGACGCCCTCGAGCAGATTGCCCCCGCACGCACCTTCGGCTTCCTGCGCGAGGTGGAGGCGCTCCGCCAGCAGGGACTCGCGCTGGGCGGCGCACTCGAAAACGCGCTCGTTATCGACGAAACTGGGTATCATAATCCTGCGCGTTTCGAGGACGAACCGCTGCGCCACAAACTGCTGGATGTGCTGGGCGATCTGTACCTGTGCGGCGTGCGGCTGACAGGGTTCACGCTGGTCGCCGTCAAGCCCGGGCACGCGCTGAATGTGCAGCTGGCGCGGCAGATAGCGCAGGCATGGTTCATGGAGGACTGAGCATGGCGGAGTTCACGCTGGATATAGAACAGATACGGCAGATTATCCCGCATCGGTATCCGTTCCTGCTGGTGGATCGGATTCTGGAGCTGGAGCCGGGCAAGCGCGCCGTCGGGCTGAAAAATGTAACCATCAACGAGAGCTTTTTTCAGGGGCACTTCCCTGTAAAAGCGATAATGCCCGGCGTGCTGATTCTGGAAGCGCTGGCGCAGGTGGGCGGCGTGATGGTGATGCTGCAGCCGACTATGCGCGACCGCGTGGCGCTGCTGGGCGGGATTGATAATGCCCGGTTCCGACGCCCCGTCGTGCCCGGCGACACGCTGATTCTGGAAGTCGAGATGCTCTGGATGCGTCGGGAGGTCGGGCGTGTGAAGGCGGTTGCCCGCGTGAACGGCGAACTGGCTGCCGAAGCCGAAATCACCTTCGCTTTACCGGATCCCGAACGATTCGCCAGCCCGCCCCCCGACGCGCTGCTGCAGTCCATCACCCCGTGAGGCGAGACTCCCATGACGACGATCCACCCAACCGCTGTGGTGCATCCCACTGCCACGCTGGACGACGATGTGGCGGTCGGTCCCTACAGTATCATCGGCGCGCATGTGCAGATTGGGGCAGGCACAACCATCGGCGCGCATGTGATTATTGAGGAAAATACCCACATCGGGCGCAACAACATCATCTATCACGGCGCGGTGCTGGGCGCGCCCCCACAAGACCGCAAGTTCAAGCACGAACGCAGCTACCTCAAAATCGGCGACAACAACTGGATTCGTGAGTATGTCACCATCCATCGCGCCAGTGGGGCGGAGCAGGAGACCCGTATCGGCAGCAACAGCTTCCTGATGGCGTATGTGCATATCGGGCACAACTGCACGGTGGGCGACGGCGTGGTGATGGCGAACTCGGTGGGCGTCAGCGGGCACTGCGAGATCGGCGACGGCGCGAATCTGGGCGGGATGGCGGGCATTCACCAGTTCACACGGATTGGCACGCTGGCGATGGTGGGCGGGATGTCGCGGGTGGTGCGCGATGTGCCCCCATTTATGATTGTGGAAGGCAGCCCCGCCGAAGTGCGCGGGGTGAACATCGTGGGGCTGCGCCGCGCGGGCGTGCCCGAACACTCGCGCGACGCCCTGCGCAAAGCCTGCCGCTATATGTTCTTCTCCGAGCTGAACATGGCGCAGGCAATCGCAAAGATTCGAGCGGAGATTGACATGACAGCGGAGCTGGAGTACCTGATTGACTTTATGGAGCAGATTCGACACGGGCGCAACGGACGCGCGCTGGACCAGCCCGCACGCAAATGAGTCGCGCGGTTGCGATTGTGTCGGGCGAGGCGTCGGGCGACCTGTACGGCGCGGACCTCGCGCAGACATTAAGGGCGCGTTTCCCAGAGATAGCGATTCACGGCGTTGGCGGCGCGCGGATGCAGGCGGCGGATGTGTCGCTCATCGCTGACAGTCGCGCGTGGGGCGCCATCGGCGTAATCGAGTCGCTCAAGGTCGCCCCAAAAGTGCTGCTGGCGTTCCAGAGGGTGAAGCGGTTCCTGCGACGCGCGCGCCCGGACTTAGTCATCCCGATTGACTTCGGCGCGTTCAATGTGCCGCTGTGTCGCTGGGCGAAGGCGCAGGGGCTGCGAGTGGCGTATTACATCCCACCGGGCAGCTGGCGGCGCGAGCGACAGGGCGCCGACCTGCCCCGCTGCACCGACTGGATCTTCACCCCGTTTGAGTGGTCGGCGGCGCAACTGCAGGCGATGGGCGCACAGGCGTACTGGACGCCGCATCCGCTGCTCAGGCTCGCGCGCCCCTCCGAAACGAAAGAGGCGTTCTGCGAGCGGCTCGGCTTGGACCCCTATCGCCCGATTATCGCGCTTCTGCCCGGCAGTCGCCGCCACGAGGTCAGCGCCCTGACGCCCCTGTACGCCCGTGTCGCCGAGCAACTCTACAGCGTGCATCCCGAGGCGCAGTTCGTCATCTCCGTCGCCGCGCATTTCAACCCCGACTGGATCCACGCCCTCTGGTCCGAAGGCTCGCGGCAGTGGGTGCCTACCGAGACGCGCTCGGTGTGGGACCTGCTGGCGCATGCGGACGCAGCGATTGTCTGTTCAGGCACGGCGACGCTGGAAGCCGCGCTGCTACAAACGCCGATGCTGATTGTTTATCGGGGCGACTGGCTGATGAATCTGGAGTATCGCCTGCGCCGTCGGCGGCTGAACCTGCGCTGGATTGGCTTGCCGAATCTGATACTCCAGCGCGATGTGTGCCCGGAGTTCATTCAGGAGTCGGCGTCGCCCGAGCGGCTGGCGCGCGCCCTGCTGCCCCTGTTGCGCGACGAGTCGGCGCGCGCGGCGCAACGGGAGGCGTTTCTCGAGATTCGCCGCGCGCTCGGCGAGGGACGCAACCTCCGCGAGGCACACGAGTGGATGGCTGAGCTGATAGCGGGCGATTGCTAAGCGCGTTTGTGCTTCAATTGTAGCATAGCCAACCTATCGGCGCTCCAGCACTCCATCGGCGCGCTGGAGCCACAGCGCCGCCCGCTCCGCCTCTTCTCGCGTGCGAAAAAGCGCCACCGACTGCTCCAGCACGCCCGCCTCGGTGTAGCTGTGGTGTTGATACAGCGCACCCTCAAAAAAGCCCCATACATAGGCATCCTGCGGCTTCTGCCGCACGCGCACGCGGTACACGGTCTCCAGACTTAGCACGGGACGCTGCAAGGTTTCCGAAAGGCGCGCGTCGTCCAGTTCCCGATTGGTCAGGAACTGGCTACCGAAACCGTAGAGTCCCCAAACTCTCTGGGTGCGCCCCGCGATGGAGAGCGTGCGCTCAACACGCCGTGCCCACCATCGGGGCGCGCTTGCCTGACATTCCATCTCTGCTAAGTAATCGCCCTCGCCAACGAACGCGTTCAGATGGTAGACCCAAACTTCACGCACTGTCCAGTCTGACGGAAACTCTGGGCGCGTGCGCAGTTCTGCATCGTTGAGCCGCACCAGCGTCAGACGCGCGTAGCGCTCTTTAGGGATTTGCGGCGGGGAAAGCAGGGGCGGTTCGGCGCTTTCGCGGAACAAGGTTTCGGGGAGACTGGCTAAGAACCGCTCGCGTGCGCTGCCTACGGCTTCCGTGACAAGGCGATCATATGCAGTTGCCACGCGCCACGACAGGAAGGCGTCAACCAGGAGCGCCAGAGCCGCTATCAGGAAGCCCCACTGTAGCCATTTCGGGAATAGCTTGACCCGCATCGCTGTTTACCTCAACCAGTTATCCCACAGCCATTTTGTAATGTTCCACCCGTCAATCGCAATACTTGGAGCCTCGTGTACCTGTTGTATGGGTCCATAGACATACTGGGAGACGGGATGATTTACACAATACCCATACGCATTCAGCGTGAGCGGGAAGGTGGGCGTCCCCAACCACGGGTCTTTCTGCAGGAACCGCCCCATCGTGGGGTCGTACCAGCGCACGCCGACTTTCACCAAGCCGCCCGTGTGCGCCTCGTACCGATAGCCCCACGCCCCGTTCCACGCATACACATCGGGACTGCCGCTCACAAGGTCGCCAAACGCATCCAGCACAGGCGCGGGCTGCGCAGGCGCACTCAACCCGTTCGTCGCCACAAGGTCGCCACGCCAGCTCCAGTACTGGCTCACATCGCCACGCTGCAGCAGGTTCAGTCCGTACACCATCGGGACCCACGCGTTGCCACGACGCTCCGCCACCAGCGTATCGCCTGAATACGCATACTCCACCACCGCGCCATCAATCCCGTCCTGCGTGCGCACGCGACAGTCTTGACCGAAGTACAGAAAGCAATCCATCTACACAAGATTACTCCTCTTCTAAGTCAAAAAAGGATTTTACCAGCTCTTGTACGCTCTGTGGGACGGTCTCGTGATGAACAAAATCGAACCACTGCGTAAAAGGTCTTACTTTGAACGCAAAATCGCCGTTTTCCTTGAAGACCACCCTTACCGCAACCCAGTGCCTGCTTTTTGTCAGTGGAGTAGTCGATCTCACAACACAACAAAACTCGACCACATTCCTACGTAGGATGTAGAACCCCGCAATCTCAGCTGTAAGTTCATCAGGACTTCTCTCTGCCTGAAGCCAAATAGACGGGAACCTGCGAGCCATCTTTTGAGCTTCGCGAAGGGCAGCTATGCGAGCTAGTTCACACACTTTTGGGATTTCGATGCGGGGATATTTCATAAAGAGGGACATCAGTCGCTCTTGCATGGCTCGCACTTCTTCATGTAAGCAGCGGTTGACTTTCTCCAGTGCTATTGTCTCACATATTGTCTCCAGCGAAAGGTTTGAGATTATTTCCAGAGCTGTCGAGTCGCGAAGCAGAGCTGCACAAAACCCTGCCTCTTCAAGAAGCACCATAATCTGTTGATGGCTGAGGTAGGTGGAGGTAATCATTTGAAGACCTACCTCTATCCGACTTGTTTCGGGGAGGAAGAAAATTTCTGTACCATCTCCAAAAAGTCGCGGCACTACGTGGTGAAGCGCTCTGGTGGAGCAGCGGAGTAGCCCTCGAGACGGCGGTTCACTGAGGTGGATGAGCTGTACGCTTTTCAGTCGAGCGACTCGCTGACGGAGAGGCTTGCCTCCCATCAGGCTGGCGATAGCGATGTTCCACGATTGAGTTGCTGATAGCGACCGTAGCGTACGGGCGAACACAGGAGCCGTGAAGTATTTCAGGAACTCTGCGGGTAGAGAGGTCAAGACGTCTCCCCTCGCATCGTACAGCCGTAGCGTATAAAGCGAGTATCCACGTTCTCTAAGCCGATTGCACAGGTGCTGGGCAGCGCGTTCATTCTTTACCCGTCCGAACAGCCCCCCTGCCAACCGACTCTCTGCTACCGTCCACGGGGAAACCTTGAAAACCGCTCCGCTGAGTATCTTGTTACTCACCATGGCAAAGGTATTCTGATTTTTTCTATTTTCGAGCTACCTTTCCAGATTTCCACATCTAAATGACCTCTGCGATGGATTTCATCGCTGGCGTTCGGATCTGGCTCATCAATTCGGACAATTAGCCGATAATCCCCAGCTTTGAATTCCAGTTTACCGCCTCTCTGCTTGATGTACTTTACTCCAGAACTTGCAATTTTTCTAAGCTCTGGAGATTTTTCCAGCGCCTCGCGAATGAGCTTGATTTGTGCTCCCGTTAAGCCTGGTATCGCTAGACAGATTATTCCTATTGCAACACCTACCCAGTCTCCTCGACTAAAATCGTAGATTATAAACCCGATATCGACGACTGCATCCAAAAATTTTCCCGTAGGATCCACGCACTGCACCGGGTCATTCACACAGTAGCCGTACGCATTCAGCGTGAGCGGGAAGGTGGGCGTCCCCAACCACGGGTCTTTCTGCAGGAAGCGTCCGATTGTGGGGTCGTACCAGCGCACGCCGACCTTCACCAAACCGCCCGTGTGCGCCTCGTAGCGATAGCCCCACGCCCCGTTCCACGCATACACCTCAGGACTGCCGCTCACAAGGTCGCCATACGCATCCAGCACGGGCGCGGGCTGCGCTGGCGCACTCAACCCGTTCGTCGCCACAAGGTCGCCGCGCCAGCTCCAGTACTGGCTCACATCGCCATGCTGCAGGAAGTCCAGCCCGTACACCATCGGAACCCACTCGTTCCCACGACGCTCCGCCACCAGCGTATCGTTCGCGTTGCGCAGGGTTCTGAGCGTCAGTCTCAGCGTTGAACCTCCCATTCAGAATATGTCCTGCACTGGACAGTTATAATATAGCACAGGTTCTGGGGTTTTGTCAAGGGGTGGGAGGCGATTTAACGGAAATTTAACCGCATCTATCAGCGAGGTGGAGTCTTATTGCCACGACGGCGCTT
>JBBIQK010000035.1:0-30669 GCA_037442365.1 Armatimonadota bacterium | reverse complement strand
TTAAAAGCCCAGATAAACGGTACCTTTGACATTCGGGGTGCAAAGGTGGCAGGCGATATCGATGCTGCAGGCGCTCAGATAGGGGATAGCTCCCCCAAATTCTGCTGGCTCGCGAGGGGCGTTCAGGTGGAAGGAAGTGTCTACTTGAATGAGGATTTCAAGGCTTGTGGCGTTGTGGACTTTGGCGGCTCGCATATTCGGGGGCGGTTCGTGCTACAGGGGGAAATAAACCCTAGAGGGGGAAGTACTGAGCAGTCAGATAACCTCCTTATTCTTGGGGCGTCTCATATTGGATGGCATCTCAAAATGTCGTCGACAACGATAGCGGGCAATATATCTCTCAGAGGCGCTACAGTAGAAGGCAATCTGGAATGCAAAAGTGTCGATGTCAAAGGCGACTTCAAAGCCAACAATCTGAGGGTTGGGCGAAGTGTTGAGCTCATCGATATCAACAAAGTTGAGCGCCAACCTAATCCAGCGTCCCCAGAGGCGTCGGAACGCTCCCAGAGTCTTTCGTTCCGGGATCGGATTTGTCGTATAATAGAGAAGATTTTCAAAACAATATGCCCAGCTCAATCGGAACCCCCAGATACCTCCCAATCAAACGGTCAACCTAGGGGGCATGGGGACGAGGCTGCCTCAGACCTGTCAAAAACCGAAGGCACCCCCCAATCAAACGGTCAACCTGGACCGCAGGGAACCAATTCACGAACCACCTCAGGCTCGCCAGCAACCCAAAATAACCAAACTCAAGCTGGATTGCAGCAACACCCTGAGCCCCCGCGTGCTGTTATAGACCTCTCCGACTCAGAAATCGGGCACTCTCTAAAAGTGAGAGCCGCCTTTAGCAAATTTATCATGACAAACAGCACCGTGAAGGGCGAATTCAGCTTTGAGCGATTGGAAGGCAATTCGAATTCACTACCCAACAAGAACTCAGCGTCGTCGAGCGGTTTCTGGTACAAGATAAAACACTGGCTTCGTGAGAAATTGATCGGTTTTTGGTACGCGATAAAACGCTGGTTCCTCGAAAGGTCTTTTCTTTCAGGCATCAAAAGTTTCAGTTCGATAATAGATAAAGAATGTAGTGTTGATATAAACTTATCTCATTCTCATGTACACACATGGGATGACAAGTATGTCTTTCCAGAAAATGATAATCAAAACACGTCCCAAAACCAAGAACCAGGGTTCCTTTGGAACTTGACCAAAAAACAAATAAACCGAATGGCACAGTACCAACTGCAGGGATTTACCTATGAAAACCTGGGAGACAACTTGCTGAAATATGTGCGAAAGGATCCCCGCGCGATTGGAATCTGGTTAAACTTCTCGAAGATATGCGAGTACCAACCTCAGCCTTACGAACAAATGGCAGAGGTGCTCAAAAAACACGGCGAGGATGAGGTATGGGCAGCTGTTATCGTTGCGAAACGCAGGGAATATCGTCAGTATGGATTGTATGGGATCCTTTCGCTCTGGGTCGCTTTGGTTTTGTCCATTTCTGTCCTTGTCTTAAAATACCAGATAGATTATCCAGCAATTTTTTCTATTTTTTAATAACTGCTTTTCTTTTTGATAAGCTTGCGCTCGTGTTTTTTTCTTTAAATCTATTTTTATTTGTACTGACTTTATCTGGTGTGTTGAACTGGTATTTTATATCAAGAGGACTTAATGTTAACCTCCTTGATTCTATATGGAACTTTATCTTTAGGATTATCCGCCTACTACTTGATCTCCTCCTCCTTCATTTTCCCGTCCATCTGGTCGCGCGTCCGTGGCGTGCACCCTTTTACGCACTCGTAATATTAATCGTAGCGTCAGCCTACTTTGCGAGAGTCGGTCCCAGCGCTTTTGCGCCTGCCGAGGGACACTTACAGTTTTATATTGCCAAAGCCGACTCCTCCAGTGGCTCTCTTACCCCCAAGTACAACGAGGGAGTTGACTATTCCCAACATGTGCCACCGGGTTACCCCAAGTTTGAGCCCTTTGTATACGCCCTGGATACTATGGTGCCGTTTATTGACCTGGAACAGGAAGAATCCTGGATCCCGCGCTCTGACAAGGACTCGCTCAAGTGGCTTAAGACGGCTTACTGGCTCCTGAAAATCGCTGGGTTCTATCTGGTAACAATCATTCTGGGCGCGGTAACGGGGCTGGTCAAAGCGGAGAAATTGTGATACTGTACTCTTTGCGCCCTCACACTACCATCGTGTTTACACCACCCGGCGTAGCGGAGTTCGTAATCCGAGACAGCATCGTTGCGATTGTCTGCTCCCCGATCGTCGCTACTTTACGAACAATGGCTCACCTTGATATCACAGCTGCCCGCCAGCGACGCGGTACGCCTCGCCCGTGATATAGCTCGCCTCGTCCGACGCCAGAAAGACCACCAGATTCGCCACATCCTCGTAGGCGCAGCCGCGCCCCAGCGGAACCTGCGCCTCGTAGTAGCGGCGAATCGCGTCTTCAGACAAGCCCCACTTGCGCGCGTACTGCTCGAACAGCGTCTCCTGCCACATCGGCGAGTCGAGCAGGTTGCCCGGACAGATAGCGTTCACGCGAATGCCGTAGGGCGCGAGGTCCATCGCGATACTCTGCGTCAAGCCAATTCCCCCAAACTTGCTGGCGGCGTAGGCGCAGTTTTTGTAGCTCCCCTTCAAGCCTGACTTGGAGTTAATCTGGAGAATAACGCCCCTACCCTGCGGTTTCATCAGTTTCGCTGCCTCACGCGCACACAGAAAGTAGCCCGTGAGGTTCACATCGAGTTGCCACTGCCACTGTTCGAGGCTCATCTCGGTCAGCTCGGCGGAGTGGATGACTCCCGCGTTGGCGACGAGGATGTCCAGCCTGCCGAACTGCTGGGCAATCTGCTGGGCAGTGTGAACGACCTCCGCTTCACGCCGAAGGTCGCAGGGAAGGGCAATCGCCGTGCAGTGCGGGTGTTGCGCGTGGATCGCCTGCGCGACTTCGGTCAGCCGCTCCGCCTGAATATCGCTGAGCGCGAGTCCCGTGCAGCCCTCCCGCGCAAGGCGATGCGCCAGCGCCTCGCCCAGTCCCTGCGCCGCGCCCGTAATCCATGCGACCTGCCCCTGAAGGCGCATCAGCCCTCCCCGTGCGCCACAGGCTCCACGACGACCGCCGTGCCATAGACCAGTATCTCGGCGGCGTTGGCGGTGATGTTGCCCGACACGAAGCGCACATTCACAATCGCGTTCGCGCCCAGCCGCGCCGCCTCCTCCAGCATGCGCCGCTCCGACTCGGCGCGGGCGTTCGAAAGCATTTCTGTATACTCTTTTAACTCGCCGCCGACAATCTGCCGCAGCCCTGCCAGAAAATCCTTCCCGAAGTGCGTGGCGCGCACCGTGTTCCCTTTCACGACGCCCAGCACTTTCGCGATGCGATAGCCGGGCACTTCCGAGAGTGTAGTTACTAACATGTTCTCCCTCCTTGGGAGCTATTTCGCCTCGTGGTCGCCGTCTCCTGCCTGTAGCAGGGCGCGCAGGCACGGGATGGCTTGCCGCATCACCTTCGCGCGGTGGCTGATGCGGTTTTTGAATTCGGCGGGCAGTTCGGCGAGCGTGCAGCCCAGCGACGGCACATAGAAGATAGGGTCGTAGCCGAATCCCGCCTGTCCGCGCGGCGCGTCGGCGATGCGCCCCTCCAGCGTGTCTTCAAAAGTGTGAATCGCGCCGTCGGGCGTCGCTATCGCCACGGCACATCGGAAACGCGCCGTGCGCCGTTCGGGAGGCGTATCTTTGAGCATCTCCAGCAGCAGGCTCATCTTCACAGGAAAGGGAGTCTCCTCGCCCGCGAATCGGCGCGAATGCATGCCGGGCTTGCCGCCCAGCGCGTCGATCTCCAGCCCCGCGTCGTCCGCGAAGCTGATCGCCTGTGTGAACGCCGCGCACGCACGCGCCTTGATAATCGCGTTGCCCACATAACTGTCGGCGTTCTCGTCGGGCGCGGGCGGCGCGTCGGGATAGTCCGCCAGCAGCCGTATCGCCACGGGCAAATCGGCAAGCCCCGCACGCAGCAGTTGCTCGATCTCGCGCGACTTGGAACGGTTGTGGCTCGCGATTACCACCAGCTTAGCCATCGTTGCTCAGCCGCTCCACCAGCGCGCGCACGCGCTCCTCAATCATCCCGCGCACACGCCGAAACTCCTCCATCGGCAGCCCAATCGGGTCGGGGATGTTCCAGTGTTCCTGAATGCCCATGTAGGTTGCAGGGCACAGCTCATCCGTGCGGGCGTCGCACAGGCTCACCACCGCATCGAACTGCGTGATATCGAACTCCCACACGCCCTTGGAGGTCTGGCGCGTGATGTCGATGCCCACCTCGCGCATGGCGTCAATCGCGAGCGGATGCACTTTGCCCGACGGCGCGGTGCCCGCGCTGAAGGCGACCACTTTGCCCTGACCGTAGTGATTGCCGAACCCCTCCGCCATCTGACTGCGACACGAGTTGCCCACGCACACAAACAGCACCAGTTTGGGTTTCGTCTCCATCTCAGTAGCCCCGTTGTTTATACTGTTCGATGGTCTGGCGGTAGCGTTCCATGCCGTCGGGTTTGTTGATGCTGGCGAGGATGGTCGGCGGTTTGCCTGCGGCGGTCATGCGCTCGACGATGCCCGCGACCATCGCCCACAGCGCCGCCGCCGCGCCAAGCCCCGACGCGGGGCAGAAGGCGGTCTCCACGCCCTCTAAGGTAAGCATCGCATCGCCGTAGGGCGCGGCGTTGTCAATCACCAGATCGACCACCTCGTACAGCCGCTTGCCCGACTCGTGTTCGGATTGAAGTTGCGAGGAGTAGTCAAGGGCAGTCAGCCCGATGGTGAACACGCCGCGCTCGCGCGCCTGAATCGCCAGCTCAACGGGGAACGGCGTCTTGCCCGACACGCTGCCGATAATCAGCACATCGTCGGGGGTGATGCGACTACGATCCAGCGCGGCGCGCACGATACAGCGCACGGTTTCGGGCGTTGTCTGTGCGCCGACGCCCTGCGCCTCGCGGTAGGCGTTCGTGTTGGTTACCTGCAGGTCGAAACTGAAGGGCGCGAACGCCGCCAGCCCGCCCGCGCGGTTAATCAGCTCCCGCGAGACGAGGTGCCCCGTGTCGTACACATGAATCACGCCGCCCTGCATCAGGCGCTGGGCGCACTGCTCCGCCGCCTGCGCAATCGCCGCATGGGAGCGCTGTTCCAGCAGGCGCACCTGCGCATGCAGCCGCTCGAAGTAGGTCTGTATCAGGTCCATACGACGCCAATTCTACTCGATAACGCGCCTCTACGCGGCGGCGAGCCGTTCCAGCAGGGGCATCAGCGCAGACTTGCGCCTGTTCTCGGTCATCAGTTGTTGAATGAGCGCGTTCCACGCCTCGAGGGTGCCCTGAACCTGATAGGACCTTTTGACGACCGCGAGCCACTCGGCGGCGAGTGGATAGAGCTTGGATTGCGTGGCGCGGATAATCGCCTGCGCTTCCTCCAGGCACGCCTGGCGCGTCGCTTCGGGCGCATGTTCGACCAGTCGCATGGCGTAGGGAGGCGTGAGCGCGTGCTGCTGGATTAGGATTTCCAGCGCCGCCTCGTACAGACCCTCGTAAATGTAGATTTCGGCGACTTCGCTCGCTTTGCCGCGCAGGGGAATCTGCTGGAGGATTTTGCGTCGCATCTGTGCCCACTGGTCGCCCGCAAGTCGCTGCAACATCTGATAGCTGCTCAGGGTAGGGTTCTCACGGACAGCAATCTGAATAGCCTCCAGCGCGACTGTGTGATTGCCCAGCGACTCAGCGCGCAGCGTGAGCCACTCCGCCAGCGCCGCGCGCGACATACGCTCCAACTCGTAGGAGTGGCTCCTGCGTCGCGATGCAAGCTGGCGCAGCGCGGGGTGCGTCAGCTCCACAGCAATCGCCGTGTGTCCCAGCGCGTCCAGCGCCCGCGCGAAGCTGAACCACGCCCATGTGTCCTTGAACCGTTTCTGGGCGACCTCCGCGGCGCGCTCAACCTCACCCTGAAGCGCAAGCATAATCGCGTAGCGATAATGCATCTGGCTCGCCTGCGCCAGCTCCAGATAATCGCCAACGCGCCCCTGACGCTCCAGCAGGCGGAGCTTGATCTCGACCAGATTATGGGCGATATCGAGCCCCAGCGAGAACTCCGCCCCTGCCTCGTCCATCGCCTCAATCAAGTCCTCAAGGTCATCCGCATCATCGTCTGCTATCGAGAGGTCATGCTCCAGCGTCGGCAGATCCATCCCCAGATCCAGCAGGGTATCCTCATCCAGCAGTTGGGCGCGCGGGCTGAGCGCGAGGGCGCACACCAGAAAGGCGTCGCTCGACTCGTCAATCGGATATCGCCACTGATTGAGCGCGTCCACGATGGCGTCTATCAGCGGTTCGTCCGAGTCGGTCAGCGACAGTATCACCTCCGCAAGCAGGTATCCCAGCGCGTTGACGGCGTCGTACTGGGCGTCGTAGTCCATATCGTAAAACCCATCGTCCTCCCGCGGGAGTATCAGCCGTTCCATTTCGCGCCTGATCGTCTGGAACGCCTGCTCGCACTGTTGTTGCTCAATCAGCGTCTGTATCGCGCGTCCCGTTGCGCCCAGTGTAGTAATGCTGTGGTCGATCACATCGGGCGCGAAGTCCGTGACGAAGCGCGGCGCGTCGCGGGCAGGGGCGGGCGTCACGCGCGGCGTACGCGCCAGAACCTCAATCCGCTGGGCAATCTCGCCGCCCTGTTGCGCCAACTCAATCAGAATCTGGCGCAGCGTCTCGGCGTCCAGCGCGTGCAGCAGCGTCTCAATCGGTTCAAGCGTCTCGACCCGCTCGGGATTGCGGATACAGGTCAGCAGCACAGCGCCGATGTGTTTGCACCACTCGCCAAACTCGTAGGCGCAGGTGCATGTCGCGGACTGCACGCCTGCCTCGCTAAGAGCGATATTCACTGTGTAGAACGGCTGGTGAAAGCCCCTGACCTGAGCGGTAATCTGTTGCCCGCGTTGCACGACATGCTCTACGGCGTCCTCATGGTAGAGCTGTAGCGCGCGCGAGTACGCCTCGGGCGACAGGCGGGGCGCGATTTGTTCTTCACGAACAGGAAATCGCGCCATACCAGCCTCCTACAGCCCCCGCAGAATCATCTCAATCGCCTCTTTGTGCTTGGTCTCGTCCGAGATGATGTCCTCCAGGTCGTTCACCAGTCCGAAGTCGCCGAGTTGCTCCGCCTGCTGGCGTCGTTCGAGGTAGCGCGCGATTGTTTCCTCCTCCGCGCGATGCACATTCAGGAGCATCTGCTTCAGGTCGGCGGCGGGAGGCACGGCGACAGGGGTCGTGGTGGGCGTTCCGCCCAGCGCGGCAATCTTGTTCGCCAGATACTCGGCATGGCGCAGCTCGTCGGGCACTTCGCGCATGAAGAACTCCTTCATCTCCTCGCGGTAGATGCCCGTCACCGTCGCGCCGTAGGTGATGTAGGTGATAATCGCCTGATACTCGTTCGCCAGATCGGTGTTCAGACCCGCAATCAGCTGTTCCTTAATCGTCGACATAGCCAACCTCCGTCGGTAGTGTACCCTACTGGCGCGCCTCTATTCGGCGATTCCCAGTCTCACGGCACAATACCGTAGCGACTGACTCCGCTGGAGAGCCAGCTCCCAATCGTAGAGTTCGAGAATCTGCTGCAGAAGCTCACGGCGTTCCGTGCGACTCTTGGCTTGATTGCCGAATAGCTTTATAAACGCTTGCTTGTCTATGTCCTCTGTTGTGTGTGGAATGTGCGCCTTGAACGGGTTTTTGTCGGGTACGCCTGCTGTGTACCACGCTTCAATCATCCGACGCGCCGCCAGCACCTGACTTTCAGGTAGGTGCGGCGTGTAGCGTTCGGCGTACTCGGAGCGAATTGCAGAAAAGCATGGTCCAGTGTCGTAGTCCACCACGAACAAATAGTCGCTGCCCATGCGCTTCAGAGAAGAAAAATGGCGTTTCAGATCGTTGTCAGGCGTATTTGCATGCGTGTGAATCTGAACATAATCGTACCTTGCCTGCAGGCGTGGCTTCAAAATACGCTCGGCGAATATCCTGTCCTCTTCGCCTTCCACAAACAGCGTGATAAGCTTCCATCCAGAGAGGCTCATACCCCAAGGAGCTGGTGTGTGTGCAGGTAGTCCAATCCCAGTTCCTCTTCCAGAAAGATTTTCACGCCTTCCATGTCAGCAGGTCGCTTGATTATGGAGTTGCCTTCCCTGTCCCGCTCGACCAGTATCAGTTCGTCGAGGCGCGCATGGCGGATGAGTTCGGGGTTGTGGGTGGTGATGAGAACCTGATCCTTCTCTGTCGCATCGCGGAGGAGTTCAACCAGTGTGGGCATGAGCGCGGGATGAAGGTTGCGATCAGGTTCCTCGATAATATGCAATCGCGAACGCGAAAAAAAGAGTGCGACAAGAAGCGCAACAATCTCCACCGTCCCATCAGAAAGCAGCATAGCAGGGAGGGCGCGCCTGTCAAAATAGGCTTCCTGAACCTGCAATTGAACATGTTGCCCCCCCAGCGTCGTGGTCTGCAACTGTCGGATGTGCGGAAGAACACTTTGCACCAGACGCAGGAGTCGTTCCCGCTGATGGGGGTTGCGCATCAGTTGCTGAATCACCAGAGGCAGGTTTGCGCCATCTTCGCTGAGGACATGCGGCGATGTAAGCGGTATCGCTTGCTTTGCCTGCTTGGGTGAGAAATCATAAATCGCTATGTTCGCCTCATATAAAAATGGCGGCAGCCCCAGCACTAACGGAGTTAGCTCAAATAGAGAAGTGCTGGTGTCTAACTCGAATCGGGTACCGCCCGTAAATAGCGCGTGAATCAAGCTCGGGTCAGGCGACTGCAATCGAACGACTTTCCCGCGGCGCGTTATTCTCAGGGTTTTCGAAGCGTCTTCTCGGAGCGCGGTGTACCGCGCTTCAAGCACTTCGCTGACAATCTGTGCAGAGTTTTGGGAACGAATTATTCGGATAGTCAACTCATGCTGGATTGACTCCACCTTCAGTACCGCCCCACTGGAGCCTTTCGGGCGCACCAGCGCATGGGGTTCCGTCGTAATCGTTATAGCGACCTCGCGTTCGCGTGAGTGGAGATTGGTGAGGTATTCCGCGCCGCCCTGCATCCCAACAGCGTTTTCCAAGCCATGACGCGCCAGATCACGCAGGAACCGAAACGCCTGCACGAGATTCGTTTTCCCTGAGGCGTTCGCCCCCACGAGGATATTCAACGGGCGCAATTCAACAGAGGCGTCCCGAAAGCTGCGAAAATTCCTCAAGCGCAGTCGCTGAACCATTTTTGTCTGCCTCAAGTATACCTGAAATCGGTCTGCGTACTCCTTAACCTCTCTTTCACATTCCTGTCGTGTATCCTATAGGTATGCGTATTCTTCAGTGGCGTTTGGGTTGGATAGGGCTGTTGCTAACGCTTGTGATCAGCGCGTGGGCGCAGCAGTTCGCAACAGGCGTGGTGTTTCACGATCGCAACCGCAACGGCATCCGCGACGCGGGCGAGCCGGGCGTGCCGAATGTACTGGTCTCCAATCAGCGCGAGGTGGTCAAAACCGATTCGCAGGGGCGTTATCGGCTGCCCGTGGACGACGACACGATTCTGTTTGTGATTAAGCCGCGCGGGTGGGCGCTGCCCCTCTCGGAGGACAATGTGCCCCGCTTCTACTATGTGCATAAGCCGAACGGCTCGATTGCTGTGCGCTACGTCGGGGTGTCGCCGACAGGCGCACTGCCTGCGTCGGTGGACTTCCCACTGTATCCGCAGCGCGAGTCGGATCGATTTCGCGTGCTGGTGTTCGGCGACACGCAGCCGCGCGACATGACCGAGGTCTTCTACATCGGGCGCGATGTGGTGCGCGAGCTGATTGGCGCGCCCGCCGCGTTCGGCGTCGTGCTGGGCGATGTGCTGTTCGACGACCTGAGCCTGTTCCCCGCGATTACCCGCATGATGGGGCAAATTGGCGCGCCCATCTACTATGTGCTGGGCAATCACGACATCAACTTCGACTCGCCCGACGACCAGAATAGCGACGAGACCTGGCACCGCTATTTCGGACCGAACTACTATGCGTTCCAGTACGGGCGGGCGCACTTTCTGGTGCTGGACGATGTGATGTGGTCAGGCGCGCGGGACGGGCAGCGCGGACGCTATGTGGGCGGCTTGGGCGAGCGGCAGATCGAGTTCATCCGCAACTACCTGCGCCATGTCAACCGCAATGACCTGGTGGTGCTGCTGATGCATATCCCGATGTGGGAGTGGCCCGACGCGGAGCGGCGACAGGTGTTTGAGGCGCTTGCCCCGTTTGCGAACACGCTTTCGTTCTCGGCGCATACGCACATTCAATTGCATCGCTTCTTCGGGGCGGACGCGGGCTGGCAGGGGCGCACGCCGCACCATCACCACATCAACGCGGTGACGGTGTGCGGCAGCTGGTGGACAGGCGCGCCCGACCCGATTGGCATTCCGCACACGACGATGCGCGACGGCACGCCGAACGGCTACCTGTGGCTGGAGGTGAACCGCAACCGCTACCATGTGCGCTATCAGGCGGCGCGCCGCCCTGCCGACTATCAGATGCACATCTACACGCCCGACGAGGTGGAGCGCGCCCGACTCGCCGAGACGCCCGTGCTGGTGAACTACTTCTTCGGCTCCGAGTTCTGCACGGTGGAAATGCGCGTGGGCGACGGCGCATGGGTGCGCATGCAGCAGGTCACGGACACGCCCGACCCCGCCTACGCCGCGCTCAAACAGCAGGAGCAGGAGTTCAAGCTGCCCGGCAGACCGCTGCCCGGCATCAACCCCGCGGTTCACCTGTGGCGGGCGAATCTGCCCCCTGACCTGCCGCGCGGGTTCCATATCGTCGAGGTGCGCGTGCGCAACCTGTTCGGCGACGAGTACCGCGACAAGCGCATCATCCGGGTGCGCTGACGCCGTGTATGCGTGGGGGTTCGGCAGCCGTCTCCGAACCCCTTGACTTTTTAAGGTAGAATCCGATAGAATCATGAGCCACTTGGCAGGAGCAGGGCAATCGGACGCGAATCTGAAATGCCCCTCTCTTGTCAGGGTGAAGGAGGCGACAAACCATTGGCACAGATACAGGTTCGTCAGAACGAGTCGATTGATAGCGCGCTCAAACGCTTCAAGAAAGCGTTGGAGCAGAGTGGCATTTTGCAGGAGTATAAGCGCCACACGCACTACGAGAAGCCGAGCGAGCGGCGTCGGCGTCAGAAGATGCGGCGGCGCAAGAAGTAGTTGGCTACGCCGATGCGCGTTCTCAGGCGGAGTACGCGGCGAGGGGCGCGCGCGCAGGAGGTCTCAGGGGCTGCGCGAATTTCCACACTCCATGCCTGGCGTGCGCCCGTAGCAGTAGGGCTGCTGGCGGCGATTGGGCTTGCCTTGCTTAACGGCGACCTGCGCGTTTCGCCCGCCGAGTGGACGGCGCGGGTGCTGATTGCACTGGCGCAGGTCGGCTTGCTTGTCGCGTTTTTCTTCCGCACGGGGCTGCTGCGCCCGACGGGGCTGGCGTTGCGCTCGCCGATTGCGCACAGCACGCGCGAGGTGGGGCTGGCGCTCGTGTTCCTGACGGGGCTGATGAGCCTGATTGGCATGCGCGCCGCGTCGCTGGTCGGGCATGGCGCGACTCTGGCCCATGAGCTGGGCTTTCTGGGCTTCGCGCCGCTGATTGCTGGCGGCATGCTCCTCAGCGTGCTGATTCACCCCCTTCTTGCCCTCTATGTGTTCGCGGTGTTGCTCACGGGCGCGGCGGTGGTGCGGGGCATGCCTGCGCTCACGCTCGGCGTGGTGGGGCTGGCGGGCTGGAGCGCGATTCTGGCGATTGCGTCGATGCGCCGCCGAACGGATATGTTCTGGGCGGGCGCCCTGCTGAGCGCGCTGCTGCTCGCAGGCGCGTTCGGCGCGTCGCTGGGCGCGTCCGCGCCATGGATGGACGCCCTCAGCAGCGGCTTGTGGGGCGTCGCCACAGGCGTGGGCGCCGTTGCGCTCTTCTGGCTGGGGCTGACCCTGCTCGAGCGTCCCTTCCGACTGGCGACCCCGATGACGCTCATGGAACTCGCCTCACTGGAGCAACCGCTGTTGCGCGAGTTGCGCGACAAAGCGCCGGGCACCTACTTCCATAGCCAGCAGGTGGGACAGCTCGCCGAAGAAGCCGCGCTCGCCATCGGCGCAGACGCCCTGCTCGCGCGCGTGGCAGGCTACTACCACGACATCGGCAAACTGAGCAAGCCCGACTTCTTCATCGAGAACCAGAACGGCGTCGAATCGCTGCACGCGGGCATCAACCCGACCCTCTCCGCTCGGATTATCGCCGCCCATGTGCGCGAGGGCGTCGAACGGGCGCGCCAGCACCGTCTGCCGACTGCCGTGTGCGACATCATCGCGCAGCATCACGGCACCTCGCTGATTACCTATTTCTATCATCAGGCGGTTGGGGGCGGGCATGACCCTGTGCTGGAGCAGCATTTCCGCTATGAGGGACCCAAGCCCCAGACGCGCGAGGCGGCGATTGTGATGCTGGCGGACTCGGTGGAAGCGGCGTCGCGCGTGCTGGGTGATGTGACCCCTGCACGGCTGGCGAACTTCGTGCATGAGATGATCGAAATGCGTCGCCAGGACGGACAGCTCGATGCGTGCAACCTCACTTTCCGCGACCTGCGCCTGATAGAAGAGGCGTTCGTGCGGGTGCTGGTCGCCTCGCGCCATCGGCGCATCGAGTACCCCAGCGGCGCAAAACAGGATGATGAACCCGTCTATGCCGTACACCCATAGCCTCTCGGTTGCCCTGCAGGTCGCGCCCGAAGTTGCGCCCGCGCTGCAGACCGAGCTGGGATTCGCGGAAGAGGAGTGGCAGGCGCGTCTGAACAGCGCGGTTCAGGCGGCGGTGGACGCGCTGACGGCTACTGAGCCACCTCCATGCGCCTGTGAGGTCGCCCTCTACCTGACCACCGACGCCGAGATTCGCGCCCTCAACCATCAGTATCGCGGCGTCGACGCGCCGACCGATGTGTTGAGTTTTGGGTACGAAGATTTTGTCCTCACCCCCAGCCAGGATGAACTGCCCCCGCTTGGCGATATTGTGATTTCGGTGGAGACGGCGCGTCGGCAGGCGCCGCTGAACGGGCACAACCTGCTGACCGAACTGCTGATGCTGTCCCTGCATGGTACACTACATCTGATGGGCTACGACGACTCGACCGATGCGGCGCGCGCCGCGATGAACGGACGCGCCGTATCGACTTTGCGCAGGCTGGGCTATCCCGCCCGCGAAGACTGGCATTCACGCTATGAGAAAGTCTGACTCGGAGCCGCCCGAACGGGCGCGTGAGCCGCTGTCGTATCCGACCCCACGCAACGGCGAATCGGAGCCGCCCGACGCCGACCCCCCCGCCCCGCGCCGCCACCCGCTGGAAGGCTTCCGCTACGCGCTGGAGGGCATCGTCGCCGTCGTGCGCACCCAGCGCCATATGCGATTCCACTTCTTCAGCGTCGTGCTGGTGCTGCTGATGGGGCTGCTCTTCCGCCTCGACAAGCGCGAGATGCTTGTGCTGCTGTTCACCATCTCCATCGTGCTGATTGCCGAGATGTTCAACTCCGCCATCGAGGCGACGGTGGACCTGGTGACGGAGGAGTACCATCCGAAGGCGAAGTTCGCCAAAGACATCGCGGCGGGCGCGGTGCTGGTGGCAACGCTGAACGCGGTGGTGGTTGCATGGGTGCTGTTTATGGGCGACCTGCGGATGGAGCAGATCCGGCTGCGGATGGAACGCGCCGAACCCACCTTAGCAGTCGCCGTGACCATCGGGGTCATTATGATATTCGTCATCGTCTCGCTGGTGAAGGTGCTGTCGACTCAGGGCAGGGTGCGCCTGTTTCGTGGGGGCGCGATGAGCGGGCACGCTGCGCTCGGCTTCTTCTTCGCGATGGCGATTATCGTCGTGTCGGGCGATTTGCTGGCGTCGGTGCTTGCGCTGCTGCTGGCGGCGCTGATTGCCCAGAGCCGCGTGGACGCCGACATCCACAGCTGGCGCGAGGTCGTGCTGGGCAGTCTGCTCGGCGTCGGACTGGGCGCGCTCATCTTCTGGCTCACGCCCCGATGAGGAGGAACAGATGGCTTATGACGGATAACCCGAACAGTCGCCGCAGGGGAAACAGGACGCGCCTTGGAGCGCTTCTTGGCGTCGCTGCGCTGGGCTTCCTGTGGGCGACCTATGGGCAAGCGGAGGTCGCCAGCGCGCCGCCCGCGCAGGGACTGACCCCTACTACCAGCCTGCTGATTATCCTCGTGCTGCTGTTGTTGAGCGCGTTCTTCTCGATGGCGGAAAGCGCGCTGACCTCCATCCGCCACAGCTGGGTGCGCATGCTCACCGACCAGAAGCATCGGCTCGCGCCCTATCTGGCGGCGTTCAAGAGCGAGCCGTCGCGCTTTCTTTCCACCGTGCAGGTCGGGCTGAACATCGTGGCGTTCCTCGCGTCGGCGGTCGCTGCAACCAATCTCGCTGAGCCGCTTCACGCCCTGATGCGCCCCATCGCGAGCGCGACAGGGATCAGCCTGCAGGGCGTCAGCGTCGCGCTGGTCGCTATCCTGACCGCCTTTGCCAATGTGGTGATTGGCGAGACCGTGCCCCGCAGTATCGCCATCACGCACGCCGAACGCGTCGCGCTCGCAGTAATTGTGCCCATCACGGTGTTCGACCGCATCTTCTGGCTGCCCATCGTGCTGGTGAACGCCGTCACGCGCGCCGTGCTGAAGCTGTTTGGCATCCAGATGATGCGCCTCGCCCCCGTCGTGAGCGAGGAGGAGCTGCGCGTGCTGGTCGAAGCGGGCGAGGAACAGGGGGTTATCGAAGAGCAGGAGAAGGAGATGATCCAATCCATCTTCGAGTTCACCGATACTATCGCCCGCGAGGTGATGACCCCGCGCGTGGACATCAAAGCCGCGCCTGCGACCGCGACCGCACAGGAGATTATTAAGATAATCCGCGAGACGGGACACACGCGCATCCCCGTCTACGAGGGCAGTCTGGACAACATCATCGGGATTGTGCATGCGAAAGACCTGCTGCGCTACTGCGACAGCACGACGAAGTTCTACCTGCGCGAGGTGATGCGCCCTGCCTTTTTCGTGCCCGAAAGCAAGCGCGTGGTCGAGTTGCTGCAGGAGATGCGCCGTCAGCGCACGCACATGGCGATTCTGCAGGATGAGTACGGCGGCACTTCGGGGCTGGTGACCCTCGAAGACCTCGTGGAGGAGATTGTCGGCGAGATTCAGGACGAGTACGATGTGGAGCCAGAATCGCAGGTCGAAACGCTTGACGACGGCTCGCTGCTCATCGACGCGCGGATGCACTTAGACGACGCGAGCGAGCTGCTGGGGATTGCGCTGGAGTCGGACGAGTTCGACACGCTGGGCGGCTATGTGTTCGGGCAGCTGGGGCATCAACCGACGGAGGGCGAGTCGGTGCGCGTGGACGGCTGGGAGCTGCGCGTGCATGCGATTGAGGGGCATCGGATACGCACGGTGCATGCGGCGCGCCTGCCCGAACCCGCCGAGGACAGCGACGACGCGACGGAAGGCGTGCTGCGATAGGGGCGCGCCGCCTCTATCAGGTACAATCTTCCCCGCGCAAGGAGCAACACGCTATGGCTATTCTGGTCAACGCCGATTCGAAGGTTCTGGTTCAGGGCATTACGGGGCGCGAAGGAGAGTTTCACACGCGCCAGATGCTGGAGTACGGCACGAAGGTGGTCGCTGGGGTCACCCCCGGTAGAGGCGGGCAGGAAGTCGCGGGCGTGCCCGTGTTCGACACGGTCAAGCAGGCAGTGCGCGAGACAGGCGCGAATGTGAGCTGCATCTTCGTGCCCGCGCCGTTCGCCCCCGACGCGATTCTGGAAGCCGCCGACGCGGGCGTCGAACTCATCGTGTGCATCACGGAGGGCATCCCCGTGCAGGATATGGTGCGCGTGATGCGCTATGTCAAGCGCTGTACCCGCAGCCGCGTGATTGGACCCAACTGCCCAGGGCTGACGACCGCCGGGGAATGCAAGGTCGGCATCATGCCGGGCATGCTGTTTACGAAGGGAAATATCGGGCTGGTGTCGCGCAGCGGCACGCTGACCTACGAGATTGTGTACGCGCTCACGCAGGCGGGGCTGGGACAGTCGACCTGCGTGGGCATCGGCGGCGACCCGATTATCGGCACGACTTTTATCGATGTGCTGCCGCTGTTCGAGGCGGACCCACAGACGGAAGCCGTCGTGATGGTGGGCGAAATCGGCGGCTCGGACGAGGAAATCGCGGCGGAATACATCAAGCATCACATGACCAAGCCTGTGGTGGGCTTCATTTCGGGGCGCACCGCGCCGCCGGGCAAGCGCATGGGACACGCGGGCGCGATTATCTCGGGCGGCAAGGGCAGCCCGCAATCGAAAGTCGCCGCGCTGACCGACGCCGGCGTGCCCATCGCCGACACGCCCAGCGAAATCCCCGACCTCGTGAAGCAGGCGCTGAAGCGGTAGCCGCCCATCAGGTAGAATCCTGTCGGCTCGACGCCGAGTCGAACCAAACAGGAGGGATTACCGATGAAACAAGTACAGGCGATGAACCTGATTCGCGGGCGCTGGCACGAGTCGGCGTCTGGCAACCGTTTTGAAAGCCGCAACCCCGCCGACACGCGCGAGGTGATTGGAACCGCCCCATGCTCCAACGCCAGCGATGTCGATCAGGCGGTGCGCGCGGCGCGAGAGGCGTATCCCATGTGGCGCGCACTGTCGCGCGTCAAGCGCGGCGAACTCATCGACAACCTTGCCCAGCTCATCAAGCGCGACCTGAACGCGCTCTCGGAGCTGGCAACGCGCGAGTGCGGCAAGCCCATCAACGAAGGGCGCGCCGATGTGGTCGAAGCGCTGCACATGACGCAGTATGTGGCGGGCATGGCGCGCATGCCGCACGGCGAAATCATCGACAGCGAAATCGCTGAGAAAGACGCCTACATCCTGCGCAAGCCGAAAGGCGTGGTGGCGTGCATCACCCCATGGAACTTCCCCGTCGCCATCCCGCTCTGGACGGTGCTGCCCAGCCTGCTGGAGGGCAACACGGTCGTGTTCAAGCCCTCGGAAGACACCCCCATCTGCGGACACGCGCTGGCGGAGCTGTTCGTGGAGGCGGGCTTCCCCCCCGGCGTGTTCAATGTCGTGCAGGGCTACGGCGAGGACGCGGGCGACCCGCTGGTGCATCACCCCGAAGTCGATGTGGTCGTGTTCACAGGCTCCTACGCCGTGGGACGCTACATCATCGAGGAGTGCGCCAAGCAGCACAAGTTCGCCGCAGTAGAAATGGGCGGCAAAAACGCCGTGATTGTGCTGGACGACGCGAACATGGAGATTGCGCTCAACGCCGCAATCCTCTCCGCCTTCAAAACCAGCGGGCAGCGATGCGTCTCGTCCAACCGCATTATTGTCCATGAGAAACTTGAGCCTGAGTTCACCCCGCGCTTCGTGGAGCTGGCGCGCCGAATCAATATCGGCAACGGGCTGCGCGAGGACACCTTCATGGGTCCGCTGATTAACGAGCAGGGCGTGGAGAAGTACCTGTACCACAATCAGAAAGCGATTGAGGAGGGCGCGGAGGTGCTGCTGCCCGGCGGCGTCCTCAAAGAGGGCGAGTATCAGTACGGGCACTTCGTTGCGCCGTTCGTGTACCGCATGCGCCACCATCCCGACAGCTTCGCGCTCAAAGAGGAGGCGTTCAGCCCCCATGTGGCGATTATCCCCGTGAGCGACCTCGACGAAGCCATCCATGTCTACAACGACACCAAATACGGGCTGGCGATGGCGGTGATTACCGAAGACTACCGCAAGTGGCGCTATGTGCGCGACAACTGCGAGTTCGGCGTCGGGTATGTGAACCTGCCGAGCATCGGCGCGGAGGTGCATCTGCCCTTCGGCGGCGTCAAGGGCAGCGGGAACGGACACCCCAGCGCGTCCGCCCTGTTCGACGCCGTCACACACAAGGTCGCCTTCACGGTCAACCATGCGACCGAAATCAAGATGGCGCAGGGACTGAGCGCGAAGATTGGGTAGGTTGCTTGCACCAGCGCGGCGGCGGAACCGTCGCCGCCGCGCATGGATGGTCTTATGAAAACCACGCTCGCGGAGCGATTAGAGGCAATTCGTGCGGAGTCGGGGGTTCCTGCCATCGCCGCGCTGATGGGCGACTCGAAGGGCATACGCGAATTCGCGGCGGTGGGCGTCCGTCGCGCAGGAACCCGCGAAACGATTCGCCCTGACGACCCGTTCCACATCGGCTCCTGTACCAAAGCGATGACCGCGACGGTGGCGGCGCGCCTCGTGGAACAGGGCAAGCTCCGCTGGGAGACGACCCTCGCCGACGCCCTGCCCCAGCTCAAACCCCAAATTCATCGCGACTACTATGCCGTGACTTTGCGCCAGCTCCTGTACCATCGGGCAGGCTTACCCGAAGATCGAACCGCCGACCCGATTCTATTCCTGCGCCTGCGTAGCCTCACGGGCGACATCAGACAGCAGCGGCTTGAGGCGGTAAAGCTGGTTCTGGAAAAGAAGCCTGCCCATGCGCCCGATACGCAGTTCGCCTACTCCAACTTCGGCTACATGGTCGCAGGCGTGATGCTGGAGCAGGCGGCTCAGCGGAGCTGGGAGCAACTGATGCAGGCGTATCTTTTCAAGCCGTTGCGCATGCGTGCGGCTGGGTTTGGACCGCCCGAGTCGATTGCAGGGCATCGCGGCAAACCGCCGCGCCCCCAGATGTTCGACAACCCGCCTGTGCTGGGACCGGCGGGCACGGTTCACTGCCCGCTGCGCGCGTGGGCGGCGTTCGCGCGTCTGCACCTGCAGGGCGCACGCGGCGAAAAAAACCGCGCTCCTGCGCGCCGAGTCGTTTCAGACCCTGCACGCGGATCCCTATCAACAGGACTACGCCATGGGATGGGTGGTTCGCCGTGTGGGGACGGAGCGACGCCTGCTCCATGCAGGGAGCAACACGCTGTGGTTCGCAATGGCGCACATCGCGCCTGAACAGAATCGCTTCTCCCTGTGCGCGGCGAACTGGGGGCATCCAGACGCCCAGAACGCTGTCGTGAAGGTCATCGAGGGTCTATCCGAGTAGGGAGCGACAATCCCCATGGAGGCGGGAACCCGCAAAGGGGGTAGTTTTTTTGAGGCGTGCGCCGTTTGTGGGTGTACCCAGAGTATGGAGAGGCGCGCATCCGCACAACGGCTGAAGCCGTTCGCATGGATCTGACACCAATCTGCGAGTCAGACTTCGTGATTGCCTCACGCTCACCAGCAGAGGCATATTGTTGCCTGCACTCTGCTACTTTGGAGTGCTGAAGCGATAGCTTCAGCGTCGCGGAAGCTCCGCTTCCGCACTCCATAAATTGCCGCTTTGCGAACTATGATGCACCTATTGGTATTACATGTGAAAATAATATGCTTTTTTATGCTATTTTACATGCTCGCGAGCGATTTCTTCAGTGTGGGATGTCTCAATCTCTCCTACGGGCGCGCGGTCTGTTGCACAGGCTGCTGCGCGTAAGGCTTGACCCACTCCAGCGCGGCGCGCTCCATCGTCTGGGTGAGGCTAACAGGGCGCACGCCAATCCAGAAAATTAGCGCAATCAGCGGCAACAGAAGCGCCAGCTCCGCAGGGCGCAAATCGGGTAGCTCGCGCCAGCGCGCCGGCGTCGGTCCATAAAACACCCGCTGAAACATCCACAGCATATAGACCGCCGCCAGCACCGTGCCCGCGACGCCCAGCACGACCCAGCCCAGCGGATAGACCCCCGCATGCGCCGATTGGTACGCCCCCAGCAGGCACAGAAACTCGCCCACGAAGCCGTTCGTGCCGGGCAGCGCGACCGCCGCCAGCATCACAATCAAAAACAGCGCGGAAAAAATCGGCATCTGCTGTTTGAGACCGCCCAGCTCGGCAATCTGGAGCGTGCGCGTGCGCGCCTCCAGCATGCCCAGCAGCAGGAACATCGCGCCCATCGTGACGCCGTGATTGACCTGTTGCAGTGCGCCGCCCACAAAGCCCTGCGCGGTGAGCGAGAACAGCCCCATCACGATGAATCCCGCATGGCTGACCACCGCATAGAGCGCGAGCCGCTTGATGTCGCTCTGCATCGCCGCCACTATCGCGCCATACACGATGGAGAGCGCCCCCAGTGCGACGAAGAAACCCGCGAACGCCTGCGCCGCGTCTGGGAACATCGGAATCGCGAACCGCAGGAACCCATACGCGCCCGTCTTCAAAAAGACCACCAGCAGCGGCATCGGCGCCGCGCCCATCGCCTGCGGCCACCAGGTGTGGAACGGCACCAGCGGCAACTTAATCGCAAACGCCAGCGCAAAACCCAGAAACAGCAGCGTCTCCAGATGCCCCGGCAGCCCCTGCTGCCACACGAACGCCTGCAGGCGCGGCAGCTCAAAAGTCAGCACATTGAACGCCTTCTGATGCTCGAACGCCAGCACAATCGCCGCCAGCAGCATCCAGAGCGAGCCGAAAAAGGTATACAGGAAAAACTTGAGCGCCGCCGCCGCCCGATCGCGACCGCCCCACAGACTAATCAAGAAGTACGAAGGCACCAGCGTCAACTCGAAAAACACATAAAACAGCATCACATCCAGCGCCATGAACACGCCCAGCAGCGCACTCTCCAGAACCAGCATCCAGATGAGAAACTCCCGCACGCGCTCCTGCACATTGAACGAGAGCGCGACGGCGAACACGCTCAGCAGCGCGGTCAGCCCCACCAGCCACAGGCTCACACCGTCGATGCCCAGAAAGTAGCTCACGCCATAGTCGGGCAGCCACGCGAACCGCTCCACGAACTGGTAGCCCACCACATTCGGGTTGAAGCCCAGAAACAGCACGCCCGCCATCCCCAGCGTAATCAGCGTGATGGTGAGCGCGACCGCACGGGCAATCAGCTCCTGTCCTCGGGGAACCAGTATCAGCAGCAACGCCCCGATCAGGGGCGTCCAGAGCGTCCAGCTCAGCGCGAGCGATGTCCAGTCCATGGCGGGCGAATTGTACCTGACGCGCTACACCTCGCCCACCTGCGCCGCGAGGCTGTTCAGGATGCGCCGCCGATAGTCCAGATAGGCGTCCTTTTCGCGCGAGTAATACACATGGTTCGTCAGCAGGATGACCGCCATTTCCACCTGCGGGTCGAACAGCAGCACCGTGCCCGTAAAGCCCGAATGCCCCACACAGCGCGGGGGGAACAGGTCGCCGCGCGGCAGCAGCGGGTTCGGGTGCGCAAACAGCGCGAGCGTGTGCATGCTGGGCGGCTGGTTGCCTATCTGCGCCTGCGGCGTCAGGAACAGCTGCACCGCGTAGTACGAGAGCAGCGGTCGTCCGCCGCTGAGGAGCATCCGCGCGAAGCGTATCAGGTCCTCCAGCGAGCCGAACAGCCCCGCGTGCCCGGCGACGCCGCCGAGCGCGTGCGCGTTCTCGTCATGCACCACGCCGCGCAGGATGGCGTCAGGGCGATTCTCTGAGCGCGCGGTCGGCGCGATTCGTTCCCCCCAGTCGGCGGGCGGGCAATAGGTCATCGACGCCAAGCCCAGCGGTTCGGCAATCTTCGCGCGGAACAGCTCCGCCTGCGACTGCTCGTACACCTGCTCCAGAATCGCGCCCATCAGGATATAGCCGAGGTCGCTGTAGGTGTAGCCCTGTGCGGGCGGGCGCGTGCGCGGGATGTTCAGGACCGCCTGTAGCACGGCGTCGCGCGAGTCGGCGCTTTTGTAGAGCGCGCGCCACGCGGGCAGCCCCGAAGTGTGCGTCAGCAGGTGCTTCACCAGCACGCCCTGCAGGTGCTTCGCGTCGGGGAAAAAGCGCACGACGGGCGTCTCCAGCGTCAGTTTGCCCTCCTCCAGCGCGAGCAGCGTCAGGGTCGCCGTGCTGAGCGGCTTGGTCAGCGACGCGAGGTCATACACGGTGTTGGGGCTGGCGGGCGCGTCGGTTTCGGGGTCGGGCTTGCCGAACGCGCCCTGATACTTCACGCGCCCGCCCAGCAACACGGCGCACACCGCGCTGGGGAAAATCTTGCGTTCGATGGCTTCCTCAATTACGCCGTCCACGGTTGGCATGGTCGTTCTCACTCCGTTTATCCGAAAGGGTCGGGCTTCACCGCCTTCGCAACCTGTCGCAGGTAGGTCTCGCTGCCGCCGTTCTGGGTGATGGCGTCGTAGGAGAAGAGGCAGAACCCGCGCGCGCCCTGCCGACGGATGGCGCGGATTTTGTTGATGGCGCTGTCGGGGCGGATTTGCCATGCGCCGACGCCCACAATCACGGGGCGCCCCTGCGCGGCTTCCACCACCTGCGCCGCCTGCGCCTGCACGACGGCGGTGTCTTTGTCATACGCCATCGGCAGCACGGTGTCCAGCCAGTCGCTCCGCAGCCAGTGCAGCCAGTCTTGCAGTTTGTTGCGGGCGGCAAGCTGGGGTACGGGCCAGACCGCCGCCGACAAAATCAGGTTCGGGTTAATCCGCCGCGACTGGCGGCTGAACGCCCGCACGAACGCGCTCACCTGCTCCCGTCGCCAGTCGCTCCACTCGGCAGGGAGCGCCTGCATCCACGCGAGCGGGTTGCGCCCTGCCGCCTGCCTGTCCAGCTCGGCGCAGCGCGCGTCGGGAACGCGCTCCAGCATCGCCTGCCGAAAGCGCGCCCGACAGCCCGCGCAGTAGCAGTAGCCCTCATACGGGTAGCGCACATAGTCCAGATGCAGCCCGTCCAGCGCAGGGTAGCGTTCGGCGACCTCCGCGAACACTTTCAGCAGGTGCGTGCGCACATTCGGGTTGCTGGGGCACATGTAGACGCCTTCCACCTTGCCCGCGGTTGTCATCTGGTAGCGGTTCTGGGCGTCGCGGGCGATCCACTGCGGGCGGCGACTGACCACATGCTGGCGACTCCGCGGCGCCTGCGGCTGGCTCCACACATAAAACACATTCAGCCACGCATGCACTTGCAGCCCCGCGTCGGCGGCGCAGCGCAACAGGTAGCCGAGCGGGTCGAAATCGGCGGGCTGGCTTGTTAGCGGCTCCGCGCGCGGCTCGTAGCTGGAGCGGTAGTAGGCGTCGCCGCGCCCGCGCACCTGCGCGAACAGCGCGTTGAAGCCGTAGCGCGCCGCCAGCGCAACCGCGCGCTCAATCGACGACGGCGAAACCATCGAAGTGCGCACCACCCACAGGGCGCGCACTTCGTCAGGCAAACGGTGTCGAGCAGAAGCATCCATTATTTATTTAGTTCGCCGTCGCGCGCAGGGTTCCTGCTGAGCGCGCCTATTGCTGTCAGGGCGTCAGGGCAGACAGCGCGCCCTGCAGGTCGCGTATCAGGTCGCTGGGGTTCTCCAGCCCGATGTAGATTCGGAACAGCCACGACGCTGGCTCCGTCTCGCCCTGCGCCCAGCCCAGCAGCAGGCTCTCGTAGCCGCCCCAGCTGCAGCCGAATCGGAACAGGCGCAGGCGATCCGCAAAGGCGTAGGCGTGTTCGGCGGGGATGGGGTGCGTCTCGAAGCTGAACAGGCTGCCGTAGCCGCGCATCTGCTGGCGCGCCAGCGCATGCTGCGGATGGGAGGGCAGTCCGGGATGGTTCACCCGCGCAATCGGGGGCTGCGCCGCCAGCCATTCGGCGACCTGCAGCCCGCTGGCGTGCGCGCGTTCCATCCGCACGGGCAGTGTCCGAAGCCCGCGCAACAGCAGCCACCCCCCAAACGGCTCCAGCACTCCGCCCAGCAGCGAACGGGTCTCGCGCACCTGTTCGATATGCTCGCGTCGCCCCGCAACCACCCCCGCCAGCAGGTCGCTGTGCCCGCCCAGATACTTACTCGCGCTGTGCAGCACGAGGTCTACCCCCAGCGCGTGCGGGTTCTGGAAAATCGGCGTCGCCCAGCTGTTGTCGCACAGGGTGAGAATCCCGCGGGCGCGCGCCAGTTCGCTCACCGCGCGTAAATCCTGCAGATGGAACACCAGACTGGAGGGGCTTTCGAGGTAAATCATGCGCGTATTCGGCTGCAGAGCGCGTTCAAATTCCTCAAGGCATTTGCCCTCGATGAAGCTTACCTGCACGCCGTAGCGCGCTAGCCACGATTCCAACAGCACGCGCGTTGGGGGATATGCGCTCTCGACGCAAATCACATGGTCGCCCGTGCGGGTGAAAGTGAGGATGGCGGAGGCAATCGCCGCCATGCCCGACGCGAAACACAGCGCGTCTTCCGTGCCCTCTAATGCGGCGAGTTTCTGCTCGGCGAGGCGCACGGTGGGGTTCGATTCGCGGGTGTAGACATAGCCTGCGTTGTTCAGTCCCTTCTGCTCGGTGCGCAGGCGCAGCGAGGGCGCGGTAAACAGCGTCGTTTGCACAATCGGCGGCGTCACCGACCCATAGGGAAACGGCGTCTCCTCTCCGAGATGTTGCAGCAGCGTTTCCAGACTCAGCTCTTGCTCCATCGCACTTGAGACAAGTATACCCTCATCGCGCCAGCGCCAGCTCGCCTTTGGCGACCGCGAGCAGTTCCTCCATCGTCGTCTCGGCGACGGCGACCGCGCGATCCGCGACGCCGTAGTAGACCATCCAGCGCCCGTCGTCCATCGGGGTCAAGCCCGTGGGGAACACCACGCGCTCGAAAAAGCCGCTCACCTCGTAGTCTTCGGCGGGGGCAATCAGCGGCTCGTGCGAGCGGCAAATCACTCGGTGCGGCTCGTCCAGATCCAGCAGTGCGACGCCTGCGCAGTAGCCATCTTTGGCGTTCACGCCATGATAGACAATCAGCCAGCCTTCGGGCGTCTCCACAGGCGGCGCGCCCGCACCGATTCGGCGCGAGTCCCAGTGATGCGTCCGCGGCGCCATCAAAAACTGGTGGTCGCCCCAGTGCAGCAGGTCGGGCGAGTAGGTAATCCACATGTTTGGTCCGTTGAACGCCGACGCCGCCGTGCGGTGCATCGCCACATACCGCCCCTGCACCCGACGCGGGAACAGCGTCACATTTTTGTTCTCATGGTGCAGAATCAGCCCCAGTCGCTGGAAGTTCTTGAAATCGTCCGTACAGGCAAGCCCGACGCAGATGCCGTAGCGCGAGACCGCCGTGTACGAGATGTAATACGCGCCGTCAATCTGTGTGATGCGACAGTCCTCGATGCCGTACTCTTCGTACTTCGTTTCGGGGAACAGCGTCGGATCGGGGTCGACGGTGAAGTGGACGCCGTCCTTGCTGCGCGCCAGGCGCAGGTGAGAGATGGAGCTGAGATACACGCGCCCCTCGTAGGTCACGGCGCGCGGGTCGCTGAGATCGGTCAGCGGCGAATGGCGCGGGAAGGTCAAAATCTCCAGCCGTCCTGAGCCCGAATCGGCGTGGTTCAGGTTCAACACGGGCACGCCCACGAGGTCCGGGTCGTCCATAATCGGTCGCTCCGCCACGCGCAGCAGCAGGATAACCTCGTCGCCGAATCGTATCGCGCCCGGATTGAACGCGCCGATGACTTCCAGATTCGGCTCGGATGGCTTGACCATTTCCGGTGTGATGATTGGGTTCTCCGCCACATGCTTCGCCACAGATATTAACCTCCTTGTCTCTCGTGCGCTCGTGCAGGCTCGCCGTCCAGCGTGAGCCTGACGATGAGTCTTTCCATAATTTCGGCGGCGTTCACACTGGGGCGCAGTCCTTTGAGCGCGCGGTCTGCCTCGTCGAGTGCCTGAAACGCCGCGCACAGCTGCGCCCAGCTGAGCCGCTCCGCCTGACGCTGGAGCTTGTCCTGCAAAAACGCCTGCCGTGTGAGCACCTGTAGCACATCGGGGTCTTTCGGCAGCCGCTGGGCGACCTCTGGACGGACACGGTTCGGTTGCTTGATGGGCTGCCCGTGTTGCAACAGCGTGCGCACGCCCCAGAGCAGGCGGTACTGGCGGGCAATCAGCGCGAGCGTTTTCATGGCGGTCTCTTCGGCGCGCGCGCCCGACTGGAACATCAGGCGCAGCTGGCGCATCGCGGCGGGCGCATCCCGCGCGACAATCATATCCACCAGCTTGAACACCTGCGCCTGCTGCGACGCGCTCACAACCGTCTCAATATCATGACGGCTGATTTCCGTGCGCGGTTCCACGAACAGCAGCACCTTCTCCAGCTCGGCAATCGCGCGCTCGGCGACGCCGTCGACCAGCGCCTGCAGGTACTCGGCGTCGTCGGGGCGCAACTGTTTGCCTGCCGCCTCCGCCATCGCGACCAGTCGGCGTGTGAGCGTCGCGCCCGTCAGCGCGGTGAGCTTAATCACCAGCCCGTGTTTCTCGACCGCCTTGACCAGCGCGTTCCATGCCGCTTTCGCGCCCTCGCTCTCTTCCACTGGGGCGGGCAACAACACCAGACAGGCAAACGGGGGAACCTGTTCCACCAGGCGCGTCAGGTTCTGCAGCTCGTTGGCGCTGTAGCGGTTGACATGGGAGAGGACAATCAGCCGCCGCTCAGACTCCATCGGGATAGTTTGCAGCGCCGCGCCCAGCGCGCTGGTGGGCGTCTCGCGGGCGTCCAGAATCGCCTCGTCGATACTGCCCGCCTCGATGGGCAACGCGCGCCGCAGCTGCGTCAGAAACTCGCGCTGCAGCACAGGCTCCTCTCCTTCCAGCAGGTAGACCGTCGCTGGCGTGCGCCAGTCGCTGGCTTTCAGCTCGCTATATTTTTTGACCGCCATAAAGCCGCTGCCATCCCAGTGTGATCACCCGTTTAGTAAGCCGTCGGACGCCAAGTTCCTGCAGGATCTGGCGTCGGAGATGGGCAATCTGGCGCGTGAGTTCGGGCTCCTGCGCGGCGCTCTGGTCGGGCGGGGCGTAGAGGTAAGCCATCAGCGCGGGCGTCAGCGTGCGGAGCGCGTCGGCGGCGCGGCTGTCCTGCTGGCGCAGGCGCACCGCCGACGCTTCCAGATAGGCGCGCGGAGTCTGCCCCGCCGCAGGCGGCTCCACGCCCAGCAGGCGCAGCGCGAACAGCAACTGTCCGTAGAGCCGTTGGGCGCGGGGCGTCGCGCCGCCCGTTGTCCATCCCACACGCGGCGCAATCAGCAGGTACAGAATCGTCAGCGCGACCGCGCCAATCAGCACATCCAGCGCACGCTGCAGCCACTGCCGCCGCGCCTGACGCGCCTCCTCGCCCAGCAGCGCGTCGTTCGCGCCGCCCTCAATCACGGGCGCGTTGCGCGTCGCATCGAACGCGACCCAGCCGACGCCCTCGAAAAAGACCTCTGTCCACAGGTGGCGATGCGCCTCGCGCACGATATACTCGCCCGTCTCACGGTCGCGCTCCTGCAGCAGGAACCCCGACACGACCCGCGCGGGGATGTCCGCATACAGGCACAGCACCGCCAGCGCGGTTGCGAACTCCACACAGTAGCCCTGCTTTGCCTCAAACAGAAAGTGTTCCGCCACATCCACATCGGTCGGATACGCCTCCACATTCAGGTTGTAGGCGGTGTTCTGCTCGATGTAGCGTACCAGCGCCATCACCTTGTCGTATTGGGTGGGCTGGTTGCGGGTCAGGCGTTCGGCTAACTCCTGCAGCGGACCGCTCCGCCCGCGGGATTGCCCGCGCGATTCGGGGCGCGTGGGCAATTGGAAGGGGAACCGAAGCGTCGAGGGGGGCAGCTGGCGCAGGATGCGTGGGTCTTCGGGCGGCCAGTAGGCGGTAATCGTGTATTGCTCGCCTGCGCCCAGGGGACGGTAGCTGCTCACAGCGCCCGACCAGCGCACATATTGCAGCTGGCGCACGGGCGCTTCCACCTCCAGCGGGTAGCCCGGCGCGTAGAGAACCCGATGCCAGCCGCTGCTGAGCGTCACAGTCGCCGTCGCCCGATGGGTTTCAGGCGCATCGGGAAGACGCTGCGGCGCGAATTTGCCCTGCCCCAGCGGAATCATCTCCTCGTAAAACACGCGCCCCCGATTCCACCCGCGCCCAGTGTAAATGTTGTACGATTCCATCCGCAGGTAGTTCGGCTGCGCATCGCCTTCGAGGCGCACGCGCATCACCTCCATCTCGCTCAGCGCCACCGCGCCTGCGCCCGCCTGCAGCTCAGGCGGCGTCTCGGACGGGGTCGCCCGTATCGCCCCGCGGAAGGGCATCCCGACCACCACCGTTGAGATGGCGCGTCCGATGGTGAGCGCGAGGATGGGCGTCGCCAGAAACGCGACCAGCCCCGCCAGCGCCCCCGAAGCGCACACCGTGCGCAGCGCATAGCCCGTTTCCAGAGCCCCCCGCGCGCGCCCCCACTCCAGCCGATGGCTCGCCAGCATCAGAAACAGCACGCCCAGCAACATCAGCGCGAACAGCCACAGAATCTGCGTCGCCAGCATGTAGGTCGCCACCAGACCAAACAGCGCCAGCGCAGGCACGCTCTGGAACACCAGCGCGTTCATCGTGACCATCAGCGCGCTGCGCAGACACAGATACCAGAGGAACGACAGGCTGAGATAGTTTTCGATGGAGGAGTCCAGTCCGACGCCGACGAGGCTGTTGAGAAAGCCCTGCCCTGTCAGGCACAGAAACGCCAGCGCGCCATCCAGGAAACCGTACACCATCCGCGCGCCTTCCGGGAGGGGGAACCGACTCGCCCACGCGCTTGCGCCCACCCCCAGCGTCGCCAGAATGAGAAACGGAACCACCGAGAATTCCGTGACGCGCGCCAGCTGCACCACCAGCACACACGCCACTGTGAGCACCCATGCCGCGCTGTAGGCTGCCAGCGGAGGCGATGCACCCCTTAAAACCGTTCGTTCCAGCGCCATCAGTAGTTATACGATTCTACCCCAGCCGAAGTTCGCAACACGCCCCAGCGGTCGAACCGTCCAAAAGTGTGGTATACTTTGAGAAGGGGGAACGGCAACCCCGCCTACTGGAGGAGACCGCTATGAGACAAATAGGTTTACTCATCGCAACGCTGACTGTAGCAACGCTTGCGCCGCTGTGGGCGCAGGAAGGTAAAGACGAGAAAGCCGCGCCCGGCGCCGTGGTGCAGACGCAGCCGCAGCCCCAACCAGCGCGCGGCGATGTGCTGGCGCCCGCCAACCTCGCCACACGGCTCAACCTCACAGAGGAACAGCGCGCCCGTATCGATGGACTCTGGAAGCAATACACCGACCGCAGCGAGCAAATCCGCCGCGACACCTCACTCACCGCAGAACAGCGCATCGTGCGCCTGCGCCAGGCGCGTGAGGAGTATGTGCGCCTGATCCGGACCGTCCTCAACGAAGAGCAGCTCAAGCGGTTCGAAGCGCTGCTGGAGGAGCAATCGCCCGCGCTGGGGAGCCTCGCGGATATGCGCCTCAGCCCTGAGCAGATGGAAAAAATCCGCGAAATCGTACAGCGCTACAACAAAATCCGCCAGCAGATTACTCAGGACACCTCACTCACGCCCGACCAGCGCGCCCGCCGCCTGCAGGAGGTCAACGAGCAGATGATGCAGGAAATCCGCAACGCGCTGCCCAAGAACCTGCAGGAGCGCTGGGATAAGGCGCGCCAGCGCGACCAGCAGCAACAGCAGCAGGGCGAGAAAAAAGAGGAAAAGAAAGACAATCCTCCGCAGAATCCGTGAACACACACTGCCCTCCCAGCCGCGCCCACCCGCAGGGACGGCTGGGAGGCGTTAGCTAATCCCTGCAGGCGTTCACAAAACTCTCGAACAGGGCGCGTGTGGCGGGCGCATCGGGATCGCGCTCCGGGTGCCACTGTACCCCAATCAGAAACGGGTGGTCGGGGGCTTCAATCGCCTCCACGACTCCGTCGGGCGAATAGGCGGTGATGACCAGCCCCCTGCCCGCCGCGCGAATCGCCTGATGGTGCGCGCTCACACTCTCGAAGCGCGCCTGCCCCAGCGACTGCGCCAGCCTCGAATCGGGCGTGACTTCCACAAAGTGGCGCGGGAACGGCTCCTCTTTGGAGGCGCGCTGATGCTTCAGAGTCACGCTCGGCAAATCTGGCAGGTGTTGATAGAGCGACCCGCCCCGCCACACATTCAGCAGCTGGCAGCCGTAGCAAATCCCCAGAATCGGCTTGCGCCGCGCCTCGAACGCCCGCAGCAGCGCCCATTCCATATCGAACCGCGCGGCGTTCACCAGCTCCGCCTTCGGATGGAGCGGCTCGCCGTAGTGTTTCGGGTCTATATCGTCCCCGCCTGGGATAAGCAATCCGTCCAGATGCTCCGCCAGCGCGTCGGCGTCCGCGCCCGGCGGGATCAGCACCGCCACGCCCCCCGCACGAAAGACTGAGCGTGCATAGGCGTCGTTCAGGCTGACCTGCCCGCTAATCTCGTCGACGGTGTTCCAGTTCGTGGTAATCCCTATCAGTGGTTTCGCTTCGCTCATCGCCTGAAGTATACCACTCGAAAAAAATGAGCGACGCTGTCGAAAGGAGGATCAAAGCCCAGCGCCGCTGACATCTATCAATTCGCCCTGTGGAACGCCCTTGCAGGGCATTCCCTGATGTTTGTCATTTCTCCTCTCGCCTAGCGCCCAGCCCTTGACAAAAAAACGCTCCATCGGGTATCTCCTGCACACTATGAAACAACCAATCCACACACAGGAGCAACCCGATGGAGCCAACCCA
>JBBIQK010000034.1:0-32584 GCA_037442365.1 Armatimonadota bacterium | reverse complement strand
GCGTGCGGAAGCGCCGCTTCCGCACGCTATACTTGACAGGCGTGTTGCGAATATAACGCAAAGGTACTTAGCACCCCTCTCCGAACGCGAACAGCACCATCAGCAGGTCGGCGTCGTCCACGATGCCGTCCCTGTTCGCGTCGGCGTCGGGGTTGTCGCTGCCGAAAGCGAACAGCACCGTTAGCAGGTCGGCGTCATCCACGCAGCCGTTGCCGTCCACATCGCCGGGCACGATTCGAACCACAAGCGAAGGTCCATCCACTTGCCCGTCGGAGGGGGTGATCTCGCACTCCAGCAGGTCGCCGGGCTGATAGATGCCCCAGGGAATCGCGTCCGAATGAGCCGCAATGGTTTCCTGGCGAACCGTGTTGCCGTTCACGCGCCATGTATATCGGTAGCGAACCAGATCGTAATCGGGGTCATCGACGAGAACCGAAGTATTCAGGCGACAGAAGATTGCGTCGCCGGCGCCCGGTCGAGGCGGATCAAAAGCCGCCGATTCGATGGCAAAGGGCGGGCGGTTGACGATTTCTGACTGCGTGGCGACCAGCTTAAAGGGCGCGTCCATCATCAACTGATTGTTGATAAGCAACTGAACGCGCCATGTGCCGACAATACTCGAGTTGAGATTGTATCTCCACCACCACCACGCCCCGCGGGACGGGACATTGTTGCCAAAGTTGCGGTTGCCGCTGCTGAAATACAGGGTTCCATCTGGATACAGAAAGCGCACGCGCCAGGTGCTGTTAGCCGGCAGGTTGTTAATGTGGATCCACCAGCTGACAAGGGGCGCGCTGCTCAGGAAAGTGCCCGTGCGGGGCATGTCGTAGGGCAAACCCGGATAATTTTCAATCAGCACATTCGTCATGTTGAAATCCCTCAGGTACGTGTCGCGGCGGATTGGAACCTGATTGACCCAGTAACTCGGTCCCGGTCGGCAAGGTCCCGCGCTCGGCTCGTAAGGGGTCAGTGGATCGCCGTATGCTGACTCAAAGTACAGGCGGGGTCCGGGGCTACATCCACTGCTGCCAGTGAGACCCAGTTGCTGACCGGCGCGCACCGTCTGGTTGACGGCAACCGCCACACTGCCATTCCGCAGATGGGCATAGGTGCTGTAATGGGCGCCGCCATGCCAGAGGACAACGCTGTTACCGAGGGGTTCCTCCTGGCAAGAGGCGTTGTAATCAGCGTACCCATCCATGGTGAAAACTACCACTCCATCCAGCGCGGCATACACCGGCACGCCGATATCCTGTTCGCCGAAGGTTCGAACGAACGAGGTTTGCCCGGTACTCCCATCGATAGCGTAATCGGTGCAGTCCCAATCCAGAACGCTGCCGGAGGCGGGGTCGAGATCAACATAAAAGGTGGAGACATCACGCCAGAGGTTCCCCGCCTGCGGATAGAAGGGATAGGGTGCAGGTCCGCCGGCAGGATGGAAGGAATAGCCGTACCGGGCGTGATAGTCGGCGATTCCCTGCAGGATGCGCGCCCGCTGTTCCGGCGAGATGCCTTCTTGTAAAGCGGGATCGTAGGCGAACAGGGAGCCGCCTCCAAATTCGCAGGTCGGAGGTCTGGAGAGTTCTCTTAGCGCACCCAGCCAGCTGAGGCTCTGGGCATTCAACAGGGTCGGTGTGCCAAGCATCCCGCTCAGCACCAGCACAAACAGCCATCCTCGCGCCGGCAATCTCTGCGGCGTCGATCTTCCCGAACTGCATCTTGCGTGTTTCATCATGTGTCTCCTGCGTTGCTTCTGATTCTGGCACGGGCATCGGGTGTAGCCACAGATGCCCATGCCATGCGTGTTTACCACTGACAGGGGAGAGGAGAATCAAGGGGCGCGAGCCTCACGGATTGCCCCTCTCGGGGCGCGAGCCTCACGGATTGCCCCTCTCGTTGGGAACGGGTTCAGGGTGGTGGTGTATCCCGCGCTCTTTCGGCTGACCGTACAGTTCCGGATTCAGGTACTTGCCCTTGATGGCATCTTCCTTCTCCTGCTCGGTCTGGAAGCCGTACCGCTGCACCCAGCGGTCGTTGCGGATGGCTTTCACTTCCCACGAGACCTCTACATGAGGCTTGCTGGTACGGATAACGAACTGATTGTCCTGAATCTTTCGCACCACTTTTGCCAGCACGAAGTCGTCGCTGTCGTCTATCACGGTGAGGTGATAGGTGGGGTCGCGGTTGATGCTGTCGAAGTAGTCCGGTAGCGCGATGGTGGCGTAGCCTCTGGCGTCGGTCACCACATTGCCGTGATACACATTGTACGGCTCAGGTCCCTCGGCGCAGAAGTGGTTGAGGTAGTGGGTTTCGGGATGGAGCGGGTGGTCAATCTGGAATGACTTCGTGCCTGAGGCGGCGAAGCGTCCCCGTGAATAGACGCCGTAGCCGTCGGGGCTGTTGCTTAGCCCATAAATGCCACAAGTGGCGCCGCTGGACGCGGTAGCAACGCCGACCACGCCCATGCCAGAGATGCTGCTGCTTCGCCCATACACGCCGTAGGCTCCGCCATTTGCGGCGTTTGCCACGCCGATCACGCCCATGCCAATGGTGCTGTAGCTTTCCCCATACACGCCGCAGGCGATGCCGCTCGTGGCGGCATGCACGCCATAAATAGCTCGGTCACCCGTCCCCGTCGCGACCTGCAGTTTCGCAGCAGGGCTGCTCGCGCCGATGCCCACATCCCCGCTGAAGTAGCCGCTGCCTTCCACATGCAGTTTCGCGGCGGGACTGCTCGTGCCGACGCCCACATTCCCCCCAGCGGCAAGAAACAGGCGCGCATCTGCCACTCCAGTCTCGGCGAAGTTGAGCCCATTCCCCAGATTGTTGAGATGCCAGAGGTTCACATCGCCGGTACTTCTGAACTGGAGCCATTCTGCGGTGGCGCCCTCCCCCCGAATGGTCAACGGGCGCGCAGGACTGATTGTGCCAATGCCCACACGCTGATACCCCAGATCCACCGTCATCACAGGCGTACCGCCCGCCAGGAAGTTGAACTTGTCGGTGGTATCCTGATACTGCAAGCCCCAGTTCGTGAAAATGGGCGAATGGGCAATCACCATGCGGTCGGGATTGCCACCGCCGCTTTCAAACAGGCGCAGCGCGCTGGCATACGGCGTCGGGGTGATTTTCACACGGGGCGAAAGGGGCGTGGAACCCACCTGAATCTCCAGATAGCGGGTTCCCCCATCCCAGACCGAAGCGGGGAAGTTCAGCTCCACACTGAACAAGCCGTTGCTCACGGCGACATTCAGCGGTCCCACTGTGCTCAGCGGCGTCCCGCCAGTTGCCGTATCATAGAGCCGAAAGGTCATCGAGAAGGCGCCGTTCGCGGGGCTGCCGCCGTCTTTCAGCAGCCCCTGATAAGTAAACGGCTGGGCGCACGCGAGCGCCACGAGCATTATAAGTCCCAGACTGCAGAGTGTGATGCGTTTCATTGTCAGACCTCCTTCTGTTGTCCCGCGAGAAGGCGGGCGCTAACACCCGCTGCCGAAGTGGAACAGCACCATCAGGAGGTCGGCGTCGTCCACGATGCCATCGCCGTTCGCATCGGCGTCCGGGTTGTCGCTGCCGAAGTTGAACAGCACCGCCAGCATATCCGCGTCATCCACGCAGCCGCTACCGTCCACATCGCCTGCGCGCGGCACCGCCAGCCATACACGCGCGGTGTTCAGCGCCGCTGCTGAATGGCTGACGGTGTATCGCATGGTGTAGGCGCCCGGTTGATTAGGCGTGTAGGTCGCCTGATTGCCCGACAGGTTCAGCGTGCCGGCTGCCGGGTTCTCCACAATCAGGTAGGTCAACTGGTCTGGCTGGGTGAGCGACTCGGCGAAGGCGCCCAGCGTGAAGGTGCGCTCACCTGCGGGCACATGCACCGTGTGAAGGGGCGCGGTGGAGCCGAGCCAGCGCGCGTTGCTGAAGGTCCCGTTCGCCCCGCTGGGCGACGAGTCGATGGCGGTGGCGGCGCCGTTGCCCCACTCATCGAGGCGCCAGTAGCCGACGAGTCCGCGCTCGTTGCCCTGCAACACCGCGTGCATATCGCGCTGGATTTCACGCTGGGTGCGCGCGCGGTTCCAGATGCGCACCTCGTCGATGAACCCTTGGAAGCCCTCAGGACCACTGCCGCCGAATCCAATCCCCAGCGTGTAGTTGCCCGGGGTGAAGGGGGTCATGCCGGTCTTCTGGGCTTCCAGAACGCCGTTGCGGTAGATGCGCATGTAGTTCCCGCGCTGGCTCACCACGCAGGCGAAGTGCTGCCATGTGCCGACGATTGGCTGGGGCGGCGTGTAGGAAAGTCGCCCCTGCGTGGTGAGGTTGCCGAAGTCGAAGTAGACCCTGCCATCGATCCAGGGGCTATGCACCACGATGCGATTGGCGCTGGTGCCGCCGTTGATGTCAATCGTGGCGGCGTAGCGGGGTGAGACGACAAGCTGCCAGAACTCAATGGTCAGCTCCCCGCTGGAAACGCGGTTTCCGAAGCCCGGCACGCTAATCAGGGAGTTGGGGTTGCCGTTGAAGTAGCGCATCGAGCCTCCCAGACTGGCGTGCGGCGCATTCGTGCGCTGAATGGCTCCCGATGCTGTGTTGCTGTTGACAATCCCGTCGCTGACGCGGTAGCTGAAGGCGCCTGAAATACCCCCGATGGGGGGCAGGAAGGTCGCGTTCGGGAACACACCGCCCACCCATTGTCCGCTTCCTGGGGTGGTGAGCAGGTTGTAGCTCAGCGCGTCCTCGTTTGCGTCATAGGCGTTCAGGCGCGTTGTGCGCGGCACGCCGTCCACGACATACAGGAACTCGACGGGCGCGCTGGAGGTCTGCCAGAGGGGCGCGTTGAGGAGCGTCGCCGCCCCGCCCGATACGACATCCACAGTCTGGTTGCCAGCGTGTTCATCGAATCGGAAATAGGCGAGCAAGCCGGTCTCGTCGCCGACGAGGCTCGCCTTACGGCTCTTCTCATCGGTTCCAACATCGGCGCGGTTCCAGAGCTTCACCTCGTCGATCTCGCCGTCGAAGTGCCCGTTCAGTGGCGTGCCCGAATAGCGCCCGATCATCAGCGGCGTGGTGGTCGTGCATGCGCCCGGTGAACCCGTCCATGGACGGCTGGCGCGCAGCACGCCGTCCACATAGAGCCGCCCACCGTTGCCGTCCACCATGAACTGGATATGATGCCACGCGCCGTCGGCAATCGCCCCGCCATCCAGCCCCAAGCCGCCGTCCCAGATGTAGTTGTTCAGGTCGCGGAAGTACCATGCATACACTCGCCCGTTGCGCTGGTATATCTGGTAGCCGTTGCCTGAGCCACTCACATACTTGTTGACGATGCCGCGTTCGAGGTCCGCTGTATCCAGCGTGCGCACCCAGCAGGAGACCGTAAGCGGATAGGCGTTCAGTTCGGGGCGGTGGTCAAACTGCACGGCGGTATTCGAGCCGTTGAACAGCAGGTTTGCTCCAGCAAGAGACGCTTCGGGCGCGCTATTGACCACAGACACGGTATTGGCGGCTACATTTGCGAGGAACAGGGGATCGTCCAGGAATTCCACACGCACGGTGTGGTTGCCACGCGCAGTGCCTCGCGGGATGATGTACGCGGTGCGGAAGACGCCGCTGGAATCGGTGTTGCCGCTGGCAATCGGCGCGCCGTCCCAGAGGATATTGAGCGCGCGGTTCGCAATCGGCGCGCCGGTGGCGTCCAGGAGCCTGCCGCCCAGCGTCATCTGCTGTGAGACCGAGACCTGCGATGGCTCAGTGATGGGCGTCAGGATATTTGCGCCGCGATTTACCGTGAGCGTGGTTGTCTGAGAAGCAGGCAGGTAGGCGGCGTTGCCCGCGTACTCCACCCGTAGCGATTTCGCGCCTGTGCCCAGCGATTCGGGCGGGATGTAGCTCAGCGTCGCTGTGCCGTTGCTCTGGGTGTCAGCAAACCCGATGGAGGCGTCCTGTACGAAGAACTCCAGCCGCTGCCCCGCAATCGGCAGGTTGTTATCTGTCCGTCGCAGGGTCGCCGTGAGGTTCACAGGCGTGCGAATTGCGCCCGTGACGGGCGGTGCGGTCAGCGCAACCGCGACCGCGTACACCTCATCCGCGCCAATGTCGATGGTAACGCCGTTCACCCGCGCCTGCCCGTCGTAATCGACCAGAATGCCCGCCGCATCGGACGCGCTGCCCCGATCGATGCAAGGCGAGTCGCCCAAATGGAAGTTGTTGTTGCTCGCGTCCACAAAGCGCGGGTCGAGATTGATGTCGCTCGCATACGCGCTGGCGGCAATGTTGCGATAGTTGGCGCTGGACGGATTGTAGACACAGTTGTTGCGCAGGGTCACTGTCGCAGTGGACACATTCTTGCGATCAATGCCAGGACCGTTCCCCTGAAACGCCACGATGTTGTTGGCAAGCAGCGTGTTCGTGCTGTCGGAGCAGTAGACGCCGCCTCCGAGAGAGGCACTGACACTGGTGTTGTAGGCGATGGTGTTGTTGACGAGTTGCGCGTTCGCGTAGCGCAGGTAAATGGCGGCGCTATTGTAGGCGGCGTTGCGCGCGATGACATTGTTGAGAATCTGCACATCGGCGCCGAACGGATTTGTCCCCTGCACCAGGATGCCCGCGCCGCTCCCTGACACATCCAGCGATTGGTTGTTGATAATCAGGTTGTTGGAAATCACGATGCTGTTGCAGTCGCCATTAATCAGCACGCCCGCGCCACCAACGGGGCGATTGCCGTTGCGTACTGTGAAGCCGTCGAGGGTGGCGTTGACCGTGCCCGCGTTCACCGTCGCCACCGTGCCGCCCCCCTGCCCGTCGAGGCTGCTCTCGTTGGCGAACAGGTTGCGCTGGCTGCGACTGGTCTCGTTGCCCGCGAAGCCGCCGTACACATGCACATTGCTCCGCAGGGTGATACGCTCGTTATAGGCGCCCGCTTTGACCCACACCTGCGCGCCGCCCGCAGAGGAGGGCGCGGCGGCGTTGATGCCCGCCTGCACCGTGCGCTTCGCCGTCGCCCAGCTTAAGCCGTCATTCGCGTCGCTGCCCTGCGGGCTGACATAGATGAGGCGTGCATCGCTGACCGTGAAGGGAAGCGCGTTGGAGTCGATGCTCGGCTCGTTGCGCACGGTGATGGGAAAGTCGCCCGCGTTGCGCAGCAGGTGGGGGGGAAGAACGGCGCGCACAAGCGTTGAGTTCACAAAGGTGGTGCTAACCGGCGTACCCCCAAAGTAGGCGCGCGCCGTGTTTTCGAAGCCGCTGCCCGAGATGTCCACCTGCGTCGCAGGCGCGAAGGTCGTGACGCTGCTGGGGTTGAGCGCGGTCAGCGTGGGCGCAGGGTTGCGCACGGTGAACCATTCCTCGTTCGAATCGATGCCGTCCGTCTGCGGGTTGCGCACCTTCACGATATTCACGCGCCCCGTGTTCATCGTGCCCGCGGGCAGGGTGAAGCGCAGGCGGGTGTCCGAGAGGCGCGTGGTCGCCAGCGGCGCGCCGTTGAACACGACCTGGCAGCCGGGGCGGAAGCTTACGCCGCGCACCTCCACAGAGCTGGGCGGCGCATCGCCCCGATTGACCACATTCGGCTCGCATCGCTCCACGACAGGGATGGGGTTCAGTACAACAAACTGCTCACCGCCGCTCGAAGTGATGTAGCCCCCCCGTCCGTCGGGATGACGAATCCCGATCAGCACACTTCGGGGCGTCTGCATCAGATCGCCCGGAATCTGCCCCATCAGCTCCGCCGTGCTGACATACTGGGTGGGTAAGGGGATGGCGTTATTCGGGTTCCATATGTTGCCTTCCACCAGAATCAGCTCGGTGACGCCCTTGATGAACCATGTGCCGCGCACGCGAATCGTGATGCCCTGCGTGCCGATGGAGCGCCCGCGGCGGGGATTCAGCCGGCGATCGTTGGCATCATCCCAGTTAAGCGGCGGGTAGGAGGCGTAGATATTATGAGTGGCTTCACCGCCGCCCGGACCTCTGTTCACGACCTTCAGCGCCATCGTGCCCGGCTGCCACAGATACCGATTGGGAACCCGAATCCGCATGAAGTTGGCGGGATCCTCGCTCCCACCGCCAAGCTGCTCGATGGTGACCGCCTGATCGTTCCAGTAGACCTCCGTCACGCCGTTCCGATAGTAGGAGCTGTCTGAGCCTGCGGTGGTCAGATCCAGCAGCAGGTCGGCATCTGGAAAATCGACGCCGATGGTGTAGCCCGTGTAATCCTGATCTGGCAGGCAGCCGCAGCGTACATCCCGTATCACGGGCTGCCTGTAGCCGACAGGAAATGCCAGTGCGTTCGTATCAGGCTTGCCCGGCGTGCGCACAAAGAGCGTGTAGTTGCCGATGGTGGTGAGCAGGCTGGCAGGGATGACTGCGCTCACCACATTGGATTGCACCAGCGTCGTGCTGACTTCTGTGCCCCGAAACACCACCCGCGACTGGCTGGTGAAGTAGTTGACAGGACGGCACTCCAAATAGATGGTCGTGTTGGGGTCGTACACCCGCGCGAAGGTGGGGCTGTTATAGTTCACGCTGTAGAAGATGCCCGGTGTGGCGTCGGTGTTCGCCCGCACGGTCAGATCGCCCGCCGCCTGATCCGAAAACCCGCTCAGCGTGAAGGTGCGATTGAAAATGCGGATGGGCAGGGTGCTGCCGATGCCCATCTCGTCCACGGGCTTGAACTCGAAACTACCCAGCGAGATGTCGCCGAGGCTGCCGCTTGCGTACACATAGAGCGGCAGGAAGTAGATGCCCCCAGAAAGGGTTAGATAAGTGATATTGGTGAACTGGTTGTCCATGACCACCGAGGCGTTCACGCCCAGCGCGCCCGACATGGGGAGCTGGATGGCGACGCTCTCGCCCGCGTAGAACTCGACGGGCGCGCGCCCATCCGTGAAGGTCAATCGGATTTTGGGGCGCGGCGCGAACTCAAAGTCCTGACGGAACCCCAGCCCTGTCCGCACCTCCGTCTGCAACAGCGAATAGCCCGCTTCCAGTCCGGGAAACGAGATACTCTGGCGCAGGTAGTTGTTCGGCGGCTGTCCCAGCAGCGTCTGAATCAGATAGATGGTCGCGGCGGTCAGGTCGCCTGTTAGTGTAACAAAGCGGTCGCTGCCTGTGGAGGTCAGGCGCGTCTCTACAGGCGAGATTGGGTTGCCCCCTTCCGTGATAATCAACGGGCGATGCACATTCAGGGTCAGCAGCCCCGGATAGCTCGGAATGAGATCGAAATCCCGATCCCAGATGTTCAGGTTGTCTGTGTTGACCAGCTCCTGCACATAGTTCACGCGCGGGATGTTCACCGAAGTATTGATAATATCTGCACTGAACGCGCGTGCACGGACGCTGAACGAGCCGGCAAAATCCAGCACGCTCGACATCACGAAGCGCGCGGTGGGCGAAGTGGTGCTGAGACGCGCGCCCTGCTGGAGCTTGTAGCTGGACTGGATAACGGCAACCCCACCGGGTACCAGATACTCGCGGGTGGGGAAGGAAAGAGTCAGCTGCATCGGGTAAATGACCGACACATCGCCTCCCGTCGCATAGGCATCGAACTGGAGTCCGAGCCGACCGCTCGCGGACGCGCTGCCCGATGCGCCGAACTCGCCCAGCAAAGGGATAGAGAAATAGCCTCCGCCCGAACGCGAGCCGTTGAAGCTACCCCCCAGAAAGTAGGAGTAGCCGATATTGCAGGTACCCGGTTGCCACATGCACTGGTTGGCAGTAGTAAAGGTCAGGTTATAGGTATAGACCTCGCGGTTTTGCTGTGCGAACCCGGCAACGATGGCGCATCTTAGAAGCAGCGCCAGAACGAGAGCGAGCCAACAGAAGCGAGTTTGCTTCCCTGCCTCTGCACGGAGACCTATTGAACGCCCAGAATAGAATCGCATGGTGTCCTCCCGTGATAGCCAACCCAATCATAGCACGGGAGGGTCTCCGTTGTGTAATTTTTCGGAAAATTGCAACACCCTGTCGCGTTGCCTACTTGATTTGCGCGGTGATAGCCTCTACCCGGTTGCGCACCTGCCAGAGGTTGTTCACCTGTACCAGCTGTTGCGCGCGTTCCACCCAGACGAGCGCTTCCTGATGTTTGCCAACGCCGTGAAGCGCGCGGGCGTAGATTTCCGCCTCATGCACTTGCTGCATCAGCACCGAGTCTTCCTCCCAGCCGAGCGACAGATGCTTCTCGATCACCTCCAGCGCCTGGTGCGGGCGTTGGAGATTGAGCAGCACCTCAGCGTGCGAGAGCCATACATTTCTATCATCGCCCAATCCCAGTCCTTTGCTGACGGCGTGCGCGCTGGTGTCCAGGGCGGCGCGCGTCGCGTGCGTCAGGCTCATGTATTCCGCAATGTCGCGCAGGAACCACGCCTCGTACTTGAGCGCGGTGGCGGCGGCGACAGGGAGCCAGTCCTGCAAGATGCGGATGCCTGCGGTGGGATACGGTTGGGCGCGCTTCTCGGCGGCGTCTTTCGCGGTGGCATGCACCACCCACAACCAGTGTGGGCGTGGGTTCTCCCAGCGACCAATCAGGTGCATCGCACGCGCGGCTGGGGTCTGCGCGTCTATCAGGCGGGCGTCCTGGAGCAGATGGCGGCAGTGGCACACATAGGCGTCGATGAGCAAAAGTCGCCCCATCTCGCTCTGTTGACTCACGCCCCAGAGGTGTCGCTCCAGAGAGAGAAAGTATAAATCGGCAAGCGCTCTATCGAGAGCAATCTCCGCGTTGACAATCTGGTGCAATAGATGGTTCAATTCCTCTGGTTGTGATGGGAATACCTGCGCTTCGGCGTGGAAATGCAGGCGTCCAGCAGAGAGAGCCGCCTGTTCTGGCGCGTGCGCATGCAGCAGGGCACAGAGCTGGCGCAGCTGCTCGTCCGAGGGCCACGCCTCCGAGTGTTCCCAGCGGTAGAGGGTTGTGGCGCTGATGTGCATCTGCTTTGCGGTCTGTTCCAGAGTCCAGCCCCTGCGCTGTCGCATTGCACGCAGCAGGTCGCCGGGCATGGGGATGTGCGGTTTCACCTGTGAGCCGGGCGGGTTGGGTTGTGCCGTGTGTAGCCGGGACAGTGAGCGCGGCGCGTCAATCAGCTCCAGGGCGCGACGCCGCTCAGCGTCGCTGGCGCCCAGCGCGCGCATCAGCGCATCAAACTCGTGGAGCGAGGGGCGCACAGCACCTGATTCCCAGCGACTCACGGTGGATGGGTGAATCCCCGCTCTCTGGGCAAGTCGTCGGATGGAGAGTCCACGCTCGCGCCGAAGATGCCCCACATACTCCGCGAAGTTGTTGATGGTTCACCTCACATTGCTGAAAGAGGCTCCCAGTGATTCCGAACAAAATTATACCCTCTGGATGGAGTATCGTGGACTGCGTTGCTCGCGTGTGAACGTGGGTATAATGATGTCCTGACCACGAGATTCTGAAGGTTGCTGACGGGAATCGTGCGCAATCGCTGAATCGTTGCAGAAACGACTCGGTGGACACCGAAGATGTATCGTGGGACGCCATTCAGCGACAACGGCGCGGCTCCCGAACCGATAATTGAGAATGCCATGAGCGATATTCTCATCACACCGGAAGGTTACGAACGGCTCAAGCGCGAGCTGGAGGAGCTGAAAACGGTCAAGCGGCGCGAGATTGTGGAGCGCATCAAGGCGGCGCGCGCGCTCGGCGACCTCAGCGAAAATTTCGACTACCAGGACGCCAAGCGGCAGCAGGCGTTTCTCGAAGGGCGCATCAAAGACCTGGAGACCGTGCTGAGCCGCGCGAAGGTTGTGCCTCGTCCCGATAACGCCGGCGAGGTGGCGCATCTCGGCAGTAAAATCACCCTGCACGACCTCGAGACAGGCAAAGAGCGCACCATCGCCCTCGTCGGTTCGTTCGAGGCAGACCCCCTGCAAGACCTCATCTCCATCCTCTCCCCACTGGGCGAGGCGGTGCTGGGCAAAACCGCTGGCGAGGAGATTGCCGTCAGTACGCCCAAAGGCGTCGTGCGCTACCAGATTGTGCGCATCGAGTAGCAGGAACGCAGCACGCGGGCGCGAATCCCCTCTCAGGAGGCTCATTATGGCACGAGTCACTTTGCTGATTGGCTTGACAAATGGGCAGGAGATTGACTGCCCGATTAACTCGCGCGACGAGGCGCATCAGGTTATTGAGCAACTGCGCCGTTCCGATGACCTGGTGAACCTGCCGGGCATCTGTTTTATTCGTACTTCTGGCTCGTCGGAGCTGGGCGCACGGGGGGTGGTCGCCGTACACCCCCAGCAGGTGGTCTATACGCAGATTCTGGGCGTCGATGAATAGCTGGCGGCAGGGGCGCTAAATCGTCTCCATATCGCGCCAGTTCGCGCCGACCTTTGCGTCTACGGTCAGCGGCACACGGAGGGGGTATGCCGCCTCCATCTCTGCACGCACCGCTTCGGCAACCGCCGCCACGCGATCGCGCGAATCAGGCGACTCCAGCAACAGCTCGTCATGCACCTGCAGCAGCATCCGCGCGGCAGGCTCCAGCGCAGGCAGCCGCCGATTCACCCGAATCATCGCCAGCTTCATGATGTCGGCGGCAGTGCCCTGAAATGGCATGTTAATCGCGGCGCGTTCGGCGGCGAGCCGCTCGTTGCGGTTCGCGCTGTACAGTTCGGGGATGTCGCGCTTGCGTCCCAGCAGTGTGCGCACATAGCCTTTCGCGCGCGCCTCCTCCAGAATCGACAGGGTGAACGCTTTGATCTGAGGGAACCGCTGGAAATACTGCTCGATTATCTGCTTTGCCTCGCCGACGCCAATCCCCAGCTCCTGCGACAGGCCAAAGTCGCTCATCCCGTACAGCACGGCGTAGTTGACCGTTTTGGCGCGGCGGCGCAGCTCCTTGTCCACCTGTTCAGGCGGGACGCCAAACAGGATGGACGCCGTCGCCGTGTGAATATCCTCGCCGCGTTCGAACGCCTGCACCAGCACCGGGTCGCCCGACATATGCGCGAGGATGCGCAACTCAATCTGCGAGTAGTCCAGCGAGAGCAGCAGGTGGTTCGGGTCGGCGATGAACGCGCGTCGGATTTCGCGCCCAATCTCGGTGCGGATGGGGATGTTCTGCAGGTTCGGTTCGCTGCTGGAGAGGCGTCCGGTGGCGGTCACGGTCTGGTTCAGCTTCGTATGGATGCGTCCCGTGAGCGGGTTGATGAGCCTGGGCAGCGCGTCGGCGTAAGTAGAGCGCAGTTTGCTCAGCTCGCGGTACTTGACAATCAGTGCGGCGATGGGATGCTCCGCCGCGAGCGTCTGAAGCACCTCCGCGTCGGTCGAGTAGCCTGTTTTGGTCTTTTTGACGACGGGCAGCCCCATCTTCTCGAACAGAATCGCGCCGAGCTGCTTGGGCGAGCCGATGTTGAACTCTTCGCCGGCGAGCGTATAGATGTCGCGGGCGACATGGCTCATCTCGGCTTCCAGGCGCACGGAGAGTTCCTGCAGGTAGGGCGCGTCGAGCCGCACGCCGTGCCATTCCATCTGGGCGAGGATGGGCGCGAGCGGCTGCTCGATTTGCTCCAGCACCTGCAGCGTCTCCTCGCGCTCCAGAATCGCGCGCAGGCGGGGCTGAAGCTTGAGCAGGGCGCACGCTTCGGCGGCGGGGCGCGCCGCGTCGTCAGGCAGACGCAGGCGCAACACATCCTCGCAGAGCCAGTCGAGCGTGTAGCTGGCGCGGCTCGGCTGCCACAGGTACGCCGCCAGCAGCGCGTCGAAATCGGCGGAAGGCACTTCCACGCCCGCCCCGCGCAGCAGCAAACACGCGGTCTTTAGATCCCACACGACGCGCCTGTGACCAGGGTCGTTCAGCAGGCGCGTCAGCGGCTCAGGCAGGAACAGACGCCCATTCAGCTCCAGCCACACGGCGCAGTCGGGCGACACAGCAAGCGCCGCTGCTTCCAGCGTTGCGTCGCGCAGGTGGTTCAACGCGCCGTAGAGCCGTATCCCCACGGGCGTGTCGCCCTCCAGCAGCCGCGCAAGGGTCGCCTCGTCAGGGTTGCGAATTACTTCGGGCTGCAGCGTCTCGTACACCGACTCCACAGCGGTCGGCGCGCCGCCGAACTTCTCAATCAGGGCGGGCAGCCGCTTCAGAATCGAACGGAATTCATACGCCTCCAGCACACGGTGCAACGCCTGCACGCGCTCTGGGGTTAAGGCAAAGCGCGGAATGTGGTTTATCGATAGGGGCGCGTTGTCCAGAATGGTCGCCAGCATGCGGCTCTGGCGAATCTGGTCGGCGTGCTGGCGCAGCGCCTCGCGCAGTTTCTCGCTCTCCACCTGCTCCAGGTTCGCCAGCAGGTTCTCCACACTGCCGAACTGCTGCAGGAGTTTGACGGCGGTCTTTTCGCCGATACCGGGCACGCCTGGAATATTGTCGGAGGCGTCGCCTGCCAGCGCCTTGAAGTCCACAATCTGTGCGGGGGTCAGCCCGTACTTCTGCTGCACGGCGTCGGCGTCGAAAATTTCCAGTTCCGAGACGCCGCGCTGGGGCGCGCACACGCGCACATGGGGATTGATGAGCTGCAGCTGGTCGCGATCGCCCGTGAAAATGAGCGCGTCGTAGCCCTGCTCGACGGCGTAGCGTGCGAGCGCGCCCACGAGGTCGTCCGCTTCGAAGCCCTCCTCACTGAGCGTGGGCACGCCCATCGCCTCCAGCAGGCGGCGCGTCATCTCCACCTGTGGGCGGAACGCTTCGGGCGTCTCGTGGCGGTGCGCCTTGTATTCCGTGAACGCCTCATGGCGGAAGGTAGGTGCGTGCGCGTCAAACGCGACCACAATTGCATCGGGCTGTACCCGCTCCAGCAGCGAGAGCAGCATGTTCGTGAAGGCGTAGACCGCGTTGGTGGGTGTGCCGTCGGAGGTTGTGAGCGGACGCGTCGCATAAAACCCCCGATAGAGCAGGCTATGTCCGTCAATGATTACCAGCGTCGGGCGGCGTTCGGCTTGGGTCATCGGCATGGGATTGTACCTGACCATCCCATGCAGGCAAGCAGATTATGAAGGTCGCGCCTTTGCCTTCCTCACTCTCGACGATGATGAAGCCTCCGTTCTGGCGCGCAATGCCGTACACGGTCGCCAGCCCCAGCCCCGTGTTGCCCAGTCCTTTAGTGCTGAAAAAAGGCTCGAAAATGTGGGCGCGCGCCGATTTGGGAATCCCTTCGCCCGTATCCTGCACGGTCAGGCAGACATGCTCGCACGCGTGTGGTTCCTCGTATTCATCGGGAGGAAACTCCTTTTCCGAGCAGAAGCGTCGATCCACTGCGATGGTCAGCACGCCGTTCTCCTTGTTTCTCATCGCGTCGCGGGCGTTCAGAGTCAGGTTCATCACAATCTGCTCCAGCTGCGCAGGGTCGATAAACACCGTGTTCTCTTGCTCGGTCAGGTGTAGCCGAATCTCGATGTCCTTGCCCAGTATGTTTTCAAGCAGAGGCAGCAGCTCCTGAATCACCGTGTTCATCGAAACGGGACGCGGCTGGGTGAGCTGTTTACGGGCATAGCCGAGCAGCTGGCGCACCAGGTTCGCCGCCCGCAGGCTCGATTGCACAATCCGCTCAATATCTTGCTGGACGGGATGGTCCTCGGGCAAGCGACTCTGCGCCAGCTCCGCAAAGCCCAGAATCGCGGTCAGCAGGTTGTTGAAGTCATGTGCGACGCCGCCTGCCAGCCGCCCAATACTCTCCAGCTTCTCTGCTTGGAAGAGCCGACGCTCAAGCGCTTTACGCTCCGTGATGTCGATGTCCGCGCAGATGTAGCGAGTCTCCCCTTCGTACTCGATGGGGAACAGCGACGACAGGATGACGCGCTCCTTGCCGTCGGCGGTCTGAATACGCCACTCTTGCAGGGGTGCAGGCAATCCTGTCGTGCGCACTTGCTGGAGCTTCTCCAGAAACTCTTGCTGTTCGTCGGGCGTGAAAATCAGCGCGTCCAGTGTTTTGCCCTCTGCATCCTGTGCGCTGTAGCCATAGAACTGCTCGGAAGCGTGGTTCCAGAACAGGATGCGCCCCTGATGGTCGTACATCTGCATCGCGACGGTGGGCGCGTTTTCAAGGATGTTGCGCACCTGCTGGTAGGCGCGTTCCAGTTCCTGACGCGACTGTTCCAGTTGCTGGGCGTAGGCGCGTTGCTGCGTGACGGCGACCGCCACCGCCATCAGTGTGCCATATGCAAACACAAGGAACAGCCATCCAAACAAAGCGTCTCGCATTTCCAGTGGCTGCGCGTCATCCCAGCTCTTTGCGAAAATCGCCAGCCCAAGCGCGGCGGCGAGCATCAGTAATGTTGCGCCGCGCTGCTGGTAAAAAAACGCGCTCAGCACCAGTGGCGGCAACAGTAACGCCAGCGACGGCGCGGGGAGAATGTGCAGATGGCGCAAGTAAAACGACAGCCATGTCAGCACGAACAGAGATCCTATCAAAACCGCCAGATAGACATAATCGCGCTTACGTATACGTACATTGCTCCACCATACCAGTAAAAAACTGCCCATCAGCAGGTAGCCAATCCAGTCGCCCATCCAGCGATAAAAAGTGGTCTTTCCCCAGTATTCAACTTCTGGAATATTATATTGTATGCTTAGAAAGGTATTTATGGCAGGGGATAGAACACTGCAGCCAATGCCCACCAGCGCGAACTTAATTGCGTCCTGTATCGAAGTAAAGCGGGGATTCACATGCCACGCACGCAGCAGCGCCACACCGACCAGCGCCCCCAGACAAACCGCAGGCGCCCAAAGCACCGCGATATCCAGCCGTCCCCACTTGATCCAGGCGGTAAGGAACGCCCCGAGCGCGGTTCCTGCCAACCCAGTGCGATAGCCCCACCAGTAGGTGAACCCCAGCGCGACGCCTGCGGGGAGCCAGAGCAAGCTACTTTCATCAGCCAGCACAGCCAGCTGTAAGCTCACCCGAGCCGACAGTGCATACGCCGCTGCTGTGGTCACAATCCGCAGCAGAAGTGTTGCGAACGGTTCTCGCCCCTCCGCCATCACTGGTCGCTCCTGTGCATAATTTATGCCGTTATGGGCACAGTTCCTGCCGCAGGATAGCACAGATACGCTGTGCGGCGCGCCCATCGCCGTAGGGGTTCACGGCGCGCGCCATCTGCGCGTAGGCGTCGGAGTTGGTCAGCAGATGCGCGGTCTCCTGCACGATGCGCGCGCGGTTTGTGCCCACCAGTTTCGCCGCGCCCGCCGCCACCCCTTCAGGACGCTCGGTCGTCTCGCGCAGCACCAGAATCGGCTTGCCGAACGCAGGCGCTTCCTCCTGCACGCCCCCCGAATCGGTCAGAATCACTTCCGCGCGGCGCATCGCATGCACGAACGGCGCGTAGTCCAGCGGCTCGGTCAGCACCGCACGCGGATGGTCGCCCAGGATCGGCAGCAGGCTCTGGCGCACAATCGGATTGCGATGCATCGGCGCCAGCAGTAGCAGGTCATCGAACCGCTCCAGCAGGTCATGGACTGCGCGGGCAATCTCGCCCATCGGCTCGCCCCAGTTCTCGCGGCGGTGCGTGGTCAGCAGCAGCACCCGCCCTGAGTGGGCAAGCGCACGCTGCAGAGCAGGGTTGTCCGACTGCAGCGGCTGTGCCGCCACCCACTGCACGGCGTCGATGCCTGTGTTGCCCGTGACCCAGATTCGCGCGTCGGGGATGCCCTCGCGCCGCAGGTTCTCGCGCGCGGTCTCGGTCGGCGCGAAGTGGAACTCGGCAATCGGCGCGGTCAGCCGACGGTTCATCTCTTCCGGGAACGGTTGATATTTATCGTAGGTGCGCAGTCCCGCCTCGACATGCCCAAAGGGGATTTTGTGATAGAACGCCGCGAGCGCCGCGACGAAGGTGGTCGTCGTGTCGCCCTGCGCCAGCACGACATCGGCAGGCGATTCCTGAAGCACCCGATCCAGCCCCTCCAGCGTGCGCAGGGTAATCTCCGTCAGGGTCTGGCGCGGGGTCATGATGTTGAGATCGACATCGGGCGTGAGTTCGAACAGGCGCAACACCTGATCGAGCATCTCGCGGTGTTGCCCGGTGGCAATCAGGCGCACGGTAAAAGCGGGGTCTTCACGCAGGGCGCGCACCACGGGCGCCATTTTGATGGCGTCCGGGCGCGTGCCACACACCGCAAGCACACGAATCGGTTCGCTCATGCGGTTCAGAGTGTACCCGCTTCGGGCAATTGGCTCCGCACAGGGTATACTTGACTGGAGGGATTCCAGTGGCCAAGATGGAGTTGGAACTACCAAGTACAGTTTCCGTGAAAGAGGCGCGCCTGCTGCTGGTAGTTAAGCTCTACGAGACCCAGCGACTCTCCTTAGGCAAAGCGGCGGAGCTTGCAGGGTACTCGGTGCAGGCATTCGCCGAGCTTCTGGTGCGCTATGGTGTAGACCTGTATCGTTATCCCCCTGACGAACTGGAAGATGAAGCTCTGAGGTGGATAGAAGAGCGGCGTCCCGTTGCCGAGACGCCGCCTGTCCCCCCACGCAGAAGAACTGCCCGCCTTACTTCAGTTGAAACATGCTCTGCGACGCGCTGAGCAGCTCGTTCGCACGCTGCAGAAATAGCTCCGACTCCTCCAGCGTCATGTTGAGGCGGTTCAGCACGCGCGTATCGAATGGCTCCTGCGCCGCTTCGGGGTTCATCTGGTAGCCCAGCTGGTTCGCGCAGTGGTCGGCGTACTCGATCAGGGCGCAGGCAGGGTCGACAACCTCCAGCGACTGGTGATGGTAGCGAATCATCTGTGCGATGTGCGTCGGCAGTTTCCAGCGTTCGACCAGCAGCGCGCCGACCTCCTCGTGCGTGAAGCCGAACAGTTCACGCTCTGCCTCATGCACGGGTTTGCCCTGACGATGCACCAGGTCGTGCAGCTCGCCCATCCAGTTGGTGAGCGCGGCGCTGATGACCAGTTTGCCCACATCGTGCAGCAGCCCAACCGTAAACGCTTCGTTGCGCACCCGCGCATCGAACTGGCGTGCGCCCATCTGCGTAATCAGCCCTACCGCCAGCGAGTGCGTCCACATCCCACTCACATGCGGCGTGTAGCCTATCAGCGCGCGCTGAAAGAGGGGATAGGTCGCCGCAATCAGCGCGAGGTTTTTGACCGTGTTCATTCCCAGCACCACTACCGCCTCCTCAATCGTCGCGACCTGGCGACTCATGCCATAGTAGGCGGAGTTGGCGATGCGCAGTACCCGTGTGGTGAAGCCCTGATCCTTGCTGATTTCCTGCGCCACCTGCTGCGCATGCACATTCGGGTCGTCCACCATCTGGTACACCTGCATCACGACCGCAGGCAGGCTGGGCAAATCCTGCATCCGCGCAATCAGTTCTTCCGCCGATTGAAAACTCCGAGTAAGCGTTGTTGGCATGGCATTCCTCCGCACAGGGGTCTTTCCATACCGCAGGGCGGTTTTCACACATCGGGTACACTCATAGCCGATGCGCCAGCGGGTGGCTTATCGGTTCGCTTTTGAAGCGTCGCATTTTTACCGCTTATCGCACCTCAGCGACGAGGAGAACGCGCGTTTATTTGGTCAGGCAACGCGCCATCACGGGCACAACTATCAGGTGGAGGTGGTCTACACGCTTGAGTCGGGCGATGCGTCCGCGTCCCTTGAGCCGCTTGCCCACGCCACGCGCCAGCGAATCGATGCGCAGTTCGACCACCGCTGCATCAATCTGGAGCATCCTGCTTTTCGCGAGCAGCTGCCCACCACTGAGAATCTTGCCGTCTACCTCTGGCGCGACTTGCGCGAGGGGCTGCACGCGCCTGTGGAGTCGGTCAGCGTCCACGAGTCGGACACGCTCGCGTCCACCTACGCAGGCGAGCAGGCGACCGACACGACGAGTGTGGCGCGTCCCATCGTCTCGATGACGCGCGTCTACACCTTCTCCGCCGCGCACAGGCTGTATAACCCCCAGCTCAGCGACGAAGAGAACCGCGCCCTCTACGGCAAGTGCGCCAACCCCTATGGACACGGGCACGATTACCGACTGGAAATCACGGTTCGTGGCGTCCCCGACCCCATCACGGGCATGGTGATGAACCTCACTGAGCTGGATGCGCTGACGCACGCCGAGGCGCTCCGCCATTTAGACCACAAGTACCTGAACGAGGAGACGCCGCCGTTTGACCAGATTCCGCCCACCTCCGAGAACCTTGTGGCGTTTCTTGTGGAGCGGCTAAGCCCCCACCTGCAGGGCAACGCGCGTCTGCACCGCGTGCGCCTGTGGGAGACGCCGCGCAGCTACTTCGAATGGACGGCAAACGATTAGCGATTATCTGGAGTATTTAATTCTATCAGGGGGACGAAACGCCGATGTGGGTGTGGATTCTGGACGCTTTTGGACATCTCTTCGATGCGCTGTTGGCTCTTTGGCGAGTCGATCGTGCGATGCGCGAGGGGCGATGGGACGAGGACGACTCCGAAGACTCCCGCGCCGTGAAGCGGCGGGCGCGCCGACGCCTCCCCAGACGCTGGAGAACGCGATGAAACTGGGATGCCTGCTGGCGCTACTGGAGTGGTTTGTGTGGGACATTCTGCTGGCGCTCTGGGACTGGCTGACCCGTCGCCGTTCGCGTCAGCGATAAGGGCTGTGGGGGTATACTCCCTGCTGGTGAATGCATGATGTCCCGTGCGGTTCAGGAGCGATTGAGCGCGGCGGAGTTTGAACGGCGCTATCTGGGCAAGCGCGCAGAGCTGTGGCGCGGGGAGGTGCGCGAGTATATGCCGGCAGGCTTCAGACATGGACGAATTACAGCGCGTCTCACAGTGCAGATGGGCGCGCGACTCACAGGCGCAGACACGGGCGAGCTGTTCGCCGCAGAGACGGGGTTTGTGGTGCGCACGCCTGCGGGCGAGAGCGTGCTTGCCCCCGATGTCGCCTTCATTCGCAAAGAGCGCCTGCCCGAAACCGAACTGCCCAGCGGTTTTTGCCCGATTGCGCCTGATTTAGTGGTGGAGGTCGTCTCGCCCAGCGACACGGAGAGCGCAGTGCGCGAAAAAGCGCAGGAGTGGCTGGCGGGCGGGGTACAGGTGGTGTGGGTGGTCGACCCGCAGCGGCGCGTGGCGGAGGTCTGGCGCGCGGACGGGCAGGTGCAGGTGCTTTCGGAAGCCGACACCCTCGACGGCGCGCCCGTGCTGGAAGGGTTGCAGATACCGTTGCGAGAGGTGTTTGAGTAGGCAGGAATCCCCCTACAGGCGTGCGAATCTACCCCATGTTATGCAGACGCTGATGAGCTGGAGCCTGTCGGGAGTCGCGCTGACGCTGATGCTGCTGGGGGCGGGGCGCGCCGCGTCGCATGCGCCCCAACCGCACACCGACGACCTGCCCAAAGTGCGCGGCGATTGCCAGACCTGCCACCCCAACGAGGCAAAGGACTGGGCGGAATCGCGCCACGCCGCCGCGTGGGAGAGCGAATCGTTCGCGCAGACCTCGCGCAACCGCACGTTGAAGATGTGCCTGCCGTGCCACGCGCCAGAACCAATTCTGGTTAAGGGCTTCGGCGAGCATCCCGCCCTGCGCGAGGACGAGCGCCCGCACGGAATTGACTGCATCAGCTGCCACCAGGACGCCAACAACGCCTATCACGGCACGCTGGGCACGAAGACCAACGCGCACGCCACCGTCAAAAACGAGAAATTCGGCACGGTGGACATGTGCGCCACCTGCCACGAGATTTTCGGCACGGTGGACTGGTACAAGCAGAGCGAGTGGGGCAAAGACCCGAACGGCTGCGTCAACTGCCACATGCCCGTCGTGGAGCGACCGATTGCCACGGGCGACGGCTTGCCCGCTCGTAAGGCGCGCGTGCATAAGTTCGAGGGCGCCACTCCCGCGATGTTCCAGAAAGGCGTCCGAATGGCGCACGAGCGACGCGACGACTACCTGCAAATCAAGATGGAGAGCGTCGAGGTGGGGCATACGGTACCGACAGGACCCGAATATGTGGTGGTGATTGTCGAGGCGCAGTTTATGAAGGGCGAACAGGCGGTCGGCAAGCACCAGACGCTGCTGGCGGATAATGTCGCCATCGACGGCAACGATACGCGCCTCAAGCCGGGCGAGCGGCGGGTGATACGCGCCCCCATCCCGGACGGCGCAACGGAGGCGGTTGTGCGCGTGCTGCACAAGCGCAATCGCGACTGGCCAGACGATAAAGCGCGCGTGCTGTACGAGGCGAAGGTCGCGCTATGAGGCGTCTCGTGTGGCTGGCGCTGATGGGGGCGACGCTGTGCGCAGCGCGCGCCGACCGCCTGATTGAAATCCCCACAGGACGGCTCATCTATCCGGAGCGCCTCACGATCGAGGCGGGCGTTTTGGCGGGCGCGCCCGAGCGCGAGCGTGCGCTGCTGAACCTGCGCGTGGGCGGGCTGCTGGAGCTGCAGGGCGCACGCACGGGCTTCGAGAACCGACTGGAGCTGTACGGCGTGCAGTATAGCCTTTACCCGGAGATTCCGGGCTACGCGCCGGGCATCTCGGTGGGCGTCTCCGATGTTTTTGACCGCTCGCCGCAGGGCAGGGGCTACTACCTGGCGATTTCGTATGGGATTGCCGCGCTGGGCGAGACCCCGTTGGACCACGACCTGCGCGTTCATCTCGGCTTCGGCTGGGAGGGGACGCCGGGCTTTTTCATCGGCTTCGATGTGCCCCTCACGAACCAGCTCTTTCTACGGGCGGAGCATACGGGCGAGCGCATCAACGCCGCGCTGGCGTGGCGTCCCAGCAACCAGATCGAACTGCGCGGCACCGTGATACGCGACCGCACCAGCTGGAGTATCATGATACGGCTATGGGAGGAGTGAGCGGCGCGGCGCATGAACGCACGGGCTGGATCGAGATAGCCCCCGTTTCGGGCTGGGCGCGTGGGAGCCATGCGCTGTTGCTGCTGGGGGTGCTGGTGATGGTGGGCGTGGGACTGTACCTGACGCCTGACCCCGCCGGGCACGGCACGCACCAGCAGTTGGGGCTGCCCCCATGCACCATCTACTTCCTGACCGAGCGCCCGTGTCCCTCGTGCGGTTTGACGACCAGCGTGAGCGCGATTCTGCACGGACAGTTCGCGCTGGCATGGCGGGCGAACCCTGTGGGGTTTCTGATTGTCGCGATTGCTATCGCGGTCGCGCTCAACAGTCTGATGGCGCTGAGCTGGGGGCGCACGCTGCGCATGGAAAACACGCGCTTCACCTTCCTGCTGCTGGGGCTATTAACGCTCTGGCTGCTGCACGGGGCGGTGCGTTTCTGGCTCCATCAGTGAATGCGCCATCGCCCCAGCTGCTCCCAGGGGGAGGGCGGGCGTTGGGCGGCGTCGCGTCCCGCCGCGTGCGTGGGGCGTGTGCGTGTGAGCGGCTCCAGCAGCGCGAGCGCGGTCAGTACAGGTTCGGGCGGGAGGCTCTCGACGCGCGACACCGCATGCTCCGCGAGAAATCCCGTGTGCAGCTCGCCCGCCTGAAAGGCGGGATGGTGCAACAGGTCTATGAGGAACGCCTGATTGGTGCGCACGCCGAGCGCGACGGTCTGCTCCAGCGCGTTGATGAGCCTGTGGATGGCGGCGAGGCGGTCGGGCGCGTGGGCAATCACCTTCGCAATCATCGGGTCGTAGTGGGGCGTGATGGCTGTGCCCGTCTCGACGCCCGAATCGAAGCGCACGCCGGGCAGGTGCGGCTGGGCGTAGGCGAGCAGCGTACCGAGCGCAGGCGCGAAGTCGTTGTCGGGGTCTTCGGCGTACAGGCGCGCCTCAATCGCGTGCCCGCGCTGGGGGGGCGTCTCCAGTGTGAGCGGCTCGCCCGCCGCGATGCGCAGCTGCCAGTGAACCAGGTCGATGTCCGTGACCATCTCCGTGACGGGGTGTTCCACCTGCAGGCGCGTGTTCACCTCAAGGAAGTAGAACTGCTCGGTCTGCGAGTCGTAGAGGAACTCCACCGTGCCCGCGTTGGTGTAGCCGACGGCTTCGGCGAGGCGCACGGCGGCGTCGCAGAGGGCGGCGCGCGTCTCGGGCGGAAGGTTGGGCGCGGGGCTTTCCTCGATAATCTTCTGATGGCGTCGCTGAATGGAGCATTCGCGCTCGTGCAGGTGAAGCACGCGCCCGTGCTGGTCGGCGAGGATTTGCACTTCGATATGGCGCGGACGCGCGAGGTAGCGCTCGAGCATCAATCTTGGGTCGCCGAAGGCGTTCTGAGCTTCGCGCGACGCGCTCTCGGCGGCTTCCAGAAAGGCGTCGGGCGTTTCCACGACGCGCATGCCCTTGCCGCCGCCGCCCGCGACCGCTTTGAGCAGCACGGGGAAGCCAATCTGCTGGGCGGCGCGCTGCAGTTCTTCCGCCGACGCCGCGTGCGCGGGGTTGTAGCCGGGCACGATGGGCACGCCCGCGCGCTCCGCCGCGCGTTTCGCCTCGCCCTTGTCGCCCAGCAGCCGTATCACTTCGGGGCGCGGTCCGATGAACACAATCCCCGCCTGCGCGCACGCCGCCGCAAAGTCGGGATTCTCGGAGAGGAAGCCATAGCCGGGGTGAATGGCTTCCGCGCCTGACCGCTGGGCAATCTCCAGAAGGCGCGGGATGTTGAGGTAGCTTTCAGAAGCGGGCGCGCCGCCCAGCAGATACGCCTCGTCCGCCTCGCGCACGAACGGCGCGCCCGAATCCGCCTCCGAATAGACCGCGACGCTTTTGACGCCCAGCTCGCGACACGCCTGAATCACGCGCCGCGCAATCTCGCCCCGATTCGCAATCAGCACTTTGCGGAACATCGGGGCGAGTATACCCCGCTCAGGGCGCCTGCTGGCAGCCGTCCTCGTAGAAACGCGACTCCGGGAACGGAATTGTGGGGCAGAAGTAGTGTTTGGGCACCGTGTCCTGACACCTGTCGACTCGCGCCTCTTCGGGCTTGTGGCGGGCGCGCACCCACTTCGAGTGCCCGTCGTAGAACTGGAAGTTTGCGCCGCCGTTGTGCTTGATAGACGGGCAATCCACAAACCGATTGCCATCCATCGCCCAGAAGTAGCCATCGTTGAGCGTCTCGCCCTCGTCTACCAGCTGCACAAACTCCGCAGGTCGCTCGACAACCTGTTCAGGGATGTAGCCCGCGATGGCGTTCATGGAGTAGCTGAGTTTTTTCTCCCGCCCGCGCCGATCCGAAGGGCAGATGTAAATGTCTGGGTTTTTCACATAGCTGTATATCACGCCCTTCGTCACATGCCCATACAGCAGCCAGATGCCGCTCACAGGCGAGTCGGGGTCCGTAACGCGCAGCAGCACGGGGAAACACGGTACCCACTGGGCTTCGAGGTAGGAGCGGAATCCCGTCATCCAGTAGGGCCAGTCGGGTTCATTCCACTGTCCGGGGCATCGCCCGCCGTCGCCCGGTCCGGGGTTTTTGCTGTCCCAGTCGGCGCGGTACATCACAAATGCCGTCCCCAGCTGACGCAGGTTCGACAAACAGGTCGTCTGGCGCGCCTTCTCACGCGCCTGCGCAAACACCGGAAACAGGATTGCCGCCAGGATGGCGATAATCGCAATCACCACCAGCAACTCGATGAGTGTAAAGGCTCTCCTATGCATCAGCGCCTCCTCGTGTGTGCAATTATAGCCCAATTTTTTCGCACCGCGAGGATGTTCCTGCCTATCCGCAGCCGAACGACATCCCGCAGTTGAGGCACTGGTAGCATGCGCCGGAGCGGGTCATAATCATGCCGCAGGTAGGGCAGGGCGGCGCGTCCTGCTGCAGCCGTATCAGTTTCGACCAGTCCGTGGTCTGTGCGCCCTGCCCGTGTGGAGAGACCGTCTCGCCCGCGCCGCCCTGTACGCCCGCCTCTACAGGCAGTGCTTCCGCAGGAACGCCGTTCTCGTGCAGCGGCTCCGACGGCTGCGGCGGGGTTTGCAGGAACTTCGCGCCCAGCCAGCGAAAGATGTAGTCCACGATGGAGGTCGCCACAGGAATCTGCGGGTTGTTGGTAAAACCGCTCGGCTGGAAGCGCGTGTAGGAGAACTTCTCCACCAGTTTCTCCAGCGGCACGCCGTACTGCAATGCGAGGGAGATGGCGGTCGCAAAAGCGTCCATCAGCCCCGAAATCACGGAGCCTTCCTTCGCCATCGTGAGGAAAATCTCGCCGGGCGCGCCGTCTTCGTACATGCCGACCGTGATGTAGCCCTCGTGCCCGGCGACGCTGAACTTGTGGGTGATGCTGCGGCGTTCGTCGGGCAGGCGTCTGCGGACGGGGCGCGCGCTTGCCGACTCTGGCTCGGCGTCGGGCTTCCTGGTCGACAGCGGCTGCGTGCGCTTGCTGCCGTCGCGGTAAATCGCGATGGCTTTCAGCCCCAGCTTCCACGCCTGCAGGTAAATCTGTTCGATGTCTTCGGGCGTGGCGGTGTGGGGCATGTTGACCGTTTTGGAGATGGCGCCGCTCAAAAACGGCTGTACCGCCGCCATCATCTTCACATGCGCCATCGGCGCGAGGCTCCGCACGCCCTTTGCAGGTCGGAACGCGCAGTCGAACACGGACAGGTGTTCCTCCTTCAGGTACGGCGCGCCCTCGATAGTGTCGTGTTCATCGATATAGCGCAGGATGGCTTCGCGCTCCTCGTCGCCGTAGCCCAGCTGCTGCAGCGCGAGCGGCACGGTGTTGTTCACGATTTTGAGCATCCCGCCGCCGACCAGTGTCTTGTATTTCACCAGCGCGATGTCGGGTTCGATGCCTGTCGTGTCGCAGTCCATCAGAAACGAAATGGTTCCGGTGGGAGCCAGTACCGTGACCTGCGCGTTGCGGTAGCCGTGCTGCTCGCCCAGCTGTATCATTTCGGCGTACAGGGCGCGCGCCTGCTGGAGCAACTCTTCGGGAACCAGCGCGTCGGGAATCTGGTTCAGCGAGTCGGCATGCAGGCGCATCACTTCCAGCATCGGATCGCGGTTCAGCTCGAAGGCGGGGAACGGCGCGCCGCAGTCGCGGGCGATAATCGCCGACTGTCGATACGCCTCGCCATGCATCAGCGCGGTCATCAGCGCGGCGTAGGCGCGCCCCGCGTCGCTGTCATACGGCAAGCCGAGCGACATCAGTAATGCGCCCAGATTCGCATAGCCCAGCCCCAGCGGGCGGAAGTTGTGGCTGTTGTCAGCAATCCTCTCGGTGGGATACGCCGAGTTGTCGACGATAATCTCCTGCGCCGTGATGAAAATACGCACCGCCGCACGAAAGGCGTCAGCGTCAAACCGCCCATCAGACAGGCGGAACTTCATCAGGTTCAGGCTCGCGAGATTGCAGGAGGTATCGTTCAAAAACACAAACTCCGAACAGTTGGCGACGACCAGCCCGTTCACGATATAGGTGTGATGGAGCGGCTCGGTGAGGTTGTAGGTGAGTTCATATCCGTCCGACACGCGCTCGACCAGTCGCGCTTCGACAGAGACCTCGTAGAATCGGTGTTCGCGCGCCCAGCGTTCCAGCGTTTGCTGTTTGCTGGGGAGAGCGAACCCAATCTGCTCGCAGAAACGCCTCAGCGAAGGACCCGTGATGCGCAGGTCATAGGAAGCGCCCTGCGATTCGTAGACCATCTGCTGCCCGTCGCGTCGGCGTGTGTAGCGGAAAGAGGCTCTCTTGGGCGGTTGCGTGTAAATGCGGCTCTGGATGCCGAACATCAGGAGTAGTTGCTGCACCTGCTGCAGGAGCGTGAGCGACTTGCTGCCCAGACCGACATAGCGCACGCCCTTTTTCTGGTCGTCGCGGGCGCATCCGTCCGCCGTGAATAGCCCACGCAGGTAGGCGGCGACGATTTCGGGCGGCGCCTGAAAGATGGATGCGGGCACCTGTTTTTCCTGCGCCTTTGCACGGCGTACCCCCAGCGATTCGAGGAAGCGACTGAAGGCGGCGCGCACCACGCGCATTTGCACTGTGCCGTTGGCTTGCTGACTCACATGCAGGCGCAGTCCAAGCGATTCCAGCACGGCTCGATGGCGCGGGAGCAGGTGCGTCTGTTCCTCCTCGCCGCCGTAAATCCAGATGACCATCGGGCTGGAGTGAACGAACGAGCCATCGCCCGTGAGATGTCCCAGCAGTTCGGCAAACGCGGGCGACCATTCCGCAGGCAGGTTCAGCTGCGCGTGTCGCTCGCCCTTCGCGCGCAGTTGCTGCCAGTCCGCAGGGGCGGGTATACGCCATGAGGCGTCTGTAGGAGGACAGGGCGCATCTGCCACCAGCACGGAGTCTTCGGGAGTCAATTCATCCGCACGCACCATCCCCCGATTGCGCGTGAAGAAGCGGTGATTCGGCGTGCAGCGCACCTCGATTCCGTTCGAGAACCGCAGTCGCACCACCTCGTGGACGCCTGTAATCATCCATTGGGTCGGCTCACTCAGCCGCACGCCTTCACCGGGCGGGGCAGCCGTGCGATTGTGCGTGTAGATCAGGAACGACTCGCCCGCGTTCACACGCTGGATAATCTCGCGGAAGGGGATCAGTCCTTTGCTGGTGTAAACGAGGCTATCGCCCGTGAAGCACGGATTGCTCGCCTCAATCGCGCCGCTGTTTTTGACCGTGTGCCAGCGGTTGGTGGCGTCGTGGAACTGCAGTCCGGGGTCGCCGCACACCCACGCGGCTTCGGCAATTTTGCGGAACAGGTCGCGCGCGCGGTAGGTTCCCAGCGGCTCGCCTGTGGTGCGGGCAGTGGTGCGCCATTCGCCGTCGGTCTCCACCGCCTGCATAAACTCGTCCGTGACGCGCACGCTGTGGTTGGCGTTCTGGAAAAAGACCGAGTCGTATGCGCCGCCGGACACATTGAAGCCGGGGTCGTAGCCCGCCTCGATGAGCGCCCACGCTTTTTTCTCCTCGTTCGCCTTGCACTCGATGAACTCTACGATGTCGGGATGGTCGATGTTCAGGATGACCATCTTGGCGGCGCGGCGCGTCTTGCCCCCGCTCTTGATGACCCCTGCGAAGGCGTCGAACCCGCGCATAAAGGAGACGGGTCCCGACGCGCGCCCCCCGCCCGACAGGTACTCCTGCGAGCCGCGCAAGCGCGACAGATTCGAGCCCGACCCGGAGCCGAATTTAAAAATCATCCCCTCTGTCTTCGCCAGCTCCAGAATCGACTCCATCGTGTCTTCGACGAAGACAATGAAACACGCCGAGCACTGAGCGCGGGGCTCGATTCCGACATTGAACCAGACGGGACTGTTGAACGCGCCGTACTGGTGCAGCAGGAGGTACTTCAGCTCGTCGCGGAAGGCGTCGGCGTCTTCGTCGGATGCGAAGTAGCGCATCTGCCTGCCCCAGTCGGTCAGGGTGTCCACCACGCGCCCGATGACCTGTCGCACGCTGGTTTCGCGTTCGGGCGCGCCCATCTGTCCGCGAAAGTATTTGGAGACGACCACATTCGTTGCCAGCTGGCTCCAGAAGGCGGGCACTTCCACCGCGCGCTGTTCGAACACTACGCGCCCGCGCTCGTCAGTGATGACCGCCGTGCGCCGCTCCCATTCCACTTCGTCGAAGGGGTCTATGCCTGCGCGGGTGAAACGCCGTTCGATAGTCAGCCCTCTGCCCGTGTTGAGGGTGTCGTGCTTCTCGCGGGGGACGAATCCGTAGCGTTCGGCGGCGCTGCTGGGCTTGGGGCGGGTGGGTTCGCGCGTCTCGACCACCGCGCCGTTGGTCTCGAAGCCCAACTCAACGACTCCTTCCTGTGGGTGATGCATGGTCGCCCTCCTTGCTCACGATTCGGCGCGGGTGGCGCGTTTTTGCTGGCGGGTGAGCATCTGCACCACACGGCTGAACTGCTGCGGGTCGTTGAACTCTTCGTACACGGAGGCGAAGCGCACATAGGCGACGGGGTCAATCTGCAGCAGTTTGTCCATCACCATGCGCCCGATTTCCGCGCTGCTGATTTCGGTCTCATCGCGGTTCTGGATTTCCTGATCGATCTCCTCGACGGCTTTTTCGAGGACATCCATGCTCACCGGGCGTTTCTGGCAGGCGACCACCATGCCGTTGAGGATTTTGCTGCGGTCAAACGGCTCGCGTCGTCCATCCTTTTTGACGACCATCAGCGGTCGCTCTTCGTAGCGTTCGAAGGTGGTGTAGCGCTTGCCGCAGCGGAGGCACTCGCGTCGTCGTCGGATGACCGCGCCGCCCTGCGAAGGGCGCGAGTCCACTACATGGTCTTCATCCACGCCGCAGTATGGGCATCGCATTGTCTCGCCTCACTTTGCCACATATTCACAGGGCGCATCCTGTTGCCCCTACATCTTGTGGCTATCTATATTATAGCACATCAGGACGGGTTTGTCAAGGGGAGCCAACACAACCCTTTTGCACGCGCTTCAGCAACCCGCATGCAGCGTTCTTAAGTGCAGGCGCGGTCTGTTGCAGGCGGGCGCGGAGCGTCTCGCGCGGGAACGCCACCCACGCCTGCAGCATCTCGGTTTGTAGTGCGTGCAGGGGCACGGTTGGCGCGTCGATCTGGGCGGCGAGCGCGTCCACCTTCGGGTCGTAGGCGACGCACAGCACGGGTGCGCCTGCCGACGCGGCGAAAATCGCCCCGTGCAGGCGCATCGCAATCATCGCCTCCAGCCGCGCCATCACGCCGAGCAGCTGTGCGGGATGCTGGGGCGGGGGCAGGGTCTGCGCGCCCGACTCGGCGGCAATCGCCTCGCACAGGGCGCGATCCTGCGACTCCTGCATAGGAATCAGCAGCGCGCGGTAGCCGTCCGCCTGCAGGGCGCGACAGAGCGACGCGAACGCCTGTTGCACGGGCGCGTCTTTCCAGAGGCGCGGCGCGACGCCCACCCAGCGGGCGTGCGTCTCTAACTCGACATGCGATGGCTGCGGCTCCAGCGCCCAGGTGAGGTCGGCGTCCACTGTCGCCCCGCGCACGCCAAGCTGTTCCAGCAAGCGTGCGGAGTCGGCGTCGCGCACACTGAGGAACGAAACCCGCTGCAGCAGGTTTGCCGTGAGCCTGCGGCTGACGCCCCTTCGTAGCGGACCGACGCCCTGTCCCACCAGCAGCACCCTGCCATGCGCCTGCAGCCCCCAGCGAATGAGCGCGAGGTAGTAGAGGAGCGAGCGCAGGCTGGTCGCGTCCTGCAGCAGGCTGCCGCCGCCGAAGATGAGCGCGTCCGATTCGCGAACGGCGCGCCGCACGGCGCGAAGCTCCATGCGGGGCAGGGCGCGCACGCCGTAAGTCGCTTCGGTGAACGCAGGGTCGCCCGACAGCACGCACACCGCCTCGCGCGGCAACGCCTGAAGCAAGGTCGCGAGCGAGCCTTCGTCGCCCCAGTTGCGGTAGCCGTAGTAGCCTGCAATCAGAATGCCCATCGGCGAGACTCTACCCGATAGCGGGCGCGGAACTCACGGTACATCGCGTCATAGAGGCGGGCGTGTGCAGGGTCGGGCGTAAAGCGCGCCTGCACAGGTGCATGCCGCTCCAGCGATTGCCAGTCCGTCCAGCCCATCGCGACGGCGGTGAGCATCCCTGCGCCGCGCACGGTCGCCATCTGGGGCTGCGCCATCTGCCAGAGTTCCCGCTGGAGGACATCGGCAATCACCTGCGCCCAGACCGCCGAGCGCGTCCCGCCGCCAATCAGCCGAATCGGTTCCAGTCGCCTGCCTGCAAGCCGTTCCACCGCCTCCAGCAGCCAGCGGGCGTTCAGCGCGACGCCCTCCAGTACGGCGCGCGCCATCTCCGCACGCCCGTGACTCAGGCTCAGGCGGCAGAATCCGCCGCGAATGTGCGGGTTCTCGACAGGCGTGCGCTCGCCGACCAGCCACGGCAGGAAGCGCAATCCGTCCGCGCCTGCTCCTGCCTGCGCCGCCCATGTGTCCAGCTGTATGTAGGCGTCGGGCGGCGGGCACGCGCCCCAGAGGAGACGGCAGAGCCAATCCACGCACGCGCCCGCCGTCTCCTGCTCGTTCGCAATAAAATAGCGCCCCGGAATGCCCGCGGGTAGGGTCGCGATGTTGCGCCAGAGGTCGGTGCGCTTGAAGGGCACATGGCAACTGATCCATGCGGAGGTGCTGAGCGCCATGTGCGCCTGAAAGTCGCCCAGCCCGCCCGAGCCAATCGCCGTCGCATGCAAATCGGGCGTGCCCAGCACGACCTGAACCTCACGCGGCAGCCCCCATTCGTCCGCGACCGACGGCAGAATCGCGCCCAGAACCGCCGTGCTGGGATGCAGGTCAAGCAACTGTTCGCGGCGCAGTCCCGCCAGACGCAGCAGCGTCGGATGGTAGTCGATGCGCCGAATGTCGCGGTTGTCGGTGAGCCAATGCAGGGCGAGCGTCTCGCAGGAGCTGGCGAATCGCCCCGTCAGGCGCAGGTTGAGATAGTCCTTCGGTTCGAGAAACTTGTGCGCCGTGCGGTAGCGTTCAGGCTGGGCGTGTTTGAGGTACAGGATATGCGCGAGCGGGTCTTTGCCCGATCGGGCAGGCGCGCCGCCTGTGAGTCGCAGCCATGTGTGCAACTTGAACAGGTTGTACCCCATCAGGCTGCTGGTAAGGGTACAGCTTTTGAGTTCAAAAGCGACCGAATGCCACCAATTTTCCCCCAGACGCCCCTCACACACACCAAAAAAAAAAGCGCCGTTGGGGTATCTTCACAACTATGAGAAACAAAAC
>JBBIQK010000033.1:0-33496 GCA_037442365.1 Armatimonadota bacterium | reverse complement strand
GGTACTCGGCGAATCCGCTTTTGCTCAGCACGCGGGTGATGGCGGCTGTGAGCGTGGTTTTGCCGTGGTCGACATGTCCGATGGTGCCGATGTTGACATGTGGTTTCGTGCGTTCAAATTTCTGTCGTGCCATCGTTCTCTCCTCCTATGATCGTGTGGTCTGGAGCGCCTGCTTGCGCTCGATGATGCTCTGCGCCACCTGCGCGGGCGCTTCCTCATAGTGCGAGGGGTGCATCGTATAGGTCGCGCGTCCCTGCGTCAAGGAGCGCAAAGTGGTTGCGTAGCCGAACATTTCGGCGAGGGGCACAACCGCTTTGATGACCTGCGTGCCGCCCACGCCGGGTTCGATCATCTCGATTCGGGCGCGGCGCGAGTTCAAATCGCCAATCACATCGCCGACATGGTTGTCGGGCGTGGTGACTTCCAGATCCATGTACGGCTCCAGAATCACAGGCTTGGCGCGGTTCACGGCTTCCTTGAACGCGATGGAGCCTGCAATCTTGAACGCCATCTCGCTCGAGTCGACCTCGTGGAAGGAGCCGTCGATGAGGCGTATCTTCACATCCACGACAGGGTAGCCCGCCATGACGCCCGCGTCGGCGGCTTCGCGAACGCCCGACTCGACGGCGGGGATGAACTCGCGCGGGATAGCGCCGCCCACGATTTTGTTCTCGAAGATAATCCCGGAGTTCTGTTCGCCGGGCTCAATCTCAATAACACAGTGCCCGTACTGTCCGCGTCCACCCGACTGACGCACGAACTTGCCTTCGGCTTTGGCGGGTGTGCGGACGGTCTCTTTGTAGGCGACCTGTGGGCGTCCCTGATTCGCCTCCACTTTGAACTCGCGGTAGAGGCGATCCAGAATAATCTCCAGATGCAGCTCGCCCATGCCCGAGATGATGGTCTGTCCCGTCTCGTGGTCGGTGGAGATGCGGAAGGTGGGGTCTTCCGCCGCCAGTCGTTGCAGCGCGTTCGCGAGCTTGTCCTGGTCGGCTTTGGTCTTCGGCTCGATGGCGAGCGAGATAACGGGTTCAGGGAACTGCGGCGGCTCCAGCAGGATGGGATGGTTCGGGTCGCAGAGGGTGTCGCCCGTGGTGGTTTGCTGGAATCCGATAATGCCCACGATGTCGCCTGTGAACGCCTCTTCGATGTCCTCGCGGCGGTTCGCGTGCATCTGCAGGATGCGCCCGACGCGCTCGCGCGTGTCTTTGGTGGCGTTGAAGATGTAGGAGCCTTTGTTAATCTTGCCGGAGTAGACCCGTACATAGGTCAGCTTACCGACGAAGGGGTCGTTTTGGATTTTGAAGGCGAGCGCGCACACGGGCTCGTCGTCGGAGGACAGTCGCTCCAGCTCCTCGTGAGTGTCGGGGTGGACGCCCTTGACCGCGCCGATGTCCACTGGCGAGGGCAGGTAGTCCACGACGGCGTCGAGCAGCAGTTGCACGCCTTTGTTCTTGTAGGCGGAGCCGCACAGCACGGGCACGAGTTTGAACTGAAGCGTGCCTTTGCGCAGGGCGCGGCGGATTTCCTCGTCGCTAATCTCGCCGCCTTCCAGGTAGCGCTCCATCAGCTCGTCGTCCATCTCGACGGCGGCTTCGATCATCTTCTCGCGCCACTCCTGCGCCTGCGCCTGCAGTTCGGCAGGGATGTCGCGATATTCGTACTGGTTGCCTTTCTCGTCGAGCCAGTAGACTGCCTGCATTCGAATCAGGTCGATGACGCCTGTGAAGTTCTCTTCCTGCCCGATGGGGATTTGCACGGGCACGGCGTTGGTGTTGAGGCGTTCGCGAATGCGTTCCACCACGCGGAAAAAGTCTGCCCCGACGCGGTCCATCTTATTGATGAAGGCGATTCGGGGCACTTTGTAGCGGTTGGCTTGCCGCCAGACGGTCTCGGATTGGGGCTGTACGCCGCCCACCGCGCAGAAGATGGCGACAGCGCCGTCCAGCACGCGCATCGAGCGTTCCACTTCGACGGTGAAGTCCACATGTCCAGGCGTGTCGATAATGTTGATGCGATGGTCGTTCCAGAAGCAGGTGGTGGCGGCGGAGGTGATGGTGATGCCGCGCTCCTGCTCTTGTTCCATCCAGTCCATCGTGGCGGCGCCTTCGTGGACCTCGCCGACGCGATGGATTCGTCCTGTATAGTACAGGATTCGCTCGGTCGTGGTTGTCTTGCCCGCGTCGATATGCGCGGCGATGCCGATATTGCGCGTTTTTTCTAACGGGTGCTGTCGCGCCATAGTATTTGCCTCCTTACCATCGATAGTGGGCGAACGCGCGGTTCGCTTCCGCCATGCGGTGGGTATCTTCGCGTTTTTTGTATGCGCCGCCTGTTTTGTTGTAGGCGTCGATAATCTCCTGCGCCAGCCGTTCGTGCGCGGGGCGTCCGGTCTTTTTGCGTTGCAGCGAACTCACAATCCAGCGGAGCGCGAGCGAGCGTCGGCGTTCGGCGCGCACCTCCATCGGCACCTGATAGGTCTGTCCTCCTACACGGCGGGGGCGTACTTCGACCTGGGGCGCGACATTTTCGATGGCTTGCTCGAACACCTCCATCGCGGGCTTGCCCGTCTTCTGCTCGACGATTTCCATCGCCTTGTAGAACACGCTCTCGGCGACTGCTTTTTTGCCGCCCTTCATCATGCGGTTGATGAATCGGGCGACCAGTTCGCTATCGTACACAGGGTCGGGCAGCACCACACGCTTGGGAACGGGACCTTTTCTGGGCATAGGGTGTCCTCCTTACTTTTTCGCGTCTTTGGGTCGTTTGGAGCCGTACTTCGAGCGTCCCTGCATGCGGCGGTCCTGGTTGCGCGTGGTGGGCTGTTTTTCGATGCCTGCGCAGTCGAGTGTGCCGCGGATGATGTGGTAGCGCACGCCGGGCAGGTCTTTCACGCGCCCGCCGCGCACCAGCACGACCGAGTGTTCCTGCAGGTTGTGCCCGATGCCCGGGATGTAGGCAGTGATTTCGATGCCGTTGGTCAGGCGCACACGCGCGACCTTCCGCAGGGCGGAGTTCGGCTTTTTGGGCGTCATCGTGCGCACGATGGTGCAGACGCCCCGCCGCTGCGGACACGCCTGCAGCGCGGGCGACTTCGTCTTCCGAATCTTCGGCTTACGACCCTTCCGTACTAACTGATTAATCGTCGGCATATAAAGACGCCTCCTGTCGCTGGAGCGTAAAAGAAAGCCCCTCACACGCGGGCGTGGAGAGGCTCCGTGCGCCTCTTCAGGCGCATCTCAGGTCAACTCGCAACGCCGCTTTCGGCGTCGCTTGTTGTGCCTCGTCCCGCGTGCGAAATCACGCTCGTACAGGGTGCGGTTCATAGTGTACGATGAACCTCCAGCGTGCGCCAAAACTGGCTACGCCCCAGCGAGCCATATTATAACCAATTGCACGCGAAAAAGTCAAGGGGTTGCCCCCCTTCGCGCGCTTGGTTTTTGCTGTGGTATAATTCGTGCAGTGGTTCACCGCCCTTGGAGCCAGCGGGTCTTGTGGCTGTTGGCGCTGTGGATAAGCCTGTTGACGCCGCTTGCGGCGTGGGGCTGTGTGCAGGCGTGCGTGCGCGTCTGGAACGAGCCGCGCTGCTGCGCGTCCGAGACCACGCTCCCGTGTTCCGATCACCCGTGTTCGTGCGCGCCCTGCCCGGTCTGCAGCGCGCCTGAGCCGTCGCCTCTGTGGACGAAGGCGGAGAGCGTCGTTCCGCTGATTTCCATTCTGCCGGGCGTTCTGACGCCGGTACCGACGCTATCCCGACTCGCGGTTCAGCCAGTCTTTCTGCCCGAACCACCGTTTATTCCCCCAGACACCGATGTCAAATGGGGGCATCCCCACCGCGCGCCTCCTGTTTCCCTCTAATCGGCGACTGCTGTGCGCAGGCAACCTGCCTGCGACTTGCGGATTCACCTTCGCGCTGCTCTGCTGTCGTCAGCAGAACGGAATTACTTCAGAACAGGAGGCATTATGCGCATACGGAATGGTTTTACATTGATTGAGCTGCTGGTGGTGATAGCGATTATCGCCATTCTTGCAGCAATTCTCTTTCCTGTGTTCACGAGCGCGCGCGAGAAGGCGCGTCAGACCGCCTGCCTCAACAATAATAAACAGGTGGGGCTGGCGTTTGTGATGTATCTGGGCGACTACGAGGAGACCTACCCGCTGGGCTTTGGCTACGCGGGCGGATGGCTGTGGGATCGCTACCATGCGACGCCCCACGACTGGCGCACGAGTGTCCCGGTGGGCAGTCCGCTCCATCAGGCGTATCAGGCGCACTGGTCGAACGCGGTGCAGCCTTACCTTAAAAATGATGGCGTGTACGGCTGTCCGTCCGCGCCGCTTACCCGTCTGAACACGGGCGATTACGCGACGGCGCGGCGCATGCCTGCGCGGGTGAGCTACACCTACAACGGGCTGCTGCACGGGCTGTCGGTGGCAAGTGTAGCAAGCCCGGCGAACCTGCCGACCCTGTGGGAAGGGCGCGGCAAAGCAGGCGTGGAGGGCTTTGCGCTCACCAACCCCAGCCTGCGCTGCGACCGCGCCGACCTGCCGTGCCGCTATTTCAGCTGCGTCGGCGGCGCGCCTGCCAATCCCTATCCGCCCGGTGTGATGTTCACCCTGGACGGGGCGCTGTGGGTACACAGTGGCGGCGCGGTGTTTGTGATGGCGGATGGCAGCGCGAAGTGGCGGCGGCTGGGCGCACAGCTCGCGCCCGCGAACACCGACTGGCGTGTAGACCCATACACCCTGTACGACTCGCAGGGGCGTCCCGCGCAATACTGGTACGACGGCTGCAACCCGTGGCTGTTCCGCCCCGACTACGACCCGAACAACCCGACCGGCGAGTGTCGCGGGCGCGGGTGCGAACACTGCACGGACTGAGCCGTCGCTGCTGGGCGCGGGCACGCTTCCCCGCGCCCAGCGGCAGGAATAACCAGCGCGTCGCCGAATCGCGTGTGCGAGGTGAACTCTATGAGACGACGCGAATCGGGACGAGTTGCAGGCATTCTGGCGCTGCTGGTGCTGCTGGCGGGCATCGGCGCGGGCGCGTGGTACTTTCTGGTCTATACCAAGTCGCCTCAGTACGCGCTGAACCAGTTCTTCGCCGCTGCGAAAGCGAACGACACAGAAAAGGTAGAGCGCTCCATCGACAAGTCAGGCGCAATTGTGGGCATGCTCGCTGCCGCCGCGACGATGAACCCCAACTTGGCGGGCGCAGACCCCGTGCGCGCTATCTACCCGGGCTACATAGACGCCTCAGCGGGGCAGACGCAGAGCTACAGCATCGATTCAATCACGGTGGAGGGCGACCGCGCACGCGCGCAGGTGACTCTACAGGTCGCAATGGACGGCAAAACCGAAACCCTCAAGCCCGTCTATGTGCTGGTGAAGACCGAGGAAGGGTGGAAAGTGCATGTGCAGGACACAATGTTCGGCTCGTTCAATCAGTTGCTACCCGCCCGCGCGCGCCAGATGATGCGCAATCAGTTGCGTGGGATTGCCAAAGGTCCCTTCGGCGCGATGGCGAAGAGCCAGCTGCAGGGCATTCGCGCGGAGATCGAGAAGTACCCTGAATTCGCCAAGTTGCTTCGGGAAGTGGGGCTGCTGTAATGTCGGTCGCCCCCGAATCGCGCCCCCGACGCTGGTACGACGGGCTGACGGGCTATCACTGGCTGGTGCTGACGGTCGCCGCGCTGGGGTGGCTGTTCGACACGATGGATCAGTGGCTTTATGTGCTGGCGCGTCAGCCGGCGATGACCGAGCTGCTGGGACCCGACGCGACTCGCGAGGATGTGGCGCGCTATTCGGGGGTGGTGCAGATGATTTTCATCGCGGGCTGGGCGACGGGCGGCTTTTTATTCGGCATTATCGGCGACAAGCTGGGGCGCACCCGCACGATGATGATTACCGTGCTGATGTACGCGGGGTTCACGGGGCTGAGCGCGCTGGCGCAGACCTGGGAACAGTTCGCGATTCTGCGCTTTCTGGTGGGGCTGGGGATTGGCGGCGAGTTTGCGGCGGGCGCGGCGCTGGTGGCGGAGACCTTCCCCGCGCACGCCCGCCCGACCGCGCTGGGCATCATGCAAGCCAGCTCCGCGATTGGCAACCTGCTGGCGGCGGTGATTTACCTGCTGGTGGGCGCGAATCCCAATCTCGGCTGGCGCTGGGCGTTCGCAGTGGGCTTTTTCCCTGCGCTGCTGGTGTTTGTGATACGGCTGTTTGTGCGCGAGCCAGAGCGCTGGCAGCAGGCGCGCGCGATTGGCGAGAAGCTGGGCTCGTTCGCCGAGCTGTTCAAAGACCCGCGCTGGCGCCGCCACACGCTGATTGGCGTCGGGCTGGCGGCGGTCGGCGTGATTGGCTTCTGGGGCATCGGCACATGGTCGCCTGAGCTGCTCAAGCAGGCGATGAACCCCGCAAATGACCCCGCGCTGAACCCGCTGGTGGAAGAGCGCAAGACCTACGCCGTGATGATGCAGCAGGTGGGCGCGTTTTTCGGCATGCTCGGCTGGGCAATATTGGCGCAGCGGATTGGACGCAAGCCGACTTTCGCGCTGACCTTCGCGGCGTGCCTGGTGGTGGTGCCCGCGACTTTTTTCCTGACGACCTCGTTCGAGCGCGCCATGCTGATGTACCCGCTGTTAGGCTTTTTCACGACCGCACTGTTTGCGGGCTACGCGGTCTACTTCCCGGAGCTGTTCCCGACCCGCCTGCGAGCGACGGGGGTCGGCTTCTGCTACAATGTCGCCCGCTACATCGCGATTGTGGGACCCTACACTTTTGGCTTGCTCACGGCGGCGTACAGCATCCAGTGGGCGGCGACGATTCTGTCGGGTGTGTTCCTGCTGGGGGTTGCGGTGCTGGCGTTCGCGCCCGAAACGAAAGGGAAGCCGTTGCCTGAGTAAGGCTACCCGCTGGTATCGAGAATTTGAGAGACATCTCTGGGATTCACAGCATGGATGGACGGGTATCTCTGGAAGTCTGCTTGATTGAAAGTCAGTAGGTAGGAAATGCTGTGCGCTTCCATACAGGCGACTATGCGGGCGTCCCAGACCTGTCTGCCATGTACCGCATGAGTGCGCACGAGTGTATACCATCGCACAAAAACATCGGGCGGTTCCAGAAGCAGGCGATGCGTGGCAATGAATTCTTCAATAGCAGTTTGTGCCTCAGCGACTGTAAGACCCAAACCGCCCCGCGCATCTGCAGGGCGTGTGGCGACTGACCAGAATTCAATCAGACACTGGGGTACGACGCATAATACCCAGCCGTGGTCTATCAACAGTTCACTGGCTCTTACTGCGACAGGGTGCGCAGGATCCTGTGTGGCGCGTTCACGCACGATAACGCTCGTGTCAATTAGAATCGCCTTCATCGTAGAGGTGTTCACGACGCAGTTGCTCGTCTGTAAACACAGCGTTCGTAGGGTTCTGGCGGAAACGCTCCAGCATCTGGCGATAGCGGGCGCGCAGGTGTTCAGGGGATTGGGACGCCTCCGCTGGGTGCTGCAGCACAATTAGCACCCACTCACCAGCCTCCAGAGACACAGGGTGCTTGGGCACAAAATGCACGCCGTCGAACTCCGCCTGAACAACAATCATCGTCTCACCATTGCCCAGTATACCCTCGAAGCAGGGAGCGTGCATTCTCCATCGAACCTCTGAGGTGTGCATATCGCCCTGTTTGGCGGTACTTTTGACCCGGTGCATTACGGACACCTGCGTCTTGCGGAGGAGGCGCGCGAGGCGGCGACGCTGGAGCGCGTGCTGTTTGTGCCTGCGGCGGTCTCGCCATTCCGCACAGGCGAGCCTATCACACCCGCGCCGCACCGCCTGCAGATGGCGCGTTTAGCGACCGCCGACAACCCCGCTTTTGAGGTATCTGACCTCGAAATCCAGCGCGGCGGCGTCTCCTACACAATCGACACAATCACATCCTTGCAGGAACAGTATCCCGGCGCGACGCTCTCACTGATTCTGGGCGCGGACGCGCTGCAGGGGTTCCCCAACTGGCATCGGGCGGACGCGATTGCGCAGGCGTGCCAGTTGCTGGTGGGCGTGCGTCCGAACTACGACCTGCAGGCGACGCTGGCGCAGCTGCCCGACGCGATACGGCGACGCGTGTTGCCCGTCGCGATGACCCCGCTGGACATCCGCGCGCGTGATATTCGCGAGCGTGTGCGCACGGGACGCTCGGTGCGCTATCTGACGCCCCCAAATGTGATAGAATATATCCAGCAACATCGGCTGTATCAGGAGCCATAGCGATATGACAGCAGAAGAGAAGCGTCAAATGATACTGGACGCAGCGGAGGACGCGAAGGCGGAGCGCGTGAACGCGCTGGACCTGCGCGGCAAAACGCTGATTGCGGATTACTTCATCGTGTGCAGCGGCACTTCCGATGTGCATATCCGTTCGGTGGCGGACAAGATTCAGGACGCCCTGCGCGCGGCGGGCGAGCGCGCCCTGCGCGTGGAGGGCTACCGCGAAGCTACATGGGTGCTGCTGGACTACGGCGATATCGTGGTGCATATCATGCGCGAGGAGGCGCGTCAGCATTACGGGCTGGAAGCGTTCTGGCAAAACGCGCCGCTGATTGAGAGCTTGAGGGAACATACAGGCGATGGGTCTCGGAAACGAGCTGGATCCGAAGCGGGACGAGATTGAGCGTCTGCTCCGCACGGCGCACATTCACCAGGTGCGCGGCGAACGCGAGAAAGCAAAAGCGCTGCTCCAGCAGGCGCTGGAGCTGGACGCGGAGAACGCGGGCGTGTGGGAGCTGCTGGGCGACTATCAACGCGAGGCGGGCGACTGGCAGGGCGCACACGACGCCTATAAAAAAGCGCACGAACTCGCCCCCGACAGTGCGCCCATCGAGCGCAAGTACGCTGAGGCAATCCTGCAACTCACGCGCCAGCAGGAGCAGTACCAGCAGTGGGAGCGCGCGCTGGAGGGCAAAGGCGCCGGCGACGAGACGCTGCTGCCGCGCAATCCGGGGCTGGCGTTCCTGCTCTCGCTGCTGATGCCCGGTGTGGGACAGATCTACAACGGGCAGCTGGTCAAAGGCGGGATTATTCTGGGGCTTGTGCTGGTGTGCGCGGTGGTGTTTATGCTCACTCCTGGGGGAAGCGATTTCGTCTACAACCTGCTGGCGTATCTGGTGAACCCGGCGCGCGCGCGCGGCGCGATGAGCGGCGTGCAGCTGCTGACTGCGCTGGTGATATTCATTGCGTGGGTCTACGCCTTCATCGACGCGCCGCTCACTGCCGCCGCACGCAATCGGCTGGTATGAGCGGGCGGGGGGCGCGTCTTACGCCCCCGACAGCCCGCGTTCGACCAGCGATTCGGCGTTCTCCAGATTCTCAGCGACGGCGTTCAGGAACTCCGCGCCGCCCACGCCGTTAATCAGGCGGTGGTCAAAAGTCAGCACGAGGTTCACATGCGGGACGCCGTCCACCATAAACGCCTCCCCAGCAAATAGAATCGCCGCCGCTGGCGAGACCAGCACGGGAATAGCGTCCACCATCTGGAACCCGCCCATGTAGGTGAGCAGGAGCTGGATGCTGGAGTCTGCCTGATCGTCGCCCCCACGCGCCTTGCGGATTTGCGTTTGCAGGGTGCGCACGAAACTCGCAAAATCCAGCGCGGAGGCGTTTTTCACCAGCGCAGTCACCAGCTCGTCGCCTGGTCGCGCAACGGCAATTCCGAGGTTCACATGCGGGTACTGGCGCAGGGTCTCCTCGCCGACCAGTTGTGAGCGGAACTTGGGGTGCTGCAGGGTCGCCTGCGCCGCGCAGTAGGCAAACACCTGAAATTCGGACGGCTGCACGGGCGCGTTCGGGTTCGCCTTGAACTGCGCGACGACGCGCTGCACGGCGTCCCAGCGCGCGGGTCGGCGCAGGGTCGCAGGCACAACCAGCTGCGTGCTGCGCTTGAGCCGATAAATAAAGGTGCGCTGCTGCTGCGGGAGCGGGTAGTCCACATACTCCGCAACGCCGTCGCCCGTGCGGCTGGCGAGGTAGGCGTCGATATCTTCGGGCATCAGCTTGTTGCCGGACGCCGCTGGGATTCGGCGCAGTTCCTCCTCCGACACGCCCTTCTGTCGGGCGTATGCGCGTGTGCGCGGCGGAATGACCAGCTCCAGCCGTTCGCCGACGGCTACAGGCTCGCGCACGGGCGCAGGGGCAGGCGCGGGCGCTGTGTGGGTGGGCGCATGGGCAGCGGGCGCCGCGACTTCGACCGCGCCTTCGACCTCCATGCGGGCAATCGGCGCGCCAATCGGCAGAATGTCGCCCTCCTTCGCCAGCCACTCCACAATCACGCCCGCGTAGGGGCTTTCGACTTCCACATTCGCTTTATCGGTCTCCATTTCGTAGATATGCTCGTCGCGCGCCACGCGATCGCCCGGCTGCTTCAAAAAGCGCATCACGCGCACTTCCTGCAATCCTTCGCCTAACTGGGGTACGATTATCTCTACAATCGCCATCGATAACGCCTCCTACGGGAACAGATTGTACCCGTTTCGGGTATAGTTCAGTATACGGAGACGAACACTATGCGAACCCTATGGATGGCAGCAGCATTTATGGCAGCAGCGGCGGTCGGTTTTGCTCAGGGGGACGCCAAAGCGTTCCTCAAGCAGGTACAGCAGAAATACCGCAACGCGAAGTCGTGGGAGATGAGTATTAACATCACCGCCGAGGTGAATTTCGGCGGCAATTCGCAGAAGCAACAGTCCAGCTCCACAATTGCGATGCAGCGCCCCAATCGCGTGGCGGCGAAGGTGGGCGCAAGCGGCTTCAGTCCTGCGCGGGAGGTCTACTCCGACGGCAAGACGGTCTATGTGTATGTGCCCAGCGCGAAACAGTATATGAAGCAGCCCGCGCCGTCCAACCTCACGGGCGCAAACGCGGGGCTGCTGGGCGAAGCGGGCATGCTAATGGGCATCGCCGAGCAGGATCTGGACAAGCTGGGACCGAACGCGAAGATTCAGTTCCGCGGCACGCAAACCGTCGCGGGCAAGCAGACGCGGATTGTGGAGATTACCGACTCGCAGGGCAACGCCTCCGTGAATCTCAGGCTGTTCGTCGGGACGCAGGATCGCCTCATCTACCGCGTGGAGCTGAATCAGACGATGCGCCCCCGTCAGGGTGGTCAGGGCGGCGGACAACCGCAGCAGCAATCGTCGATGAAGGTCACCGCCAACCTGCGCTATATCAGCTTCGACAAGCCGATTCCTGCCGCGCGCTTCCGCTTCACCCCGCCCAAAGACGCGAAGGAGATGCAGCCGCCGCAGCAGGGACGACCGATGACCCCGCCGCCACCGCCAGGGCGCGGCAGGTAAGCGCATTCTATTGGGAGTCGCGTTCGGAGCGTCATGGAGGCGCCTTTGCAGATGGGGTATGACCCTTCGCGCATCTGGCTGTTCCATGAGCGGCTGAGCGCGATTCCCGAAGAGATGGGCGCGGTGCTGGAGTACGCCGCCTGCTCGCCCAACATCAAGGAACGGCGCGACTATTCCTGTGCGCTATTCGACGCGCAGGGCAGGCTGATGGCGCAGGCGGCGCATATTCCCGTGCATCTGGGCGCGATGCCCCTGCTCATGCAGTACCTGCTGCCGCGTTTCGAATGGCGCGACGGCGATATGGTACTCACCAACGACCCCTACCATGCAGGCACGCATCTGCCCGACTGGACGCTGATTGCGCCCGTGTTCGTGGCGGGGCGGCTGGTCGGGTTTGTGGCGAGCCGCGCGCACCACGCCGACACGGGTGGCGCGACGCCGGGCTCGATGCCCCTCGCGACCGAAATTTACGAAGAGGGGCTGCGCATTCCGCCTGTCAAACTCGTGCAGGCGGGCGCGCTGAACGAGCCGTTGCTGTCGATCATTCTGCACAATGTGCGCACGCCCGATGAGCGGCGGGGCGACCTGATGGCGCAAATCGGCGCGAACCAGACAGGCGTGAAGCGCATGCAAGAGCTGTTGCAGACGGAGGGCGTCGCCATGTGGCAGGAGCGGTTCGAAATGCTCATGCGCTACAGTGAGCAGCTGATGCGCGCCGCGCTGGGGCAGATTCCGTCGGGGGAGTACGCGTTTGTGGACTATCTGGACGACGACGGGCGCGGCAATCGCGATCTGCCGATACGGGCGCGTGTGATTGCGCCCGCGCATGAGGCGGGCACAGTGCGCTTCGACTTCACGGGCAGCGCACCGCAGACGACGGGCGGGCTGAACGCGCCTGAAGCCGTCACCCGCGCGGCGTGCTACTATGTCGCGCGATGCCTGTTGCCCGAAGACGCGCCCACCAACGACGGCTGCTGGCGACCGATTGAGGTGGTTGCCCCTGCAGGGACAATCGTGAATGCGCAGCCGCCCGCCGCCGTTGCGGGCGGCAATGTGGAGACCTCCCAGCGGATTGTGGATACGCTGCTGGGCGCGCTGGCGCAGGCGTTGCCGGACCGTATCCCCGCCGCGTCGCAGGGCACGATGAACAACATTCTGTTCGGCGGCTACGACCCCCAGCGGCAGCGCGCATTCGTCTACTACGAGACGCTGGCAGGCGGCGCAGGCGCGCATCCCGATGCGGATGGGGCGAGCGCAATTCACACGCATATGACCAACACGCGCAACACACCGATAGAGGCGCTGGAGAGCGCGTACCCGGTGCGGGTGCTGGAGTATCGGATTGCGCCGCGCACGGGCGGCGCAGGGCAGCGGCGCGGCGGCGATGGGATTGTGCGCGCCTACCAGTTCCTGACGGAGACGACACTCACCCTGTTGACCGACCGTCGTCGGCGCGCGCCCTACGGGTTGAATGGGGGCAAACCGGGCAAGCGCGGGCAGAACCAGCTGCACATCGACGGCGAGGTGGACGCCGAAGTCGGGAAGGGCGTGATTCGCGTGCCTGCGGGCGCCATCCTGACCATTCGCACGCCCGGAGGCGGCGGGTGGGGAACGCCCTGACAACAGGTACAATACGAAGGAAGCGGTTGACCGAAGCGCTTCGTGCGAGAGGGTAGACGCATCGATGTCCTACACGCGAAAGGTTCTCTCCGTGTGTGAGTCGCACGCGCCGCTGACGGCGTGGCTCGATCAGGCGCGGCAGGGGGGGCGCGTGCTGCTGATTCTGGGAGAGCCGGGCACAGGGCGCAGTGCGACCCTGCGGGAATTGCAGCGTCTCGCGGCGATGCAAGATATCGCCGTCGCTGAGACATGGTGTCGCGGCGACGCCGCCGAGCCGCCGCATTTGCCCCTGATGAGCCTGCTGGAGAGCCTCGCCTACGAATCAGGCGAGAAGGGCGCGCCCCTGAGCGACGCGCTGGACAAATGGAGCCAGAACCCGCAGGCGTGGCATCTGGCGTCGCGCCTCATCTATCCCCTGCGCGAGCTGGCGCGCTGGCAGCCTGTGTTGCTCCTGATGGACGACTTCCACCGCGCCCATGAGAACCTGCAGCGGATTGTGCTGAACTGGCTCGTGGCGTTGCGCCTCGAGCCGATTGGACTGGCGATGACCGTCGCCACGCCGCACCGAAGTCCTCTCCTGCGCGAGCTGGAGCAGGTGATTGGCGAGCGCGCGGTGGGCGAGGTGTGGAGCCTGCGCACGCTCACGCGCGAGGAGACTACCCAGCGCGTGCAGGCGATGCTGGACGGTCTCTCGGCTGTGGACGTCCTTGCGCGCGCGCTGCACGAACTCACGGGCGGCAACCCCCTGTTCCTGAACGAGATACTCACCAGCCTGCAGGCGGATACGGCGCGCGCGTCGACCGACATCGCCGCGCTCATCCCCCAGAGCCTGCGGGAGGGCGTGCTGCGCCGTTTCGAGGGCTTGCCGAAGCCCGCTCAGGACATCGGGCGCGCGCTCAGCCTGATGGACGACGCGCTCTATCCCGCCGCCGTGCAGACGATGTTGCGCCTGAGTGAGAGCGCGTTTGCGAAAGGGCTGGACGGGCTTGTGTCGCTGGGCTGGATCGAGGCGCAACCGAACGGGCAGTTGCACTGGCGCAATCGGGTACTGCGCGAGGTGGTCTACTCTACGATGGAGCCGCAGGAGCGGGCGCGCGGGCATGAGCGGCTGGCGGCGGCGCTGGAGCAGGCGGGCGCGCCCGAACTGATTGTGCTGTTGCAGCAGCGGTGGTGTAGCCCTTCCCCAGAACGGTTGCAACGGATGCACGCCGCCTATCTGCGCCTGCGCACGCAGTTGCCCCCGCGCACGCGACTGGAGCTTGTGGAGGCGTGTCTGAGCGCGGCGTCGCAGCTGGGCGATGGACGCGCGCGCGCCGCGTTTCTGTGCGAACGCCCGTACCTGCTGTTCCAGTTGCAGGACGGGCTGCTGCATGCGCTGGACGCTTCGCAGCAGGCGCTGGCGGCGCTGGAGGCGCATCCCGAAGCCGACCCCGACCGCGAGTTGTGGGTGCAGGTGAGTTGCGCCCGCGCGGGACAACTCACGCAGCTGGGGCGAATGCGTGAGGCGCAGGAGACGCTGGCGCCGCTCCTTGCCGACCCGTCACTTCAGGAATCGCAGCAACTGATGGTGGAACTGAGCATGGCGTATATTTTCGCCTGTCAGGGCGATTTGCGCGCCGCGTATGTGATTCACCAGCGTGTGTGGGAGCGGCTGCGGGCGAACCAGGGCTGGCTGATGCGCTGGGGCGGCGTGTTGCGCTACACCATGCAATACGCGCTGGCGTTTGGCGACCGTGCGCTGGCGCGCGCAGCGTTGCAGTGTGTCGGCGCGTGGGCGTCGCAGCCAGAGTTCCCCGAACGCTTTGAAATGCTCTATCATCTGATGGGCGCGGAGATGGCGTTTTATGAGGGGCACGGGGTGGAGCAGCAGGCGCGAGCGCGTCTGGCGCTGGAGCGGGGCGAGTCGTCGGGCGACCCGACGGCGGCGCTGGAGGCATGGTACCAGACGCTCCTGTATCGCCAGCCTGCGGAGGCGGCGCGCGTGGCAGACCGTGCGCTGGCGCTTGTACGGCGCGCGCTGGGGCAGGAACGCGAGGCGGAGTGGCTCACACGCCGCGCACTCGCCTTGCTGGAGGCGGGGCAGTACGCGCGGGCGATTGAAGCCGCCGACGAGGCGCGCCGCGCCGCGCTCAAAATCGGCAGCCAGTGGCAGACCGCGAAGGCATGGCTGGTCGCTGCCCAGGCGCATCTGGCGAACAAGCGTACGACCGACGCACATCACGCGCTCCAGCAAGTCGCGCCTATCACCCGCACGCTGGACGCGCCTGAGCTACGCTGTGAACTGCACCTGACTCAGGCGACTCTGTCGCTTATGGAGGAGGCGCGTGCAGAAGCCCTGTCGGTGCTGGAGCAGGCATGCGCCATCGCGAACGAATGGGGGCACGCGCTCTATCGCGGCCTGGCGCTTGTGCTGACCGCCGATGCGACGGGCGACCCCGACGCCCGCGAACGCGCGGACGCGCTGCTCACGGAATACGGCGCGCCGCTCTTGCGACGGCTGGTGCAGTCGCCCGCGCCGAAACCCATCGCGAGTCGCGGCTGGGATATCTACCTCCAGCTGCTGGGCGAAACGACCCTGCACTATCGCGCGGCGGTGATGACGTCCCGCATGTGGCACAGCCCGCGGGCGCGCGCACTGTGCGCCTCGCTCGCGCTTCAGGAGGGAAGCCCCGTCGATTCGTTCACGCTAATGGAGTGGCACTTTCCGCATCTGGACGCCGACCGCGCACGGGTGAACCTGCAGACGACTGTCTCGGCGGCGCGTCGCTCGTTGCGCAAGGCGTTCGGCGAGGCGGCAGGCGACTGGATTCACTACGAGAACGGCGTCTACCGCTGGGCGCCGCCCTGCGCATGGCGACTCGATGTGCAGGAGTTCGAGTCCATCGCCAGCGACGCGCTCAGCATCGCCCAGCCCGACCTGCAGCTCGCGCGACTGGAGGAAGCCGTCCGTCTCTATGCGGGCGATTTGCTGCCAGAGTTCGCCGACGAGCCGTGGTGTAGCGTCGCGCATCAGCGCATGCGCGTGCTGCTGGTGGAGTGCCTGCTGGCGCGAGCGCAGCGGCTCTATGTGCGCGGCGACCATGCGGCGGCGTCCGCGGACTGCGAGCGCATCCTGCAAATAGACCCCGCCGACGAGAGCGCGCTGTGCCTGCTCCTGCAAATCTACGCTGCGCAGGGACATCGAGCCGAGGCGACGCGCCTGTTCGAACAGACGCAGCAGCACGCCCGCGACCGACTCGGACAGACCCTTTCGCCGACCACCGTGGAGACCTTTCAGCGACTGTTTCACTGAAACGCCGATTTTCAGTGGATTTTCAGTGCCGTAGCGTATCCTGTGGCTACCTGAGAGGGGATACCTATGGCAACTGAATGGGATGACACGGTCGAGTTGACGCTCTGGCTCCAGTTTGCGGAGCAGTGTGCGGAACGGTGGTTGAGCAAGCGCAACGCGCAGAGTACGGCGCCCCTGTGCTGGGACGACCTGCAGGATATTCTCTGCGAGGTGCGCGTGGCGGTGCTGCGATTCAAGGTTCCTGAGACGGTGCTGGACTGGCAGCCGCTGCTGGCGAAGTATGTGCAGCGAGTGTGTGAACGGACATATGCGCGTGCGCAGCGGGCGCGGCGAAAAAGCGCGTCGCTGGAGGCGTTGCCCGAAAGCCTGCACCCGTGTATCGAGACGCGCACGGAGCCGCTGGACGAAGCGTGGTTCCTGGCGCGGGTGGCGTCTGTCTTGAAGCAGGCGCCGCTTCACCATGCGGCGGCGTTCGTGCTGTCGCTGGAGGGCGAGCTGGCGCAGGCGTTGCAGGCGCATGGCGTCCTGCCCGACTCGCTGGCGCGATGGACGCAGGAAGCGCCGTTGACCGACAAAGCGATTAGCGCGCTGCTGGGTCTGACGCCCCGCGCCGTCATTCGCGCCCGCCAGCATGCCCGCGAAAAATTGCGCCGCCAGCTGTGCGATTTGTAGGCGTTAGCCGTACTTCGGGTAGCAGCACTTTTTGTATTTCTTGCCGCTGCCGCACGGGCACGGGTCGTTGCGTCCTATCTTGCCTGTGGGCGCGCCAGCCTCTGCGAGCGGTTCTGCGCCGTCCGACAGTTTCTGTACGCCCATCCCGCCGCGCGCGCCTGCGACCGCAGGGTTCGCGTCGCCCGCAATGCGCACCACCTGACGCGGCTGCGGCGGCGCGACCTGCGCGTGGAACAAAAAGAGCACCACATCGTTGCGAATGGCGTGCAGCGTCTCGGCGAACACCTTCGCCGACTCCTGCTTGTACGCCACCAGCGGGTCAATCTGCCCGTAGCCGCGCAGCCCGATACCCTCGCGCAGGTACTCCATCGTCGCCAGATGCTCCACCCAGCGCCGCGTGATGACCTGCAACATGAAGTGGCGCTCCAGCTCGCGCACCAGATCCACACCGAGCTGCTCTTCGCGCAGCGCATACGCCTGCTCCGCCCACTCCTGCACCTGGTCGAGCAGCTGGTCATGGCGCGTGAAGGTGAAGTCGTCGGGCTTGACGAAGAACTCCAGCGGGAAAATGGTGTTCAGCCGCTGGTAGAGCGCAGGCAGGTCCCACTCGGTGGGTGGCAGGTTGCGCGGGGCGTACTCGTCCACCGCGTCGGCGACCACCTCACGGATATATTCCAGCGCCAAATCGCGCGTGCCTTTGCCTTCCAGAATCTGGCGGCGCAGGCTGTAGATGGTTTGGCGCTGGTAGTTCAGCACATCGTCGTACTGCAACACATGTTTGCGGATGGAGAAGTTGTGCAGCTCGACGCGCTTTTGCGCACCCTCGATGGCTTTCGTGAGCATTTTGGCTTCCAGAGGCTCGTCTTCCGGCCATGTCTTGAGCAGGGGGCTGTTGCGCAGGTTCTCGGCGAACAGGCGCACCAGCTCGTCGTCGAGCGAGAGGTAGAAGCGCGACTCGCCGGGGTCGCCTTGCCGCCCGGAGCGTCCGCGCAGCTGGTTGTCGATGCGTCGGCTTTCGTGGCGTTCCGTGCCCAGCACAAACAGTCCGCCGAGTTTGCGCACCTCTTCGGCGGCGACGGAGCGCTCCTGCTCGGAGAGGGGCAGCGGGGGCGCGGCGCGCACCTTGCCCCCACGACGGAACGAAATCTCCTCTTGCACCACCGTATCGGCGTTTTCGGCGTCCGAATCGCCTTCGGGCTTCGGCTCTTGCTTTACCACCGAGCCGCCCAGTAGGATGTCCACGCCGCGCCCCGCCATGTTGGTCGCGATGGTCACCGCGCCTTTGCGCCCTGCCTCGGCGATAATCGCGGCTTCCTTCTCGTGGTACTTCGCGTTCAGCACATTGTGCGGGATGCCGTGTTCCATCGCCTCGACAAAGTATTCAGCGTTCGCTTCGGGCAGCTCCCAGTGTTCGAGGAACCACTTCACATGCGCGGGTTCGGTCGGGCTGGTGGGCAGCCCCAGCTCGCGCAGGATGGGCGTAATCTGGCGCATCGAGAGCGTGTTGATTGGCATCAATAGCGTTTTGCGCCACTCCTCTTTTTTCTGCTTGTCGATGCCCTTGCTGGACTCCAGCTCGCGGCGGGCGCGCTCGATGAGTGTGAGCAGTTGCAGTTTGTCGAACGCCAGCCGCGCAGAGACCACTTCCGACATCTCGATGGAGCGCGTGCCGACCAGCACGGGCTGCTGCTTGGTGTAGAGGCGCAGAATCTCCAGCGCAATCCCGCGCAGCTTCGCCTCGAGGTTTTTGTAGACGACATCGGGGTGGTCGGTGCGAATCATCGGGCGGTGGGTGGGAATGCTCACCACATCCATGCCGTAGATTTTGCGGAACTCTTCCTCTTCGGTCTTGGCGGTTCCCGTCATGCCCGCGAGTTTCTGGTAGAGGCGGAAGTAGTTCTGGAAGGTCACGACGGCGATGGTCTGGCTCTCCTGTTTGATGGGCACGCCCTCTTTGGCTTCGAGCGCCTGGTGGATGCCGTCGCTGAAGCGTCTGCCGTGCATCAAGCGTCCTGTGAACTCGTCGACGATGATAATCTCGCCGCCGCGCACCACATAGTGGATGTCCTTTTTGAAGTAGCCGTGCGCCTTGAGCGCGGCGTTGATGTAGGGCATCAGCTCCACCTCGTCCGCGAGGTTCGGGACGCCCATCATCTGCTCCAGCCGATTTGTGCCCTCTTCGGTGAGCGTGACGGCGTGGTGTTTTTCGTCCACCACATAGTCGCGTTCGGGCTGCAGGCGGCGCACATACGAGTCGACGCGCGTGTAAATCGTGAGGTCTTCCTCAATCTGCCCGGAGATGATGTGCGGGGTGCGCGCCTCGTCGATGAGGATGCTGTCCACCTCGTCGATAATCGCGTAGTAGAGGTCGCGCTGGGAGAGCTGGTCCACCGAGTAGACCATATTGTCACGCAGGTAGTCGAAGGCGTACTCGTGGTTGGTGCCGTAGGTGATGTCGGCGGCGTAGGCTTCTTTGCGGGTGACCTCGCGTAGGTGCAGGTAGCGCGGGTCAGGGTGCTGGTAGCCCGGTTCGTAGAGGTACGACCCGCCGCGCTCGTCGGTCTCCGCGCTTTGTCCCTGAATGACGCCGACGCTCAGTCCCAGCAGGTGGTAGATGGGCGCCATCCAGACCGCGTCGCGCCGCGCGAGGTAATCGTTCACCGTCACCAGATGCACGCCCTTGCCCAGCAGCGCGTTCAAATAGAGCGGCAGCGTGGCGACCAGCGTCTTGCCCTCGCCCGTTTTCATCTCGGCGATGCGCCCCTGATGGAGAACGATGCCGCCCAGCAGCTGCACATCGAAATGGCGCATGTTCAGCGTGCGTCGCGCGGCTTCGCGGCACGCGGCGAACGCCTCAGGCAAAATATCGTCCAGCGTCGCGCCGTCCTGCAGGCGCTTTTTGAATTCGTCGGTCTTCGCGCGCAGCTGCTCGTTGGATAACGCTTTAAAATCGGGTTCCAGCGCGTTGATTTTCTGCACGATGGGCATGAGCCGCTTCACATCGCGCTCGCTGGTATCCATCATCTTCTTAAGCCACTCTCGAACAATCATCATCTCCTCCGTAATGGGGCAGGGTATATGATACCCGATTGCCCCTGAATGGGGATTGTCGGCGGCTGGGTGGGGTGGGGATTAGCGTGTCTCTGAAGGTGGGTGCGAGGCGTGCGCCGTTTATGTGCGCACCGTGCGCGTCTCTGCCGTACGGCTGAAGCCGCTTCTGTTGCAAGAATGTTTGTTCTGCCTTCGGACACAGCCCGTTTTGCCGCGTGGGGCGCGGCGACCGCGTCCCTACTCTTGCCTATACGGACGCGGTTCCCATGTCCTGTTGCATGGCACTCCCATTCTGTGCGACAGAGGAGGTTTAGCTGTAGGGTCTACATGCATGAGGCGAAGAACCTACCTCCATAAGGGGAATCTCTGAATGCACGGTCAGTATCACTTATCCGCAAGCGCATACAGCCCTCGTAGCGTCTCGTCGAAGGCGGGCTGTTCGTCGCGCGATTGGCGCAGGAACTGGCGGATGGCGTCCATGCGGGCGACGGCGGCGTCCACCATCGGGTTTGCGCCCTGCTGATACGCGCCGATGGCAATCAGGTCTTCCGCCTCGCGATAGGCGGCGAGCAGCTGGCGCAGGCGGTTCGCCGCCTGCAGGTGTTCGGGCGAGACAATGTTCGGCATGACGCGCGAGAGGCTCGCCAGCACATCAATCGGCGGGTAGTGTCCCTGTTGCGTGAGCGCGCGCGACAGTACGATATGTCCATCGAGGATGGCGCGCGCGGTGTCGGCGATGGGGTCGTTCAGGTCGTCGCCGTCCACCAGCACAGTATAGAGCGCGGTGATACTGCCCTGTGCGCTGTTGCCCGCGCGTTCCAGCAGGCGGGGCATGAGGGCGAACACGGAGGGCGTGTAGCCGCGCGCGGCGGGCGGCTCGCCCGCCGACAGCCCAATCTCGCGCTGCGCCATCGCCAGGCGCGTCAGCGAGTCCATCATCAGCAGCACCTGCCTGCCCTGATCCCGAAAATACTCGGCAATCGCGGTGGCGGTGAAGGCGGCTTTCTGGCGCACAATCGCGGGCTGGTCGGAAGTGGCGACCACCAGTACGGAGCGCTGCAGTCCTGCCTCGCCGAGGCTATCCTCGATGAACTCGCGCACTTCGCGTCCTCGCTCGCCAATCAGCGCAATCACATTCACTTCGGCGGCGGTGTTGCGGGCAATCATGCCCATCAGGGTGCTTTTGCCGACGCCGCTGCCTGCGAAGATGCCCACACGCTGCCCGTAGGCGCAGGTGAGCAGGGCGTCGATGGCGCGTACCCCCAGCGGCAGAGGCGTGCGCAGGGGCGGGCGTTCCAGCGCAGGCGGCGCGTCGGCGAGCAGTGGGTAGCGACGGACGCTCTCTGGCGCAGGCTTGCCGTCGATGGGGTTGCCCAGCCCATCCAGCACGCGCCCCAGCAGCGCGTCGGACACCCCAACCGCGGCGGTCTGGCGTGTGGGGATGACCTCGCTGCCCGGCGCGACGCCCGTCAGCTCGCCCAGCGGGGTCAGCAGTGTGCGCCCGTTGCGGAAGCCGACCACCTCCACCTGTAGCGGCGGTTCGTGCCTGCCGCGCTCAATCAGGCACAGCTCGCCCAGCTTCGCCGGGGGTCCCTGCGACTCGATGAGCAGCCCGACCGCGCCGACCACGCGCCCGTGAATGCGCACGGGGTCCAGCACGCGCACCGCTTCCTTCGCCGCCTCCCAGTTCACAAAGGCTATTTTCGGCAGGCGGGCGCCGCAGGCTCACCTACCCACCTGTCGGCGCGGGATAGGGGAAACTGCGGTACTCGTGTTCGAACGAGCCGTCGTCGTAGAGGTCTACCAAGCCCCAGCCCGGCGAAGTCTGGTGGTAGTTCCCGCGCCACCATCCGCCGCTGACCGCTCCGTCGCAGATGTAGGTCACGCCGTTATACTCCACGCGGTCAAAGAGGTGGATATGCCCGCTCAGGCAGAGCTTGACATTTTTGTGTTGATAGAACAACTCCACGATGCGCCGCGCGTCGATATGCACCCACGCGCCCGGCACGACCCAATCGCCCGACTTTTCGTTGTCGCCGTCGAACAGCGCGCAGGCAGAGACGATGGGCATATGCGACAGCACCAGCACGGGCATCGTGGCGGGCGTGCGTCCCAGCTCGGCTTTGAGCCACTCGAACTGCTCGTCGTCCAGCCGCGCTTTGTAGCCGTTGCCGTTGGGGAGAGTGCCGTCCAGCACGATAAACTTCCAGCCCGCCTGCTCAAAGCTATAGTAGGGTTTTTCCAGTCCCAGCGCCTCCATCGCCCACTTTTTGCCGTACCTGGGTTCATCGCCCGTGCAGCCGCTGCGGGATCTGTCCCAGCCCCACACATCGTGGTTGCCGATGCAGTGGCGGATGGGAATCTGGCAGTGTTCCTGGATGAGGCGCGTCCAGAGGTCGAACAGCACGCGGGCGCGCGGCTCGTTCTGGGCGAACACATCGCTCACGAAGTCGCCGCCGTTGAGAATCAGGTTCGGGCGGTCGGGCATCTCGTGGATGGTCTTCAGGCAATCGATGAGACCGCGCACGGAGACGCCTTCGGGCGCGACATGGATGTCGGTCAGGTGCGCGATTCGCAGCACGCGCTTGCGTTGCGGGTTGGGCGAGGCGTCCATCGCGCTGCGCAGGGTCAGCCATGCCGCCGCGCCCAGCGACGCCGCACCGAGTCCTTTCAGCACCTCGCGTCGGGTGAATTGTTCCATCGGCTCCTCCATAAAAAAGTAGAGTACCTGTGTTTGTGTGAAGCGTGTGTTAAGGATACCGTATGAAAGAGAGCCGCGATACAAAGTGCCGTTGCAGGGAGTTTTCGGCAACTCCTCCATTCGCGCAGGCGCGTAATTAGGAGCGCGGAAGCACCGCCTCCGCACACTCTATATAAACGACGATTCATGCGCGTGATGCAAATGTAGCGCAAAGGCGATGGATGCAGGAAACCCTGCGGCGGAGTCGAACTCCACTACCACAGGAGGTGTGCTTATGTCCAACGGAGGCGGTAGTACGAACGCCACGCTGATTCTGGTGCTGGGAATTCTGGGCATTGTGTGCCTGCCGATTCTGGCGCCTGTGGCGTGGATTATGGGCAATAATGCGTTGAAGGAGCTGGATCAGGGGTTTGGCGACCCGAACGCGCGCGGACTGGTGGTCGCGGGGCGCATTCTGGGCATCATCGGTACGGTGCTGCTCATTCTGGGCTGCATTTACGCGATTGTCATGTTCGTGTTCTTCGGCGCGATGGCAGCCAGTCAGGGCTAATCGGTCGCGCGTGCAGGCGGCGTCTCCACAATCAGGGTGACGGGTCCGTCGTTTTGCAGGCGCACCTGCATCTGGGCGCCGTAAACGCCTGTTTGCACGGGGACGCCCTCCGCCTGCAAGGAGGCGCAGAACTGCCGATAGAGTCGCTCGCCAAGTTCGTAGGGGGCAGACTCGGCGAAGCTGGGGCGTCGCCCTTTGCGGCAGTCGCCGTAAAGCGTGAAGTTGGACACCACCAGCATCGCGCCGCCGATTTCCAGCACGGAGAGATTCAGCTTGCCCTGCTCGTCTTCGAAAAAGCGCAGATGGGCGAGTTTCTGGGCGAGCCAGCGCGCCTCCGCGTCGGCGTCGGCGGCGTGGACGCCCAGTAGCACGAGCGCGCCCCGCTCAATCCGCCCGACGATGCGCCCCTCGACTTCCACCTCCGCCCAGCTAACTCTTTGCACGACGGCGCGCATCCTTGCTTTTGCCCTCCATAATGCGGGAGACTGCCAGCACATCTTCCAGGGAGGCGAGTTTCTGGGTGATGGCGCGTAGCTCCTGCGCGCTGTGGACCTGCACCTCCATGTCCACCTGCGCGGTGAGGTTCGGCGTGCGCTTGACGCGCACATCGGCGATGTTGACCCCTGCCGTGCCCAGAATGGTGGTGATGTCGCCCAGCACGCCCGGGCGATCGAGCGTCTCGAATCGCAGCGCGACGGGATAGGCGCGGTCTTTGTGCGCCAGCCATTCGATGTGCATAATGCGTTCGGGCTCCTTCTCTTCGAGGGCGCGCAGGTTCGGGCAGGCGGCGCGATGGACGATGATGCCCCGCCCACGAGAGATGTAGCCGCGCAGCTCATCGCCCGGCAGGGGGTAGCAGCAGGTCGCGCGGCGCGTGAGGTAGCCGTCCGCGTCCTCGATTTGCATCGCGCGCACTTCGCGTCCTCCAGTCGCAGGGGCGGGCGCGTCGGTTGCGGGGGCAGGCGCGGCGGACGCGCGCACGCGCTGTACGACCGCCTGCACGCTGGTCAGACCCTCGCCGATGCTGGCGTACAGGTCGTCCTCTGTGCGCAGATTGAGCGATTTGAGCAGGTCGGGCAGCGCGTCGCGGAAGCCGCTGACGGGTAGCCGCAGGCGCTCCAGCTCGCGTTCCACCTGGTTGCGTCCGTGCGCGATGAACTCGGCGCGGCGCGCCTCGCGGAAGTAGGCGCGTATCTTGCTCCGTGCGCTGGAGGTGCGCACAATCCTCAGCCAGTCGTAGCTCGGCTGCGGCGTCGGGCGCGTGAGGATTTCCACCACATCGCCCGTGCGCAGCTTGTAGTCCAGCGGCACGATGCGCCCGTTCACCCGCGCCCCTGTGCAACGATGCCCGATGTTGGTGTGGATCCGATAGGCGAAGTCGAGCGGCGTCGCGCCTTCGGGCAGGTCAATCAGGTCGCCCTTCGGGGTAAACACCAGCACCTGATCGGTGCCCATCTCGCGAAAGACGCTGGTGAGGAACTCCAGGTTGCTCTTGAAGTCGGTCAGGTCGCGCAGTTGCTGCTGGAGGGCGGGGAGCTGGATGGGCTTCTGGTCGGCGCCCTCTTTGTAGCGCCAGTGCGCCGCGACGCCGTATTCGGCAATCTGGTGCATCTGCCATGTGCGAATCTGGATTTCCAGCGTGCGCTCGTTGGGACCGATGACTTTGGTGTGGAGCGACTGGTAGCCGTTGGGCTTGGGCGCGGCGATGTAGTCATAAAACAGGGACGGGATGGGCTTCCAGAGTTCATGGACGACGCCCAGCGCCATGTAGCACTCTTCCACCGTGTCGGTCAGCACGCGCAGGGCGATGAGGTCGTAAATCTGGCTGAAGTCCAGTTGCTGCTGTTGCATCTTGCGGAAGATGCTCCACAGGTGCTTGGGGCGTCCCATCACATCGGCGCGCACGCCGCGCTCCCACAGCCGCTCCTTGAGCGTATGCACCAGCTGCAGCACCTCCTGCTGGCGCTCGGCGCGGGTCTGGGCGACCTTCTGGCTGATTTCGCGGTATTGCTGCGGATAGAGGTACTTGAACGCGAGGTCGTCCAGCTGCGCCTTAATCTGGTAGATTCCCAGTCGGTGGGCGAGTGGGGCGTACACCTGCAGTGTCTCCGTGGCGATTTGCACCTGTTTTTCGGGGGGCATCGCGTCCAGCGTCTGCATGTTGTGCAGGCGGTCGGCGAGCTTGATGACCATCACGCGCAGGTCTTCAGCGACCGCCACGAGCAGTTTGCGCAGGTTGTCGGCGGACTTGGCGATGCTCATGCGCCGACGGCTCGCCTCGTTGAAAATCTCCATCTTGCGTTCGGAGTGGTGCAGTTTGCTGACCCCCTCCACCAGCTGGCGCACGGTTGCCCCGAATCGCTGTTCCAGCTCTTCGGGCTTGGTGGCGGTGTCTTCCAGCACATCGTGCAACAGCCCCGCGATGACGGTGTTGACCCCCATCTGCAGGTCGGCTAAGATGTGCGCAACGGCGAGCGGGTGCGTGATGTACGGCTCGCCGCTTTTGCGTTTCTGCCCGTGGTGGCGCTCCTCGGCGAACAGGTAGGCTTCCACGAGCCGCGAGGTATCGGCGTCGGGCGCGTAGTCCCGAACCTTCTCGATGAGCGACTCGACCTGTTCGGGGAGTTCGTAATCCAGCGCCTGCATGCTACATCACGCGCATCACATCGATGTCGCGCTCGTCGTCATTGATGGGCGGTAGGTTCTGCAGTAGGCGCAGCTGCGCCTGAATTGACTCCTCTTCACGCGCGAAGATGGGGTCGCCGTTCTCGGTCGCCATCTGCCAGAGCATGGGGTCGCGCGGCGTAATCAGCATGAGATCCAGATAGTAGTCGGGGTTGACAATCGGGTGCAGGCGCGCCGCCAGTTGACGCATGGTCTCCAGCTTGTCCTCGTGCTGAAGCGCCTCGTCAATCCACACGCCAAAGGTGGCGTCGCTCTGCATCACGCCCTCCGCGCGTACCGTGAACGCCAGCACCACCTCCACCGCCTCCACCTGTTCAAACACGCTTACCAGCATCGGCACTCGCTCTGCAGGAATCGGCTCACGCCCCTCAGGACGCGGATCGTCCAGAAAACTGCGCTCGTTGGTCATGGTGAAAAGTCTCCGCCCTCAGTATACCTTAAGAATTACGCTCTTCAGCGCAGGTGGGTTGCGATGGCGGCATACGCCGCGCAGGTTTTGCAGCTGGGGGTCGCCGCAGGCGGCGCGTCTTGCGACAGAATCGCCCATGCGCGCGTTAGCAGGGCGTCTATCTGCTCGTCCTGCCGCTCGATGGGCAGCCACTGGGCGCGGAACTCCATCAGGAAGCTGTCGCCGTTGATTTTGTGGGGCGCGTCCACTTCCGTGATGGGGTCGTAATACATCAGTCCCAGCGTCTGCACGCGGCACGGGTAGGGGAAGCCGTGTACCGATTTGCCGAGATTCTCCGCGATTCGCGCGTAGACATTCAGTTGTACCTCGTAGAGGGGGCGGAACGGATCGTCGGTCTTGAAGCGGGCGGTCTTGTAGTCGATGATGATGAGTTCGCCGCCGGGCGTTTGCAGGATTTCGTCGGGCGCGCCGCGCAGCACCAGCGAGCCGTGCCGTGTCGCGACCTTGAACCACGAGAAGTGCGGGGCGGGGAGCGGCGTCCCGTGCAAGCCGAAGCGGGCGAACCATTCGGGCGCGCTGCCGCTGTGCTGCCACGCCGCCTGCAGCACCTTCTTGGAGTAGGAGTCGATGCTGCTGAAGATGCCTGGGAAAGGCATTGGCGGCGCGCCGAGTTTTTGATGGAGCCAGAAGCAGCATTCGCAGGCGTCCGGCAGCGCGAGCGCGCCCAGCGTCCGTGCGCTCAGCAAGTTCCAATCCTTGCGCATAGTGCGCACGGAATACGCTGTTATCCTGCAGATTCCTGCAGGTGTTTGTTGCGTATGACGCGCCAGGCGAATCGGGGCAGGTTGCGCACTTTTTTGATTTTGCGGGGGTCTTGCATCAGCCGCCAGAGCCATTCGCAGCCGATGCGCTGGAGCCACTGGGGGGCGCGTTTGACCACCCCTGCGTACACATCGAAGCTGCCGCCGACGCCAATCATCACAGGGACGCCCAGTTGCTCCCGATGGCGCCACGCCCATTTTTCCTGGCGGGGCATGCCCATCCCGACCAGCAGCACATGGGGGCGCGCGGCGACGATTTGCGCAACGATTGCTGGCTCGTCAGCCTCGGAGAAGTAGCCGTGCTGCACGCCGACGATCTGTGCGTTGGGGTAGCGGCGGAGCAGGTTCTGCGCCGCTCGTTCGGCGACGCCCGGCGCCGCGCCCAACAGATAGAGGCGGTAGTCTCTTTCATGGCTCAGGCGCGTCAACTGCGCTGCCATATCCACGCCCGACACGCGCTCAGGAAAAGGCTGCCCCAGTCGCTTGCCCGCCCACAGTAGCCCGAAACCGTCGGGAGTCACCAGCGCGGCGCGCTCCATCAGCGCGCGAAACTCGGCGTCCTCCAGCGCAATCAGTACCGCGTTCGCGTCGGCGGTGATGACCAGATTCGGCGAACCGTCACGAATCAAGCGTTCTATGTGCTGGAGCGCATCTTCCATGCCGATGCGATGCACGCGCACGCCCAGAATCCGCGCCTCTTTCAGCGGGGTTGTTCTCTCCTCCTGCAACGCTGGCTCCATGCCGCATTTAGGATACCCACTCCATCGCGCGAATGTGCTATAATAAATGGGGCGTGCCCCGAAAGGAGTCTGATAATGCGAACGATTAGTGGAGTGTTAGCGGGTTTTGCACTGACGGTATCGGTATATGGGCAGGCGTTCGTCCATCAGAAGTTGGGCGAAAACTTTACGCAGGTAGGTACCGGCATCCTGACTGAAGACGGGCTGCCATTCTGGTCGGCGGTCGCTTCGGGCAGCAATCTGGACATTTTCCGAATCACGGGCAACAACAACTTCACCGCTTCTATCCTGGGAAACACCCGCTTGGCGTATCCCGTGGCATATCATCCGACGGCGGGACTGCTCTGGGAAGGGCAGGGGAGCGCGCTCTCGGGCAATACAGATGTGTTTGTGGAGACGACGAATGTGAGCGCGTCCGTGCTGGGGTCTAACCGAATCGCGTTTGGCTTTGGGTTTACCAGCGCGGGGCAGCCGGTGTGGTACGGCGTCGGCAGCGCGACCAGCAATAATCTGGACATCTTTCGCGGCGGCGCGAACCTGACGGCGTCCGTGCTGGGCAGCGGCTCGCGCGATGCGGTGCCGATGGCGCTGGTGAACGACCGCCTGCTCTGGGATGGCTCTGGTCCCAATACGGGCGTCAATCGGGATGTGTTCCGCACGGATCTCAGCAGCTCGACTACGAGCAATATTTCGCAGTCGCCGCTGGGGAGCAACCGTTTTGCCGTCGCCGCCGCGCTCAACACGAACGGCGATGCGGTCTGGTACGGCAGCGGCTCCGCGACGGGCGACTACGGCGATGTGTTTTTCAACAGCACGAATATGAGCTTCCCCGTGATTGGCGGGGGCAACATCAATAACCCGCGCGATGCGGTCGCGTTCGATGTGAGCGGCAACAACCTCATCTGGCAGGGGCGCAGCGCGACCACGAGCCAGTTCTTCGACTCGTTTGTGACCACCGTCGGCGGCGGCACCGTGAACATGAGCCAGTCGCCGCTGGGCGCAGGACGCGACAGCCAGCCGATAGATGTAGAGGGCGCGTCCGTGCTGTGGAACGGCTTTGGCGACAGTGTGGGCAACTTCGATGTGTTCGTCACCCGACCGGGCACGACGCGCAACCTGAGCCAGCAGCGCTTCGGCGGCGGCAACACGCCGGGCGTGCGCGAGGGCTATGGGGTTGGGGTGTTCGCCAGCGGCAACGCCTTCTGGCTGGGCGCACACAGCTCCACCAACTCCAAGAGCCACCTGTTCCACTACAACTGGACCAGCAACGGCAGCACGAACCTCGTGCAGGAGGCGGTCAATCGCGATGAGGACGCAGTCTACATCGCGCACAATAGCGCGGAACAGGTGCTGTGGGCGATTCCCACGAACAGCGGCAGCGTTGAGGTCTACCTCTCCACGCCGAACATCGCGACCACCCTGCAGGGCACGGTGACCATCGCGGGCTTCGCGGGCAACACGAACCAGATTGCGCTGACCATCCGCCAGTATGACCCCTACACGGGCAATGTCGCCGCCACGCACACGGGCAACATGAACAGTGGCTTTACCTATTCGATTGCCGTGACGCCAGGCTTGTATGACGGGCTGCGCATCACAGCGCCGCGCTGTCTGGCGCGCAACATCCCTGGACTGCGCCGACTGCTGGGCGCGACGACGCTCGACTTCAGCCTGACACTCGGCGATGTGAACGGCGACAACATCATCGATGACGCTGACCTTCTGGAGATTCTGTTCAACTTCGGCAACAACAGCAGCGCGCCCGTTGACCTGAACGGCGACGGCATCGTGGACGACGCTGACCTGCTGATTGTGCTATTCAACTTCGGCGCGCAGGGAGACTGAGCCATGCGTATCAGCTGCGCCGCCTATTCGTTTCGGGAGGCTCTGACCAAACGGGAGATGAGCCTCCCGGAGTTCATCCGCCTATGTGCGGAGCTGGGGCTGGACGGCGTGGAGCTGACGGGCTACTACTTCCCCGACACGAGCCGTGCGACGCTGAACAGCCTTAAGCGGGAGTGTTTTCGCCATGGGCTGGTGGTTTCGGGCACGGCGACGCGCAACCACTTCACGCACCCCGACGCCGACTTCCGCAAGGCGGAGGTGGAGAAGGTGAAGCAGTGGGTGGACATCGCGGTCGCGCTGGGGGCGCCAATGCTGCGCATCTTCACCGATCGAGGCATTCCCGAAGGCTATCTGGAATCGCAGGCGTACAGCTGGTCGCGTGAATGTATCGAGCAGGCGTTGCCCTACGCCGAGTCGCAGGGCGTCGTGCTGGCAATCGAGACCCACTGGGGGCTGACCGCCGACGCCGAACGCACCCTGCGCTATGTGCGCGACATCAATAGCGATTATTTTGGCGTCCTGCTGGACGGCGCGAACACCCGCGAGAAGCACTACGAGATGATTGAAAAACTTGCGCCGTATGCCGTGAGCGTCCACGCGAAGACCCACTCGCGCAACGCCCGCGACGAGTTCTTCGAGCTGGACTACGAGCGCATCTTCCGCACCCTCAAGGCGGCGGGCTTCAAAGGCTATGTTGCTATCGAGTATGAGTATACGGAGCCTGCGCTGCCTGCTGTGCGCCGATTTGCCCAAAAGCTCCTCACTCTGCGCAACAGAGTCCGCTAACAGCAGCAGGAGCCGTTGCTGAAGGGGCGAATCGACCGTCGCAGGAGGGAAGCGATGCGAGCGTTGATGACACTGGCGACGATGGCGCTGCTGTGCATGGGGTTGCTGGCGCAGCAGAAGCCTGCCGTGAATCCTGTCAAAACGACGGTTGCCGCGCTGGTTGAGAACCCCGACAAGTTCCACCGCAAATTCGTGGAGGTGGAAGGCGAGGTGGACGATCTGAAAAAGCAGACCTCGCGCGTGGGCAACCCCTACACGACCTTCAAACTGGACAGCGGGAGCAAGCAAATCGTGGTCTTTTCGTATGGGCATCTTGACCTGCGCAATGATGATAAGGTGGTTGTGATTGGGAAGTTCTACAAGGAGCGGCGCGTGGGGCGCAGCACCTTCAAAAACGAAATCGACGCCAGCGCTAAAGAGGGGGGAAGTGTACGGCGAAAAGAGTGACGCCCACGGAGCGAGACTATCGCCAGCAGGAAGCGTTCCACCGCCTGACCGACATCCTGCGCTGTAAGTGGACGGTGGCGGTGCTGGACGCGCTGGGGCAGGGGATTAATCGCCCTGGACAACTGTTGCGCGCCCTGCCAGGTTTGACAACGAAGGTGCTTTATGAGCGCGTCCATAAGCTGGAGCGCTATGGCTTGGTTGTGCGTGTGGCATACCCTGAACTGCCGCCCCGCGTCGAGTACGCGCTGACAGAAAGGGGGGAGCGACTCATCGGACTCATACGACAAATGCGCGCATTCGCCCAAGAGTGGGTGGACGAATCGGATGAGGAAGCGACTTTTACCGAAAAGTGAATACTTACTTTTCGGTAAACCTCTTGCCTTGCACAGCGCGGACAGGGTAGAACTCCACGCAGGAGGTAACGACCATGCGTGGATTTCTCATTGGAACGGCTTTATGCATCGTGTTGGGCGTTGCGGCGTTCGCAGGGCAGTCTAAAGCGCCTGCCCCGGAGAAACTGCCCGCGGGCTGGCGCAATTGGACTCACATCACGACCGGTGTGATCTATAGCGACAAGCATCCCCTGTTTGGCGCGTTTGGCGGCGTGCATCACATCTACGCTAACGCCGCTGCCGCAGAGGTCTATCGTAAAAACGGCAATCGGTATCCTGATGGCAGCCAGATAGTGTTCGTGCTGTACGAAGCGAAGGACGCCGACGGGATGTATGTGGCGGGCAAGAAGAAAGTCACTGCGCTGATGGTGAAAGACAGTCGTAAGTATCGTCAATCGGGCGGCTGGGGCTGGCAAGCATGGGACGCCAGCGGGAAAGCAATCGTCACGGATCCTGTGGGGCAGTGCATGGGCTGCCATCAGGCGTCGCCGAACCGCGACCTAGTGATTAGCCGATGGACGCCGTAGCGCGTGGACTGGGGCGACACAATACCGTCGCCCCTACACAGGCTCGAAGTGGCAGCTAAAGTGGCGCAGGAACGGCGTCTGCCAGGTGATTCGGTAGCCGCGCAACTGTTCGCGGCGGCGGTAGACCTCCAGAATCACCTCCACCACATAGTCCACATGGCTCTGGGTATAGACGCGGCGCGGGATGGCGAGCCGCACCAGTTCGCGTGGGGCGGGCTGTTCTGCGCCCGTCTGGGGGTCGCGCGGCGCGAACATCACAGAGCCAATCTCGCAGCTGCGCACGCCGCCCAGCCGATAGAGTTCCACCACCACAGACTGACCCGGATACTGCAGCGGTGGGATGTGCGGCAGCATGCGCCCTGCGTCGATATAAATGGCGTGCCCGCCCGGCGGTTGCACGATGGGCACGCCCTCCCGCGCGATATGCTCGCCCAGGTAGCTTGTGGAGCGGATGCGATACTGCAGGTAATGTTCGTCCAGCACTTCGCGTAGCCCAATTGCTATTGCTTCGAGGTCGCGCCCCGCCAGCCCGCCGTAGGTAGGGAAGCCCTCTGTGAGAATAAGCAACTCGCGCTCCTGCTGGGCAAGCATGTCGTCGTTCGTGCAGAGGAAGCCGCCGATGTTGGCTAAGCCGTCTTTTTTGCCCGACATGGTGCAGCCATCGGCGTAGGAAAACATCTCGCGGGCAATCTCCAGCGGGGTCTTGTCGGCATAGCCCGGCTCGCGAAGCTTGATAAAGTAGGCGTTTTCGGCGAATCGGCAGGCGTCGATGTAGAACGGAATGCCGTGCTTGCGGCAAATCTGGCTCACTGCGCGGATGTTCGCCATCGAAGCGGGTTGTCCGCCGCCAGAGTTGTTGGTGAGGGTCATTATCACGAGCGGAATGTTCGCGGCGCCAACCTCTGCGATGAGTCGCTCCAGCGCGTCGGTGTCCATGTTGCCCTTGAAGGGGTAGGGGGTATCGGCGTCGCGCGATTCGGGGCAGGGGAGGTCTACCGCGCGCCCGCCGAGATACTCGATGTTCGCGCGTGTAGTGTCGAAGTGGGTGTTGTTGGGAATCACGCTCCCCTGTTTGCACACCAGCGAGAAGAGGATTCGCTCCGCCGCGCGTCCCTGATGCACGGGGATTACATGCCGAAAGCCGAAAATCTCGCGCACGGTCTCCTCAAACAGGTAGTAGCTGCGGCTTCCTGCGTAGGATTCGTCGCCGCGCATCACGCCTGCCCACTGCTCGGAACTCATCGCCGAGGTGCCGGAGTCGGTCAGCAGGTCAATCATCACATCGTCGGCGCGCACAAGAAACAGGTTGTAGTGTGCGCCGCGCAGGATGGCTTCTCGTTCTGCCTGCGTTGTGAGGCGGATTGGCTCGACGACCTTGATGCGAAATGGCTCGATGATAGTCTGGAACGCCATGCGCGCCCTCCAGAGTGGGATTGTACCCCACTTAGCCCCCACAGGACATCCACTGCGCCTGCTGTCAACCCCCATATATGGCTGGTAAGGGTACAGCTTTTGAGTTCAAAAGCGACCGAATGCCACCAATTTTCCCCCAGACGCCCCTCACACACACCAAAAAAAAAAGCGCCGTTGGGGTATCTTCACAACTATGAGAAACAAAAC
>JBBIQK010000032.1:0-34601 GCA_037442365.1 Armatimonadota bacterium | reverse complement strand
GGGGGACACAGGGGGTGAGGGCATAACAGCGCGCGGTTCTGGCTGTAGGCGCATGAAAATAGCGAAGTCTGACCCACTGATTGACAGTAGCGCGTTCAGGTCTGCCCTCATCACCAGCCCCTGCAGCAAGGCGGTAGGGGCAAGGCTTGCCGCGCCCCTACGAAAACACCCCATCTCCCAAACCGTTGGGAGAGGGGGACACAGGGGGTGAGGGCATAACAGCGCGCGGTTCTGGCTGTAGGCGTCAGGTCTTCCATCCCGCCGGCTGGCGTCCAGCGGAAGGCGCGATCCTAGTTGCCGGCGTTGCGTGCTCTGCCAACGACGATCGAGCTGTCGCCCCCGCAGGCGCGTATATGTCCACGGCGTCCGCGTATATGTCCACGGCGTCCGCGTATATGTCCACGGCGTCCGCGTATATGTCCACGGCGACGCGGGAGTTCCCCAGCAGGAAACCGAACGCCCCCCGCGAAACCCAAAAGCCGAGGGAACAAACCGATGCGAGGAGATTTCGTCAAGCGTGCAGACCGCCAGTTCGAAGCGCAAGTCGCCCAGTTTCTGGCAAACCTCAGACCGTCCAGTCTTCGCAGACCAGATCCGGAACCCGCGCAAACTCACGGATGTTATTCGTGACCAGCACAAGCCCGTTGGCAAGGGCAATCGCTGCAATCAGAAGGTCGTGAGGACCAATCAGCTGCCCGCTGGCGGTCAAGCGGGCGCGAATTCCCCCATACACCTGCGCCGCGCGCGAACAGAAGGGCAACACAGGAAACGGCCCAAAAAACGCCTCAAGCAAGTGGAGGTTATGCGTCGGGTTTTGACTGCGCCATGCCCCGTAATAAAGCTCTGCCTGCACAATCGTACACAACGCTACCTCGCTGGGCGGGAGCGCCCTCAGCCGCTCCCGTACCCGCGAGTGAGAATACCGCAAGTAGTCAATACAAGTACTGGTGTCAATGAGATATTTCATCGCTCGCGTCAAGTGAGGGACGCACTTCGTAGTCGCCTGGCGCAGGGCGTTCGAAATCGCCTTCCCAGCGTCCGCAGGTGGTCTCGAAAAAGTCCTTCGGCCAGCAAGAGGCAGGGTGGGGTTTCACCGCTCGCGCCGTCAGGAATACTTCCACCTCCCCTGCGGTCAAGGTAGTGGGAACCTTCACCTCCAGCACGCCGTTTTCGTCCACCCACGCCGTGATGTGGATGCTTAAAGTGTCCATACCATCTTGAATTTTACCCCAACGCAGAAACCCGCCTGCCGCGAATAATACCAATCCGTCAGTCAGACTTCGTAAATACAGGCTGCGTCTCAGAGATAGCCCGAACCCCCTCCCGCAGGTTCCCCCTGCGCGCAGGGGAACCGAGTCATGGTTCCCTCACTTGCGGGGGGGAACCTGCAGGGGGTAACTTACGAACTCTAACTGCGCAGTTGGTATAATCAATCGCCGCCAGATTCGTGAGGGGCGAAGTATCGCTGACCACAATCACGGCTGTTCAACCGCCTGCAGGTTGGCAAGGTCTTCTTGCAGGTCTTCCGTTGTGTAGTGAATAGGAATGCCCCGCTCGTGCAGGGCGCGCTGGAACTCGATGCGCGTGAGTCCTGTGAACTGGCTCGCCAGCGCCAGCGTAAGTCGCTCCTGCTGGTACAGCCAGAGCGCCAGCTCCAGCCGAAACTCCGATTCGCTCATCTGCGCGGCTTGCAAGAGCGTATCCGAGATAATCACACTCATGGCGCTTTGATTGTACCTTGCTCAGGGCGCGCCGCTGGCAGGCAGGGTTCGCGCTTTACTCCCCCGCCTCCATCTGCTTGAGGATGGCTTCCAAGCGGCGCATGCGCTCGCCGTAGGCAGCCCAGTCGCCGTTTTTGAGGGCGTCCTGCGCCTCGCGATAGAGTCGGTTCGCCTGCTGCGCCAGGCTGCGCAGGTCGGTCGGGATTGGGGGCGCGGCGGGCTGGGCGGCGGCGTCGCCGTTGCGCGCGGGGCGCGGCGTCGTGCGCCCCACACGCTCGGCAAGCAACAGTTGCAGCCCCTCCTCCACCGTGTCGGTCATCACCACGCGGTCGCCGCTGGCAAGCACCACCTTCTTCAGTTCGGGAATTGCGCCCTCCGAACGCGCCCGCAGATAGATGGGCTTGAAGTAAAGCATCGTCCGCCCCAGCGGGATGACCAGCAGATTGCCCCGAAACACCTGCGACCCCTGCTGGTTCCACAGGTTCAGCTGCTGCGCGATTTCGGGGTTCTGGTTGATGCGCGCCTCAATCTGTTCGGGTCCGTACACCAGCCGCTGGTTGGGGAAGCGGTACAGCACCAGCTCGCCGTAGCGGTCGGGGTCGCAGTGCGCCGCCAGCCATGCGACCAGATTCTTGCGCTGCTGGGGGGTGAACGGTAGGGTCAGCATAAAGCGCGGCTGCTGCTCGCCCGGCGGCTGCATAATCACATAGTAGGGCGTCATCGGCTCGGTCTCGTTGTTCTGCAGGATTTCGCGGGCAATCGCCCATGCGTCCGCCTTGTTGAAAAACACGCGCCCGTCCGTCGTGTTATACAGCTCCAGCAGCTGCGCCTGCACCTCGAACAGGTCAATCGGGTAGCGCACATGCTCGCGCAAGCCTGCGGGCATCTCGGACATCGGCTTGAACACGCCCGGATACGCCCGCGCGTAGGCGCGAACGATGGGGTCGCTCTCGTCGGCGATGTAGAAGTTCACCGCGCCCGTGTAGGCGTGAATGGTCGCCTTGACCGAGTTGCGCAGGTAGTTGAACTGCCGCACCACCCGATCGCGCGAGAAGAAGGGGCGACTGTAGGGGTAGTTGCGCGTGAAGGTGTAGCCGTCGTAAATCCAGACGATTTCGCCCTCGTGAATCACGGGATAGGCGTCGTCGTCCCAGCGAATGAACGGCAACATCGCCTGCACGCGCTCGCGAATGTTGCGCCGAAACAGCAGGCGCGACTCAGCCGTCAGGTCGCCCGTGAGCAGTATGTTCTGGTCGGACAGGCGTATCGCGAACAGCATCCGCGTCAGCCAGCCGCCGATGGGCACGCCGCCGTCGCCGCTGTAGGTCGTGTAGACATTCTCCTCGCCTGCCTCGCTCGTCAGGCGCGGGTAGTCGAACTCCTGCAACCGCGTGCGCACGATGGAGTAGCGGTCGAGGTTCTCGCCGAAGTAGACGGCGGGGTTTCTGAGCGGCAGGTAGTCGGGCGTGCTGGGAGGCAGGTCGCGCATCCAGAACACGGGCTGCCCCTCGCTGGTCGCCTCGTTCACGGGGTTCATCACCACGCCGTACCCGTGCGTATACAGCAGGTGCAGGTTCTGCCAGCGCTGGGCGGCGGGCGGCAACCCCTCCAGATTCAACTCGCGCACGGACAGCAGCACCTGCCGCAGCGACCCGTTCACCCGATAGCGATCGACATCTATATCAACGAAGGCGTAGTAGGGCTTGAGCGCCTGCAGCCCGTTGTAGACCTGTCCCAGCGGGCGGAAGTCCCACAACCGCAGGTTCTCCAGCGTGCCCTCCGCCCCGCGCAAATCGGCGGCGGTCAAATCCTCGCGCACATCCATCGGCTGCACGCGAATCTTGTCCAGATTGTAGGCGCGGCGCGTGAACTCCAGATGGCGTTCGATATACTCCGTCTCGCGCTCCAGCTGGTTGGGCACGACCACGAACCGCTGCACCAGCGGCGGATAAAAGAGCGTCGCCGCAATCCAGAACAGCAGCACCACCGCGAAGCCGCCAATCGGCAGCAGCAGTCCCGCCCCGCGCCGCAGGCTAATCAGGCACAGCGCCGCCGCAATCAGCAAGCCGAACACGGTGATGGTCAGAATCGGCAGCCGCGCATGCACATCCGTATAGCCCGCGCCAAAAAACTGGTCATGCTCCGAAAACACCAGGTCGTACCGCGCCAGCCACAGATACCACGCGAACGACAGCAAAAACAGCGTCGCCAGAATCAGCATATGCGGCTTGACCGACGGCAGAAAGGTCGGCATCCCGCCCAGCCAGCCCAGCGCGCGGTTGAAGTAATAAAACGCGCCAATCCCCACCAGCGCAATCAGCGTCGTGAACACCACCAGCCCCGACACGAACGACAAAAACGGCAGCCGAAACACATAAAAGCCGACATCCATCCCGAACAGGGGGTCTTTGACGCCGAACGATTGCGCATTCTGGAACAGCATCAGGTCGTTCCAGTACGCGCTCGCGCTCAGCCCCACGAACAACGCGAACACCAGCGCGCCCAGGATAAGCAGGTAGTAGGTTCCCCGCCGCACAGCGCGCGTGATGCGCACAATCCGTCCGCCGCGCACTGCCAGATCGGGCGCATCCGCCGCCCCTGCCACACGATTCGCGATCAGCAGGTTCACCAGCGCAAACAGGAAAAAGCCTATCGCCGACGCCAGAAACAGCACCCAGCGCAACGCGAGGATACGCCCAAATATCTGGGGGTGTTTGACATCATGCACAAACCACAGGTAGTCGGTGTACAGGTTCACCAGAACGCCCCCAAACAGCATCACGAACAGGACGACCGCAATCACACCTGTCGCGACTCTCTGACGGGTTTCCATAAGAGAGATTGTACCCACTGGATGCAGGAGCGGCGTTTTCAGGGTACAATCTGTTCACGGGAGACAAACGACCGTTGGGCGACGCGGGTCAGCCTGCATGGGGCGTGTGGTTATCGAGCATCAATCAGGGCGCGCCCCCAGGCGAGGCGATTGAGAACGCGCTGCGCTGGTTGCAACAGGCGACTGGCGCGCAGGTGGGGGTCCTCTTTTTGCCCGACCCCAGCGGCGAGCAGGTCGAGTTCGCCTATGTTGCAGGCGCGCGCGCCGACGAGCTACGCGGGTTCCGCCTGCGCCCCAGCGACGCGCTCGTTGCCCCTGCCCTGCTGAACCGCGAAGTGTGGCGCTACCATGCCGAGACTTACCAGGAGCCTATCGGCGCGATTGCGACCGGGATTGCTGTCCCCCTGCCGGGCTTGCCTCACAGCGCGATGGCGCTGCTGAACCGCGACGCGCCGTTCGAGGACGTCCACCTCGCCCTGCTGGAACAGATTGCGACGCCTGTCGAACTGCTCCTGCGCCTGCAACAGACCCAGACGCAGCTGGAACAGCGCGAGCGCGCCCTCAAATGGCTCAGCCGACTGCCCCGACGCCTGGGCGCGGATCTCAGCCTGCAGCATGCGCTGTCAGCCATCGAGTCGCTGATGCGTAAGGTCGCGCCCGAAGGCGGCGGCGTGTGGCTCTACGATGAGAACCGCCGCACGCTGCTGCTCGCGATGCAATACGGCGCAGACGCCCTGCCCGAACAAATCGCGCTGGACACGCTGCCGTCGGGCTGGACGGACGCGCCCGTGGAGACCTACTGGGGTGGGCGACGCCATCGCGCCTACCCGCTCGCGCTCGCCGAGCAACCGATGGGACTGCTTGCGCTCGCCCTGCCCGCCGACGCGCCCGACGCGCTGGAGTGGCTGCCCCCCCTGCTGGGGCATATCGCGCTCACGCTCTCCAACGCGCTGCTCTACGAGCAGACCGCCCAGCGCGCGCAGCACATGGCGAAGCTGTACGACCTGTCGCTGCAACTGGGCGAGACGCAGGGCTTGCGCGAGGTGCTGCGCCTGCTCTGCCGCACCGCGCACGAACTCATCCCGCACGACTACACCATCGTGTACCTGCCCAGCCGCCGCGAGCCAGACCGACTCGCGCCTGTCTACACGGAGCCGTTGAACGAGGCGCTGCTTGCGCACAGCCCCGACGCGCAGTATAGCCTGCCGGGCTGGGTGTTCGCCTTCAACGCGCCCATCGCCGCGCCCGACCTGCCCCAGCACCCGCAGAATCTCAAAGAGCCGCTGCCTGGTGGGTTCGCCTCCGCGCTCGCCGCGCCGCTGCAGGTCGCCGAGCGCACGCTGGGGACTATCCTGTTGCTAACCGTGTCGCCGCGCGAGTTCACCCTCTCGGAGGTGGAGCTGCTGTTCACCCTCGCGAACACGGGCGCGCTGCGCCTGCACACGCTGGAGCGCACGCATGCGTAAGCCGACCTTTAGCCCCACGAAACTGACCACCTACCTCACCTGCCGCATCAAGTATCACTGGGCGTACATGACCCCTTATGGTAAGTGGATGCGTCGTTCCAACCCTGCGTTCGCCTTCGGCGCGAACCTGCACCGCGCGCTGGACTACTTCCACACAGCAGGCGGCGCGGAGAAACTCTCGCCCGACGCGCTCCACCACGCGCTGGAGCAGCTCTGGAGCGACGCGGGCTTCGAAACCGCCCAGCAGAGCGAGGCGTTCAAACAGCACGGACGCGAACTCGTGAGCCAGTATTATCAGGCGCAGGCGGAGCAGCCCTCCGAAGCCGTCGTCCTCTTCACGGAGCGCATGCTACGCCGCGATATGGGACGCTATATCCTCACGGGGCGTATCGATCGCCTGGACGAACATCCCGACGGCTCGCTGGAGATTATCGACTACAAGAGCGGGCGCGCCGATGTAGACGAAACGCAGGTGCAAAACGACCTTGCGCTCCACTGCTACGCGCTACTCGTGCAGGAGCTTTACCCCGACCGCCCGCTATGGATTGCCATCTACGCCCTGCGCCCCAACAAAAAGGTCGCCGTGCCGCTCGATTCGGACGCGCTTGAGGAGTTTCGCGCGCTGCTGGACGGGCTGGTCGCGCAGATACTGGACGAGGACTGGGAAGTGCTGACCCCGCGCTGGATTCCCCACTGCGCGGGGTGCGAGTTTCTGGAACTCTGCGTGCGCAAGCTGGGACTGACGCCTATTCAACCCTGAAAAAACCGTTCCCCCCACTTTTTCCACCCAACTGCTGGTAAAATTTGCAGGAATCGTATACAGCCTGTGGTATAGTAAGGGCAACGGAGCGGAGAGATGGCACGAACAGGGAGGGTTCATCGCTTGTGGAGCCTTGCGCTCTGGCTGATTGTGGCGGGAGTCATCGTTAGTACAACCCCGCGCACGGCGCAGCGGTTCGCCGAGTGGCGGGAGCTACGCGCAGAGACGACGGATAAGGAGCGAACACTGGCGCATCTGCGCGCTCAGGAACAGTCGCTCGAGCAAGAGTTGCGGCGCGTGCAGACGGATCTGGGACGCGAATCGCTGGCGCGTCAGCGCGGCTGGCTGCGCAAAGGCGAGGAGCCGCTGCGGATTGACCGCGACTAAAACACATACGGCGCGGTCTCTGGATTGGCGCGCAGAGCATTCCACTCGTCTTCAGAGACGGGTTGCGGCTTGTCGCGCTCGGCGTCCGCAGGGCACAAAAACCCGAACGGCTCGTTGTAGGGGTTGACCCAGCGGTGCGGCGTACTGGGCGGCACATACAGCACATCCAGCGGCTGGAGTTCGAACACGCGCGCCCCCACCAGCGCACGCCCGCGCCCGCGCACGACCACCACCAGATGCACATGCGCGTGCTTTTCCAGACTGGAGTAGCCGTCAGGCGCAATCTCGAAGTAGCGCAGCGCGAACCGTGCATCGATGTAGGGCGGGCGACCGAGGCTGTAGCGCGTCACGCCGCGCCAGCCCATCCCGTGCGCGTCGCCCGCATACTCCTTGTACGGCACGGGCACAATCCCCTCCCACTGAAATCGCGCCGCGTCGAAGGGGATATGCAGGCGTTGCAGGGCTTCCTGCAACGCCTGCGCTGCGTGCGCCATCGTCTCTGCGCTTGGTTTCATCGCCGTCGCTGCAAGCCCTGCAGGTTCACCCGCGCGGGTCGCTCAGGCGAGTCCGCCAGCGCCCACGCCAGCCCGAACACCGTGCGCGCCACGCGCGCCATCTTCTCGTAGTCAATCTTCTCCACCGTGTCCGTCACCTGATGATAGTCCGCATGCAATCCGCTGAAGAAGAAGACCGCAGGGATGCCCTTGCTCACGAAGCTGTAGTGGTCGCTGCGGAAATAGAGCTGCTCAGGGTGGCTGAGCGAGTCGTACATCGGGTTCAGCTCCATGCGCAGGTACTGCTCGTTCACGCGCTTCAGCACCGCGCCGAGGTCAGGGCTGGCGACATTTGGACCAATCACATACACCTCATTCGGACCCGACAGCTCGCGGTTGCGCGGGTTGGTATCGCCTGCCTGCTTACTGCGTCCCACCATGTCCATGTTGATGTTCACGATGATGTTCTCCAGCGGCACGGTCGGTCGCTCCACGAACAGGCGCGAGCCGAGCAGCCCCTTCTCCTCGCCCGCATACCAGAGCAGCAATATCGAGCGTTTCGGGCGTGGTCCCGTGGCGAACGCTTCAGCAATCTCCAGCAGCGCAACGGAGCCAGAGCCGTTGTCGTCCGCGCCGTTGAAGATGCGATCGGTTCCCTCCCCACGCGCCGCGACGCCCACATGATCCAAGTGCGCCCCAATCGAGACATACTCGCGCTTGAGTTCAGGGTCGGCGCCTTCGATTACGCCAATCACGCTGCGGGCGGCTTCCACGCGCGACTGCACACTGAGCGTGATGGCAATCTGCTTGCTGGGACTGAGCGCGAACGGCTCGGCGGGCGCGTTCTCCTCAGCGCGGCGAATGAGTTCGGACGCCTCGATGCGCTCCCCTGCAAACAGCGCGTTCAGCATCGGCGCGGAGGCGATGATGATGGGCACACGCCCCATCGATTGCAACCCTTCCACCCCGCGCCGCTGGCTCCACGCACGGGCGATTCGCTCGATGCGCCCCATATCCGACGGATCGATGCGCACGATTGCCACTGCGCCCTTCTGCTCGGCGTTTTGTTCGGGCGAACGCCAGCCTGCAGCCGCCGACTGCTCAATCCCCTGCTCAATCACCTCTTTCGGGTAGCCCGTCTGCACCACCAGCACTTTGCCCTGCACATCCAGCCCCGCGTAGGGGTCGATTCCTTTTTCAGGGTTCGACCAGCCATCGCCGACATAGACCAGAGCGGCAGTCGCATTCAGCGCAACGGGACGCGCCACAAAGCCCACCCCGTACTCAAAACTCTGCTGCCCTATCCGAATGCGCGACTCGGTGGGATTAATCACATCCGTTCGGTAGTTGAGCGTCTGGTAATAGGTTCCGTTCTCGCCTGCGGGTTTCACGCCCCAGCGCTGCAGGTGCGACACAATATACATGCCCGCCAGATCCAGCCCACGCGAGGGGGTGTCGCGTCCCTCCAGCTCATCGGAAGCGATAAACTCCAGGTGCGCACGCAGGTCAGAAGGCGTGATGGTCTCCGCACGGCTGATCCACAGGGGCGCGTCCGCCCACGCCCACAACAGCCACACACTGAGGCTCAGCGACAGCAATCGTCTCATGGCGTTATTGTACCCCCTTGCATCAAAAAAACAATCTTCACACTGGGGTACAATTCGTTCCACTGAACAGTCGGTCGAGGTGGAGCGATGGCAACGAACTATCTCAAGGGCGAGCCGTTAGAGTTGCGCTGGCGCAGCAGCTGGTGCGAGCATCAGGCGCGCGCTATCCCGTCGCTATTCCAATCGCAGGCAGACACGCTGGGCGATACGACGCTCTATCTGGTCAAGCGCGACGGGGTGTATCAGCCTGTGTCCTGGCAGACGGTCCGCCGCGATGTGGAGACGCTCGCGGCGGCGCTCATCGCGTGGGGCGTGCAGCCGGGCGATCGGGTCGCGATACTCTCCGAGAACCGCTACGAATGGGTCGTTGCAGACCTCGCAATCCTGCATGCAGGCGCGGCGTCCGTGACCCTGCACTTTCCCCTCACCCCCGAACAGGTCGAGGAGCAGCTGCGCGACTCGGAATCGTGCGCGATTTTCGTGTCCAATCAACAGCAGGCGCAGAAAGTCGAGGCGATTCGCGAACGCCTGCCCGCCCTCAAGCACTATTTTAGCTTCGATACTATTAGCGGCTGGACGCCCCTCCCGCAACTGCAGCAGGAGGGCGAGCAGCTCCTGCGCGACAAACCCACCCTCGTGCGCGAGACGACAGAACTGAACCACTGGGAGAGCCTTGCCACCATCATCTACACATCGGGCACCACAGGAGACAGCAAGGGCGTGATGCTCTCGCACGGAAACCTGCTTTCGAGTATGTACGCAGGCATGCAGGTGTTTCCGCCGCCAGGACGCGACTATGTGATGTTCAACTTTTTGCCCTTAAGTCATATTTACGCGCGTACATGCGACTATCTCGTGGCAATTGGGCTGGGGGTGCAGATGGCGTTCGCCGAGAGCTTTGACACGCTGGCGCAGAACATGCAGGAGGTACGCCCCCATGCGATTAACGGCGTGCCGCGCTTCTACGAAAAAGTGCGCGAGCGGGTGATGCAGGTGATTGGCAGTAAGCCGTTCCTGCGCCTGCTGGGCGGCTATGCCCGCAAGAAGGGCATGCGCCGCGCGTTCGGTGGCAGGCTCATCTGGGCGATCAGCGGCGGCGCGGCGTTAGACCCCCAGGTCGCTGAGTTCTACTGGGAGAACGGAATCCAGCTCTTTCAAGGCTACGGGCTGACCGAAACCTCGCCCGTGCTGACGGGCAACACCCCCCAGCATAATAAAATCGGCACAGCGGGCATCCCATTCCCCGGCGTGGAAATCAAAATCGTGGACGACGGCGAAATTCTCGCGCGCGGACCGAACATCATGAAAGGCTACTGGCGCAAGCCCGAAGCGACGGCGCAGGCAATTGACGCCGACGGCTGGTTCCATACGGGCGATGTCGGCGAGATTGTGGACGACAAGTACCTGCGCATCACGGATCGCAAGAAAGACATCTTTGTGCTGGCAGGCGGGAAGAACATCGCGCCCGTCGCCCTCGAAAACGCGCTCATCCGCAACCCCTACATCGAACAGGCGGTCATCTACGGCGACAAGAAGAAGTTCGTCTCCGCGCTGATTGTGCCCGACTTCGTGCAACTCGAAGAATGGGCGCACCAGCAAGGCATCGAATACACCTCACGCGAGGAACTGGTGCAAACCCCCCGCGTGTATGAGTTTATCGCCCAGCAGGTCGAGGAGGCGATGCGTCCGTTTGCGAACTATGAGCGCGTCAAGCGGTTCATTTTGCTGCCGCAGGCGTTCACTTTCGAGGCAGGCGATGTGACCATCACCCTCAAGATGCGCCGCGCCCGCATCCTCGAACGCTATCGCGAGCAGCTGGACTCACTTTACGACACAGAGCGGGTATAATAGCCCGTCGATGACACTACAGGAGGCGTATCGATGCTGAGAATTCGGTTAATGCGCGTTGGCAAAAAGAAGAAACCTGTGTATCGGGTCGTGGTCACGCCGAGCCAGAGCCCCCGCTCGGGCAAGTGCGTGGAGATTGTCGGGCACTACAACCCGATTACCGACCCGGCGGACATCCGGTTCAACGAGGAGCGCGTGCTGCACTGGCTCCGCACGGGCGCACAGCCGACCGATACAGTGGAGCATTTATTGAAAATCACAGGCGTCTGGGAGAAGTTCCGAACCGAATCGTCGCAGAACGCGGCGTCTACCAACTAAGGGGAACCAACTATGCTACGGGAGTTTCTGGAAGCGTCGATTCGCGCGCTGGTGGAGGATCAGCAGGCGGTGCAGATTAAAGAGGAGCGCAACGGCTCGATGCTCCGCTACACGATTCAGGTCGCCGAGAGCGATCGCGGGCGCGTGATTGGTAAGCAGGGGCGCATCGTGAACGCGCTGCGCACCGTCGCGCAGGCGGTTGGCGCGAAGAACCGCGTCCGCGTGCAGGTGATTGTCATCACCGACGGCGCGCCTGCCGACTCGGGCGAGCACGACGCAGACGAAGAGTAAACGATGGCGCAGGCGTATATCCCGAAAATCGCCCGACGCTGGGTGACCGTGGGCGTCATCGTGCGCCCCTTCGGGATACGCGGCGAACTGAAAGTGCGCTCGGAGACCGACTTTCCCGAAGCTCGGTTCCATCCGGGTGCGCGTCTGCACTGGTGGCTGCCGCCCAAACCGCAAACCAACGACGCGGAACTCACCCAGACACGCAAACGCCCGCCCCGCACACGCCCACCGCAGGAATGTTTCATCAAAAGCGCGCGCTGGCACGGCGAACACCTCATTATCGAACTGGAAGGCGTCGACACGCGCGACCAGGCGGAAGCCCTGCGCGGCGCATGGCTACTCATCCCTCCCGAAGAGCGCATGCCGCTCGAGGAGGGGCAGTATTATATTGACGACCTCATCGGTATGGAGGTCTTCACCGAGTCGGGCGAGCGGATTGGCAAACTCAAAAATGTGCGTCAGGGCGCGGCGTATGATTTCTACGACATCGGCGCGTACACGATACCCGCCGTCGAGGAGTATATCCTCGAAGTCGATGTGCCCAACAAGCGCATGGTGGTGCGCCTGCCTGAGATTGACTAAGCCTCCGCAACATAGCTCCACAGTTTCGCCAGATCCTCGGCGAAGCGCTTTTCGTCGGGCGTCTCGATGAGCATCGGCAGCGCGGTGAAGGCAGGGTCGTTCAGCAGCAAACGGAAGGCGTTCTCGCCCAGCTCGCCCTCGCCGATATGCTCGTGCCGATCCACGCGCGAACCGAGCGGTTTTTTCGAGTCGTTTAAGTGCCACACCCGCAGGCGCGGCAGTCCAATCAGGCGATTGAACTCGTCCCACACCGCGCGGTAGGTCTCCTCCGTGCGCAGGTCGTAGCCCGCCGCGAACAGATGGCAGGTGTCGGCGCAGATGACCAGTCGCTCGTCGGGCAGCGTATCCAGCAGCCGTGCAAAATGCTCAAAACGATAGCAGAGCGCGCTCCCCTGTCCTGCCATCGTCTCCATCGCGATGTTCACGCCGTCGGGCATCTCAGCAAGCAGATTGTGCAAGTTTTCCGCCAGAAGTTGCATACCCGCCTCAAAATCGGGGTGCGAACCCATATGTAGCACGGCGTACTGGATGCCCAGCTTCGCGCAGCGGCGCAGCTCGGCTAAATAGGCGTCGTAGGACTTGCGCCGCGTGTCGGGGTCAGGCGAGGCGAGGTTGATCAGATACGCCGCGTGCGACACCACACAGTGAATACCCGTCTCTTGTTGCGCCGCGTGGAGTTTTTGCGCCTGTTCGTCAGAAACATCGGCGGGTTTCCACTGGCGGGGGCTGGAGGTGAAGATTTGCACGGCGGTACAGCCCAGCCGTTTGCCCTCGTAGACCGCGTTCTGCAGCCCGCCAGCGGTAGAGGTGTGTGCGCCAATCAGTCGCTGCATGGCACGTCTGTTCAGCACGGGTCAGCTCTTTCCTGCCGGGAGGGCTTCGAAGCGCAGGGTGAGCGTGTCGGCGGCGTATGTGGTCTTTGCCGCGCGTGCAATCAGCGTCACGCGCTCCGAGCGGCACTGGCGCACGCGCTCCATCAGCTCGACCAGCGTCTCGGGCGAGGTCTCGCCGACGGTCGGCGGCGCGCCCGCCTGCTCCTGTCGCGGCAGAATACCCACCTCCACCGCACGCGAACGCACCTCCGTCTGCAGGAACCGAAGCACCTGCTCCAGCGGGCGGCTCTGGGGGCGACAGTCCAGCGTGATTCGCGCGATTTCCTCGCCTTCGTCGAACACCTTGCGGTTGCGGTACAGGCGCAGTTCAATTGGCACAGGCTCGCCCTGCGCGGCGTTCATCAGCGCGGTGGCAATCACGACCACCGCCTCGCCCGACGCGCGAATGTTCTGCTGGATGGCTTCGAGGCTTTCGCTCTCGGTGATTTCGGTCTGTTCACCGCTAATCAGGCGCACGCGCTTGTCGGGGATGAAGGCGGCGCGCGCTTGTCCTGCAACAGGCGCTGCGCCCCGCGCCCGCGCCGTGCGGTCGGCAAGGGTCAGCAAGTCTTGCAGTCCTTGTCGCACGCGTACCTCGCTCCAGCCTGCAGGGAACACGACGCGCCCTAGCTCCTCGCCCAGCTGCACGGCGATGGGGCTGAGCCGAATGTTCGCCAGCTGCGCCAGCTCGCGCGAGGCGCGCTCCAGCTCCTCTAACTGCAGGCGTAGCGCCGCCGCGCGCTCCAGCAGGTAGGTGTTCTGCGACTCGAGTTGCTCGTTCGTCTGCGCCAGTTGACGGTTCTGCTCGGCAAGCTGGGCGTTTTGCGACTGCAGGCGTCGGTTCTCCCCATCGAGTTTCGCGTTCTCGGAGGCGAGCGCAGCGCCCTGCTCGGCGAACTCGTCGTTCTGGGCGCGCAGCTGCGCCTGCTGGCGCTCCAGCGCGGCAATCTGCACACGCACGGCTCGGATGTGCGCCTGCAACGCCTCGCGCGCCTGACGCGCCTGCTGCAAACGCGCCTGCGCCAGGCGGAGCAGTTGTCGGTTCTCGCGGAGTTGCTCGCGCGCCTGACCCAGTTGCGCCTCCAGCTGTTGCACCTGTTGCAACCGCGCCTGATACTCACGCTCCAGCGCCTTCAGTTCATCGCCAAGGCGCGCACCCTCGCGTTGAAGCGTTTCGTTCGTCTGTTGCAGCGCGGTGTTGCGCGCCTGAAGCTCCTTAAGCCGCGCCTCATTCTCGCGTAGTTCCACAAGGATTCGGTCGCCGCGCGTAATCCATGCGCGGAACGACTCGTTGACCAGCGTCATCCCGACGACGGTAATCGCGACGGTGAGGCAGCCCGTGAGGGTCGTGATGAGCGTTGCGGTATGGCGCGGGCGGATGCCGAACAGGCTCAACCGCTGTTTGCCCAACCGCCTGCCCAGCCAATCGCCCGCGTACGCCAGCGCGCCCCCGAACACCACCAGCAGCGCGAAAATCATCAACATCGTCGGGGTCATCTTAACCAAGTATACCTGCAGAGGCGCTACGGTTAGCGCGAGTAGGCATGCGCGCCGACCCTGCGTGCGGGACTCGTCGGCGCGACGGAGACGACGCCTGCCTCGTCAACCGTGACCTGTGGATCAACGCCGTAGACGCCCCCCACCTCGGGAGTCGGCAGCGACGGCGTGCTGCGGGTAGGGTCATCCCAGCAGTACCAGAAGTTGCGCGCGAAGCGGAAGGTGTGCGGCGCGACGCCGTCGCCGATGTTCACCCCGCCCGACGCCCAACGGCTGGAATGAAACAGGATCAGGTTATCCTCAAACACGCCGTCTCGACAGGGGACAAACCCCTCCGCGCGGGTCTCCTGCAGGATACGAATGACCCAGCGGTCGGGGTCGTAGAAGGTGTTGAAGCGCACGATTGCCCCGTCCGCGCCCACAAACGCGATGGACGCGCCGCCGCCCACAAAGGTGCAGCCCTCCACGCGGACGGCGCGCGCTTCGGAGCGTCTGCCCGCAGGCGCCTCACGCACTGGCGGACGAAAATAGTCCAGCCCCGTGCTACCGCCGATGTTAACGCCTCGCCTGCCGAACGCCACGAACTGACTGGCGCGAATCGTGATGTTGCTGGAACCGCCTTTCACCTGCACCGCGCTATCGCCCCCGTTGCGGAAGTAGCACGCCTCGATGACTCCGTCGTGGCAGCCCACCATATCGACCGCTGAGCCGCCCCACCGTTCGACGCGGCACCCCACCACACGGAACCCACGCACGCCCGAAAGCTTGACGCCGTCGTAGTTGCCCTCTGGCGTGCCACTCACTCGCACGCGCTCCACCACGATATGGCGCGCTGGGGTCGCAGGGTTGCCCGTGTCGTCGATGTTCAAGCCGTTGGCGCGGGTCTCCACGATGTGCAGGTCACGCACCACCAGATGGCTCGCGCCCGAAATCTGCACGCCTGTCCCGCCAACAAATCGCGGCGGGTTCTCACGGTTCTGTCCCGCGATCACTATTGGACGCCCTGACTTGCCGTGCAGCCCCTTCAAAAAGACGCCGCCCGTGTAATCGCCCGGCGCAATCAGAATTGTCGTTCCGGGTCGGGCGTCCGTCGCCGCCTGCCGCAGCTCGGCAACTGTGGAGACGAGGATTACGGCGTCTCTGTCCGCACCCTGCCCCAGAAACATCCATCCCGCCGCAAGCAGGCACAGTAGCCGTGTCTTCATAGGTTTCTTCGCCCGACCCGCGAGCCGACGAGAGTATACCTGCACTGCGCCGCACGCTCCAGAGGATTAAGCGTAGGCGAGGGACAAACACCCCGTTCACGGGAAGGTTGTGAGGCTCTGGGCGCGTCCGCTGCAGCAAGCGGTAGGGGCGAGGCATGCCTCGCCCCTACAAAACATCCCACCCCTAAATCCCTACAAGGGGTAAATGGGGTGAAGGCTTAGCACCCGTCGCCGAAGTTGAACAATATCACCATCAAGTCCGCATCGTCCACAGTGCCGTCGCAGTTGATATCCACGCGCCCGGGAGAGCCGCTGCTGCCAAACGCGAACAGCACCGTTAGCAGGTCGGAGTCGTCAATACAGCCGTTGTTGTCCACATCGCCACTGTTTTCACAGCGGGGATCGTGCAACAAATACGCCTCCTCCGTGCGCCCCGTCGCCCGGTTGTAGCCCCCACCCACGATGTAGCGCCCGTCGGGGGTAATCGCGCGGGCTGTATGAAGATTTCCCCCGATTATGTCACGATAGGTGTGGCTCAGGTCTTCCGACCCCCCAGTCTGCGTCCAGCGAAAAGCAACTAAGCCTGAAGCAGAGCCGACAATAATGGAGCCATCCGACGAAGCGCCATAAGCAGCAACAATTCCGCGCTGGTACGAAGGACTAAGCGTTTGCATGCCCGTCGCCTGTGTCCAGCGGAAGGGGCACGTGTACTGATTGGTGTTCTCGTCATAGCCGACAACCACATTCCCGTCCGCTGATACGCCCAGAGCTATGCTAAGATGATTAGAGACCGAACCGAGGTTTTGCATGCCTCCCGCCTGCGTCCAGCGAAAAGCGCGGCTATAGATGCCGAAACGCGCCTGTCCGACGACAACCGAGCCGTCCGCCGAAACGCCATAAGCCAAGGTGGCGCCGAGGTCTTGCATGCCAGTCGCTTGCGTCCAGCGAAAGGCGCGAGCCCGATTGCTGGCGTCGTATGCATAGCCCACGACCACCGAACCGTCCGCCGAAACGCCATAAGCATAGCTACAGCAGCCGCCGAGTGTGCCGAGGTCTTGCATGCCTGTCGCCTGCGTCCAGCGAAAGGCGCGTGGCTGACCGCTGGCGTTGTGTGCCCAGCCCACGACCACCGAACCGTCCGCCGAAACGCCAAAAGCCCCGCTGTGCGCCCCGCCGAGTGTGCCGAGGTCTTGCATGCCTGTCGCCTGCGTCCAGCGAAAGGCGCGTGGCTGACCGCTGGCGTTGTGTGCCCAGCCCACGACCACCGAACCGTCCGCCGAGACGCTATAAGCGTGGCTCTGACTGCCGCCGAGCGTGCCGAGCCAGATGAAGCCCTGCGACCAGCCAGCGGTCGCTGCTACCGATAACAACACACTCGCGCTCACAAGCGCACAAGTCCGATACCCTTCTCGTCTCATTCGCCTATCCTCCTACGATGTGAGTTGCGTTGCCCTGCGCAGGGGCTATCGTTATTATAATTCACTTTTCGCCCACTGTCAAGGGATTCCGAGGCAAAACGGGGGGAAATTCGGGCAAATAGGCGCGTCGCGGTGCATGTCTGTCCTACGCGAGAGCGTTCTCCCAGCCCGCGGGAGACGCCATCAGGTACAATCCTGCCGATGCGTGTACCCATCGAATGGCTAAAGGACTTCGTGCAGATAGACCTTGCGCCCGACGCGCTTGCCGAACGGCTGACGATGGCGGGGCTGGAGGTCGAAGAGGCGCTGGACACGCCGCAGGGCGCGGTGCTGTCGATGTACCTCACGCCCAATCGCGGCGACTGCCTGAGCATCTTCGGGATTGCGCGGGAGGTGTACGCGCTGTTGGGCGAGGCGGCGCGCCCGACCGAGCGGTTCCATCGGCTGAACGCGCAGATTCTGAACCCGCCCGCCGCCGAGCCGCAGGAGACGGCGCGCCATGCCCGCGTTGAGATACGCGACCCCGACCTGTGCCCGCGCTATGCGGCGCGCATCATCCGCGACATCGCGCCCATCCCCGCGCCCGCCCATGTGCAACGCCGCCTGCTTGCCGCGGGCATGCGCCCCATCAACGCCATCGTCGACGCCACCAACTATGTGATGCTCGAACTGGGACAGCCCCTGCACGCCTTCGACCTGCACACCCTGCGCGAGCATCAGATTATCGTGCGCCGCGCCGAGCCGGGCGAACGCATCACCACGCTGGACGGACAAACACACACCCTCACGCCCGAGATGCTGATGATTTGCGACGCGGAGCGACCCGTCGCCGTCGCGGGCGTGATGGGCGGCGCCGAGACCGAAGTGTCCGACGATACGCGCCATATATTAATGGAGTCGGCGCACTTCAGCCCGACCTCCATCCGCGCGACCGCCCGCACGCTGGGACTGCGCACCGAGTCGTCGTATCGCTTCGAGCGGTTTGTCGACCCCAATCTGGTGATAGTCGCCCAGCATCGCGTGTGCGAGTTGCTGCAGGAATGGACGGGCGTCGCCGCCGTGTCGGGCGTGATTGATGTCTATCCGCGCCGATTCGAGACGCGCACGCTGACGGTGCGCCTGAGCCGTGCGTCGCGCCTGCTGGGGTTCGAGGTCAATCCCGACGAGGCGCACGGCGTGCTGACGCGGCTGAACCTGCGCCCGGAGCCGATGGAGGGCGGCTTCCGCGTGCAGGTTCCCCTCTACCGCGCCGACCTGCAGCGCGAGGAAGACCTGATTGAGGAGCTGGGGCGCATTCTGGGCTACGAGCGCATTCCCGCCGTGCCGCCCGCTGGCTTCACCACGCAGGGCAAGGACAGCCCCGAAGGCGCGTTCGCCGAGCGCGTGCGCACGATTCTGCTGAGCGCGGGGCTGCAGGAGATTGTCGGGCACACGCTGGAGGCGCCCAACCCGCTGCAGAGCGGCGGCGCGGGCGTCGGCGAATGGATGTATCAGCCCGTGCCGTTGCAAAACCCCATGAGCGACGAGCTGAGTTGCCTGCGCCATTCGCTGCTGTCGAGCCTGGTGCGCGCCGCCGACCATAACCGCCGTCGCAACCGTCGCGACCTGCACCTGTTCGAGATTGGGCGCGTGTTCGCCCAAGACGAGCGCGGCGACTATCACGAATGGACGCATTTAGGCGTGCTGATGACGGGGCTGCTGCACGCGCCGCACTGGGCGAGCCAGCCGCAACCCGCCGACTTCTACGCGCTGAAGGGCGTCGTCGAGCATCTGCTGCACGAGCTGGGCATCGAGGCGCGTTTCGTGCCTGCGGAGGGGCGCGACCATCGGCTGCATCCCGCCCGCGCCGCCTATGTGCATGACGCCGACGACCAGCGGCTGGGCGTGCTGGGCGAGCTGCACCCGGAGTTGCAGAAGCAGTACGAGTTCCGCCAGCGGGTCTATCTGGCGGAGTTCGGGCTGAACGCGCTGATGCGGGCGGCGGCGCACACGGTACGCTACCGTCCCCTGCCTGCGTTCCCGCCTGTGTTGCGCGATATTGCGATTGTCGTCGCGCAGGATGTGCCCTACGCCGCGCTGGAGCAGACGATTCGCGCGGCGGGCGGCGACTGGCTGGAGTCGGTGCGCCTGTTTGACCGCTACACGGGCGCGCCGGTGCCTGAGGGGGCGCACAGCCTTGCGTTCGCGCTGGTGTTCCGCAACCCCACGCGCACGCTGACGGACGAGGAGGTCAACGCGCGTGTCGAAGCCATCTTCACCGCGCTGGAGACCCAGCACGGCGCGCAGCGGCGGGGCTGAGAAGGTATCATGCGCCCACAGGAGGGCGTATGCTGTTTCGCAGAGACCCTGAGCAGCTGATGGAAACCGCCGAGCGCGCGCTGGAGCAGGGCGACCCCCGCAAAGCCGTGCAGATTGCCGAGCAACTGTTCCGCATGCGCCACACGGCGGGGTTCGAAATCAAGGCGCGCGCCCTCTGGGACATGGGACGCCCCGAAGACGCAATCGCCACCCTGCAGGAAGGCGTCGAGATTGCCCCCGAAGTCTGGGTTCTCTGGGAGTATCTGGGGCGCTACCTTTCGGATATGGAGCGCTACGGCGACGCGCTGGAGGCGTTCCGCAACGGCTTGGCGTGCCCAAACGCGCCGCAGGACAGCTTCCTGTTCAACCTTGCGATTGTCCACCAGCGGCAGGGCGAGTACGACACCGCGCTGCAGATGCTGGAGCAGGCGGAGCAAGTTCTGAACCGCCTGCCCGTTGCCTGGCTGGAGGCAACGCGCGCCTACTGCCTGATTCAACGGGAGCGATACGCCGAGGCGGAGCGGTCGCTGGAGCGCGCCCAACGCGCCCTCGACGCGCTGGACGACCCATCGTCGCACGGCGTTGTAGCAGCGATGGTGCATGCGTACAGGGGGCTCATCTGCTGGCGGCGCGACGGCGACCTTGCCCGCGCCAGAGAGCATGCCGAACGCGCCCTGCACTGGGACAAAACCAACCCCGACGCTGTCGCGCTGATGCGGGCGGGCAACCCCATTGCGGACAAGCCGACCCCACTCTGGCACATTCTGGTCGAGGGCGTCTGGCGCGAGCCGCTGGAGGGCGTGCGCACGCCGATAGGCTTTTTCGCCAACTACTGGGTGATTGCCGACACGCCCGACGAGGCGCTGGACTACATACGCCCGTTCGAGCCGCCCTCCGCGCGCGACAGCCTCCAAGTGTCCGAGTCGACCGTCGAAGAAACCGTGCAGGGCGAGCGCAAGGGCGTCGTGCGCGCCCTTGACGGCTACACCTTCTACGAAGGGGATTAGCCGCCGCGCAGGCATCGCAGCTCCGCCTCCAGCACGGCGGCGTTCCTGTTCCAGTGCCTTCCCCTTCGCAGCGAGCTTCTCCTGCGCCTTCCCCCCGTACATTCACCATCTTCGCTATAGCGTTCGAGGTGTACCCGCGCGCTCGAATGGGGTACAATTACCAACCTCAACAGAGGAGAGGAGGACACTCGCATGAAAGTTCAGCTCAATCGGAAACAGTTTGACGATGCGTTAGGCGTTGTGGCGGGCGCGGCGGCGGCGCGCGCCTCCCTACCCATCCTGAGCCACCTCTACATCGAGGCGCAGAGCGATAGCGTGCGTCTGGTCGGCAGCGACCTCGAGCAGTGGGTGGAGTGCCGCATTCCCGCGCTGGTCGGCGAGGACGGCGCGACGACCCTGCCCGCGCGCCTGCTGACCGAGCTGGTCGGCTCGCTCGGCGGCGACGAGATTCACATCGAGTCGGGCGAGCGCCATCAGGCGATTCTGACCAGCGGCGACTCGCGCTACCAGCTGATGGGGCTGCCCGCCGAAGAGTATCCGCCCATCCCCGCGATTGAATCGCCCAGCGAGCTTGCCCTGCCCGCAAAGCACTTTCTGGAGATGGTCGACTCGGTCGAGTTCGCCGTGTCCAAAGAGGAGGCGCGCCAGACGCTCACAGGCATCCGCATGGAGTTCGAGGGCGACACGCTGCGCCTGGTGGCGACTGACACGCACCGCCTCGCCGTGCGCACGGAGCGCATCGATTCAGGCGCGGGCGAACCGACGGCAGCCATCGTGCCCCTGAAAGCCATCCAGCTCGTGCAGAAAATCCCTGCCGGCGAGACGATTACCCTGCAGCTGGGCATGCACCGCGCCGCGTTTCTGGGCGAGAACGCCGCCGTCTACACTCAGCTGATTGAGGGGCAGTACCCCAACTATCAGCGCGTGATTCCGCAGGAGTTTTCGCGCCAGTGGACGCTGATGACGCAGGACTTCCGCAGTGCGCTGCGCCGCGCCTACCTGGTCGCCCGCAGCAACTCGAACAAGGTCTACCTGCGCACGGACGGCGAGAAGCTGGTAATCAGCGCGCGGGGCGATGTCGGCGAGGCGACCGAGCGCGTGGACATCGTGCGCACGGGCGACGACCTCGAAATCGCCTTCAACGCCCGCTACCTGCTCGATGTGCTGGAGGTGGTCAAGAGCGAGGGCGTCGTGCTGGAGCTGACCGAAGCCCTGCGCCCCGCCGTCATCAAGCCCGCCGAGGTCGACGACTACCTCTGCGTGATTATGCCGATGGCGCTGTGAACTTGCGGGGGCGCGCGTTGCGCCCCTGCTGGTTTTATCAAGCTCCGATTCCGCTGCCCCTAACCGCGAGCCATAGGCAGAGCAGGTACAATTCTCTGCGATGCTCCACGCGCTGCACATCGAGAACCTGGCGATTATCGATCGGCTGGAGGTCGCCTTCGAGCCAGGCTTCAACGCGCTCACGGGCGAAACGGGCGCGGGCAAATCGATTCTGATTGACGCGCTGAACCTCGCGCTGGGGGAACGCGCCGACGCCAGCCTGATTCGCACGGGCACGGACAAACTGCGCGTGACCGCCGTGTTCGAACTGCCCAACGACCCCGAACTGCATGCGCTCCTCAGCGAGCTGGGCGCCGAGCCAGAAGATGGCATGCTCTACCTCAGCCGCGAGGTGCAGGCAGGCGGACGCTCCCTCGCGCGCATCAACGGGCAACCCGTTCCCATCAGTGCGCTCAAAGCCGTCGGCGACTTCCTGATTGATATGCACGGGCAGCACGAACACCAGTCACTGCTCAAGCCCAGCAGCCATCTGGAGTTTCTGGATCGCTGGCTGGGCGAGCCTGCGCTGACGCTGCGCCAGCGGGTGCGCCAGACCGTCAGCGCCCTGCGACAGACCGAGCGCGAACTGCAGGAGCTGATTGCCCGCGAACGCGAGCGCGAGCAGATGCTGGATTTGTACCGCTTTCAGGTGGAAGAGATACGCGCGGCGGACCTGCAGGTCGGCGAGGACGAGCAACTGGAGACCGAAGCGCGTCGCCTGACGCACGCCGAGAAGCTCATCGCGCTGGCGGGCAACGCCTACGACGCGCTGATGGGCGAAAACAGCGCGTATGACCAGACCGCCGCCGCATCGCGCAACCTGACCGAAATCGCGCGGATTGACCCCAGCGTCGCCGCGTGGGGCGAGCTGCTAGAGGGCGCGCTGGCGCAAATTGAAGAAACCGCTCGCAACCTGCGCGCCTACGCCGAAAGCATCGAGTACGACCCCGCCCGACTGGAAGCGGTCATCGAGCGGCAGGAGCTGATCAAGCGGCTCAAGCGCAAGTACGGTGACACGATAGAAGCTGTGCTACAGTATGCAGATGAGGCGGCGGCGAAGCTGCACACGCTGGAGACGCAGACCGAACGACGCGCCGAGCTGGAAGCGGAGCAGGCGCGGTTGCAGGCGGAGGCGCAGACGCTAAGCGAGCAGCTCTCCGCTCTGCGTCGGGAGGGGGCGCACCGCTTCGCGGAGGCGGTACAGGCGTCGCTGGGCGCGCTGGCAATGGAACGCGCCCAGTTCGTGGTCGAAGTGCGCCCCAAACCGCTGGATGGGGCGGGCGCCGACAGCGTGGAGTTCCTGTTCAGCGCGAACCCGGGCGAGCCGCCGCGCCCCTTAAGCAAAATCGCGTCGGGCGGCGAGATGGCGCGCGTGATGCTCGCGCTCAAGACCGCCTTAGCCGACGCCGCGCCCGTGCCCACCCTCGTGTTCGACGAAATCGACGCGGGCATCGGCGGGCGCACCGCGCACGCCGTCGGCGAGCAGATTGCCCAGCTTGCCCGACACTTCCAGATACTGTGTATCACACACCTGCCCCAGATTGCCTCACGCGCCCGCCGCCACCTGCTGATCGAAAAACACACCGACGGCGCGGCGACGCGCGTGTGCGTGCAGCCGCTGCAAGGCGAGGCGCGCGTGCAGGAGATTGCCCGCATGCTCGCTGGCGCTCCCACCGAAACCGCCCTGCAACACGCGCGGGAGCTGCTGCAGAGCGCGCCCGCCCAATAGCAGGAAATCCGCCCGCCCGCGCGAACCCCTCCCGCGGAGGGAAACCTATGAAACGCACTATCACGATCGACGACCTGTTCCGTATCAAGCTGCTCGCCAGCCCGCAAATCGCGCCCGACGGCGAGCAGGTGGTGTTCGTCTATAAGTGGATCGATACCGAAAAAAACAAATACTTCTCCAACCTGTGGCGCGTGCGCGTCGGCGAAGAGGCCCAGCCGTTCACCTACGGCGAATGGAGCGATTCGCAGCCGCGCTGGTCGCCCGACGGCAGGCAGATTGCGTTCGTGAGCAACCGTCAGAAGCCAAAAGCGCAAATTTATGTGATTCCCATCGACGGCGGCGAGGCGCGCCCCATCACGAATCTGGAAGAGGGCAGTATCGGCAGCTTCGCGTGGTCGCCCGACGGGACGCGAATCGCCTTCACTTACCGCGAGACCGCGCCCGAATGGCGCGAAGCCGCCCGCAAAGAGCGTCAGGAGAAGGGACTCTCCAACCCGCCGCGCATCATCCGCCGCCCCTACTGGCGACTGGACGGCGACGGTGCGTTCGTCGACCAGCGCTACCATCTCTATGTGGTCGATGTGCGCACGGGCGAGACGCAGCAACTCGTCGCCGATCCCGAGTTCAGCGAATCGAGCCCTGTGTGGTCGCCCGACGGGACGCAGATTGCCTTCATCAGCAACCGCACGCCCGACCCCGACAACCATCCGGGCTACGACGCCATCTGGGTTGTGCCCGCAGAGGGCGGCGAGCTGCGACGCATTCCCGCGCCCGACGGACCCAAGTACCAGCTCGCATGGTCGCCCGATGGGCGCTACATCGCCTATATCGGCAACCCCTATCCTGACGACTCGTACCCGCGCAACGACCATGTGTGGCTGGTCTCGCTGGAGACGGGCGAGACAGTGGATTTGATCCCGAATCTGGACAACACGGTCGGCGTGGGCACGCTGACCGATGTGCGCGAGTTCGGCGGCGGCGCGCCCCTGCTCTGGAGCGCGGACAGTCAGCACCTCTATTTTCTGGTGAGCGAGCGCGGCGGCGTCTACCCTTACCGTGTGAAGGTGGACGGCACGCATCTGGATAAATTGCTGGACGGCGATTTTGAAGTTGCCGACCTCAGCCTGTCGCAGGACGAGCATCGCCTCGCCTTGCTGAAGGGCGACGCGACCCACCCGCACGAGGTGTTCCTCGGCGAGCGCACGGGCAACACGCTGGAGGCGCGCCCGCTAACTGCGTTCAACCAGCCCCTGCTGGACGAGGTGCAGATTGTCGCGCCCGAGGAGTTCGAGGTGCAGGCGGATGACGGCGTGAGCGTTCACGGCTGGCTGCTCAAGCCGCCCGATTTTGACCCCAGCCGCCAGTATCCGACGATTCTGATGATACACGGCGGTCCGCACGCGATGTACGGGCGCGTGTTTTTCCACGAGTTCCAGCTGCACGCGGCGCAGGGCTACATCGTGGCGTACACCAACCCGCGCGGCAGCGTCGGCTACGGCGAAGCGTTCGCCCGCGCCATCCGGGGCGACTGGGGCAACCGCGACTTCAAAGACCTGATGACCGTCGCCGACTATCTGGAGAGCCTGCCGTTCGTAGACAAAATGCGCATGGGCGTCGCAGGCGGCAGCTACGGCGGCTACATGACCAACTGGATTGTGGGGCACACCAACCGCTTCAAGGCAGCCATCACCGATCGCAGCGTGGTGAACCTGGTGAGCATGGGCGGCACTTCCGACTTCCCGCAGATCCCCAATCGGTACTGGCAGGGCAACTTCTGGGACGAGCCGCAGAAGCTCTGGGAGTGTTCGCCGCTGGCGTATGCGGGGCGCATCCAGACCCCGCTGCTGATTGTGCATAGCGAGGGCGACCTGCGCTGCCCCATCACAGAAGCCGACCAGCTGTTCGCCGCGCTGGTACGACAGGGCAAGGAAGTGCTGTATGTGCGCTACCCCGCCGAGTCGAGTCATGGGCTATCGCGCAGCGGCCCGCCTGATCTGCGCCGCCATCGGCTGGAACAGTACCTTGCCTGGTGGCGTGAGAAGCTGTGAGGAGGCGGTTTGTTTCGCGCCTGCCTGCGCGAAAGACGACCCAAGCGAACTTGTTGCAAGGGCACTTGTTCCGCCCTCGGCACAGCCCATTCCGTTGCGTGGGGCGCGGCAGCCGCGCCCCTACCCTTGCCCAGCAGCGATGCGTGGTAGGAATTCCTTTCTCGCTCACGAAATGTAAAGCCGATGACTCGCGCGCTTCGATGGGCGACGATGGCGCTACTGACGGCGATTGCGGCGCTCACTTTCACGCCGCTGGTGTGGCTGCTCGCCGCCGCGCTCAAAGCCCCCGAAGACCTCTTCTCGTACACCTTCTTCTCGCCGAACCCCAGCCTGAAAAACTTCTACGACCTGTTCACGCAGGTGGATTTCATGCGCTTCGTCGCCAACAGCGTGTTTGTCGCCTGTGCGGGGGTCGTGATTCAGCTCTTTTTCTCTTCGCTGGCGGGCTACGCGCTCGCCAAGTACGAGTTTCGGGGCAAAAAGGCGATTACGCTGCTGATGCTCGCGACGCTGCTCATTCCGGGACAGGTGACCCTCGCGCCGACCTACGAGCTGATTTATCGGATGGGGCTGGTGGACACCTACGCGGGGCTGCTGGTGCCCGGCGCAGTGAGCGTATTTGGCATCTTCCTGTTTCGGCAGGCGATGCTGAGCGTGCCGACCGAGCTGATTCACGCCGCGCGCATCGACGGCTGCTCCGAGTTCCAGATTTACTGGCAAATCGTGATTCCGACTGTGCGCCCGATGATTGGCGCGTTCGTGCTGATAGCATTTATGGGGCAGTGGAACTCGTTTTTGTGGCCGCAGATTATCCTGCACAGCGCGGAGCGGTTCACCCTGCCGATTGCGCTCACGCAGATGGTGGGCATCTATCAGCAGCAGTACGGAATGCTGATGGCGGGCACGCTGCTAAGCATCTTGCCCGTGATGGCGCTGTTTTTGTACCTGCAGCGTGAGTTCGTCGCGGGGCTGACTTCGGGCGCGGTGAAGGGGTGAGGGTATACTTCGGCTATGGCGGTTCGTGAGAAGTATGCCCATCTGCCCCCATTAGCGCATGACATCCGCGAGCGGTTGGCGCAACTGCCTGAGCGGTTGAAGCGCTGTCCCGTGCAGGCGGCGTACCTGTTCGGCTCCGCCGCCCAAGACCCCGACGGCGCGAACGACATCGACCTCGCCATCGTGCCCGATCGGGGCTACTCCTTCCCTGCGCTCTATGCGGATTTGTCGCTGGGGCTGGGTACCGATCGAATCGACCTTGTGGAGCTGCCCGCCGCGCCGTTCTGGCTTCAAGAGGCGATCCTGCGCACGGGCGTGCGCCTCTATACGCGCGACGCATGCGCCGCAGCGCGCTACGAGGCAGGAGTGTTGAGCCTGTGCGTCGAACAGCGCGCCCAGCAGCGTCGCCTGACTCGCGACGCACGGCAACCGCCGATGGATATCGACCGCGAGTTTGTGCATCAGGTGGTTTTCAACCTGAGACGAGTCGCAGAAGAGCTGGACAACTACGCGCGCGTCTCGGGCGATGCGCTGGCGACCAATCTGAGCCTGCGCTGGACGGTGGAACACGGGCTGCAAACAGGCATCACGCTCATTTTGCAAGCGGCGCAGCATATCCTCACGCGCCGTTTCGGGACGCTTCCCGACAGCTATGAGGGCGCGCTGGCGGAGCTGCGGGCGCATGGGGTTCTTTCTGCCGCGTTGTACCGACGCCTGCGCGGCGCGGGCGGATTCCGAAATGTGCTGGTGCATGAGTACCTGCAGATAGACCTTAACCGCGTCGCGCATTTCGCACGGCGCGCGCCGAAACTGTTTCGCGACTGCGCGGAGGCGTTCGCACGCTGGCTGGACGCGGCGTAGCTACTGCACCAGCCCCCGTATTGCATCCACCGATGGGAACCCGTGCGTTGTGAGGTAGTCGCGCAGCCCCTGCACGATTTCCAGCGCAATCGTCGGCTGCACATAGTTCGCCGTGCCGATTTGCACTGCGTGCGCCCCCAGCAGGATAAACTCAACGGCGTCCTCCACACTGCTGACGCCCCCGACGCCAATCAGCGGCGTGTCAGGCAGCGACTGGCGCACGCGCCACAGGTGATACTGCGCCATCGGCTTAATCGCAGGTCCCGACAGCCCGCCCACTTTGCTTGCCAGGCGGAACTGGCGCCTGTGCGCGTCGACGGCGACGCCCAGCAGGGTGTTGATGAGGCAGATTATCTCCGCGCCTGACGCGACCGCCGCCTGCGCCGCAGACGCAATCTCGCCCCCATTCGGCGACAGCTTGGCAATCAGCGGCAGGTCAGTCGCCTGACGCACGGCGGCGACCACCTGCGCGGTCAACTCAGGCTGAACGCCGAACTCCACCCCCCCACGCGCCTGATTCGGGCACGAAAGGTTCAGCTCCAGCGCGGCGACGCCTTCCGCGCGGCTGAGCTTCGCAGCGACCTGCACATACTCCTCGAGGGTCTCCCCCGCGACGCTGGCGATGACCGTCGCGCCCGCCTCGCGCAGGCGCGGCAGCGTCTCGAGGATAAACGCATCCACGCCGTCGTTCTGCAGTCCAATCGCGTTCAGCATGCCCGCAGGCGTCTCCGCCACGCGCGGCGGCGGATTGCCCAGACGCGGCGCAAGGGTGAGGCTTCTGGTGACAATCGCGCCCAGCTCCGTCAGGTCTACAAGGTCGCGATACTCCACGCCGTAGCCGAAAGTGCCCGCCGCGACCATAATCGGATTGCGCAGCGTCAGCCTGCCCAGCGCCGCCTGCATGTCGGGCGTCAGTCCCATACCAGCTCCTCCGCGCGGAATACGGGTCCTTCGACGCAGGCGCGCTTGTACCACACGCCGCCGTCGGGCGTAGCGACCTTCACGGCGCAGCCCAGACACACGCCCATCCCGCAGGGCATCGGCGCGTCCAGCGACACCTGGCACGGCGCGCCCCGCTCCAGACAGATGCGCGCCACGACCTGCAGCATCCGATTCGGTCCGCAGGCGTACACGGCGGCGTCTGTCGGGTCGGTCTCCAGTGCGCGTTCAAGCAGCTCAGTGACATAGCCTTTGTAGCCGTGCGAGCCGTCGTCGGTCGCGATGCGCACCTCGACGCCCAGCGCACGGAACTCATCCAGCCCCACCAGCAGGTCGCGTCGCCGTGCGCCCGCCAGAATCAGGATTTGCTCGCCCGCCTGCAGGGTCGGCAACAGGCGCGACGCGAAAAAGTAGAGCGGCGGCGCGCCCACCCCGCCCGCGACCAGAATATGCCGCCGCGCCGTGCGCACGGGCACAAAATAGCTCCCCAGCGGCCCCAGCGTCTGCACCGTGCTGCCGATGGGCTTGAGCGCGAGCAGCTCGGTGAACGCGCTCTGCAACGAATAGAACACGCTGAACACGCCCTTGTCGGGGTTGGCGCGCAGGATACTGTAGGGGCGTCGCCACAGGGGCGCGTGCGTTCGCATGGGGCGCAGCATCACAAACTGCCCCGGCGCGGCGCGCGCGGCAATCGGCGGGGCGTGCAGAATCAGCTCGTACTGGTTCGTCGCGCGCAGGCGATGCTCCACCACCACTGCCGGCAACTCGTAGCGCGTCATCGGTACAAAGTGTACCTGAGCCTTCTCCGCTGCGGAAGGCATGCTGCATAGGGGCGAGGCGCGCCTCGCCCCTGCAGCATCCCAAATCCGTGAGCAAGGGGGCAAAGCGGGGTGTGAGCGTGCTAACCCCGTCGCCGAACGCGATGCGCTATCCCCCTCTCCCAACCCGTTGGGAGAGGGGGACAAAGGGGGTGAGGGCTACAGGCGTCGGCGATTTGCGAACTTTGACTGCACAGTTGGTATTAATGCCCCCCGTACGACGACTCGTGCGCGGACGACTTTTCGGAGGCGGCAGACTCCATCCCTTCAGGCAGCTTCAGCCACTCCACCTTGCCCTCGCGCAGATGGTACACGCCGCCCGCGAACTGCACCTTACCCGCCTCGTACTGCTTGCGCACAATCGCGCTGCGCTCCAGTATCGTGCGAATCGTGTGCCGCACATTCTCCTGAATCACGCGCTCGACCAGCGCGTCGCCCTTCAGGTGCGGATGCGTGCGGTGTAGCGACTGCACAACGGGTTCTATATGCGCGACCAGATGCGGCAGATGCCCATCCAAAGGCTTGCCTGCCGCCGCCGCCTGAACCGCGCCGCACTTCGTGTGCCCCAGAACCACGATTAACGGCGCTTTGAGGCTGGACACAGCGAACTCAATCGACGCCAGGTTCTCCTCGTTGACGATGTTGCCCGCCACGCGCACAACGAACAAATCGCCCAGCCCCTGATTGAAGATGAGTTCAGGCGGCACGCGCGAGTCGGAGCAAGAGACCACAATCGCAAACGGTCTTTGCCCCTCCGTCTCCAGCGTGTAGCGGGTCATCTCGTCCACCTTCGGCGGCGTCCACTTGCCCTTGACGAACAGCTCGTTGCCGTACTGGAGTTTGCCCAGCGGCTCCGCAGGGATGGGCTTCGGCTTCGGCGCAAATTGCTGTCCAACCATAACGCCAATCCCTGACGCCAACAGTCCGATTCCCAGTGCCTTTGCCAACGGTCTCATAGCATGGGATGTTTTTCCACATTCCCCGCCATCTGTGCCATAATATTTGCCGTATGCCAGCGATTGTTGTGGAGCGACTGTCCAAAACCTACTTCTCCTACAAGCGTCCGCCAGGGGTCTGGAACGCGATCAAGAGCCTCTTTCGGCGCGAACGGCACGAGGTACACGCCGTGCGCGACATCTCGTTCACGATTGAAGAAGGCGAGCTGGTCGGCTTCCTGGGACCGAACGGCGCGGGCAAGACCACCACGCTGAAGATGCTGTCGGGCATCATCTTCCCGACGGCGGGGAGCGCGCGCGTGCTGGGCTATGTGCCCTGGGAGCGTCGCCCCGACATGCAACGCCAGATTGCGCTGGTGATGGGGCAGAAGATGCAGCTCTGGTGGGATTTGCCGCCGTATGAGTCGTACCTGCTGCTCAAAGCGCTCTACGAAGTGCCCGACGCGGTGTTCGAGCGGCGCGTGCATGAGCTGGCGGAGATGCTGGAGATTCGGCATGTGCTGCATACGCAGGTGCGTCGGTTGTCGCTGGGCGAACGGATGAAGTGCGAGCTGCTGGCGGCGCTGTTGCACGCCCCGCGCGTGCTGTTTCTGGACGAGCCGACGATTGGGCTGGATGTTGTCTCACAGAAGCGCATCCGCGAGTTCCTGAAGGAATACAACCAACGCGAGCGCACGACGATTCTGCTCACCAGCCACTACATGCAGGATGTTCAGGAGTTGGCGCAGCGCGTGCTGATTATCCATCACGGGCAGCTGATTTTCGACGACACGCTCCGTGCGCTGGTGGAGCGCTACAGCCCCGCGAAGGCGTTGCACCTGCGGCTGGAGCAGCCTGCGGATGGGGAGACGCTGAGTCGATTCGGGCGCGTCGTGCGCCACGAAGGGCTGGAGGCGGTTATCGAAGCGCCGCGCGAGCAGGTGAGCCGAATCGCCAGCGAGATTCTGCAGACGCTGCCTGTGTACGACATCACCATCGAAGAGGTGGACATCGACGAGATTATCCGCGACATCTTCGCTGGCACACGCGAGGCGAGCGCGCTCGTGGGGACAGGGAGCGAGGTGTAGTATCAATCCGCGGATCGAAGTTCGCAAAGCGGCAATTTATGGAGTGCGGAAGCGGCGCTTCAGCACTCCAAAGTAGCACAGGCGCGGGCAACAGCACGCCTCTGCAGGTATGCGTGAGAAATCACGAAGCGAAAGTGAGTTCCCTCTCGCGAGAGGGAACTCACTGCGTTGCTACTACTTCAACGACATGGGCTTGAACAGCCACCAGCCTGCAAGGTCGCGCTGGTCGGCGTAGTGTGGGGAGTTGGGGTCTTCGCTCTGCCCTGGCGGCAGCACCGTCTCGCCGAACAGCTCCGCGCCGAACTGGATAATCTGAATGTACGAGCCGCGGTCGGTGTAGGGCACGCCGGGCAGCGCGTTGCCCCATGCCATGCGCGGCGCGCTGTACCGCCAGAGGTTCATTGACTCGCCGTAGCGCCGCTTCATCTGGGTGATTGCGTCCGCCAGCGCAATCGTGAGGACCTCTTCGGGCTTCTTGCCGTTGAAGTAGTCGTACTGGCGCGGCACGGCGGCTTGCCTGCCCAGCAGCGCGTAGCCGATGTAGCTCGACTGAATCGCGAGGCGGAACAGGTCGGGGCTGAAGAAGTTGCCCAGATCGTCCGCGAAGACGCGCGTGCGCACGGCGTCCAGCCAGGCGTCCCAGAGGGCTTTGGCGGCGCTCCCCTCGCGCTCATGGCAATCCCACGATTCCAGCAGGCGCACGGCGGCGCGCAACTCGTCGCTCATCGCCCGCTCGTTGCGCTTAACGAGGCGCAGCATAATCGGCAGCAGTTTGCCCGCGTCCTCGTCGTACTCGGCAATGTCGCGGATGTACGCCTTCAGGTCGTCCACCGTGAGGCGCGGCTTGCTGCGAATCAGGTCGTTCAGGCGGTACACGCGGAAAATCATGCCCCACACGGGCGTGTCGGCGTTCTCCCACCAGACGGCGGGCTTGTTGTTCCAGTTCGCGATGTAGCCCTGCTTCGGGTTCACCACGCGGGGCATCTCGGAGAACGGCATAATCCCCTGCCAGTCGTACTCGCCTGTGCCGGGCACGGGCAGGCGCGGGTCGACGCCCTCCGCGCGGATGGGTGGGCGTCCACAGTAGAAGTAGGCAATATCGCCCGTGCGCGTCGCACAGAAGGCGTTGAACGAGGCGGGGATGTGTGCGGCGGCGCGCTCGAAATCGTCCACACTGCGCGCGGTCAGGAAGCCGTAGTATGCCTGAAACGACTCCAGCTCGTTGTTCCAGTAGCTCAGCTTGATGCTCACGGCGACGGCGTTGCGGGCGTCCATCGCCACCACCGGTCCGTACACGCTGCGGTAGACGGTTAGCTCAATCGGGTCGCCCCCCTTGACGCGGATGGTCTCCGTGCGTTTTTCCAGGGTGCGCCATGTGCCCTTGTACCAGTAGCGTTCGGGGTTCTGCGGGTCGAGCTTGAGGATGAAGGCGTCTACAAAGTCCGCCACGCCCGAAGTGAAGGTCCACGCGAGGTTCTCGTTCGTGCCAATCAGCACGCCGGGCGTGCCGGGGAAGGTCATGCCGCGCGCGTTGATGCCCGCGCCCTTGAGGTGAATCTCGGCGGCGATGTGCGGCAGGCTGAAGCCCATCTGCGGCGCGCCGACCAGCATTGGCATGCCCGTCGCCGACTTCTGCGGGCTGACGGCAATCGCGTAGCTACCGAAGCGGGTATACAGCCCGTGTTCCTGCGCGAACTCGATTTGCGCCTGTCCCGACGCGATGCGCAGCGCGGGCAGCAGCACATTCAGCCCAATATCGGGCAGGAGATCAAGGTGTTTGCGCATCTGCTCCAGCGTCTGGCGCGGGTCGCGGCGGTGCGCCTTGCGCGAGTCGTCTTCGGGGGGCACGGTCGTCGGCGAGGTCGGGTCCTGAATCCACAGCAAATCGTTCGCCCAGGCTGCCGCGAGGTCTTTGTTGCGCGCCTTGAGCAGCTGGTAGAAGGCGTAGTTGCGCAGGTCGCCCGCCGACATCACGCCCCCGAAGCGGCGCAACATCATCACGGCAATCGCCACTGTGTCGGTCGGTCGCCACGGGCGCGGCTCGATGCCGTTCTCGGCGTACTGGCGGGGGAGTTTGCCCGTGCGCTGGGCTTCCTGCATCCAGGCGTTGACGCCCTCCGCGAAGGCGTCCAGCGCGTCCTGCAGCTCGCGCGGCAGACGGCTGATTTGCGCTTGCAGTTCGGCGTCGGTGTAGCCTTCCGTGCGGGCGGCGCGGTCCTGCTCAACGGCGCGGGTGCCCATCACCTCCGCCATCTCGCCGCGCGCCTGCCGACGGTACAGCTCCATCTGCCAGAGCCTGTCCTGCGCGATGGCGTAGCCCTGTCCGTACAACAGTCCCGGCTGGGTGTTCGCCTGCACGCTGGGCACGCCGTAGCTATCGCGCGTGATTCGAATGGCGTCGCCGCGCGCTCGTAGCTCTACGGGGGGCTGCGACTGGCTCCACGCGGTCCAGCCGATGCACACGCTCAGAAAAAACGCTAATGCTGTTCGTGATGTCATAGAAAAAAACCTCCCTGTTGCGATGCAACTTCGCACAGGGAGGTTTTTCGACTCGGTGTTCGAAGTTCCTGCAGGTTAGAAACTCAGCCCGTAGGTCGCGCTGAAGTAGATGACCTTCGCCTGTGTGCCCAGCTGCAGGCGCAGCGAGTCGTCATGCACATAGCGCAGAGCGGCGTTAGTGTCCACGCCGTTGTACTCGACAATCGCGGCGAACTGATTGCCCAGAAACACCTCGCCGCCGCCGATAATCTTGTCGCGGTAGATGCCCGTGCCGTAGCCGAGATGCAGGCGCAACCCGACCACATCCTCGGGCGCCTGAGTTGGCACGCGCACATTCACGCTCGCCATTCCGTAGACGGTGTTATCGATAGCGTCGAAGGGGTCAATCGTCCCGAAGCCCAGCTCCAGCCAGTCGAAGTTCTGCGGAATGATGGTGACCTTCGCCGTCGCGATGACCTTGTTGTTCTGGTTGTTGCGATCGACCACCGTGCCGCCCACCTCGATGCTGTCGAAGATGCCCCAGTTCAACGAGACGGTGCGGATGTCCTTGCCGAACGCAGTGCCCAGCTGGAAGCGCTCCACGCGCGTGGTGGTGGAAGTGGGCACGGTAATCAGCCCGGTGGCCCCCAGCAGCGTGTTCACCCGAATAGCGGGGTTCTCACCACGCGGCTCCACCTGACCCAGCGCAAACGACAACGCCAGCAGAATCCCTACTCCTGTAAGCACGATTCGCATAGCTTAACCTCCGTGTCAAGGGGAGT
>JBBIQK010000031.1:0-35139 GCA_037442365.1 Armatimonadota bacterium | reverse complement strand
TTCGCGAGTGTGTCGGCTTCGGTGTCCAAGAGTCGTCGCAGGATGTTCTCCAGCTGTTCAGTAGATGTCAGTTGCCGTTGTGCATGCTAAGATTATAGCCCAAAAGGGCTTAAATTGATGCCAATGGGCGGGGCAGGAAGATAGGGTATAATCCCCATGGGCAAGCGGTCTTCTCGTCGGCGGGAGCGCCGACGCCTCCGCCGCGAGACGCCTGCACAAGGAGGCTATGCAACGATGCGCATGATGGTCAACTGGAACGGTCGTATCACCCCGTTAGAGGAAGCGTGCCTGCCCGTCTTTGACCACGCCTACCTGTATGGAGACGGTCTCTTCGAAGGCATCCGTATCTACAGTCGGAATATCTTTAAGTTAGACCCCCACCTGAAACGCCTCTATGATGGCGTGCGCCATCTGGATATTCAGGGGATGATCGATTACGACGAATTGAAGCAGCGTGTGATTGACACCGCGGAAGCCGCCGACGCCGAGAACGCCTACATCCGCCTCTCGGTCTCGCGCGGCACAGGCATCGGGCTGAACCCCGAAAACATTGACCAGACGCCCAATGTGATGATTGCTATCACGCGCCTGGCGCTCTATCCGCCAGAGATGTATGAGTCGGGCGTGCGGGTAGTGACGGTCTCCACGCGCGTGATGACGCCCGATTCGCTCGACCCGCGCATCAAGTCCATCGGTCGCTATGTGGCGAACATCCAGGCGAAGATGGAGGCGAACCGTCAGGGCGCGGGCGAGGGCTTGATGCTGAACGCACAGGGCTATGTCGCCGAAGCGACGGGCGACAACCTGTTTATCGTGAGCGACGGGGCGCTGCGCACGCCGCATCCCGCATGCGGGATTCTGAAAGGGATTACACGCAACACAGTGATAGAGATTGCGCACGATTTGGGCATCCCCGTCGTGGAGGACTGGCTCACGCTGCACGATGTCTACACTGCCGATGAGGCGTTCCTGACGGGCACAGCGGCGGAGATTATCCCGATGGTGGCGCTGGATCACCGTCCGATTGGAACGGGCAAGCCGGGCGAGCTGACCACGCGCATCATCGGCGAGTTCCGCCAGCGTGTGCGTGTGGACGGCGTGCGGATAGGCGTCGGCGTGCGATGAGCTGCGCCTATTGTGAACGCATGGCAACCTATCAGGCGCAGGCAGGGCTGCAACGCCTGCGCCTGTGCGATTCGTGCGCCGAAGCGTGGAGCCGCCGCACGCTGGGCGTTCCCCTTGTGGGCTGGTTGCGACGCCTGAAGCCGCCGCCGCAGACCTACCCCGCATGCCCCTTCTGCGGCGCAACGACCCAGCAGGCGCGCGAAACCGGGCTGTACGGCTGCCCAATGTGCTACCTGCTGCTGGAAGGCAATCCGCACGGCTGACGCCCGTTGGCAGGAATTCCCGTGCGCGCCTCGAACCCTATATGCACTATGCATGTGGGCATTTTGACCGCGCCGTTTTCGAACGAGCCGCTGGAGAAGGTCTTCGAGTTCGCGCAGAAGCACGGGTTCAAAACGCTCGAACTCGCGTGCGGGTACGGGCATCCGCACCTCAATCTGGAGGCTCCCGATGTGGACGCGCTACAGCGTCTGATAGAGCGCACGGGCGTGCGCCTGTCCGCCGTCGCGTTCTACACGAACAACACCCATCCCGACCCGAACGAGCGCGCGCGCAACAACGCGGGCGTGCGGCGCGCGATTGAGATTGCGCACACGCTCGGCGTGGAGGTCGTCTGCACCCTCGCGGGACACCCGATGCCCGGCAAGAGCAAAATCCAGACCATCGAGGAAGACTGCGCCGAAGTGTTCCATCCGCTTTGCGAGTACGCAGGCGAGCGCGGGGTGAATATCGCCCTCGAAAACTGGTTCGCGACCAACATTCAGGCGCTGGATCACTGGCAGCGGCTGTTCGAGGTCGTGCCGCATCCCAACTTCGGGCTGAACTTCGACCCCTCGCACCTGCTCTGGCAGCAGATTGACTACATCAACGCGGTGTTCCTGTTCGGCTCGCGCATCTTTCATACGCATGCGAAAGACACGGAGGTGATGCGCGCACGGCTGGAGTATGTGGGTAATCAGGGCAGCGGCTGGTGGCGGTATGTGATCCCGGGGCTGGGCAGCGTGCGCTGGGGCGAGTATATCGGTGCGTTGCGCCGCGTCGGGTTCAACGGCGTGCTCTCGATTGAACACGAGGACGCCGCCGTCGGACGCGAGGAGGGCTTCCTCATCGGTAAACGCTACCTGGAACAATTTATCGCGCCGGAGGTGTGAGCGATGCAACCCCCGACCCCGCAGCAGCTGATGGCGCAGTTCGCGCAGAAGGTTGCCCGCACACGCGCCTACCGCTACACATGGGAGTTTCAGGAGCGCGAGGAGCGAACGGGCAAGCTCGGCGCGAAGCAAATCTACACGCTGGAGTTCCTGCAGCCGCACTACCGCAAGATGACCATTGTGCAGCGCGACGCCTTCAGCAACGGCGCGGTGCTGACCTACAACCCCGACGCGGAGAAAAAGGTACACGCCCGCAAGGGGTTCATCCGCCGCGTGTACGAACTCAACGACCCCGAAATCGCACGCTTTTTCGAGACCGATCTGGGGTACATCCTGAAAGACCTTCAGCGGCTGTTTCGCGGCGCGAAGACGGAGCCTGTCAAAAACGTGCAACAGGGGCAACGCAACGGCTACCAGCTCATCTTCGCGCCCCGAAACGACCCCGTGCAACGGGCAGCAATCATGCTGGAGCGCACAGACCTGATGCCCCTGCGCATCGAGTACGCCGATGCGAAGGGGGTGCGCTCCTTGCGCCTCTACACCGAGTACGCCTTCCCGAACCTGACCGTTGATGATTTCAGGATTTAGGCGCCAGAGAGTCTCCCCCAAAACCCCGCGAACCCCAGCAGGAATACCCTACTGATGGGCGTATTTACATACAGCCATGCCCGTCTACGCTGAAGGAGCCACCGAACTGCTACTCGCGCTGGCGACCTCAACGCCCAAAGGCTACTGGGGCGCGCCCGCACTTTGAAGAACTGACCCCGATACTGGAGGGACGCTGGCGATGAGTTGGCAAGGCGTTGTGCTGGAACTGCAAGCGCCCTGCGCGGAGGGCAACATGCACCCTGTGCGTTTGCGCATCACAGGCTGGGGCGAGTATGAGTTAGTTGACAACCCCTGTGTGGAGTTGCTGGGCGAGGGGTCGACGCGGATGGCGCCCTGCAGCCATTACTTGCAGGGACGCAAGTGGTGGACAGAGGATCGAGATTTGCGGCTGCGCACTGTCAAAGAGCTATCGCAGGCGGGCGCGCCTGCTGTGCCCGTGCTCCTTCAGGCGCTGGGGGGATGGATATGGACATGTTCGTCAGGCGGCGTGTTGGGACTTGGGCGCAATCGGCGACCCGCAAGCCATCCCCGCGCTGGAGAAAGTTGCCCGTATTGACAAATATAGCTGGGTACGCGACTTCGCCCGTAGGGCGATTGAAAAGATTCGGGAGAACCATCAACCATGAGCCATTTGCCGATTGAGGCGTGGGTGCGCGCGGCGCGGGTGTATGCGGCGGAGCGGGCGGCGTGGTTCGCGCCCGCGCTCTACGCCGCGCCGTTGCGCCTGAAGCGAACCTGAGGGTCTGGCGCGCCCCGATTCTGGTGAGGCGTTCAAGGCGGTGTTTCCGCAGGATTACGGCTTTGACGAGGGACACACGGCGAAGTGGTGCTATCGGCGGCTGCAGGATTAGTCGGGCGGCAGGAGTTTGCGCGTGCATGGCGAAACGCCTTACTATGAGACCCAGAACTCAATCTGTTGCCTTTCTGATAGGCGTGTTTGCGCTGCTGGTCGGCGTCGCCGTCGCGCTGCAGCAGGCGAACCATCTGAGCGAACAGGAGATGAAAGACGGCTGGAAACTGCTCTTTGACGGCGAGAGCCTCAAGGGCTGGACAGTCGCGGGCGTCGACGGCTCGTGGGTGGTGGAGGATGGAACCCTGCACTGCACGGGCAAGGGCGGCGGTGGGATGATTTACGCCGACGGCGTCTACAAAAACTTCGAGCTGAAGCTGGAGTTCAAGGTCGCCCCGCGGGGCAACAGCGGCGTGTTCCTGCGCACATGGGACAAGAACGACCCCGTACATACAGGCATCGAGGTGCAGGTGCTGGACAGCTACGGCAAGGAGAAACCCAGCAAGCACGACTGCGGCGCGATTTACGACATTCAGGCGCCCAGCAAAAACGCCGCCAAACCCGCGGGCGAGTGGAACAGCTATCACATCATCTGCAAGGATAATCGGATTGTGGTCTACCTGAACGGCGAGAAGATAAATGAGATTGACCTCAGCCGCTGGACAGAGGCGGGGCGCAATCCCGACGGCACGCCGAACAAGTTCAAGTACGCCTACAACACGATGACGCGCCCGGGCTACATCGCGCTCCAGAATCACAGTGACCCGATATGGTATCGCAACATCAAGCTCAAGCCGCTGGATTAGGCTACGCGGCGCGGCGGGCGAAGCTGCGGGAGGCGGTCTTCGGCGGCAAAAACCCGCCCGATGCGCTGCTGATTGTGAACGCGGGCAACCTGTTCTACCTGACGGGCTTCACGGGTTCGTTCGGCGCGCTGCTGCTGACCCCCGACGAGGCGCAGTTCCTGACGGGCGGCATCTATGCGACGCAGGCGCAGGGCGAGGTGGCGGACCTGCCAATCCTCGTGAACCCGACGCTGAAGGAGTTCGGCGAGACGGTGGCGGAGACGGCGCAGTCGCTGGGCGTGCGCACGCTGGGCGTGGAGAGTAGCGTATCGGTCGCTTGGCTGCAGGGGATGCGCAAGCCGATGCGCAAAGCGGGGATACGCCTCAAGCCTGCGGGCGCGCCCGTCGACAAGCTGCGCCGCGTGAAAGACGCCGAAGAGATTGCCCATCTGCGCGCCGCCGCGCAACTCGCCGACGCGACCTTCGAGCATATCCAGCGCCTCTTTCAGCCTGACATCGCCGAGTGGGACATCGCGATGGAGATCGACTTCTACATCCGTCGGCAGGGCGCGTACCCTGCATTCGAGACCATCGCCGTGTCGGGCGAGCGCACCGCGCTGCCGCACGGCAAGCCCTCCGAACGACGCCTGCAGAACGGCGACTTCGTGACGGTGGACTTCGGCGCGCGCCTGAACGGCTACTGCTCCGACCTCACGCGCACGGTGGTGATTGGCAGCGCGTCGCCTGAACAGCGCAAAATCTATACCGCCGTGCTGGACGCCCTGAACCGCGCGATTGAGGCGATTCGCCCCGGCGTGAAGGGCAAACAGGTGGACGCCCTCGCCCGCAAGACGCTGGACGGGTACGGGCTGGCGGACTACTTTGGGCACGGGCTGGGGCACTCCATCGGGATTGCGGTTCACGACGGCGCGGGTCTCTCGTTCCGCGATAAAAAACCGCTGGAGGCGGGCATGGTACTCACCGTCGAGCCGGGCGTCTATGTGCCGGGACTGGGCGGCGTGCGCATCGAGCAGGATGTGCTGGTGACCGACGACAGCTGCGAGCTGCTCACGCACGCGCCTGTGGAACTGCTGGAGTTCCGCTACTGAGCGTCAGGTACACTATCGCCCGATGCGATACGGATGGACGCTGGCGGTAGGGATTGCGATGACACTTGCACTGGGACAGGCGCAGGCGGAGTTTCGAGGCTTCTGGGTAGACGGCTTCAACGAGGGGTTCCATACGCCCGAACAGGTGGATACGCTCCTGCGGCGGGTGCGCGCGGCGCATATGAACGCCGTGATTGTGCAGATGCGCAAACGCGGCGACGCGCACTATCGCTCCGCGCTGGAGCCGTTCGCGACGCAGCAGCAGGCGGACTTCGACGCGCTGGCGTACCTCATCGAGAAGGCGCATTCCGAAACCCCGCGCGTGGAGGTGCATGTGTGGGTCAACAGCCATCCCATCTGGCCTGGCAGCGGCTGGCCCAACGACCCAAGACATATCCTGAACCGCCTGCCCGAAATCCAGACCGAGGACTACGACGGCAATCGCGTCACGGAAGTGGGCTACGGGGGCGACTGGGGACATCCGCGCTATCACGAGTGGTTCACGAAGGTCGTGCTGGACATCGTGCGCCGCTATGATGTGGACGGTATTCACTTCGATTACATTCGCTACACGGGCGAGCGCTGGGGCTACAATCCCGTGAGTGTGGCGCGGTTCAATCAGCGGTACGGGCGCACGGGCAAGCCAGAGCCGACCGACCCGCTCTGGAAGCAGTGGCGGCGCGATCAGGTGTCGGCGGTGGTACGCAAAATCTACGCGCAGGCGACCGCGCTCAAGCCCCGCCTACGAGTCAGCGCCGCGCTTATCACATGGGGCGACGGACCGCAAACCAGCGACGACTGGGTGAACCGCTCCGCCTACCGCGCCGTGTTTCAGGACTGGCAGGGCTGGCTCAAAGAGGGCATTCTGGACATGGCAATCCCGATGGTCTATTACGACGAGTCGAACCCGTCGCGCGCGGCGTTCTTCCGCAACTGGGCGACCTTTTTGAAAGACCATCAGCACGGGCGCATCGGCGTGGTGGGGATTGGCAACTATCTCAACAGCCTGGAGAACACATTCAAGCAGATTGAGTTTGCGCGTGCGCCGTCGCCTGCGGGCAACCGCGTGCAGGGGGTGAACTTTTTCTCGTATGCGGCGACGACAGGCGTCGGCACGGAGGAGGGCGCGCGCCGCTACGACGAGGCGTTTTACCGTGCGCTGGGCGACTACTTCGGCGCGTGGGTTCCGACGCCGCCCCTCCCGTGGAAGCTCGCGCCCACCGCAGGACACCTGATGGGCACGGTGCTGGATGCGCGGAGCCTCTCGCCTGTGGACGGCGCGACGGTGGAGGTGTACCGTGAAGGCTCGCTCGTGCGCACGCTCACGGCGGACGGCAACGGCTTTTTCGCGGCGGTGCATCTGCCCCCAGGCGCCTATACGCTGATTGCCCGTGGGGAAGGGCTGCCCGCGCGGTCGTTGGGAACGGTTTGGGTCGCGGCGGGGATGGGTGTGAACCTGCCCGTGCTGCTAAGCGATACGGACGCGCAGATAGTGCGCCGCATCGAGAGCCTCGCGCCGCTGCCCGACGGGACGCCTGTGCTGCTGTTGAACAAGGTCGTCGTGGGGGATTGGCTGCAGGCAGACGCGCCGCTCATCGTGCGCGACGCGCTGGGCGAGGCGACGGTCGCCGTGCAGGTGAGCGCGCCTGCGCTCCCGTTGCTGCAGGGCGACCGGGTCGCGGTGCTGGGCGTGCTGCGTAAGCAGGCGGGCGGCGCGCTTGTGATTGAGCAGGCGCGGGTTCACTGGCTCGGCGCGCTCTGACATCGAACGAGCGTTCTGGTAGCCTCGCCGCCGCCTGCGCCCGAACCGAGCAGTCCCCATTGATAGCTTGCCTTCACACGCAGTTGACGGCTTTTGGTCGGCTCGAACAGCAGCACGACCTCGGGCTGCGGCTTGCGCGGGAATCGGCGGATGGAGATGGGCGCGGCAGGCGCTTTTGGCGGTTTGCCTCCCAGCTCGACTTCGAGCCGCAAGTTGCGCAGCGCGCTCAGCCCCGTGTTGTGCAGTTTCAGGCGCACTTCCTGCTCGCCCGAGGGCAACGGCGCGATGCAGCCCTCAATCATCAGGTCGCCCGTATCGAGAATGAGGCGGTTGGGGGGAATGGTGGGCGCGTTCGTGCGGGCGAGCGCGCCGCCGCCTGCCTGATGCGCCGCCATCAGCGACGCCGCAAACAGCACGATAATCACCAGAAACGCCGCCCACAGCGCAACGGTCGCCCGCATCCGCTCACCCCTGCATCTCCGCCCGAAGCACTTCGGGCTTGATAATCCCGATGTAGGGCAGGCTCCGATACTGCTGACGCCAGTCCAGCCCATAGCCCACCAGGAACTCGTCAGGCGCATCGAAGCCCTTGTAGGCAATCGGGATGTCGATGAGCCGTCGGTAGGGGCGGTCTAAAAACACGCACACTTTGAGGCTGGCGGGCTTGCGACGCTCCAGATTTTTGTAGATGTACGCCAGGGTCAGCCCCGTGTCCAGAATATCCTCCACGATAATCACATGGCGTCCTGCAATCGGCTCATCGAGGTCTTTGGTGATGCGTACCTCGCCCGATTGCGCCTGGGGACCGTAGCTGGTGATGGCGAGAAAGTCGAGCGTGTGGGGGATGGTCATCGCGCGGGCGAGGTCGGTCAGGAAAAACAGCCCGCCCTTCATGACCGTGACCAGGTGCGGGTTCACCCCCGCGTAGTCGCGGTCAATCTGCTGCGCGATGCGTCGGACCTTGCGCTTGATTTTGCGTTCATCGAGCCACACGCGCTGGATAATCGGCGGCAGCGTCGGCTCGGGCAGCGTAATTGTCTGCACGGCGCAATTGTACCTGATAGGCTCACGCTGCTTGCGTCGCCTGTTGCAAGCGGGGGACGCCCCAGTGAATCAGTTTCTCCCACAGCAGGTCGGGGTTGAGAGGCTTTGTGAGGTAGTCGTCCATGCCGCACTCGAGGCACTTTTCACGGTCGCCCTCCAGCGCGTTGGCGGTGAGGGCGATAATCGGGATGTGCAGCCCGCGCGGTTGCTCGTAGGCGCGGATGCGGCGCGTCGCCTCGTAGCCGTCCATTTCGGGCATCTGGCAATCCATCAGCACGAGGTGGAACGGCTCGCACGAGAGCCACTCCAGCGCCTCGCGGCCGTTGCCAGCAATCTGCGCTTCGACGCCCCACCTCTCCAGCGTGCGGCGAATCACTTTCTGATTGACATAGTTGTCTTCGGCGACCAGCACGCGCAAGCCTGTGAGGGCGGTCGGCTCGGCAGACCGCAGTTGCCTCTCCAGCCGCACATGCGCGGGCGCTTCCGAAGCGGGCAGGGTGAGCTCGAACCAGAAGGTGGAGCCTGCGCCGACCGCACTGATTACGCCCATCTGCCCGCCCATCAGTTCAACCAGTTTGCGGGAGATTGCCAGCCCCAGCCCCGTGCCGCCGTATTTGCGCGTGGTGGAGCCGTCCGCCTGACGGAACGGTTCGAAAATCTGCTGCTGCTTTTCTGGGGGAATGCCGACTCCCGTGTCCTGCACCTCGAAGCGCAGGGCGAGATGGTCTGCGGCGTCAGCGGATGTGGGCAGTTGCGTCAGGCGGACGACGACCTCGCCGCGCTCGGTGAATTTGATGGCGTTGCTGAGCAGGTTGAGCAGAATCTGGCGCAGGCGCGTCGGGTCGGCGAGCGCATACAGGTCGGCTTCGGGCAGCTCTTCGCGCAGCAGGATGCCTTTCAGCCTCGCCTGCGGGCGTACCATTTCGCAGGTCTCTTTGACCAGCCGCCGCAGGTCGGTCGGCGTGCGCTCCAGCTTCATCTGCCCTGCCTCGATCTTCGCAAGGTTCAGGATGTCGTTCAGAATCTCCAGCAGATGCTGGGCGCTGGTCTCGGCGGTATGCAGCAGGTCGCGCTGTTCCGCGCTGAGCGGCGTGTCCTTGAGCAGGTGCAGCATCCCGATGACGCCGTTCATGGGAGTACGGATTTCATGGCTCATGTTGGCGAGGAACTCGCTGCGCGCCTGCGCGAGTCGCTCCGCCTCATGCTTGGCTTCCAGCAGCGCCTGTAGCGAGCGCTCCCGCATGAGCGCCATCGCCAGCAGCTCGCCCAGCGACTCGCAGAACTCGCGCATCGCGACGCTCAGCCCCTGCCGATCGATTCGGCAGCGGTCGCAGACTAGGATGAGCATTCCCAGCCGCTGTTCCATCCATCTCAGGGGCGCGGCGACGGCGTTCGTGGGGCGTCCGTGAACCGTGAGTTGAAGTGGGCGTGGCTGCGTATTGTCCCACTCGCTGGCGATGAGGGTTTGCCAGCCCGCGCCGAAGTAGTCCTGCAGCGCGCCCGCGACGCCGACAAGGACCAGCGACTCGCCCTGTTGCTCCCACAACGCCAGCGCGCTGTTTTCGCCCACGACGCCTTCGCGCGTGAGCGTCTCCAGAACCTGCGCGAGTCGCTGGGGAAACGGCGTCTCGGCTTGCAGCGCAATCGCCAGGCGCGTTAGGGTCTGGTTCAGTTGTTTGCGTTGCGCCTCCGCCTCGTCGCGCATTACCTGCTCGGTGATATCGGTTTGAATGCTGAAGTAGCCCAGCAGCGCGCCCTTCTCGTCAAGGATAGGCGAGACAACTGTTTCTGCCAAGTAGTGCGTGTGCGGACTGAACTCGACGCCATTGTCGGGCGTCTTGACAGCGGTTCCCTTTTTACGGTTCAGCACCCTGCCGTGAAACTGCTCGCCCCGTTGCAGGGCGTCGTGCTTTTGCTGGTAGAACGACTTGGGCATCATCCCGCTCTTGAGGATGTTTGGGCGCTGTCCGAGGGCTTCTTCAGGCGTGTAGCCAGTGATTCTGGTGAAGGTGGGGTTGACATAGACAATCCGCTGTTCGGGGTCGGTAATCAGTACGGCGGCGGGCGAAGATTCGATGGCTTTTTGCAGGCGCGTCAGCTGCGCATGTTGCAGTTTCGCCGCGTCGTAGGCGCGGGCGTTCACTCGATAGAGCAGCGCACTGATAACGCCCACCACGCCCAGCGAGGTCAGCAGCGCCTGCAGGTAGAGCGTCGGCGTGAGCGGTACATCCACCCCCCAGCGCAGCGTTATCAGCTGCAGCACGAACACAACCACGAACGGGCGCGTCAGACTGCACGGCGTCCCCACGAACGACTTGCATTGTTGCATGCGTGCCCCTTACGAGAGGGTTATTCCACAAGCAGCCAAATTCTAACTATCCGCATGGGGATCGACCACCGAGCCGCAGAGTTGCTCGCGCAGGCGCGCCAGCGCACGGGTGTGAATCTGGTACACGCGCGACTCGGAGATGCTCATCACCTGCCCAATCTCTTTGAAGGTCAGCCCTTCGTAGTAGTAGAGCTGAATCACCTGTCGCTCGCGTTCGGCGAGGTTCTCGATGGCGGCGGCGAGCGCCTGGGTGCGCTCGCGTTCCAGCAGCTCCTCATAGGGGTCCTCTGCGTCAGCGAGCGTCTCCAGCAGGTTGTTATTCTCTTCCTCGTCGCCGTTAACCAGGCACGCCTCCAGTGAGATGGTGTTGGTGCGGGCGTAGTCGATGAGCAGCTGGCGATAGTCGTGTACCGAGACGCCGAGCGCCTCGGCGGCTTCCTCGTCGGTTGGGGGGCGTCCGAGGCTCGCTTCGAGGCGCACCCACACGCGCTCGAGCTGGCGCAGCTTGTCCCGCGCGGAGCGCGGCACCCAGTCTTCCGAGCGCAACGCCTCCAGCACCGCGCCGCGGATCAGCGCAATCGCGTAGGTCTCGAACTTCACATTGCGCGTCGGGTCGTACATATCCACAGCGCGGATCAGCCCCATCACGCCGTAGCTATAGAGGTCTTCCCACTCCATCCCGTTGGGGGGGTAGGGCACGACGCGGGTGACGGTCAGCTTGACCAGATGCGCGTATTGGCGAATCAGCTGCTCGCGCGCATGCGGGTCGCCGTACACCTTGAACTGTTTCCATGCCTCCTGAATCTGAAATCCATCCATCATGACTACGCCAACCTCCCTCCGCTTGTGTTATGCGGCTCCGCTCTCCGTTGAGTGGCGCCTGCATGTTGGTTTGCAGGCAGCCGATACATTCGATTCGCCCGCTTCTTTGGGACTCCCGCCACGGCGCGAGGGGAGTTCGGGTATCTCTGAAGCGGAATCATCCACAGTGATACTTATGTCAGTCATGCGGTCGTCGTTCCTAAATCGGCGCTGTATGATTGCCCCCACTCCCTTTGTCCCCCTCTCCCAACGGGTTGGGAGAGGGGGATAGCGCACGGCGCGACGCTTGCACGCCCCCCTCTCCCGCACGCGGGAGAGGGTCTGGGGGTGAGGGCTGAGCGAACGCTTGCGATGCGCATCAGTTGACCTTGTACCGAACCAGCCCCCCAACCCCTCGTAAACGGGGGGCACAGTGGCGTTTAGGTGTCTTTGCGCGAAGGCTGCAACAGAAGCGTCTCCCCTCTCCCGCACGCGGGAGAGGGTCTGGGGGTGAGGGCTGAGCGAACGCTTGCGATGCGCATCAGTTGACCTTGTACCGAACCAGCCCCCCAACCCCTCGTAAACGGGGGGCACAGTGGCGTTTAGGTGTCTTTGCGCGAAGGCTGCAACAGAAGCGTCTCCCCTCTCCCGCACGCGGGAGAGGGTCTGGGGGTGAGGGCTGAGCGAACGCTTGCGATGCGCATCAGTTGACCTTGTACCGAACCAGCCCCCCAACCCCTCGTAAACGGGGGGCACAGTGGCGTTTAGCGTGCAAACAGCGGTCATGCCGCCTCCTGCTGGGACGATTCCGTGTCGGTCTCGTCGGCAGTCGCAGGCGCGGACGCGGGCGGTTCGGGGGCGGCGGTCGCTTCGGGGGGCAGGAGCTGGCTCATCACTGCCGCCCAGAGCGCGCCGGCAATCCAGCCGACCATGCCGCCAATCAGCCCGCGCAGGGTGCAGAGCAGCGGCTCCACCCCTGAGGCGATGCCCAGCACCAGCACAATCATACAGCCCAGCCCGCCCGTGATGCGGGGCACGACCGTCCAGTTCATGCGTTCTCATGCGTTCCTCCAGGAGCCGCGGGCGCGCCTGGATGGCGACCGTCAGCGTGAGTAGGCGGGCGCACGCCCCGCGCGCAACTCCAGCGACTCCGCATAAAGCGTGCTATACGCGCCTGCCGAGCGACTCCACGACCAGTCCTGCTGCATCACACGCGCCACAAGTGTGCGCCACCCCTGAGCGTTCTGGAACGCTTCCACTGCCTGATGCACTGCTTCGTGGAGCGCGTCGGGTCTGTATTCGCGGAACACAAACCCGTTGCCCGTGCCGCGCGCGGAGTCATACGGTGCGATGCTGTCCGCTAATCCGCCTGTCTGTCGCACTATGGGAATTGTTCCATACCTTAAACTAATCATCTGCCCCAGTCCGCATGGTTCGAAGCGTGAGGGCATCAGGAACATATCCGCGCCTGCATAGATGCGGTGCGCCCAGGCGTTGTCGAAGCCGATGGTCGCATGCACTTTTGCGCGATGCCGCTTGTGTTGCGAGCGGAAGAATCGCTCATACGCGGGGTCGCCCGTGCCCAGCAGCACGAATTGAATGGGCATCTGCAGCAGCTTCGCGCCCAGCGCCTTGATGAGGTCGAGCCCCTTCTGGTCGGTCAGGCGCGAGACCAGCCCAATCACCGCCTTGCTGGGGTCGGGCTGCCAGCCGCACGCCTGCTGCAACTCCGCCTTACAGGTCGCCTTGCCCTGCAGGTTCGTCGCGGCGTAGTGCGCGGGGATGTGCGGGTCCGTTTCGGGGTTCCATTCGTCGTAGTCGATGCCGTTGAGGATGCCCGACAGGCGGCGTTCGTCGGCGAGGCGGCGCAGCAGCCCCTCCAGCCGCTCGCCGTATTCGGGCGTCTGAATCTCGGCGGCATAGGTCGGGCTGACCGTGTTGATGCGGTCGCTGTAGAGCAGTGCTCCCTTCATCAGATTCACCTTGCCGTAGAACTCCAGCCCCTCGATGTCGAACAGGTAATCTGGCAGCCCCAGCTCGCCGAAGAACGCCTGTTCGAACACGCCCTGATACGCGAGATTATGAATCGTGAACACGGTCGCCAGCGGGTCGGTGCGCTCGGTGCGGTGCGTGCGCAGGTAGACGGGAACCAGCGCGGTGTGCCAGTCGTTGCAGTGAACCACCTGCGGCGTCCAGTCGGAATGACGCGCAAGCCATTCCACCGCGGCGCGGCAGAACGCGACATACGCGCGCGGGTCCACGGCGTACACCTTCGTCGACTCCGTCGCGTTGGCGAACCAGTCGCCCACCCGCAGCAGATAGACGCGCACACCCGACGGCAGGGTCAGCTGGGAGACGGTCGCGGTCTCCGTCCAGTCGGGGCGGATGGCGACCTGAAACTGCGTTTGTGGCTCAATCTGCCAGCGTGTGTCCGATTCTATCATCGGGTAGGCGGGCATGAGGATTCGCGCGTCGTGTCCGTATTGAAGCAGGGCTTTGGGCAGCGCGCCCGCAACATCTGCCAAGCCGCCAACCTTCGCTAATGGCGCAACCTCCGCCGAAATCATCAGAATACGAAAGGATTGCTCTTGCATACATACCTCCTACAACTCGGATGCCACTTCAGTGCGCTGGGACGCCGACGCCCAGTGGAGGAGTCGCGCGTAGCCCTCCGCAGGCGGGCTGCCCCGCAGAATTGCCTGCTCCTGCGTCAAGCACTCCAGAGGATACCTGGAATGCACCCACTGTTGAATTCGCTGCGCGGCGCCGCTCCCGATACCTGCCAGAATTATTGGCATCTGAGGTCGGCTTCTGCAGAGCCAGCCCAGCAGAATGTGCAGGCGCGGGGTCAATTCCACGCCCGTTTTGAGCCAGATGCAGGCGACATCGGCGATTTGCAGCAGCTCCAGTCGCCGCCCCACCAGCCGCCACTCGGGAAACAGGGCGCGCCACCGCTGGAACTCCAGTAGGTCGAACTGCGCGGGACTGCCCACTACATGCAGGCGCGACTGCAAATCCCACCCGACGGCGGGCGCGACGCGCGGACGCCAGTGCCACACCAGCGTCGTCGGCGGGAGCCGCACCTGCGCCCCAGAAAAGAGCAGGAAATCGGCGTACAGCATAGGCAGGCGCAGGGGGTTGTGCGCCGACACCCGCGCCCGCAAACCGCTTGCCTGGTCAATAAATGCAACACTCATCGCCACTTTTGGGAGCACTGATTGCGGAAGCTCCCGCTTCAGCACTCCATAGGCGTAGTGACGCCCTCTGAATTGTAGGCGCGCGCCCCCCAATTTTGCAGGGGGCGCAGGCAGGAGAGTATCCGCGCTCTGCGAATTGTCTATTCGTGGAGGAATTCCTGATGCGAAGGATTGCCATCTGGTTGCTGAGTGTATTCGCGTTGCCCGTTTGGGCAGACCTATCGTTTGGCGGCTCGTCGTCGGCGGGGATGGGCGGCGCGGGGCTGGCGGTCATCCGTCGCCCGACCGCGCAGTCGTTCCAGAACCCCGCGGTGATTGCCTATGTGCAGGGCTTCCGCTTTGGCGCAGGCAACATCGACACGACGGCGCAGGGCGCATCCCTCAACCGCCTGATTGACGATCTCGAGATTCAGCAGGGGAGCGCGGCGGACATCGCGACCGCCGCAGGACTGTTGCGCAAATATGCGGGTCAGGACACGCGCCTGCTGTTGACGGGCGATTTGGGCGTGATTGCCAGCGGCGTCGGGATTTCTATGGGCGGGATTGTGGACGCGCGCCTGCTGCCGAACGCGCCGCTGCAGAACTGGGCGCGCACGGACGGCAACCCTGAGAATATCCCTGCTAACTCTCGCGCCGATGTGATTGCCGTGGGCGTGGTGAGCCTGCCCGACATCACGGCGGGCGTGCGCTTGCCCTCCGAGCAGGGCGACCTCGCCGTCGGCGTGCGCCTGCGCAACCTGAAACTCTACTACACGCACTACTTCGCCGATCAGGCGCAGCTGCAGGCGGGCAGCAACGCCACCCGCGCACCCGAACTGCAGGGACGCGACTACCGCGAATTCAGCGCGACAGGCGTTGACCTTGGATTCCTGTGGCGACCGACAGGCGACCAAACCTATACCCTCGCGCTGGTCGTGGAGAACTTCATCGAGCCGAACATTCGGTTTCAGGCGACCAACCGCGACGGGCAGGTGTTCAACTTCAAGCCGCTCAATCGCACCTACCACGCAGGCATCGCCGTCGAGCTGGAGACGGGATCGCTGATTGCTGTGGACTTTATCGACATCGGCAACAACGCGGGCAAGGGCGAGATTCGGCTGGGCTACGAGCAGCGGCTGGGCGGGATTGCGCTCCGCACAGGCTACGCTTCCAAAACGGGCTGGACCGCGGGACTGGGGCTCGGCGGGTTCAACATCGCCTACTCCGACTCGCTGCCTGTGGTCGTGTCGCGCACGCTGAACTTCTGATGCCGTTCATTTCGCGCAATCCGTACACGGAAGAGGTTATTCGGGAATATCCCGCGGACAGTTGGGACGACATCGAGGCGCGTCTGGCGATGGCGCGGCTGGCGTTCCTGCGCTGGCGCGAGACGACCCCCGCCGAACGCGCCCGCGCCCTCACCAGCGTCGCGCAGGCGCTGCGCGACGACCTCGAAACCTACGCCCAGCAGATTACCCTTGAAATGGGCAAGCCCATCAAGCAGGCGCGCGCCGAAATCGAAAAGTGCGCTCGTGGGCTGGAATACTTCGCGAACAACCTCGAACGCATGCTTCAGCCCATCGAGGTGGAGACCGAAGCCGACAAGAGCTATGTCGCCTTTCAGCCGCTGGGTGTGATACTGGCGATTATGCCATGGAACTTCCCCTTCTGGCAGGTGGTGCGCTTTGCCGCGCCCGCGATCGCCGCGGGGAATGTGGTCGTGGTCAAGCCCGCGCCCAGCACGCCCACCTGCGCCCTGATGCTCAAAGACGCCTTCGACCAGAGCGACAGCGAGGAGCAGTTGCTGTTCCCCCTGCTCGCCGAGACGGAGATGATTCCCGAGGTGATTCGCCATCCCGCGATTGCGGCGGTGACCTTCACGGGCAGCACGTGCGCGGGACGGGAGGTGGCGCGGCTGGCGGGCGAATCGCTCAAAAAGTGCGTGCTGGAGCTGGGCGGCAGCGACGCCGCGCTGATCCTGCACGACGCCGACCTGAGCCGCGCCGTGCCCCAGTGCATTCAGGGACGCTACCAGAACACGGGACAGAGCTGTATCGCCATCAAACGCTTCATCGTCGACTCGCTGGTGTACGACGACTTCGTGGAGCGGTTTCTCGAGCAGAGCCGTGCGCTGCGCATGGGCGACCCGCGCGACGAGGCGACCGACCTCGGCCCGCTGGCGCGCGCCGACCTGCGCGAGAACCTGCACCGCCAGGTGCAGGAGAGCGTCGAGATGGGTGCGGAGGTGCGACTGGGCGGCGCTCTCCCCGGCGGCAAGGGCTACTTCTACCCGCCGACTGTGCTCACCAATATCGCGCCGACGATGCCCGTCTGGAGCGAGGAGACTTTTGGACCCGTCGCGCCGATTTATCCGGTCAACAGCCGCTACGAAGCCGTGCAGGTTGCTAACGCCACGCGCTACGGGCTGGGCGCGAGCGTGTTCACCGAGAACCTGCGCGTCGGCGAGGACATCGCCTGCAATCGCCTCGAGGTCGGCAGCGCGTTCGTCAATCACCATGTGTTTTCCGACCCACGCCTGCCGTTTGGCGGCGTGCGCGAGAGCGGATTCGGACGCGAGCTGAGCGTGTTCGGCTTGCGCGAGTTTGTGAATATCAAGACGGTGTATATCGTGGAGTAGCGAAGTGCTGGAAATAGCGATCGTCCCCGCTGGTGGGCGCGGTAAGCGAGCCGTGGAACTTGCGATTGGCAAGCGTCCCGCCAACATCCGCGTGGGCAGTGTTTGCGACCTTACGGACAAGTGTGTGCCCACGCTTGTTTTTATTGACGCCACCGCGTTGCGTGGAGATGAATCTGCCGTCGCGGAGATCATCGCCTCCCTGCAACAGAGCGTCTGGCGAGACGCGCCAATGGTGATTCTGGACGATCCGAGGATAGACATCGTGCGCGGCTATGCCGCAGGCTATGTCGTGCGCGTTCGGCTGGATGAGAAAACCAAATTTCTGACCCGCCTTATCGATGAGTTGCTGTCTCGTGCGCAGGCGAGTTAAGCGTTTTCACCGCAATGCCACATAAAACACCCGATCGCTCCGCCGTTCAGGGGGATGGAGCGTGTAGGCGTCCAGCACATGCACCTCCGGGAAGCCCGCCGCATAGAGCATTTCGCGCACCTCGCTCTCCGTATAGGCGCGCTGGGTGTGAATCTCAGTGAAGTAGCGCTCTCCAGCGCCCTCGCGTACCCAGAACTCCATCTGCACCGTACACAAGCGCGTCTCGCGGTCGTACTGGCTGCGCCAGCGGTAGCGCAGCGGCGCGCTCGGCTCCAGCAGCGTCTGGTCGAACATTTTGCGCACGAAGGCGTACTCCGTGTTCAGGTCGAAGATGAAGATTCCGTCGGGGTTCAGATGCCGATAGGCGCGGCGCATCGCTTCCGCGAACCGTTCTGGCTCGGTGATGTTGTTGAGGCTGTCAAACAGGCTCACGATGCCGTCGAAAGTCTCGCCCAGTTCCAGCGCGGCGGCGTCCTGCACGCAGTAGCGCACCCGTGACTGATGCTGCTCTGCCTTGCGTATCGCCTGCTCAATCATCGCTGCGGAGCGGTCTACGCCCACCACCTCGTAGCCGCTCATCGCCAGCAGCTCGCTCAAATTGCCCGTGCCGCAGCACAGGTCCAGAATCTTCTGCGCGGGGCGGTCGAAGTAGTCCAGCAGCGTCTCCACATAGTGCATCCACCACAGGTAGGGGATGCTCTGCATCAGCTGATCGTAATAGGGCGCGACCGCTGCGAAGGGTTCAGACGCGGAAGAGCTGGTCATCCAGTCCCTGATTGACGCGAATATTGGTGTTCACCGTGCGCCCGCCGAAGCGCTGGTCGACATTATAGACCTCTACCTTGCTGGGGATCCAGATTCCGGGCGCGGCTTGCACGGGGTCTTTGTATTCGAATCGGGCGCGGTAGCGTCCGGTGCGGCTGTACCACACGCGCCGCGCCGAATAGCGTTTCTCGGGGTCTATCCACACGATGTGCCGCGCGTCGTCGTCGCCGTAGTTCCACTGCAGCTCGTACACCAGATAGGGCGCGCCGTTCTCGCGCTCCTCGCGCAAAAATTTCACATCGAACTGGCGCGCGACCGACGGCGTGAAGAAGCCGAAGTCCATCGGCGTCTGCTGCTTGCCCGGCGAGTTGCGCACATCCTCGCGCACGCGCTGACGCGGGGCAAGCACCAGTTTCTGACCCGCATTCAAAATGTAGGTAATCCGTTGCGATTGCACCTCCGACTCCAGACGGAGCTTGAACGGCTCTTTGTAGTAGACCGTCATGCGTCGGAAGCGGTAGGCGTTGGCGAAGTCCTTGTTGATTTTGCGCAGTTCGCCCAGCCGCACGCCCTCGGCGCGCGCCTCCATCTGCAAATCGCGCAACTTGTCCTGTGCCAGCGCCACAAACTCGCGATTCATCGGTTGCCTCACCTCCACGCGAGAGTATACCCACAGGGTACAATTCTCCCGCTATGCGACAGGCGTATATTCCATCGGAAGCGGTTGCTACGCATGTGGAGCGCACCGAAGAGGGCACGATGATTATCAATATGGGTCCCCAGCACCCCAGCACCCACGGCGTGCTGCGCGTCGTGTGCGAGCTGGAAGGGGAACGCATCGTCAAAGCGGAATGCGTGATTGGCTACCTGCACACGGGCATGGAGAAAGAGGCGGAGTACCTCACCTATCACAAAGCGCTCCCGATGACCGACCGCATGGACTACCTGTCGGCAAACAACAACAACCTTGCCTTCTCACTCTCCATCGAGAAGATTCTGGGGGTGGAGATTCCCCCGCGCGGGCAGTACCTGCGGGTGATTCTGGCGGAGCTGTCGCGGCTGGCGAGCCATCTGGTGTGGATTGGCACGCATGCGATGGATCTGGGCGCGATGACCATCTTCTTCTACGCCTTCCGCGAGCGCGAGAAGATACTGGACCTGTTCGAGATGATGTCGGGCGTGCGGATGATGCCCAGCTGGATTTGTCCGGGCGGGCTGCGCGGCGACATGCCCGACGGGTTTGAAGACCGCCTGCGCCAGCTGCTCAAGGAGCTGCCCCGTGCGATTGACGATATCGAGGGCATGCTCACGCAGAACCCCATCTGGCGCGAGCGCACGATGGGCATCGGCGTGCTGACCACCGAAGAGTGCTTCGCGCTGGGCGTGAGCGGTCCCAACATCCGCGCCACGGGCTTCGCATGGGACATCCGCAAGTCCAACCCCTACAGCGGCTATGAGCAATTCGAGTTCAACATTCCCGTCGGCAAGCACGGCGATGTGTACGACCGCTACCTGGTGCGCATGGCGGAGATGCGCGAGAGCCTCAAAATCCTGCAGCAGGCGATTGACGGGCTGCCTGGCGGTCCGATTAACACCAGCGACCTGAAGGTTGTCCCGCCCCCACGCGAGGCGATTGACAACTCGATGGAGTCGCTCATTCACTGGTTCAAGATCCACACGGAGGGCTTCCGCCCCCCTGTCGGCGAGGCGTATGTGCCGATTGAATCGCCCAAGGGCGAGCTGGGCTTCTATTTTGTGAGCGACGGCACGAATCGCCCCTATCGAATGCACACCCGCGCGCCGAGCTTTATGAACCTGCAGGCGCTGGAGAAAATGGCGGTCGGCAGGCTCATCGCCGATATGGTCGCACTGATTGGCAGCATCGACATCGTGCTGGGCGAGATTGATCGGTAGCGACGGACAGATAGGAATCCCGCGCCCCTGTCGCGAATCGAAGCGCTATGACACGCGAGCAGGCACAGGCGCGCATCGAGACGCTCCGCCGGCAAATCGAGTATCACAACTACCGCTACTATGTGCTGGACGCGCCTGAGATTAGTGATGAGGAGTATGACGCCCTGTTCCGCGAGCTGCAGCAGCTGGAGGCGCAGTTCCCTGAGCTGATTACGCCCGATTCGCCCACGCAGCGCGTCGGCGCGCCGCCGCTGAGCGCGTTCCCCGAACACACCCACCGCGAGGCGATGCTGAGCCTCGACAACGCCTTCAGCGAGGAGGAGCTGCGGGCGTTCGACCAGCGCGTGAAGCGGTTCCTCGACCTGCCCGCTGACCACGCTATTGAATACACCTGCGAGCTGAAGATTGACGGGCTGGCGGTGTCGCTGACCTACGAGGACGGGGTGTTGACCGTCGGCGCGACGCGCGGCGACGGCGTGCGCGGCGAGGTCGTGACGCCCAACCTGCGCACGGTGCGCCAGATTCCGCTCCGCCTGCAGGCGGGGCAGAGCCTGTTCGATGCGCCCCCGCGCCTGGTGGAGGTGCGCGGCGAGGTCTACCTGAGCCATCACGAGTTCGAGCGCATCAACCGCGAGCGTCTGGAGGCAGGGGAGCCGCCGTTTGCCAATCCGCGCAACGCGGCGGCAGGCAGCCTGCGCCAGCTCGACTCGCGCATCACCGCCCGCCGACGCCTGCGCTTCTGGGCATACGGGATCGGCTCCTGCGAGGGCGCGGCGTTCGAGAGCCAGTGGGACACCCTGCAGCAGCTGCGCGCGTGGGGCTTCCCTGTGAACCCGCACACGCGCATAGCGCAGGGTATAGAGCAGGCGTTAGAGTTCTGCCGCGAGTGGGCAACGCGCCGAGCCGAGCTGGACTACGCCACCGACGGCGTGGTGATTAAGGTGAACCGCCTGAGCCTGCAGCGGCAGCTGGGCGCGACGGCGCGCGCGCCCCGCTGGGCAATCGCCTACAAATACCCCGCGGAGCGCGCCCTTACCACCCTGCTGGAGGTGCGCTGGCAGGTCGGACGCACGGGCGTGCTGACCCCCGTGGCGATTATGGAGCCTGTGTCCGTGGGCGGCGTCACGGTCTCGCGCGCGACCCTGCACAACATCGACTACATCCGCGAGAAGGACATCCGCATCGGCGACCGCGTGGTGATTCAGCGCGCGGGCGAGGTCATCCCCGAAGTGGTGTCCGTGCAGCTGGAGGCGCGCGACGGCGACGAGCCACCCATCGAGCCGCCCCAGCAGTGCCCTGTGTGCGGCGCGCAGGTGGAACGCCCCGAAGACGAAGCCGCCCTGCGCTGTATCAACCTCGCCTGCCCTGCGCAAATCGTGGAGCGCATCCGCCACTTCACCAGCCGCAACGCGATGAATATCGAAGGGCTGGGCGACAAGTGGGTGCAGCGACTGTTCGAGCTGGGCTACATCAAAGACCCCGCCGACCTCTACAGCCTGCATCTGCACCGCGACGCGCTGGTCGGGCTGGAGCGCAGCGGCGAGAAGCTGGTGAGCAACCTGCTACAGGCGATTGAGAAGAGCAAAAACAACCCGCTGGAGCGGCTGATTTTCGCGCTGGGCATCCGCCATGTGGGCGAACACGCCGCGCGCCTGCTGGCGGAACACTTCGGCAGCATGGACGCGCTGATGGCGGCGAGCGAGGAGCAGATCACCCAGATTCACGGCATGGGTCCCGAAACTGCGCGCGAGGTGGTCGAGTTTTTCGCGCGTCCCGAAAACCGCGCTGTGATTGAGAAGCTGCGTCAGGTGGGCGTGCGCATGGAAGCCGAGCGCCCGACGCGCGGCGCAACCCCATTCGCGGGGCTGACCTTCGTGTTCACAGGGGAACTGCAGGCGTACACGCGCGAGGAAGCCGAGTCGCTCGTGCGCGCGCTGGGCGGACGCGCGACCTCCAGCGTCAGCAAAGCCACCAGCTATGTGGTCGCGGGACCGGGCGCAGGCAGCAAACTGCAGAAAGCGCAGGCGCTGGGCGTGCCCGTGCTGGACGAGGCGCAGTTCATGGAGATGGTGCGCGCGGCGCAGGCTCAGTAAAACAGGAACGGCCACCAGTTTTTCATCGGCTTGCCCTGCTTGTCGCGGCTTTTGTTGCGGTAGCCCGGCATGTTCTGTCGCCAGTAGACCAGCCAGCGCCCCATGCAGTCGGGCGCGAGGTCGCGGAACGGCTCCAGCACGGCGTTCGTCCACGGGCGCTTGAGGTCTGCGCCGCCCCGCCCGCTGCCGATGCGCCAGTCCTCGATGGTCGACAGCACGGGCTGGGTGTTCTCCTGGTCGTAGTGCCGCCTGCCGTTGGGCGGGAAATGCACATTGCCGCCCGTAGCGTAGTAGTCGTTCAGCGTCCAGCGTTTGTCGCCGTCGCGCACAATCGCCGTGCGCTCGTTGGGATACTCCACGCCTTTATCCTCGCCCCAGAGGTAGTAGTAGGAGTTGAAGGGCAGCCCGAAGCGCGTGTCCAGATCGAACATCGCGTACTCGTAGAAATACTCGCGGAAGTAGGGGATACAGTTGCTGTGCGCCGTGCCTTCCAGCGCGTGTCCGAGGTTCTCCATCCCGCAGCCGACGCCGCGCTCATAGTTGAGCATGTTCAGCCTCAGCGAACGCCCGATGAATCGCTGTTCGGGGTCGCCGCCGTTGCCCGCCTGTACATATTCGCCCGGAATGCGCCGAAAGTTGGCGTCGTAGCGCGGCTTGATTTCCACGCACTCCAGCCAGCTCACGATGTTGTCCGCCGCGCCCGTGAACCACACCTCATGCACATAGCCCGCGTCCACCAGCTCCTTGAGGGTCAGGAAGCGTTTGGGGTCTTTGGGGTCGCGCACGCCGATGCGTTCGGCGAACTCTTCGGTGAAGAAGCCGTCGTAGCTGCCGCTAATGCCGTTGGGGGGCGGGTTCTTCTTGCGCGGGGTCGCCTGACTGTTTCTGCCGCGCACGCCGTCGGGGTCCTGCAAATCCACATACCGCCACACCGAATACTCCAGAAAGCGCGGGACGCGGGGGTCTTTGTAGCCGTGATAGCGGCTGCTCTCGTTCAGCGCGGTAATCAGGTCGGAGAAGATGCGCTCCGGGCGCCCGGGCTCGATGCCGTTGACGAAGTTGATACACAGCAGGCGCGGGCGCATCTGGCGGATACGGTCGTGGTTGCGCACAATCCATTCGTCGGAGTTGGCGTTGCTGACGCGATTGGGCCAGAGGGTGGTATCGCTGGGATCGCGCAGGGGCTTGGGCGTGCCATCGGGGTTGAAGTTCTCCTGCCAGCGCAGAGTCTGCGCGAGGGTCTCCTGTTGCAAGCGTTTATAGTCGCGCATGGTGTGCCTCGTTATGCGCCTGCTGGCGTGTAAGCCGGGTTCTGTTCGAGGCGGCGATCTCTCTGGGGCGTTCGCTTGCGCGAAGCCTCGCGCGGTCTACCCGGAGGGTCGGCGGAGCGCGTCGTCCCCTCCCTACACGACCTTGCTCCCTGTGGGGCTTGCCCAGCCGTTCACTCACGCGAACGCTGGCGCGCTCTTACCGCGCCGTTGCACCCTTACCCGCGAAGGGGCGGTCTGCGTTTCTGTGGCGCTTTCCGTCGCTGGTACTCCAGCGCCTGGGGGTTACCCAGCACAGCCTCCTGTGGAGCCCGGACTTTCCTCGCCCAGTCGGGCGCCGCCGCCCAGCCAGCAGGCAATTAATTCTACCCGATTGCGGTATAATCAGTATGGTGGGTACGCACACGCATACATCGGAGCCGCACCTGTCGGAGATTTTCGCCCGCACGCTGGATGCGAACGCTGACGGGGTGGTGGTGTTGGGGGAAGTGCTGGACAAGGCAGGCGACCGCGGCTACGGGTTCCTGCTCATCCTGCTGGCAATCCCCGCGTTTATCCCGATTCTGCCGCCGGGCACTTCGGGCGTGCTGGGCGCGCTAATGAGCATTGTCGCGCTGCAGATGCTATTCGGGCTCAAGCAGCCTTGGTTTCCCAAACGCTGGCGGCAAAAGGTGCTGTCGCCGAAGGTTGTGCAGGCGATTCAGACGCGCGGGGTCGCCATGCTGCGCAAGATCGAGCGCATCTCGCACCCGCGCGGCAGGCGATTCACGCGCAACGGGCTGATTCTGCGAATCAGCGCGCTGGTAGTGATTGGGCTGGCGGTGGTGCTGTCCTCGCCGATGCCGTTTATGAACACGCTGCCTGCGCTGGGCGTGCTGCTGATCGGCGTCGGGCTGGCGAACCATGATATCTATTTCCTGTCGGCAGGCTGGCTGATTGGCGTCGCCGTCGCGCTGATTGTCGTGCTGGGGCTGGAAGCGCTGCTGCGCCTGGCGCGGCTGATTCGTGAGGCGATCGGGATTTAGCAGTACTGGCGAATCACTCACTTCGAGGGTCAAGACCCTTCACCCATTAAGAGTGCGCCTCACTGGTTTCAGTGAGGCGCACTTTAGCATGATTATTTAAGGTTGTTTAGAGGCGTTGCGAGCGTCCTGACCCGAAGCCCTGAGTGGATGGCTGCTCCAGGAGCGCCATCAGTACGAGTGCGGGTCCTGAACCCGACTCGTAGGAGACACGCATCTCCAGCGAGCCTGCACGAGCGTCGAAAGTTGCGATAGGCAGTGCATCGTACAGGGTGTCAGAGGCAGCCAGCCGCCCGTTTTGTAATACCGCAATGTCAAGGTCGTCCGCCAGATCGTCGCCCACTGCAACTGCTACATACGAACCGGAGCGTATGCCGTTGAGCGTCATCGATTGCACTTCACCTGGTCGCATGATAAACCCGTAGAATCGTCCAACCTCGTAGCTCGCGAGCTGTGCGTGTGCTGCAACTGCTACAAGCCGCGAAAATGCCGCGACAACATCCCGTTGTGGCACATTCCAGCCCTCGTCAACAGTGAACACGGTGAAGTATGCCAGCGCACGCCCTCTCGCGCTCGCCATCCGCAGACGAATCGTGTATTGTCCAGAACGATTCGGAGAGAACGCTACAGCCGCTGCCTTACTCGATGCCGTATCTTTGACAATCACTCGTCCACTCGAGTCGAGAATCTGCATGTCAATATCCAGGGCGCTGATGTCTCCATCGGCGTAAATCACATACTCTGTGCCGGCATAGAAGTAGCGCGTGAAATCCGCAGACATTCCCTGGGTTAAAGCTTGTCCACCGATCGACCATCCGCTATCCAGCCCAATCTCCTGAGCGTTTGTTTCGGAGGCTGCTGCGAACAGCAGCGCACAGCTAATCCCCAAACTGCTCACCATCTTGTGCATCTGAATCCTCCTCTGTGTGTTTGAGAGCATAGTTGCTCTTCTGAGTCCTATGTACCTCTTTGCCAGACGATTTGTGACAGGATATTGCCTTGTGGCGTCGACATGGTGGGGAAAAGTGGGAGAATCCCCCTGATAAGACTTCCCATCCCAAATCAGGTACACTTCTCAGGCAGGAGGCGCAAGATATGGAGGTCAAACTCATCCCGATTGACCAGATTGTGGAAGACCCCGACCAGCCCCGACGGGGCTACGACGAGGAGAGTCTGGAGGGGCTGGCGGAGAGCATCCGCCGCTACGGACTGATTAACCCGATCACGGTGCGACTGTTGCCCGACGGCGAAACTTACCAGATTGTGACGGGCGAGCGACGCTGGCGCGCCGCGCAACGCGCGGGACTGACCGAGATTCCCTGCATCGTGAAGCAAATCGCGCAGGACTCCGTGACCACCGAGCAGTTGATTGAGAACCTGCAACGCGAAGACCTCGCGCCCATCGACAAAGCGCGCGCGCTCAAAAGCCTCAAGGAGAGCCGCCGCCTCACCAACCGCGAGCTGGCGCAGATGCTGGGGCTGAGCGAACGCACCATCGGCATCTGGCTGGGGCTGCTGGAGCTGCCCGAAGAGGTGGGCGAACAGGTGATTGCCGCCAGTGGACGCCCACCCGCAGGCAGTATCACCGAGAGCCACGCCCGCAGCCTGCTGGAGCTGGACGACCCCGAACTGCAGACGCGCGTCGCCGAGAAAATCCGCGATGAGGAACTCACCAGCGACGAGACCGCCGCGCTGGTGCGCACCCTGCGCGACGAACCCGACCGCGCCGACGAGATTCTCGAACAGCCCGCCGAGCAGGTGCTTGCCGCCGCCGATGTGCGCGGACCTGCGCTGGAGGTGCGCCGATTCCGACGCTACCTCGAAGGGCTGGATGTGTCCGCGCTGCACCCCAGCCACCTGTCCCCACTGGAAGAGGAGCTGGAGCTGCTGCTGGAGATTATCGCCGAGCAGTTGCAGAGCATTCGCGCGGAGGTGGGATGACCGTCGTTGCGATAGACGGTCCCGCAGGGTCGGGCAAAAGCACCTTAGCGCGTAATCTGGCGCGCGCGCTGGGGTTCGTATTCCTCGACACGGGCGCGATGTATCGCGCGCTGGCGCTGGCGGCGGCGCGCAGGGGTATCGACCCCGACGACGCCGACGGGCTGACCCAGCTCGCCCAGCAGATAGAGATTCGCTTCACGCCTGAGGGCGACTCCCAGCGTGTGCTGCTGGACGGCGAGGATGTGTCGGAGGCGATACGCACGCCCGAAATCAGCGATCTCGCCTCACGCATCTCGGTGCATGCGGGCGTGCGCCGCGCAATGGTCGCTCAGCAACGCGCGCTGGCGCAGCAGGCGCACGGCGTTGTCGCTGAAGGGCGCGACACCACCACCATCGTGTTCCCCGAAGCGGCGGTCAAACTCTACCTCGACGCCTCCCCCCAGGAGCGCGCCCGCCGCCGCTGGCGCCAACTCCAGCAGCAGGGCATCGACGAACCTTACGAGCAGGTGCTGCAGGCGATTCTGGAGCGCGACGCCCGCGACGCCGCGCGCGCCGACTCGCCTCTGCGTATCGCCGACGACGCGATTGTCATTCAGAACGACGGCTGGAGCAAGGAGCAGACCTTCGAGTACGCCCTGAAACTCTGCCGCGAGCAATTGGGTATGGTATAGGTATGTGGCTTCGAATACTCTGGCGGTTGCGTCGCCCGCTCTGGCGCGGCGCGAAGGCGGCAGGAATCGGCGCGGTTGTGCTGCTGGCGTTCCTGCTCGTCAGTCGTGAGGCGGGGCGCGAGTGGCTGCTGAGCCGCCTGCAGGCGCTGGGCGCGCCCGTGTATCGCACCCAGCCCAGCCCAGTGGTGATTGTGGAACGCCTGCAGGCGATGCAGCGGCTGGAGACCGCGCGCCAGACCACCCTGCACGATGTGGCGGTCGAGGCGACGAACGGTTTACCTGCGTGGCTGGCGGGTGAGCGGCTGCGAATGCGAGTCATTGCGGAAGCGTCGGCAGGGATAGACCTCTCCAAACTGCGCCCGGAGCATGTGCAGGTGTCGGGCATGCGGGTGCGTCTGATTCTGCCCGAACCACAACTGTTCGAGATTACCCTTCGCGAGGGGAGTGCAGAGATTTATCATCGCGAGCGGGGCTGGCTGGTGTTCCGCCCCGACCGCATGCTGGAGCCGCGCGCCCGCGCGCAGGCGTGGCTGGAGGCGCGTCAGGCGGCGCTGCAGGGCGACCTGCTGGTACAGGCGCGCCAGAACGCCGCCCACGAACTCACGCGCCTGCTCGAAATGCTGGACTTCGAGCAGGCGCATATCGGCTGGCAAACGGCGCAGACGCCTACGCCGCCTGCCGCGTCTCGCTGACCGTCACGCGCGTGTAGAGCTTGTCAAGCCAGCCGACAATCTCCTGGCTGACGCCGCGAATCTCTTCCAGCAGCTGCTCGGCGCGCGCGCGCTGCCCGCTCTCCATCGCCTCCACCGCCTGCGCGGCAATCTGGTGCAGGCGTTCGTGCGGCGGCTCAATCGCCTGGAACTCCGGCAGATGCCCGAACTGCTGCTGACCGACCGAGTAGTACCATGTGCCCAGCGCGCACTTTTTGTGTGAGACCAGCTGATCGCGCGGAATCATCTCGCCGTGATGCACCATCCGCTCTACGCGCTCGACCCACTTCAGATGCGCGCGCTTGAAGGTCATGATTTTCTCCTCGAAGCTCTCCTCGTCGCTGAGCTGGAACCTGCCGAGCGCGAACATTAGCTTCTCCACATGCGCGGCGGCTTCGGAGGTCGTGCGGTTGAGCGACTCGACGACCTTAATCTGATTGGCGACGATGGTGTTGGTCTGGTCGGCGGTCGCCGCTGCCTGCTCGGAGATAGCGGCGATTTGCTGCAGCGCATCGGAGGTGGTCTCAGCGCTGGCAAGCATCTGCTCGCTGGCGGCGCTGGACTGCTCCGCAATCGCCGCGATTTGCTCAATCTCGGCGAGCGTCTCCTCGGAGGCGTGCAGCACCTGCTGCATCATCTGTACCGACTCATGTACCTGCTGCGTGATGCCGTCCACCTTGCTCAGCACCGCCTGCATATTGGCAGCAACCTGCTGGGAGACCGCGCCGCCCTCCTGCACAATCTCCAGATTCTGCTGAATCGCTTGCACGATTTCGTTCGTCTTCTGCACCACCTGCTCCAGGATGGCTTGGATTTCCTGGCTGGAGTGGGCGGAGCGTTCGGCGAGTCGGCGCACCTCGTCGGCGACGACGGCGAACCCGCGTCCCGCCTCGCCCGCGCGCGCCGCCTCTATCGCCGCGTTCAGTGAGAGCAGGTTAATCTGACGCGAGATGTCCTCGATTTTGTACACAATCTTGGATACCGCCGCCGACATCTCCGCCAGTTGTTGCACCTCGCGGGCGGTCTGTTCGGTCTGCGACTCGATGGCTTGCATCACCTGCTCGGAGCGCAGCATCGCGTGTCGCCCTTCGCTGGTCATCTGCGACGCCTGCACTGCTGCGTCTTCTGCCTGCCCCAGCTGGGTGAATGCGCTCTGGATGAGGCGGTTGATGTGGTTCACCTGATCGACGCCGCGGTTCGAAGACTGGGCGGTGTTCTCGGCGCCCTGCGCGACCTCCTGCGCCGCCAGCTGCACCTGACGCACGCTCTCGGCGATTCGCTCGATCTCCTGTGCGATGTGGCGCACGCCGTCAGCGCTCTGCGACACCGCCTCGCCCATCTCCTTTGCATCGCCCGCCAGCTGCTTCACGCCCGACGCGCTCTCCTGAATCCCGCCCAGCACCAGCTTGGCGGTCTGGCGGGTATGCACTAAAGCACTCACTAACTCATCAATCCCTTGATTATATTTGAGGAATGTCTGCTCCAGCTGACCCCCGCCCTGCACTGGGACTCGATAGGTAAGGTTGCCATTCTTGAGCTGTTCGAAAGCGTGATTGAGCGCGTCCAGACCTACCAGACGGTCATGCAGGTGTGTGTATGTAGCCCTCTCGATAGCATCAAGACTCTGATTGTATTTGCGCAGCGACTGCTCCAGAGACCCATTCCCCTGCACAGGAATCCGATAGGTCAGGTTGCCGTTCTTGAGCTGTTCGAAGGCGTGATTGAGCGCGTTCAGCGTGTCAACCACCGCGCGCGATCTGCGGATGGAGATGACGCTGATTACAGTCATAACCCCCGCTGCAAGAATCACAAGCGCCCACAGTAAGGTTCGGCGTGCGCTCAGAATCCCCTCGACGCGAGTTTCTGTTTCCTTAACCCACGCGTCCGAAAGGCGCACGGCTTCGAGGACTCCCGCCTCATGCTGCTCAAACAACCGCTCCAGTTTGGCGGCGATGGCGTCGGCGGTGCGGCGATTGCCCGACTCCACGGCAGGGCGCAGTTCGGCGTCAACCACCTTGAAAAATCGCTCTGCGGGCGGGTGCGAACGGCTCTCGATGACCTCGCGAATCTGCGCGTTGGTCATATGCTTCTGCCAGTAGCGATAGCGTTCGTAATACGCCTGACGCTCCTGTTCAACCTGCTGCAGGCGTCGCTGCGCCTTCGCGAACTCACCCAACCTGAGATAGTTGCACGCCTCCAGCGCGTGCATCTGCGCATTGACGATATAGTTCGGGGGTGGCAGGATGTCGGCGCGGTATTCGCTACCCTTCATAATCTCGTCGTACAGCGGTCCATGCACCCCAACAATACTCAAGGTTGACAGGCTCAGGAAAGCCACCACCAACAGTGAAGCAATTGCCGCGAAGACCATGAGTTTCTGTCTGCCGACCCAGCTTAATCCCGTCAGTCGTTTCCACATGGCGCACCGTCCTTGTTCGTCGGAAGAATTATTCGGCGTGAGGCGCAAAATCTTGAGGGGGGATATGGAATAACTTGTCAGGCGTCACGATGCAGGTGCAAATCTACTCGCCACAGACGGGCAATATCTGTGTGGGGCAGCTGGCGCGCGTGGATTCGGAGCGCCAGAGCTTTGTCGTTCAGGTCGAGAATACCGCGCTCATTGGTCGGCGGGGCGGTCTGGTGCAAGCCACTCTGTGTGTGGGCGGCGCGCCGCGTGAACTGACGGCACACATGGAGGTGATAGACCCCACTTCCGTCCTGCTGACGCCAATTACACCTGCCAAGCAGGCGGAGCGGCGCGCGCGCAAGCGCTACCGCATTCGCGTCGAGGCACAGCTTCAGCTGGGGGATGCCACACTAACAGTTAATGTGGTGAATATCAGTGTCAGTGGCGTGGGGATGCTCGCCCCCGTGTCGCTGGAGGTCGGGGCGCACGGTCGCCTGCAGATGAATCTGGTGGGATCGGGCGAGCCGCTGATTGCCACTATCGAGGCGCGCCATTGCCGAGCGAACAGCGACGCGCAGTTCTACATCGGCGCAGTGTTTGTGGAGCTGAGCCGCGCCGACGCGCTCTGGCTGCGGAAGCTATTTCCCTGAAGCGTGCAGCGGGGCGGTGCGAACGCCCCACCATGCGTCTAATGCACTGTTGGCTCTGATGCTTTTCTACCAACTTGCTGATTCCTTAAAGTTGAGAAATCTTCATACATATCGCTATTTATAGCGATATCATAAGAATGCGTCCTATGCGCAACGCTGAAGGGATACCTCCCTATCGATCTGTGCGACCGAATACAACATAGCCAAGACCTGCTGTTCATCCAGAAGCAGTAGTCCCAAACGAGTTGCAACGTATAAAAGCACTTACTGCGATTTAACAAGACCCATTTCCAGTGCCCATCGTACAGCTTGCACTGTACTGCGGACACCTAACTTTTCACGGATGTTCGCCAGCATTCGGTAAATTGTTTGAGGAGACAGATGAACCACACGCGCCACTTTTTGTACACGCCCATGTCGTGCTAATTCTTGTAGTATCTCTAACTCTTTAGGTGATAATATTTGACGTGGACAATTACAGCATCAACTACCTCGTCATCGAGGCGCTCAACTATCTTTATCGATAGCGATTCGCACTGTCCCAAAGCAACCTTGATTAGGTCTCGTAGCAGCTCATTGCGCGTGAGAATGCACACCGTTACCATAATCATCAATATCACCTCGACATATATTTCGTAGCAAGGCGTGCAATTCCTGCTTGTAGCTCGGCTCTTCTTCTGCACGACCTGGCAAAATTTATGTGTTCCCAAAAGCCACGATTTTTACTTGAAAAGGCTTTAGATGACATGGTATCCTAAATTGCGTCTGCGGAGGTAAAATGATGAAACCACTTAGAGCTTTGTGGGCACTTACGGGACTGTTAGCATTCGTAGGAACTGTTGAGGCTCAAACGCGAGTCGCTCGTCTCTACTGGCTCGGCGTCTTACCCGGAGGCAACTGGTCGACAGCTACGAGCGTTTCAAACAATGGACGCGTCGTTGGTTACTCGGAGACTGACATCTGTTGTATAACATGTGAATCGCCTCGAGCTATCCATGCTTTCTACTGGAATGGTAACATGATAGATTTGCATTCATACACGAGTCTTGAGCCAGACCAGGGAAGTATTGCCTTAGATATCTCGGCGGATGGAAACCTTGTAGTTGGCAACGCAGGTTCTATCGTTTGCAGTGGATACCAACAAGGAGCTGGTCAAGCCTGTGCGTGGGTTTTAGAGGGGACATCGATACAAGTGATTCAACTGCAGCCGCTCCCACTGCCTTACGGTTCTATTGCCAACTCTGTTTCCTACCTTTCTGGTAAGATTGCGGGTACCAGTGGGGGCTATCGTTCAAGTGCAGATATTGGATTGCCAGGGATTTATCTTTTGGATCGTTCTTTTACAAGGCTTCCACTGCTACATGAAGGTCTTGGAGTAGGAATAAGCCACTGGGGAAGCGCGAAAGGGATTTCTGGGAATGGGAGAGTTATTGTTGGTATATCTCACTATTGTAAACCTGCTGATGACGATTTCGATCCGTGTATTTGGACAACGACTCGCCCTGTGTGTTGGCGAGACGGCTCCGTCTACGAGCTGGAAGGAGGTGGTACTCCGCATTCGGCATCGGGAAGTGGCTCTATCATTGTTGGTGAATCTTCTGGTGCAGCCCTCTGGCTAGGCTGCCCAGGTCGCCGCATAATCCTGTCTGGCAGTGGCGTAGCTAACGATGTCAATGAAAGTGGACATATCGTTGTAGGCACTATTGGTTCTCAGGCTTATCGCTGGATTGCGGGCAGGGCTCGGGGGGAAAACCTTAACCAGTCCTATGCCCCTCTATTAAGGGACGGTTCTGTTCTCTATGAAGCAAATGGAATATCACCTGATGGACGATATATTGTTGGCATAGGCTTCAATGCCTCTACAGGACGCTGGGAAGCATACCTGCTTGATACAGGGTACTCGATCATTCCTTTTGATGTGAATGAGGATAGTTGTGTCGATGATTCAGACCTATTGCTTGTGATGTATCAGCTTGGCAGTAGTGGTTGGCTACGTGAGGATGTCAACAGCGACGGCATCGTTAATGATTTAGATCTGATAGAAGTCCTTTTTGCTCTTGGTCAGTGTAGTGAATAATTAAAATGCCCGATATAGAAAATATTCTATATCGGGCATTTCTTTCGGAATCCAAGAACGAATACTTGCTCAAAGCGATTTGTAGAGATTGGGGAGAATGATCGACAAGGAGTGGGTAACCCTCGCACTCGCCCTCAAAAGAGTCCTCTACAGACACAAGCGTAAGAGCCTGTCGCGTACCCCACAAGTACACTCTGCACGAAATCGTCAACGCTTGTAGATGTATCAATGCTCAGGGGGCGTATCGGATGTTGGACGAGGTGTTGTTGCGGCGTCAGGATGTGCAGCTGGTGACAAAGAATGGTGTGTATGCTTTGTTGGAGTGGTTGTGGAGCAAGTGGGAGGTTGTGTGAAGTGCGTGGCGCATTCGGATGAGGGTTTATAGTGCTGCTGCGTCGTTGGTTGGTGGAGCGTCGTTTCGCCTCTTATACCAACTGCGCTGTTAGAGTTCGTTAATACCTCTCCTTAGGTTCCCTCTGCGCGCAGGAGGAACCCAAGGAGGAGGTTCGGGTCATCTACGCGATTCAGCCCCAATTAACGAACGCTGACGCGCCGATTGGTATTAGGGTTACACTGCTAAGTCAACTCCCTGAACGCCGTCGTTCAGGGGGTAGACGGAAGGAAAGAACTTTTAGCGTCCGCCTTTGCCTGGGGGCGTCGGTAAACCGCTCGCAGGCTGCGCGGGCTGCGGCGCATAGCCGCCATAACCGCCTCCCGGACCCGAAACCGTGCCAGGCGGCGGCTCCGTCGGGCGTGGACCATTCGGATCAATCTCAATAAAATCGCTCCGGGGTCCACTCATCGACTGCCAGGCGAACACGCCCAGCGCGAGCAGTACGACCGCAATCAGCACATAAATCAGGTTTTTATTCATCGCTCACCTCACTGCTGTCCGCCCCAGACATAGGCGCTGGGGTCGGTAATCGCATAGGTCGCCGGGTTGACCCCTGCAAGCAGGTCATACGGATGGCGCACCGCCTTCACATGCCCATCGACCCACGCCACATTCGCAATCCCGCTGTGATGCGGGAACTGCGGACCGCTCTGCACCAGTCGCTGGCGGTTGTGCCAGGGCCAGGTGCCGCCGTACTTGCGCCAGTAGTTCGCGCCGCCCGGCTGCTCGTTGATTGCCCAGCCGCCGAACCAGTAGGCAGCGTTGGAGCCAACATAGCTGGGCGCTTCGACGAACCAGTTGCCGCCGCCGGCGCCCTCGCCACTGCTATTGGCGTCCCATACGCTATCCACCAGCATCACCGTGCCTGCAGGTCGGAAGACGCCTGCCAGCGAGATACCTCTGTGCTTGGCGTTGCTGTCCATCGGGCTGAGATAGAGGTGATTGTAGCCCAGATTGGTCTTGATTCCATAGCAGTATGAAACATCGTTGCCGACGCTGCACCAGGCTTCAATCAGGATACTGTCGTTCGCCTGCGGATCGGACGGGCAGCGGAACACCTGCCAGTTCTTGACATACGACTGCACCAGTTGGGGCCACACGCGGTCGCCCTGGTTCGGGTCATAGGTCACAAAGAAGCTCGCGGGAGAAGTCATCAGGGGCACCATCGTCTCGTCGTAGTCCTGAATGTACATCAGGACCGCCTTGGCACCCTGGTTAAAATTACTAATGCACGCGGTCTTCCGGGCGCTTTCACGCGCCTGTGCAAACACAGGGAACAGGATCGCCGCCAGAATGGCGATGATCGCAATCACGACCAGCAACTCAATCAGCGTAAAGCCACGACGATGCATCATAGAGAACCTCCTAAGAATGGTATACGGTTCGTAATTATACCCCAAACCGCAGGCATGTCATTGGCATCAATTTAAGCCCTTTTGGGCTATAATCTTAGCATGCACAACGGCAACTGACATCTACTGAACAGCTGGAGAACATCCTGCGACGACTCTTGGACACCGAAGCCGACACACTCGCGA
>JBBIQK010000030.1:0-35385 GCA_037442365.1 Armatimonadota bacterium | reverse complement strand
GCAGGCGCGTCGTTGCAGGTATAATTCGCCCCGATGAGCAAGGTGTACGACTATCCCGATAGCCCGCTGTATCGCCTGCGCCACTCGGCGGCGCACCTGCTGGCGCAAGCCGTGCTGGAGCTGTACCCCGACGCGAAACTCGGCGTTGGACCACCCATCGAGAACGGCTTCTACTACGACTTCGACTTCCCCGAACCCCTGCGCGAGGAAGACCTGCAGCGCATCGAGCAGAAGATGCACGAAATCGCTGCGCGCGGGCTGGACATCACGCGCTTCGAGACCAGCCGCGCCGAAGCCGAGCAACTCATCCGCAAAATCGGGCAAGTTCCCTACAAACTCGAGCTACTCGCCGCCATCCCCGAAGGCGAGACCATCAGCTTCTACCAGCAGGGCGATTTCGTAGACCTGTGCCGCGGCCCGCACATCGAGAACACGCGCGAGATTCAGCATTTCAAGCTGCTCTCGCTGGCGGGCGCATACTGGCGCGGCGACGAGCGCAACAAGATGCTCACGCGCATCTACGGAACCGCCTTCTTCACGCAGGAGGAGCTGGAGGCGTACCTGCATCGGCTGGAGGAAGCCAAACGGCGCGACCATCGCAAGCTGGGACGCGAGCTGGGGCTGTTTCTGATTGCGCCCGAAGTCGGCAGCGGGCTGCCGATGCTGCTGCCCAAAGGCGCGACCATCCGCCGCGTGCTGGAGGAGTTCATCCTGCACGAGGAACTCAAGGCGGGCTACCAGCATGTGCGCACGCCCGAAATCGCGAATCTGAACCTGTACCGCACCAGCGGGCACTACCCCTACTACAAGGACTCGATGTACCCCCCGATGGTGTTCGAAGACGGCGAGGAGCTGATACTGCGCCCGATGAACTGCCCGCATCACTTCCTGATTTACAAATCGGAGCCGCGCTCCTATCGCGACCTGCCGCTGCGCATCGCCGAGCTGGGCACGGTCTACCGCTACGAAAAGAGCGGCGAGCTGTCAGGACTGATTCGCGTGCGCTGCTTCACCATCAACGACGCCCATGTGTTCCTGCGCCCCGAACAAATCAAGGCGGAGGTGCAGCACAACATCGAGCTGATTCACACCGTCTACAAGCGGCTGCAGCTCACGGACTTCTGGTATCGGCTCTCGCTGCGCGACCCCGACGATAAGGAGAAGTACTACGACGACGACCAGATGTGGGAGACCGCCGAGGACTCGCTGCGTCAGGCGCTGGACGAGCTGGGGCTGAACTACACCGCCGTGAAGGGCGAGGCGGCGTTCTACGGACCCAAGCTCGATGTGGAGGTGCGCGACTGCTTGGGACGCGAGTGGACGGTCTCGACGGTGCAGCTCGACTTCCTGATGGCGCATCGGTTCGATCTGGAATACACGGGCGAGGATGGCAAGCCGCACCGCCCCGTGATTATCCACCGCGCGCCGATTGGCTCGTTCGAGCGGATGATGGGCTTTTTGATTGAGCATTACGCGGGGGCGTTCCCGCTGTGGCTCGCGCCCGTGCAGGTTGCGGTGATTCCCATCGCCGACCGCCACAACGAGTACGGCGCGCAGGTACGCCAGCGGCTGGCGGACGCGGGCTTCCGCGTCGAGCTGGATGCGCGACGCGAGACGCTGGGCTACCGCATCCGCTATCACCAGACGCACAAGACGCCCTATATGCTCATTCTGGGCGACAAGGAGCAGGAGGGCGGGCTGGTCGCTGTGCGCAGCCGCGAGTCGGGCGATCTGGGGCAGATGCCGCTGGACGCGCTTATCGAACGCTTGCAACAGGAGGTCGCAGGCGTATGACGCTGGAGCAGTTCAGGGAAAGCCTGTCGCAGGACGCGCCGCCGGACCTGTCGCCGCCGCTGCTGGGGCTGTGGTACGACGCACGGGGCGACTGGGAGCAGGCGCACAAGACCGTGCAGGACGACCCCTCCACCGACAGCGCGTGGGTACACGCCTATCTGCATCGCAAAGAGGGCGACATCGGCAACGCGCACTACTGGTATCGCCGCGCGGGCAAGCCGCCCTGCACCGACACGCTCGAGCGCGAGTGGGAGCAGATTGCACTGGCGCTGCTACAGGCGCGGTAAGGTCATTCGGTTGCGGCGCGTTGCAGGCGGTCGCGTAAGGCGCGCGCCAGCCCCTCTTCGGGCGGCAGCGGACACACGATGGCATGCACGCCCTGCCCATCCAGCGTGCGTAGTCCCAGATACATTCGATGCGCCAGCGTCTCCCAGTCACCCCATGCGCCCCATTCGAACACGCGCAGGCGGCTCGATTCGGGCATTCGCCAGCCGTCTGGATGCATCGCGCCCACAAACGCATAGCGGCTCAGTGCGTCTTTGAGCGCGCCGTAGAACGCTTCGGGCTGCGGCGCACACAGCAGCACGCGCGCGCTGGGCGCATAGTGGCGCGCGCTCAGCCCCGGCGCAGGCAACGGCTCGCCTTCCTCGAACGACCTGCCCAGCACGCGCACCTCGCCAACAATCGCCTCAATCGCCTCGCGCGACACGCCGCCCGGACGCAGCAGCGTCGGCGGCTCGGTGGTCATATCCAGAATCGTCGACTCGACGCCCATCGGGGTCGCGCCGCCGTCCAGCACAGCGTCTATCTCGCCGCTCAGGTCCTGCAGCACATGGTCGGCGGTGGTCGGGCTGGGACGCCCGAACTTGTTCGCGCTCGGCGCGGCGATGGGCGTCCCGCTGTAGCGTATCAGCGTGCGCGCCACAGGGTGCTGCGGGATACGAATCGCCACCGTAGCGCGCCCCGCTGTGACCACATCCGAAATGCACTCGCGCTTGGGCAATACGAGCGTCAGCGGACCGGGCATAAACGCGCGAATCAGCATCTCGGTCAGCACAGAGTGGTCATGCGTGTAGCGGTGGATGTCTTCCGGCGCCGCGACATGCACAATCAGCGGGTCCCATGCAGGGCGTCCCTTCGCAAGGAAGATGCGCCGCACCGCCGACGAGTCGAGAGCGTCCGCGCCCAGCCCGTAGACCGTCTCGGTGGGGAACGCCACCAGTCCCCCCGCACGGATAATCGCCGCCGCCTGCTGAATCAGCGACTTATCCTGCGTCTCATCCCCCGTCAGTATCAAACGCTCAGTCAACATCACTGTAATTTTACGGGCGCGCCCGCGTGATTTTGACTCCTGCCAGCTCGGTGATGGTTCCCGTCGGGGGTAGGCGTTTGGCGAGGAACAGCTCCACGCGCTGAATGGCAGGGAACCGCTCCAGGATTGCGGCGCACATCTGCTCCGCGAGGCTCTCTAACAGTCGCTGCTGCTGCGAAGTACCGATCTGGATGACCAGCCGCGCGAGGTCGCCGTAGCTCACCGTGTGGCGCAGGTCGTCCGTGCGTCCCGCCTCGCGCAGATCGATATCAGCCACCAGGTCCACCCGGTAGCGATGCCCGATTTGCTGTTCCGCGTCGGGCACGCCGTGATAGGCGTAGAACTCGATGCCCTGTACGATAATCTGGTCGGATGGCATAGGCGCGGAAATTGTACCTGAAGGGGGTACACTTCTGCCGTGATGGGGCATCGCCGCGCGTTCACACTGATTGAGCTGCTGGTCGTGATAGCAATCGTCGCCATCCTCGCCGCGCTACTGTTCCCTGTGCTGGCTCAGGCGCGTGAGAGCGCGCGCCTGAGCGTCTGCGCCCAGCACATGCGGCAGGTAGGGCAGGCGTTCTGGATGTACCTGCAGGACTACGACGAGCGAATGCCCGACCGTCGCGACCTCAAGCGCGCGCTGGGGTATCGCCCGTGGAGCAGCTGGCCTGCGTCCGACCCGCGCTGTGGCTGGGCGGGCGTTGTGCTGGAGCCATACACGCGCGACTGGAGCCTCTGGAGCTGCCCCAGCGTTGCTGGCAGCGCGCTGGGCGACGCGGTGCAGGTCAAGCAGAGCGTGGACGCCCGGCGAGTCGCACGCTACTGGATGTGGCGCTTCGACCGCCTCGACGACCCCGTCTCGCCCGACAACTTCTGGGGCAAAACGCCCGAAGCAGCGGTCGCCGACTTGCAGGCGAACCCCAGCCCATTCTACACGCGCCCGGAAGGGGTGGGCGATGTGGAGCTGATGGTAGACCCCTACTTCCCGCGCACGATTGGCGCGGTGGAGCCTGCCCTGCGCGGGCGCGCCGTGCATCGCGGGGGCAGGAACCGCCTCTTTCTGGATGGGCATATCCGCTGGCAGCGCGACATCCGCACCGAGTGAGTCCGTTGCGTGCGGTATAATTTGCCTGCGATGGCGTTCGAAGTTCTCCTGGTGGCAATCATCGCCTCATTCTGGGTGGGCGCGCTGCCGTTTGGCTACTGGGCGGCGCGACTGCGCGGGGTAGACATCCGCAAAGTGGGCAGCGGCAACATCGGCGCGACGAATGTGTTCCGTGTGCTGGGGGCGAAAGTGGGTCTCACTGTGCTGGCGCTGGACGCGCTCAAGGGCTTTTTGCCGACCCTGCTGGCGATGCGGTCGGGCGCAAGCGATTGGGAGGCGATTCTGGTGGGCGTGGCGGCAATCATGGGGCACACCTTCTCGCCGCTGGTGGGCTTCAAGGGGGGCAAGGGCGTCGCGACGGGGCTGGGCGCGCTGCTGGCGGCGGCGCCGCTGACCGTCGCCGTCGCGTTCCCGGTGTGGCTGATGGCGTTCCTGATTACGCGCTGGGTCTCGCTGGGGTCGGTGCTGGCGGCGGCGAGCGTACCCATCGCTGCCTATCTGGTCGGGCATTCGCTGCCTGCCGTCGGCGTGTTGACCGCAGCGGCGGCGATGGTCATCCTCAAGCACCGTTCCAACCTCTGGCGCATCCTGCACGGCGTGGAGCCGAAGCTCCAGCTGCGCAACTCACGCCCCAATCTGGAGGGGGAATGCCTGAATCTGGCGCGGACGGCGGTCGAGCGGATGGTGCTGGAGGGCGCGAAGATTGAACCCGATTTGAACCGCCTGCCGACACTGCTGCGCGAGCCGGGCAGTGTGTTCGTGGCGCTGTATCAGGGCGAGCAGTTGCGCGGGCTGATGGGCAGTCTCCAGCCGCAGCAGCACACCCGCGCGCACGAGATTGTGTACCATGCGACCCGCGCCGCGCTGCTGGATCCCTATCACCCGCCGATTGACCCCGCTGAGCTGCCGACTCTGCGCTATGTGGTCTATCTGGTGGAGTCGTATGAGCCGCTGCGCAATCTTGAGCAGGTAGACCCGCGCCATGATGGGCTGCTGGTGGAGTGGCGCGGACGCGAGAGCGTGCTGGCGCCGCCTGCCCCCAACTGTAGCCCGCAGGATCAGATTCACTACGCCCTGACTCGCGTGGGAGCGCCGCGCAACGAGCGCCCTGTGGTCTATCGCGTGCGCCTGAACCGTCTGGGATAGCCGATGTGGGTCAAAATCTGCGGTCTCACGAACCCCGCGGACGCCGCCTGCGCGCTTGAGGCGGGCGCGGACGCGCTGGGCTTTATCTTCGTGCGCCAGAGTCCGCGCTACCTGCCCGCGCATGCCCCTGACTGGGAGGCATGGCTGCCTACCCTGCAGGGCGCTGTGCGCGTACTGGTGGTCAGCGCGCCCGACGAACTGCCCGACGCATGGGAGCTGTTCGATGTGGTGCAGTGGGCAGCGAATTCTACCCTCACCCCCGACCCCTCTCCCACCCTGTGGGAGAGGGGAGTTGCTCTCCCCCTCTGGCTCGCGCTGCGCTTCCCGCCCGAATGCTCGCCTGAGGAGATACTGCAGACGCTGGGGGGCTGGCAGGCACACGCCGAGCGGTTCGTGCTGGACACTTATCACCCGACGCTGCTGGGCGGCACGGGAGTTGCGCAGGACTGGACGCGCCTGCGCACGGTATGCGCCCGCGCGCCGAAGCCCATCATGCTGGCGGGCGGACTGACCCCTGAGAATGTGGCGGACGCCATTCGCACCGCACGCCCCGCAGGCGTCGATGTGAGTTCGGGCGTGGAAATCGCGCCCGGACGCAAAGACCCCGACAGGGTGCGCCAGTTCATCCACAACGCAAAGACTGCGCTGGAGGGGGAGCGTGCCTAAGCCGCCGCCCATCCGCGAGCAGTACGGCGCGGCGGGCACAGGCGCGGTCGCCGTGCTGGTGTTCCTGAACATCCTGTGGGCGGGGGCGAACCCTGCCGCGCTGGTGATGATGCAGAATCACCGCCCCGAATGGGTCGCTGCGTTCCGCTTCATCGGCGCGGGGGCGATGCTCGCGCTGCTGCTCGCTATCCCTGCGGCGCGGCGTGTGCTTGCGCCCCGTGTCCCGCGCCATCTGCCGCACCTGCTGACAGCGGCGGCGATTGGCGTCGTGGGCGTGCCCGCCGCGTACATCTGCTACTTCTGGGGCACGAAGCTCAGCACCGCCACCGAAGCGACGCTGCTGGTCTCCAGCTCGCCGATTTTCTACGCGCTGCTGGCGCGCCTGTGGCTGGCGGAGCGGTTCCCCGCCGAGAAGACGCTTGGCATCACGCTGGGGATTGTGGGCGTGTGGGTGATTGTGAACAAGGGCTGGCTGCTGCAGGAGTTTTCGGGCGCGACGCTGGGCAACCTGCTGGTGCTATTGGGCGTGCTGATTGAGAGCGTGAATGTGGTAGTCGCCAAGTCGCTCGCGATGCGCTATTCGGGCGTCGCGCTGCTGACGATCGAGGCGTGCTGCGCGGCGGTCTCGCTGACGGTGGTCTCGTTGCTGTTTGCAGGCGCGCCAAACCTGCACTGGACGCCGCTGGACGCGGGGATGTGGTTCTATCTGGCGTTTGTGTGTACGGTGTTCGCCTTCTCGATATGGTTTTATCTGATGGAGCGCGCGCCTGTGGGGGCGATGGGCGTGACGATTTTCGCGCAGACGCCCGCCGCCGCGTTTATTGGCTACTTTCTGTTGCGTGAGGAGTTGCACCCGACTATCTGGCTGGGCGCGGGGCTGATTATCGGCGGGATACTGCTCACGCTGCGCGCCAAGCCCGTCAGTACGGCGGCAGCGCGCGACGGAGCGCGTGAGCGAGAACCAGCGTAAGAAACATCAGATTGCGTGCGACGCGCAGGGGGTATCATTTCGGCGGAGGTTTTATGAAGCGAGGATGGTTGTGGCTTGGGCTATGGATAGCGTTGTTGAGTGCTGGCAGTGCGCAGGCAGTTCCCCGTTCGGTAGAAGCGATTCCGCGCAGCACGGAACGGATTACCCTCTTCTGGCTCCCGCCGCGTGGCGAGTCGCCCAGCGCCTATCGCGTGTTTCTGGACGGTGTGCAGATCGCTGAGGTGGACGGCGCGGCGAAATCCTACGACTTCACGGGGCTGAGCGCGGGACGCGAATATCGGCTGGCAGTGCAGGCAGTCTACCCCGATGGGCGCGTTTCTGAACCTGTGGAGCGCGTGAACCGCGCCTATCGCGCGTTGCCTCCGCAGGCGCGCTACCCGATTCTGGTGGTGGGCGGCACGGCGTCAGGCGTCGGCGCAGCAATCACCGCCGCGCGGATGGGCGTCAAGGTCGCGCTGATGGAACCTACCAACCGACTGGGCGGGATGATTACCAACGGCGTCGCTGTGACCGATGTACGCCAGCGCGACCGCATCAACGGGCTGTACGAAGAGTTCCGCCAGCGCGTGGAGGCGTACTATAAAGCGCGCGGCGACGACACCAGCGTCTACTTCTACCGCAACGGGCTGAACTTCGAGCCATGGGTCGCGAACATGCTCCTCAAGCAGATGGTGTACGCCGAGCCGAATATCGACCTTTATTTTGGCGTGCGCCCCACGCGCGTGTTCAAGCAGGGCAACCGAATTACAGGCGTGGAGTTTGTCTCGCTGGATGGCGCGCGGCGCGGGCGCTTCACGGCGGATATTGTGATTGACGCGACGGCGGAGGGCGACATCGCCGCGTGGGCGGGCGCGCCCTACCGAATCGGACGCGAGCCGCGCAGCCCCGAAGAGCCGCACGCAGGCGTGCTGTATTACGACCGCCTCAACGACCGGTTCCTACCCGGCAGCACGGGCGAGGGCGACCGACGCATCCCCGGCTACGCCATCCTGATGATTGTGCAAAACTACCCGACGCCGCAGGTGGGTAATCCGCCGCCGGGCTACAATCGGCTGGAGTATGTGCTGTCGCCCCCGTGGGAGCAGTCATGGGCGTACCTGTACGGACGCATCCCGGGCAACAAGTTCGAAGTGAACCAGCACCCGCACGGCACGACCCTTCAGGAGGTCAACTACCGCTACCCGACCGCCCGCTGGGAGGAGCGCCAGCGCATCTACCAGATATACAAAAACCATGTGCTGGGCTACCTGCACTACATCCAGACCGAGCTGGGGCAGCCGAATCTGGGGCTGGCGGAAGATGAGTTCCGCGACAGCGACAACCTGCCGCCGATTCTGTATGTGCGCAAGGCGCGTCGCATCGAGGGCGAGGTGTTCCTGCAGCAGATGGACATCACGCGCGCGCGCGAACGCATCCGTCCCGACTCGATTGCGATTGGCGACTACCCGATGGACTCGCACGCCGTGCGGCGCGTGGTGATCAAAGAGGGCGAATCAGTGCCCGAAATCGAACACATGGGCGAGGGCGAGTTCTGGATTTTCCAATATACGCCGTGGTACCAGATACCCTACGGCGTGCTGGTTCCCAAACGGGTGGAGGGCTTGCTGGTCACGACCTGTGTGTCGGCGAGCCATGTGGCGATTGGCAGCCTGCGCATGGAGCCCGTGCGGATGAATATGGGTCAGGCGGCGGGTGTGGCGGCGGTCTTGAGCCTGCAGACGGGCGTGCCTCTGCGACGGATTGAACCCGCCGAGATACAGCGCGTGCTGCTGCGCCAGTTCAACCAGTATATTTACTACTTCCCCGATGTCATGCCCGACACGCGCTTTTTTGAAGCCATCCAGTTTCTGGCGGCGCGCGGCTACTTCCCCGGCGAGCGGATGCAGCCGAACGCGCCTCTCACGCGCGGCGAGGCGGCTCGAATCCTGTGGAAACACCTGCGCACGGCGCGTCCCGACCTGCCCGAAGAGCATTTTCAGGGGCTGGCGTTCACCGATGTGCTGTTTGGACACCCCTACGCCGTGCCCGTGCAGAACCTGTTCCTGCTGGGCGTGATTGAGCGCACGGAGAACCGCCGATTCAATCCCGATGAGCCGATTAAGCGGCGCGACTTCGTGCGGTGGCTGGCGCGCGCGCTGGCGATTCTGGAGCCGACCGAGTGGCAGCCCCTGCAGGGACAGCCGTCGCCGTTCGTGGATGTGTCCAGCAACGATCCCGACCTGCCGTTTCTGGCGTTGCTGCACGCGCGTCGCTTCTCCCCAGCAATCTGGGACGGCTTGGAGGCGTTCACCCCTGCGGGGCTGCGCTTCCAGCCCGACGCGCCCATCCGCCGCGCCGACGCCGCCCAGACGCTGTACCTGCTGGGCGCGCGCCAGATACCATAAGCGCGGTATAATAGTTGTAGCGATGGGATGGAGTGAACTAACCGAGGAGGTTGCCGACCGCCTCGAACAGGATGAGGCGTACCGCGAGCGGATTCAGCAAGCGTTGATTCCGCGCGAGCTGTTGCAGCTGCCCGAAGCGTTCGCACGCTTCCAGGAGCGCGTCGAGCAGGAGTTTGCCGATGTGCGCGCCGAAATGCGTGCAGGATTCCAGCGCATTCAGCAGTGGGCAGAGCAGGAGTTCGCGAATGTCCGCGCCGAAATGCGCGAAGGATTCGAACGAGTAGACCAGCGACTCGAAAAAACCGATCAGGAGCTGGTCGAAGTCCGCACAGAGCAACGACGCCAGGCAAACGACATCGCCAAACTCAAAGGCTTCGTGCTGGAGCTGATTTTCGATAAGCGCGCGCCGTCGATATTCGGACGCTACTGGCGGCGCGTGAAGGTCATCACAACACCCGAAGTGTGCGAAATCGCGGAAGCCATCCAGCCCCTGACGCCCGATGAGGAGGCGCTGCTGTATCGCGCGGACTCCTATGTGATGGGGGTACGCAAGGCGGACGGGCGCGAGATTATCGGCGTCGTGGAGGTCTCATGGGTGGTGGACATGGGCGATGTGGCGCGCGCCCAGCATCGCGCGGAGGTATTGACGCGACGCGGGCTGCTGGCAGTGCCCATCTTCGCAGGCGGCGAGGCGACCCAGACGGCAGAGGAAGCGGCACAGCAGGGACTGTGCGCGCTGCTCATCGAGGGCAACTTCACACACGCAGGCGCGGTCAGTCAATCCCCAGCGTAAGCGATTGCTGTCGCCTTATCCCCCCGAACCCTGCTCCGAGTGTGCAATCACAGGCTCCTTCACGCGCCGCGGCGTGCGTCCACGCGGCTTGACCACGCGCGGCTGGGGCGCTGGGAACGACTCCCCTGTCGCACGCGCGGCGCCGTAGCGCACATCCCGCGCGCGGCGCCGTAGCGCACATCCCGCGCGCGGCGCAGCGTCGCCAGCAGCCCGCCCAATAGCGTCAGCGGCGGACCCAGCCACACCAGAATCGTGAACGGCTTGTAATACACCTCCAGCGGAATCACCCAGCGCGGCGCGGTCTCAGGCTTGTTGGGTATCATCACCAACTGGAACTGCACCAGCCGACGGTTCACATCCATCTGCCCAATCAGAATCTGCGCGCCGTCGGGCAACGGCACGGGAATCGGTACAACCCCGCCTCCCGTCACCATACGGAACGGTTCCACCTCCACAGGCTCCTTCCAGTCGGGATGGCTCACGCGGGCTTTCGCAATCGCGCGGAACCCCTCTGTACCCATCGCCCCGCCCGTTTGAAAGCCGAGAAACTCGATGGTGTAGCCCTCGACCGTGCCTTTCTCTTTCTCGTGCAGCGCCAGCGTTAGCGGGCTGACATCGATCTGCGGCGGCGCGAAAAACGACACATACAAATCGTGATCCCACCAGCGGATAATCGCGGGCCAGACCACATTGTTGCCCGTCTCGCGGCGCTGGTCCTGATAGAAACGCGGCTCTACGATGAACTTCTCATCGTGCGAGGCAATCTCGATGCGCACGCGATTGAACTTGTCGGCGAGCGGCTCGCCTGGGAACTTCTCGTTGCCCGTCATGCCCAGATAGCGCCATTTGTAGCCCATCGCGAAGGTGTCCTGCCCCTGCATGATGACCACGCGCTCCTTGCGCTCGTAGCCGTAGGACAGAATCAGCCCCAGGATTGCCAGCGCCAATCCAACATGGGTAATCAAGCCGCCCAGCGTCAGGCGCGAGGTACGCACACGCCGCCAGAGGGCGCCCACATTGGCATATGCGGTGAAGGCGACCAGCGTGCAAATCAGCAGGGTAATCGGCTCGCGAAAGCCCAGAAAGAACAGCACGAACCCCGTCGCGACCGCCGCCAGCCAGCTCTTGGTCAACCGCTCCAGCGCATTGTCGAGGCTCATCCCGCGCCATGTGAGAATCGGCGCCGCCGCCAGTGCAATCGCCGTAATGACAATCCACGGGATATGCACCTGATTGTAAAACTCTGGCTTGAGCGCCTCCATCTGCTTGCCGACTGCTTTCGTGATGAGCGGCCAGGAGGTGCCGACAAGGCTAATCAGCGCAGAGATACTCAGCAGCACAATCCCCCAGCGCACCGCCGCCTCGCGCGAGAAGCCGTTCGTCTGGTCGGGCGCAGGCAGGGGCATCTGCCGATAGCGCCACGCCCATAGCCCTAAGGTGAACAGCACGCTGCCGATGAGCATGCCCAGCAGAATCTTGAGCGCGTTCGTCTCCATGTTCACGAACGAATGCACGGAGACCTCCGCGAGCGCGCCGCTGCGCGTCAGGAAAGTGCCGTACAGAAACAGCAGGTGCGGCAACGCCAGCAGCAGCGGGTTCCAGCGCACCATCCGCCCGCGATTAATCTGTAGCATCAGCCCGTGTAGCCCCGCCGCCATAAACAGCCACGGGAAGTACGAGCTGTTTTCCACAGGGTCCCACGCCCAGAAGCCGCCCCAGCCGAGCGTCTCATACGCCCAGTAGCCGCCGAGCGCCAGCCCGAAACCGAGCATCGTCGCCGAGTATATCGCCCACGGGCGCACGCGCACGGCAAACTCGTGATACTCGTTGCGCCAGAGCGCGGCGATTGCGTAAGCAAATGGCACAGTCAGCGCGGCGAACCCCGCGAAGATAATCGGCGGGTGAATCTTCATCCAGGGGTTTTCCAGCACGGGGTTCAGCCCGAACCCGTCGCGCGGCGGCCAAACCGCAGGCGCAGGGTCAGGCTTCGGCAGCGGCGCAAACGGACTCTGGAACGCCAGAATCGCCATCAGCAGCAGGATGACCCCGCCGTACACCGCCATCACCCAGCGCTCGTAGCTCCCTGCAGTGCGCATCAGGATCAGACCATAGACGCCCAGCCAGAACGCCCACAGCAGGAAGCTGCCCTCCTGACCAGCCCACGCGCTGGCGATTTTGAACAGCGGCGTCAGCGACTCCTCGCTGAAGCTGAACACATATTGCAGGTCGTACCGCCCCGTCAGCAGGGCGTACATCAGCAGCCCTTCCGCCGCCACAATTGCGGCGAACGCCCCCACAAACGCCCCGCGCGCCCAGCGCCTCAGCGCGGGACGCCTGCCGCTCATCAGGTACATCCCGACCGACGCAAGCGCGAGCAGCACGCCCGCCCACACAACAACATATCCGATGGTCATTACTCACCTCATAGCCCAGGCGATTGCCCGCGCTTATCTGTTCGCTGTCTGGGTCTCGCCCTGGTACTTGCTGGGACACTTCACCAGCATATCCTCTGCGTAAAACACGCCATCTTTATAGCTGCCGATGGCGACCACCTGACTGGCAGCCTCGAAGTTGTTGGGCTTGCCTTTGGAGTAAATCACCTTCACGCGCCCTGTCTCGTCCTCGCCCTCAAAGGTGAGCGTCATCGTCTTGATGTCGAACTGAACGGTGTCATGGAGCGGTTTCAGGGGGAGATGCACATTCTGCCCGCGAGTTTGCAACTGCTCGACCTTCACATAGGGGCTGGTGTTAGTGACGAACGCCCGCACGGTGAACGCTATCCCCGCAAGCACCAGCACAAGCGTAAGGATACTGCCGAGTTTCATAGCGCTCCTATTATACCCCAGGGAGGCAGCAGTCGGGGTATCATAAGGGTATGCACAGGCTGGCGTTTCGGCGCATAGCGACCTGGGCGGCAGTGGTCTGGCTGATAACGATTCTGTCAGCCGAACTGCTGCACTTCGCTATCGAGGAGAGCAGCCAGACCGCGCAACGCGAGTGTCCCGTGTGTCTGTTCCACTCCACACACGGGCAGGTCAGCCAGCCTGAGACGATTCTCACTCCCGTTTTTGTGGTTGCGTGGGTCGAGTGTGCGACGCTGCCGCGCTACGCGCATGTGCTGCCCGCGCCTCCCCTGAACCGTTCGTGCGCCACGCGCGCGCCCCCTATCCTCGCGCTGTAGGGCGCATACGCCGCCGCAGGGTGCGTCGGCGATGCTACCACGCGCGAGCGGGAACCTCCCGCTTGTGGTTGCGCTGCCATCGTTGGCAGGCTCAACACACGGATAGGAGGCTATGCAATGAAACGCAACGGCTTTACGCTGATTGAACTGCTGGTCGTGATTGCGATTATCGCGATTCTGGCGGCGATCCTGTTCCCTGTGTTTGCACAGGCGCGCGCGAAAGCGCGACAGACGCAGTGCCTAAGCAATATGCGCCAGATTGGCGTCGCGGTGAACATGTACCTCAACGACTACGACGAGGGCTACCCCTTCACGATGGCTATCATCAACGGGGTTCCCAGCACGGTCAACTACTGGGCGGTGCATAACTACCAGGCGTCGCTGGAGCCGTACATCAAGATGGATCGCGGACTGCGCAACAAGCAGAATGTCTGGTGGGACCCGTCCGACCCCGATCGGAGCGTGCCCGCGATGTGGGGCTCGTTCACCGACAACGGCTTCTTCACGGGCATGCCGCGCCGACTGGCGGAGGTGACACGCCCCTCTGGAACCATCTACGCCATCCTGCGCGGCGACCCGTGGACGCAGATTGTCGGCGTCACGCCACCCAACCCGCTGCCCATCAACAACCCCAACGACCCGTTCTGGGTGTCTGAGTTCTTCGACATGTGTCTGGACCCGTGGGCGGAGACGACCGATGTGAACCATCCCTACCACTGGTCGAAAGGACGCGCGACGCCGCCGTGTAGTCTGTTCCCGAACGCCGCCAATTGCGGCAATTGGGACGAGCAGATTGCCAAAACACGCTATCAGGGCGGCACAGCGGCGCTCTACGCCGACGGGCACGCCAAGCATGTGCGTTTCCCCCAGACCTACCGCGCCATCGACGACAATCAGTGGAGCATCAACCTGTAAGCAGGCGCAGTTAGCCTGAGGGCGCGCCCCCCCTGCCTGCATACGCAACCTGCAGGCAGGGGGAACCTCTCTTTCAAGGGCGAATCTGTAGCCCGATGCACGAAGCGTACCAGAATCTCACGACGCTTATCCATGCGTTTGGGGCGCGCCCCGCAACGACGGACGCCGAGTCGCGCCTGCGCGAGTACCTACGTCGCCGTCTGCAGGCGCATGAGCGGCTGACGGTCTTCGAGCAGCCGTTCCACAGTGTGCCGTCGCTCACTCCTGCGTGGTTGACGGTCTCTGCGCTGTTTGTGGCGTCCGCCGTGCTGGGGTGGCTGAACGCGCCGATGCTCTGGTGGGTAGGTGCAGGGTGTAGTTTGCTGGCGCTGGCGATGTTCTGGGGGCTGGCGAGCGGCGGCTGGGATGTGATGCGCCTGTTTCCGCAGCGGGCGAGCGCGAATTTGATTGCTGTCGCGCCTGCGCAGGGCGAAACGCGGCGGTGCGTCGTGCTGATGGCGCATATCGACACGCAACGCGCCGCGCTGATGTGGCATCCGCGCCATGTGCGGGCGTTCGGGCGCAACTTCCAGCTGCAGGCGGGCGTACTAACGGCGCACACGCTCGGCGCGCTGCTGCTCGCGCTATCGCCCTGGCTGGGACAGGCGTGGTTGCCAGTCGTTGCGCGCGCGGCAATCACGCTCGGCGGGCTGGTCGCGCTCTACGGGATGGCGCTACTGATTCATCGCGAGCGGTTTCTGCCGTGGGTGCAGGGCGCGAACGACAACGGGTCGGGAACCGCCGCGCTGCTGACCGTGCTGGAGCGGCTCGCCGACAACCCCCTGCCGCACACAGAGGTCTGGGGCGTGTTCACGGGCTGTGAGGAGGTCGGCAGACCCTGCGGCGCGTATGCCTTCGAGCGCGAGTACGGGCATCAACTGCGCGACGCCGAGTTCCTGATTATCGACCACATCGGGCGGGGCGAGCCGCGCTACCTGATTGCGGAGGCAATGCTCCCCCGCGCACGGGCACATCCCGAAATGGTGCGGGCGATGGAGCGGCTCGCGCAAGAGCGTCCCGACCTGTGCCTGCAGCCGAGCGCGGTTCCGCACGGCGCGTACACCGACGCGCTGCCGTTCTACAGGGGCGGCTACCGCGCGATTGCCCTCTGGTGCGAAATCGAAAAAGGCGTCCCGCCCTACTGGCACTGGATTACCGACACGCTTGAGCATGTGTCGGCGTCCGACCTCCAGCGGGCGGTCGCCGTGATTGAAGCGTTCTGTCAGACGGCGGGTTCGGGACGCCCGTAGTCGCGCATAATCGCCTGTATCTGCTCCACCAGTCGCGCGGCTTCCTCGTAGGGGCGTTGCCAGATGTTGCGCCCGAAAATCAGCCCAATCGCGCCCGCGTCCATCGACAGGCGTACCTTGTTCAGCACATCGGCGTCGTTGCCTTTCTCGCCGCCCGACAGCAGCACGAAGGTGTTCACCGCCGAGCCGACCACGCGCTGGATGCGCTGCTCGTCGTTCTCTTCCAGTTCGTTGTAGGGCTTGGGGTGTTTGGCGCGCTCTTCGGGCGGGGCGAGCTTGGGGAAGTTGACCTTCACGATGTCCGCGCCGAGTTCCGCCGCCGTGCGCGCCGCGTAGTCGACCGCCCAGAGGCTGTCGCGTCCGCCTTTCGCCTGCACCGCCTCGCCGCGCGGGTACGCCCACACAATCAGCGGCATGCCATACGCCTCCGCCGCCGCCCGCACCTCCATGAACTGATGGAAGTCCTCGTCCTGACGCGACGAGCCGACATAGAGCGTGTAGCCCACCGCATCCGCGCCCAGCCGAACGGCGTCCTCCACGCGCGAGTTGAGCGGCGAGAGCGCGTGCGCGTCCGAGGGAATCTCGGTCTTGCCGTTCAGCTTCAGAATCAGCGGAATCTTGCCTGCGAACTTCGCCAGATACTTCTCGGCGATTCCGTACTGGAACGCCACCGCCGAAAAGCCCAGGTCAATCGCCAGCCGACAGATGTAGTCGGGGTCGCCCGAAGGCGGGTAGGGGAAAAAGTCGCGCGGTCCGTGTTCCAACCCCTGATCGTAGGGCAGCACCATCAGTGTGCCGTTGCCGATGCCGTACTTATACATCATTCGGTACAGGCGGGTGCGCTTGCCCGTACTCAGATGGGGCAAATCGCTCAGTGAGAGCCGTCTGGTTGGCGTCATCGTCGTCATCGTTCCACCTCGCTACTGGGGATTATACCTGCTCGGCGGGTTTCTGGAGCAGGGACGCCATCGCCTGAACCGCCAGCAGGTAGCTGTGTGCGCCGAAGCCGCTAATCTGTCCCACGCACGCGGGCGCAATCGCCGAGTGATGGCGGAACGGCTCGCGGGCGTAGATGTTGCTCAGGTGTACCTCAATCGCAGGCAGCCCGACTGCGCGGATAGCGTCGTGCAGGGCGATGCTGGTGTGCGTGTACGCTCCTGCATTGATGATGATTCCGTCCGCCCACTCGCGCGCCGCGTGCAGCGCGTCGATCAGCGCGCCCTCGTGATTCGACTGCACATGGCGCAGCTCCAGCCCCAGCGACTGGGCGTACTCGGTCGCGCGTTGCACGATGGACTCCAGCGTCTCCATCCCGTAAATCGCTGGCTCGCGCGTCCCCAGCAGGTTCAGGTTCGGTCCGTTGAGTAGTAGTATGCGGCGCATACAGGGGTATTGTACCGTCAATTACACCCCTCTCCAAACGCGAACAGCACGATCAGCAAATCATCTCCTTCCAGAGCGCATGCGCGCCCTGTGAATTGTACCCTTCAGGGTTGGCAACCGCCTTCCTGTCGTCATCTCTGGAGTCGAGTAGAATTCCCGCGGTGACGCTTTTGGGAGACTACCTCGGAGACCCCGACTTCGAACTGGCGGGTTTGCGGCTCTGGATACACGGCTACGAGTTCCCGCACCTGACCGACTGGCATGACGGGAACTGGCTAATTGCGACGGCGCACTACCAGAACGAAAACGCCAGTGTATGGGTTCCTCACGAGCCGATGTTGCTCACATGGGAGCTGCGCGACTGGCTCAAAGCGATGGGGAACCTTTACCGTCGCCTGCGGGGAATTGCAACGCTGGAGCCGACCGAGCCGTATCTGTTTGTGGAGTTGCGCGCCGTCGACGAACGCGGCGGTATCGAGATGCGTTTGGAAATCACGCCCGACCCCTCAAGCGAACAACATCGCTTCTGGAGTGCAATAGACCAATCCTACCTGCCCGATGCGATGCGCCAGCTGCAGGCGATTCTGGATCGCTATCCCGTGCGGGGTCGGAGCAATCGCTAAATCCTGTTCCGCCTGCTAACGGAGGTCGTCAGGCGATCCTGATGCACCCATCGGTTCCTCAAACAGGCGCAGGTAGGGCTCGAACCGAAATCGTCGGTTGCGAGTATAGATCGCCCGCCCTTGTTCTGAACCGTTGCAAAAAATGCCACAGTTGACTCGCAGCTCACTCGTGAAATTCTGTCTTTTCCCTACCCCTTTTCCATCAGCAGGTGCGCGGTGAACAGGTACTGGTGCGCCCAACCCGTCAGGTCGCCGAAGCGCTCATGGAACCATTCCACCACCTGCCGATAGGTCTTGTCGGTCAGGTTTTTGCTGGCGAGGTCGGGCATCAGCCACTTGCCGACCGCCTGCCACATATGGGTGTCGATGGGCACGGCGTGCATATGATCCAGCCCAAACAGTAGCACGCAGTCAGCAACCTTCGCGCCGACGCCCGGCAGGTTCATCAGCTCCTGCTTGGCGTCCCAGTAGTCCATCGTGCGGAGCGATTCGAGCCAGCCCGCGCCGCGCTCCTGCAGGGCGCGCGCGGCGGCGATGAGCGTTTTCGCACGATAGCCGAAACCCAGCTCGCGCAGGGTCGCCTCGTCCGCGCCTGCCAGTCGCTCCGCCGTCGGGAAGGCGTAGTGAATAGTGTCGCCGTCGCGATGAATCGGCATGCCGTAGCGCTCGCACAGCCGCTCGATCATCCCCGTGATGCGCGGGATATTGTTCGCCGGCGTACACAGGAACGAGAACAGACACTCCTCCGCACTCAGCCAGCGCAACAGGCGTAGCCCTGTCAGAGCGTCTATCCACTCTGCCCAGCGCGGGTCGCGCCGAATGATTTCATTTTGCACGCTTTTGAGATCGATTTCCATTCGGAACAGGCGGAAAAACAGCTCGGCGGGCTGCTCGGCAGTGGGCGATTCAATGCGCCAGCGGTTGCCCGTCGGCTCGACAATCAGCAGGTGCGTGTCGGCATAGCCCAGCCACCGCGCGCCATCCTGACGCCAGCGAAACACCTGCCCGCTCCCGACGCACAGCGGCAAATCCAGCTCCCAAGACGGTATCGAAATGCGCATTGCAGGGGAGAGTGTACCTCAGCCGTTGCGCGCTGCCTGCGCCTGCGCAATCAGCGTGCGCGGCGGAATGAACTCTACATCCTCCTCCAGCACATTCAGCGTCTCGACAGTCGCGTTGGGTGCAAGGCTCAGCAGTCTGCCGACGATGGCTTCGGTAGAGCGTTCGGGGGTGGACGCGCCGCTGGTGACGCCAATCACACGCGCCTGCTCAATCCACTCCGGGCGCACCTGTTCAGGCTCCAGCAGCAGGTAGGCGGGTGTGCCCTGCGCTTCCGCAACCTCGCGCAGACGATTCGAGTTGCTGCTGGTCGTGCTACCGACCACCAGCACGAGGTCGCTCTGCTGAGCGAGCGCTTTGACGGCTGTCTGACGATTGGTGGTGGCGTAGCAGATGTCTTCCTTTTTGGGCGCTTCAAGATGCGGAAACCGACGGCGCAACACTTGGAGAATCTGGTTCACCTCGTCCACGCTGAGGGTGGTTTGTGTGGCGACTGCCAGCGGGACGCCTTCGGGGGGCTGTACCTGCTCGGCTTCCTCGAGGTTATCGATGAGCGTGATTTGATCGGGCGCGTGTCCCGTGCTGCCCTGCGCCTCCACATGCCCACGATGCCCGATATACAGAATGTGATACCCCTGCCGCGCGAAGCGGGTGATTTCGCGATGCACCTTGCTCACCAGTGGGCAGGTGGCGTCCACCACATTCAGCCCGCGTTCCTGCGCCTGCTGACGCACAGCGGGCGAAACCCCATGTGCACTGAACACCACATTCGAGCCGGGCGGCACATCGTCGAGGTCTTCGACGAAAATCACGCCCCGCTGCTCGAAGGCGCGCACCACATGCTCATTATGCACAATCGCATGGCGCACATAGAGCGGCGCGCCGAACGCCTCCAGCGCGAGGTCGACCACCTCAATCGCATACGCCACACCCGCGCAGAACCCACGCGGCGCCGCCAGCAGCACCTTGTCCATCACCCCAAAGTGTACCTGATTTGCCGCCCGTGAACGCCCGTGGCGTGAAAAATAGTGTATAATACACAGGGAAAGGAGCCAGCTTATGAAACGGACTATGCTCGCAGGGGCGACCCTGTGGATGGGGATGACGCTTGCGTCAAGCTGGGCGCAGCTGCAGCCGAGCGCGCCGTGGCCCTCGTTTGGGAAGGACTACCGCAATTCGCGCAGCACCACGCTGGGCGCGCCCGCGAACGGCAGTATCCGCTGGATCTACAACGCAGGCAGTCGCACGCTCGGCTCGCCGATTGTCGCCGCGGACGGTACGATTTACTTCGGCGCGACAGGCGGCGTGTACGCGGTGCGCCCCAACGGGTCGCTGCGCTGGCGCTGGAACGCGGGCTATTCGGCGGCGACCACCACCCCCGCCATCGACGCCAACGGCGTCGTGTACGCGCTGGTGAACCCCTCCGACGCGATCCTGGTCGCGCTCAACGGCAGCACCGGCGCGCTGCTCTGGAGCCTCTATCTGGGCGGGACGAATGTGCAGACCGCGCCGGCTATCGGACCCGACGGACGCATCTATGTGACCAACGGTGAGGCGCCAGGGGGCTATCTCTACTGTGTGAACACCGATGGCACGCTCGCCTGGCGGCTGTATCTGGGGTTCGAGGCGAACAGCATCCCGTGCTTCGGCGAGGACGGAACGATTTATGTCGGCTCCGAACGCCACCTGAACGCCGTCAACCCCAACGGCACATTACGCTGGCGGTTTTCTGTGTTCTATCCGGTGCGCGGGTCTGTCGGCACTTGGGGCAGTCGCGTGTTCTTCGGCGCGTTTGACGGCGGATTCCGCGCTGTCAATTTGTCGGGCGTACAACAGTGGATGGCGCTCCTCAGCGCGTTCATGGAGAGCGGCGCGGCGCTGACCGACTCGCGCGTCTATTTCACCTCGGATAATCGCGAGCTGCGCGCCTACAGCCACACTGGCGCGCTCCAGTGGCGCCATAATGGCAACTACCGCGCCAGCACTCCCGCCGTCGGTTCCGACGGGGTGGTGTACGCCGTGGGCAACCTCGGCAGCACGATCTACGCCGTGAACCCTGTCAACGGACTGGTGCGCTGGACTGCAGGTATCAGCACGGCGAACTGGTACGCCTCGCCTGCAATTGGCGGTGACGGCACGGTCTATGCGCTCAACGGGGATGGGCGACTCTACGCCTTCGGACCGCTGGGCGGGTTCCTGTGGGCAGGCGGCGATGTGGACGGCTGGAACGGCGACTACACAGACAAAACCGCCGTCGTGCAGTTCTACCAGGACGGCGAACTCAAGTACGAAATGATCGCGCCCGTCAATCACGACGGAACTGTCGAATTGCACGACACGCCTGTCGGCGTGCATGATGTGAAGGTGCGCATTCATAACTCGCTGTTTGGACGCGCCCCCAGTGTGCCTCTGGAGGTTGATCAGCCGGCGTCGGTGCAGGTGCGCCTGCTCAACGGCGATGTCAACGGCGACAATATCGTCGACGACGCCGACCTGTTGTATATCCTGATGTATTACGGCGTCCACACGCCTGACTTCGACCTGAACGGCGACGAGGTAGTTGACGACGCCGATTTACTGATTGTGCTGTTCAACTTCGGCGCAGTCGGGGAATAGGCGGTATTCCATCCGCAAAGTAGCAGGAGCCTCCCGCGCGCTGGCGAATCCCCAGCCGCGGGAGGCTTTGATATGCCCATCCGAATCGGGTTTGTTGGCACAGGAGGGATCGCGAATACACACTTTGACGCGCTAAGCCAGTTAGAAGATGCGCAGCCTGTCGCCTTCTGCGACATCGACGCTGAACGCGCCCAGCGCGCTGCCGCACGCTTTAACGGACGCCCCTACACCGACTGGCGCGCGATGCTGGAATCGGAAACGCTGGACGCGCTTTATATCTGCCTGCCCCCACACGGGCACGACGGCGTCGAGATCGAAGCCGCCGAACGGGGCATTCACCTGTTTGTGGAGAAGCCGGTCGCGCGCGCCCTCGACTACGCCCAACGCGCTGCGGAAGCCATTCAAAACGCGGGCATTGTCAGCATGGTCGGTTACCACTTCCGCTACTACGGCGCGATCGAACGCGCGAAAGAGCGCCTGCAGGGGCTGCCCGTGCTGATGGTCAAAGGCGCATGGGATGGCGGCATGCCCACCGGCACGCTCTGGTGGCGCAAACACGCCCAGTCGGGTGGACAACTGATAGAGCAGACCACTCATATTTTTGACCTTGCGCGCTATCTGGCGGGCGAAATCGTTGAGGTGTCTGCCTTCAGCCACTACAACCCTGCTTTGCTCCATCACCCCGACGGCGACATCAGCATTGCGGATGTGGTCTGCCTCAAGTTTGAAAACGGCGCGGTCGGCGTTATCACCGACACCAACGGCTTGCACGCACCCGGCGAGGTTGGGTTGAAGGTCTACACGCCTGAGCGCGTCGTGGAAGTCTCATGGGGGCGTATGGTGGAGACAGAGCCGAACCGCAAGGAAGAGTATTCCTCGCGCGACAACCCGTACCTGCGCGAGTCGCAGGCGTTCCTGCAAGCCATCCGCACGGGCGACAGGAGCCTCATCCGTTCTGACTACCGCGATGGGGTACGCACGCTGGCGGTAACGCTTGCCGCCGACGAATCGGGGCGTACAGGGCAACCGATACCGGTTGCGAGGCTATGAAGCGTCTCCCCTACGCGCGACGGGGCAGTTCGCCACTGCGCCACCGGCTTCTGCATGCCATCCAGTGGTCTGTTCTGGGTGCAGGGCTGGCGCAGGCGACCTACCTGGCGTCGTCGGTACTGACAGCTCGACTGCTCGGAAGTGAGGATTTCGGGCGGCTGAGTGTGATCCAGCTCACCCTCAACATGCTGGTAAGCCTCATTGCGCCATCCATCGGCTGGTCGATTATGCGCGCGGCTGCCACCATGCGCACGCACGAGCGCCCGCAGTTAGCGCCGTTGCTCAATGCGCTTCTCTGGATTGGCATTCTGGGGAGTGCGCTTCTGAGCGCAGGTCTGTTCGGGCTGAGCAGGCTTCTCTGTATTCACTGGCTGGAAGACCCACCGTCAATTCCTGCGTTTGCGATAGCGTCGGTCTCGGTGGCGGTCAACGGCTACTTTTCGCTGGTGACCAGCTTGCTTTCAGGATTGGAGGCGTTTCGGGGAACGGCGCTTCTCAACACGGTTCGTGGGGTACTGATTGCCGTGATGATGTTGGCGGGCGCGGCGCTGGGAGGATTGAACGGGGCGGCAGCGGGCTTCACGCTCGCCAGTGGGGCAAGCGCACTGTTTGCGTGGGTCGTTCTTCGGTGGTTGCTCAGGCAGCACACGCTTGAACTGCGCGCGTTTGATTGGGCGCGCGCCCGGCGGACGCTCGCCCAGATTTCGTTCCCGATGTTTCTCTCTACGGTCACAGGGGCAGTGACCCTCTGGCTTGGGGGGATTTTGCTGGCGCGCTATACACAGGGCTTCTCGCAGATTGCAGTCTTCAACGCCGCCAATCACTGGAAAGCCGCTATCACTTTCCTACCGACACAAATCACGCAGGCAAGCTCGCCCATCCTGAGCAACCTCTGGGGCGCGCGCGAAATTGCGCAACTGAAGTCGCTGATCCGAACGAATCTTCGGCTCGTCGTTCTGACATGTGGCGTGCCCGCGCTTGTGGTCAGCGTCGCCGCGCCGCTCGTTCTGGGGCTTTATCTCATCGAGGGCGCGCAGGAATCGTGGGCGTTTCGACTGCTGATTCTCTCTGGACTGATGGCGTCGCTGTGCAGTGTGTTCGGGTACACTATGATTGCGATGGGAAAAGCGTGGCAATCGTTCGCGGTTAACTTTTTCTGGATGGTCGTGTTTATGTTGATTGCGTTTGTGAGCCTCTCATCCGGCGTGCTTGGACTCTCTGTCAGCTACTTTTGCTCCTACGCATTGCTCCTCGTTGTGGCAGCGGTCTATGTGCGTAGCGCGCTGCGCGGCTATCGGGAGGTTTGACATGCTGCTTAACATCGTGCGCAAAGTGGTGCATTCCCATCGCGAGCGACAGATACGCGCCATGCAGGGGCAACCCGGATGGCGCCGTGTACCTGCTGGATTCTGGATGTATATCGACCCGAACGAGTGGCTGGGGAAGACCGTACTCATGGGATACTACGAGTCGCACCTGGTTCATTTTATCGCGCAGCTCTGCCAGTCGGGGGATGTCTGTCTGGACATCGGCGCGAATCAGGGCTACACGGCGTTGCACATGGCAAAACATGTGCAGCCTGACGGGCGCGTGCTTGCCGTGGAGCCAGTGCCTTCGACTTTCGAGCGGCTCTGCGCGAACATCGAGCGCAATCGCGCCTCGTCCATTATTGGCTTGCCCTACGCGCTGGGCAGTCGGGAGACCGAGCTGATGATGTGGTACGACCCCAGCGAATGCGGTCACGCCTCAGTGCATAATCGCTCCTCGGATCAGGCATATCAGGTGTCCGTGCGCGTTGCCCGCGGCGACCAGTTGATACAGGAGACGCTCACTCCTGATGAGAGAGGGCGCATCCTCATGATGAAAATCGATGTGGAGGGCTACGAACCCGAAGTGCTGGCGGGGCTCGAGAACACGCTCCGAGAGATACAGCCGATTCTGTGGCTGGAAAAGCACCCGAACTGCCTAGCTCAGGGGGGGTATTCGGTGAAAGACCTCATAACGCCCCTGCTTGAGGTAGGGTATCGATTCTACGAAGTCGTGTTCCGCCGGAGCGCCATTGGAATCGCCCACCTGACGCTTCTCCCCGCCGCCATAGAGAGCGAAGCGTTCCATTCCGAATTCGCCGATATTGTCGCCGTTGCGCCCCGTTCGAAGGGGTGGGAACGGCTCCAGAGCAGTCGTATCGAGATAGGCTAAGGAGATGCTATGAGAACAGTGCTGATTACAGGCGGTGCAGGCTTTATCGGGCGCTGGCTTGTCAAGCGCGCCTTGCAAGCGGGCTATGCCGTGATTGTGTACGACAACCTGAGCGTGGGTTCGCTGGAGAACCTGACCGAGATGGAGGGTACATTTGCCTTTTATCAGGGCGATATCCGCGACCAGTCGCATCTCGTGCAGACGATGCGCCGACATGCGGTCGAGCGCGTTTTCCACCTCGCGGCGCTCCACTATATTCCGTACTGTGAAAGCCATCCTCAAGAGACCTTTGAGGTCAATCTTGTGGGCACACTGGCGGTGCTGGAGGCGATGCGCGAAGCATCGGTACAACGGCTGGTGTTTGCCTCTACAGGCGCGCTCTATCCACCGCTGGACACGCCGCTGAGCGAGGAGACGCCCCTGGAACCGCAAGACATTTATGGGCTGACCAAACTCCACTGTGAGCAGACCATCCAGTATTACCAGAAACGGTATGGGATTCTGCCGACTATCGTGCGATTGTTCAACACCTACGGACCTTACGAGACCAACCCTCACCTGCTGCCGCATCTGATCCAGACGCTCAAGCAGGGCGTTCGGGAAATCCCGCTGGGCAACCTGCAGCCGAAACGCGATTATGTGTATGTGGAAGATGTCGCGGAAGGCTTCTGGCGATTGGGCGACTCGCTCGAGACCACAGGCGTCTACAATCTCGGCACAGGCGTCGAGCATTCGGTGGTGGAGGTGGTCGATACGCTGGGTGCGCTGATGAACACGCCCCTGCAGATTGTTCAAGACCCTACCCGAATGCGCCCGGTAGACAAGCTCCATCAGCGCGCCGACTTGAGTCGCCTGCGCGCTGCGCTTGGCTGGGCGCCCGATACCCCACTGGAGACGGGATTGCGTCGCTGGCTTGCGTTTGAAGGGCTTATCGAATCGCCATGAAGGTCGCCGTGGTGGGCGGGTTCCCGCCGAATCGGGAAGGGGAGGCGCATTACACAGGCTGCGTGTTTCAGGCGTTCGCCGCGCAGTACCCGCAGGCGCATGTGCGCGTGATTGCCCATCGGCAGCCGGACGCGCCAGACGCGTCGTCGTTTGCGCCCAACGGGGACATCGTGCGTGCGACCGACGGCTACCACCGCTGGCGGCGCCACCTGACGCCTCTGCAGGTGTATCGGTCGCTCCGCGCTTACGCGCCCGATGTGGTGCATTTTCAGGCGCCGCACAAGGGACTCTACGGTGGGCTGTATGGCGAACCGCTGCTGTGGGTGTTTCGCTGGCTGCGGCGCCAGCGAGTTCCGACGGTGGTCACTTTGCATTCACTCTGGCTGGAGGAGGACTTTCGCGAGATGGCGTCGGAGCGTCGCCTGAGCGAATCGAAACGGCGCGCGCTACAGCGGTTCTATCGTCGCTACCACTGGCAACTCTTCCGCGCGGCGACGCAGGTCAACGCGCTCGTGGCAGGCGACCAGAACCCGCTCATTCGGGAGTTTCAGGAGTTCTGGGGCTTCACGCCGTTTTGCATAGAGAATGAGGCGCACCCATGCGAGCCGCGCGCCTACACGCGCGAACAGAGCCAGCGCGCTAAGGAGTCGCTCGGCTTCGCGCACCGCAAACTCGTGCTTGCGTTCGGTTTCGTTCGCCCCGACAAGGGGTTCCATTACTTGATGGAGGCGGCGGGCGCACTGATAGGCGCGGTACCGACGCTTCAGCTGCTGATTGCCGGCGAACCGCGTGGGGGGCAGGGGCAGGCGTATGCCCAGCAGCTGCAGGCGCGCTACGAACAGATGGGCTGCCCCAACCAGATACGCCTGCACCTGAGCTACCTGTCGGATGAGGCGCTGGAGCAACTGCTGCTCGCCGCAGATGTGCTGGTCGTGCCCTACACACGGGTGATGGGCGCGAGCGGTCCCGTCCATCACGCGCTGAGTTTCGGCAAGCCCGTCGTGGCGACGGCAATTGGTCAGAACCGGGGGCTGGCGGAGGTCTGTTGGCTTGTCCCGCCACACGACGCCAGCGCCCTCGCCGCCGCTCTCCAGCAGCTGCTCGCCGACGACGCGCGCTGGGACGATTATCACCGCCGCGCACGCGACTACGCCGCAACCCACACATGGCGCCATCTGGCGACGCAGTATCATCAGGACTATCAGCGACTGCTGGAGCGCGTGCGATGAGGGTGCTGTTCGTGAGTCTCAGCCTGCCGCCGTTCGCCGAGTCGCAGACCATCCGCTCGGCGTACCTCATCCATGCGCTGGCGCGGCGGGGGGTGGTATTTGACTTGATTACGGCGCATACTGCCCCCTCGTTGACCGACTCCTCGCTGGAGGCGTTGCTGCCCGAGTCGTGTCGGGTCTGGCGCACGGAAGCGCCTGCACATGATCGGATGGTTGACCGATTGAAGCGTGCGGGGCGCTCGCGACTGCTGTATCTCTACAGCAACCTTGCGTATCGTCTGTTCGCGCCCGATGTGCGTCGCGGCTGGGAGAAGCAGGCGGTCGCGCTGGCGTGTGAGGTCGCGCGTCAGTCGCCGCCCGACCTGCTGATGTCGGCGTCGGGCAGTCTGACCGCGCATCTGGCAGCGGCGCAACTCAGGCGGTTGCTCCAGCGTCCCTGGATTGCCGATCTGGGCGATCCCTGGAGCTGGGTGGACTGGCAGCACCGGGACACATGGCTCAAAGCGATTCAGAACTACTGGTACGAGCGTCGCACGCTCCCGCAGGCGGACTTGCTGCTCTGGACCACTGAGGCGACGCAGCGCGCTTATGAACGCTGGTATCGCGGGCGAATTCCACCGAGTGCGGTTGTGCCCTACGGGTATCGTGCGCAGGACTTTCCTGAGGTTCCTGCGCCCGCTGCGTTGCCGATTCGCGCCGCGTATGTGGGCGCCGCCAGCCGACGCGCCCGCAACCTGATTCCACTGCTCGAAGCGGCAGCGCGGTCGTCCCGCGTGCCGATGGAACTCCAGATTGTGGGCGACGCCAGCCAGCATTTCCAGCGCGCGGCGCACGCCTTGCAGCTGCGGAATATCCAGTTCGCAGGGCGCGTCGATTACGCCGAATCGCTGCGCTACATTCGGGACGCGGGCATGCTGATACTGGTGGGCAACAAAAGCCCGTATCAGATCCCGGGCAAAACCTTCCTCTATCTGGCGTCTGGAAGACCCATCCTCTACCTGTCGCAAATGCCCCATGCGGACGACCCCACCTATCAGCTGCTCGCCGAGTTTGATGGCGTGGCGACCGTACCCAACGAGGCGCACGCGATACGCGAGTGGCTGGAGTCGCTGGACGAGGCGCGATTTCGTACATGGGAAGCGCAGGCGCGCACGCGCTGCCATTCCGAGAGTCTCCGCAAATATGAGGTACACTCTTTGGGGCAACATCTGTATGGCTGGATGAAACGAGTGCTGGAGAGGGAGGCATGCTCGGAATAGGCGTGATGCTGATGGTGATTGCACACCAGATATGGCTGCGCGCGCGCGGCTGGCAGTTCAACGCCATGAGCCCCTATTTCCTCGTGGACTTTCTGATATTCGCGCTGATTGGCTTGGGATCTCTCGTAGAGCCGTTGCCCCATCGCTCGCTTACGGAAGAGCTGCTCTTCACGGCGTTTGTCCTCTCTGGATTGGCGGGCTACTATTTGGGGCTGCATTTTCCCTACGCAACCGCTTGCCGACGGTGGGTTGCGCCTTTCAGGGGGCGTTTTCCAACGGCGCTCGCTATTCGCCAGATCGGGCTACAGACGCTTCTGCTGTTGTTCGCCATCGTGGGCGTCGCGGTACTGCTTTTGATGCAGCGGATGTCCGCGTTGGGGCTGAGTTTCGCGGATATGCTGAGTCTGAGCGTGTTGCAAGTGCATGCGCAGGTCGCTACAGAAGGCTTGGGCGCGCTCCCTGTCATCGTGACTTATCTGTTCACAGTGCTTATCCTGATTCATATGTATCGCTTGCTTGAACGGCGCCGTTTTCTACAGGCGTTTGGTTTCTACGCGGCGCTGGTGGTCGTGTACCTGCTGATTGCTTCGACGCGTATTCCGGTGCTGCTGTGTCTGTCTGCGCCGATCGCGTATTACCATTACGCCGTGCGACGCATTAATAAGTTGCTGCTTGTGGCGCTTCTGGTGGGCGCGCCGGTGGCAATCACGCTCCTGCAGGGACTGCGGAGCAACGCGCTGTTCGCCTGGACCGTCTCCGACCGATTGGTCGCCGAGATTGTCGTGATGAAAAGTTTTCATAAGCTCTGGCAAAACTATCTTGATGGGACGCTCGAGCTGGAGTGGGGCGCGAACTACTACTACTACTCCCCCCTGACTTTCGTGCCCAAAGCGTTATGGGCGTCAAAACCGCAAACCTCCTTCGAGACGCGCTGGACCCTTAATCTTTTTGGAAGCCTGTTAGACGAGGATGGACAAATCTCGGTGCATACCTTCACCCCATGGGGCGAGGGTCTGGCGCAGTTTGGCTGGATGGGCGCAGTGGTGAATCTGTTCCTATACGGGGCAATTCTGCAACTGGCAATACGCTTTTTCCAGAAGCGCGCGCATGCATGCATGGTCTATTATTTCTATGCGGTGCTTGCAGCGACTTTTGTGCGCACGAGCGTTCAGGCGCTTGCTTTTACCACCGTGCTCTACCTGTTTGCTGTGTGGCTATACGAGCGGGTGTTGTTAGACCGCGCTCTCAAACAGGAGGCATTGCCCGCATGTGTGTAGTGATTGCGGCGCCCGCTGTACGCGCGGCGATGGGCTACCATCTCTGCTGCATGATTAGTCGTTTGCCTGCGCCAGGGGCGCGCCTGCTTGTTCCTGAGCATTTCGTCTGTGAGGACTACGATGCGCAAGTGGCTCGGTATAGGCTTCCCAGAAAGGGCTGGGGCAAAAGCGTCTTGTATTGCAATCTGCTCTGGGCATGGCGCCGTTTCCGTGAGATTGCTGCGATGCGCCCTGATTTGTTGCACCTGTTCAACAGCGAGGGGTATCCCAGTTCGTACTGGTGGATTCGATGGGCGCGTACCCGATTGGGCATTCCCACGGTGGTAAGCGTCCATGACCCTGAACCCCATCCGGGAAACCCGCTGAGCGCACTGCTCCATCGAACGGGTCTGAAGACCATTCGCCAGAGTTCGCATGTCCATATCTTTTCGGAGTGTTTCCAGCCGCTCTGTAAGCAGTGGGGCTTCCGAGAGGAGCAGATTTTCGTCATCCCGCTCTGTACCGATGTCTCGAACTTCACGCAGTATCGCTTCCCCGAGATACCCAAAGAGAATCTGGCTCTCTTTTTCGGGCGTCTGGAAGCCTACAAAGGGATTCCTGTGCTGCTGGATGCGGCGCCGTATGTGCGCGGCAGGCTCCGCATCGCGATTGCAGGTCCGGGAAAATTGCCTTCGTCGATTCTGCAGCGCATCCAGGCGACGCCTGACCTCTTTGAACTTCACAACCGCTTCCTAGACGAGTCGGAAGTCTCGAAGCTGTTTCACCGCGCGTCGGTCTGCGTGATGCCCTATGTGCAGGCGACTCAGTCGTCGGTGCCCTGGATAGCGACAGCGTTCGGTGTGCCTGTGGTCGCCACGGCGACGGGTGGACTGGCGGCGCAGGTAGAGCAGTGCAACGGTATACTCGTACCGCCGAACGATCCCCACGCCTTAGCGGAAGGGATGCTCCAAGCAGTGGGCAGGCGTGTGGTGTTCCCGGAAGCGTGGGACCCTTGCCTGGTTGCCAGCCAATATCATCAGATGTATCTCCAAATTCTCGAACCCTGTGAGGTGGCGTGATGAGGGCGCGTATCCTGCATATCGTGGGCGACTCCAAGTATGGCGGCGGCTCGTACATTATCCTCCGCCTTGCCCAGATGGCGCATGCGGCAGGGTGGGAACCGTGTGTGTTGACGACCGACCCGGTGTTCCAGCAGGTACTTGCAGAAAACGACATTTCCTATACGGATTGCGCACTTATTGCACGCGAGATTAACCCCTTCAGAGACCTCCGCGCCTTAAGAGAGCTTACGGCGTATCTGCGCACGCATCGGTTCGATATTGTCCATACGCATACCTCAAAGGGTGGTTTCATCGGGCGTCGCGCCGCATGGAATGCGCGGGTTCCCGCGATTATTCACACGGTGCATGGGTTCGCCTTTCATGAGCAAAGTTCTCCTGTGATGGTACGCTTCTACGCGTCGATTGAGCGGATGGCGGCGCGCTGGTGCCACAAAATCGTCACGGTGAGTCGCTACCATCGAGAGTGGGCGCTGCAGCTCAAGATAGCGACCCCTTCAAAACTCGTCGCGATTCCCAACGGGTTAGACCCTCAGCGCGTCGAGCCCTCGCAGCCCGTGGACGCAATTCGTCGCGCCTTACAGATTCGCCCCGATGCGCCCGTCATCCTCTCCACGGGGCGGCTGGCAACCCAGAAGGGGTTTGAGTACCTGATAGAGGCTGTCAGTCTCCTGAAACGCCAGCATTCGCAGCCCTTTCAGGTGATTATCGCTGGCGAAGGACCGCTGAAAGACTCGCTTCAGAAGCAGATTCATCGGCTGGGATTGGACTCCCATGTACGTCTGATAGGGTTCTACAGGGCGATTGGCGACCTGTACGCGATTGCCGACCTCGTGGTGTTACCCAGCTTGTGGGAGGGGCTTTCCATCGCGTTGCTGGAGGCGATGGCATCTGGCAAGCCGATTATCACCACCACGATTGGCAGCAATCTCGAAGCGACCGACCAGGGGCGCGCGGCGCTCCTGGTACCGCCGAAGGATGCGCCTGCGCTGGCGCGCGCGATTCTGCAACTCCTGAGCGACCCAGATCAGTCGGCGCGTTATGCCCATCTGGCACACACTCACTTCGTACAGCACTACACTGAGTCGCGGATGCTGGAGCAGTACCACCAGCTCTACGGTGAGGTTCTCGATGCCGCCCAGTCTGATACGCGCTGTTCGGGCAAATGACCTGTCGCAGGTGGTCGCTGTTCACCAGCAGGCGTTCAGGGGCTTCCACATGACTCTGCTGGGACCGCGGTTCCTGCACGGCTACTACCGTGCCGTACTGGACTATCCTGCGGCAATCTTTCTCGCAGCGATGGAAGACTCGCAGATGCTGGGGTTTGTGGCTGGATTCGTGAACCCGCCTCGATTTTACACGCATTTGCGCTCGCGCAAGCGGTCGCTGGCGCTGGCGGCGGCGACGCACCTGTGCCTGCGCCCCCATCTGTGGCGGCGCACGCTCCACAGCATGCGTCGGGCGCAGACCCTCGCCGATACGGACGACCAGCCCCACCTGGCGGAGCTGGCTTCTATCGGCGTCAGCCCAATCGCTCAGGGGCGCGGCGTCGGCAAACAGCTCACGCGCGCGTTTCTGGAAGCCGCACGCCAGCAACGCGCGACGGAGGTCTTGCTCACCACCGACGCGCATAACAACGACGCTGTAAACCGGTTCTACCAGAATCTGGGGTTCCGGTGCGTGCGTCAGTTCTGGCACACGCCTGATCGCTTGATGAACGAGTACCGAATCGCGCTCACAGGGGTACAATCTGTTCACGAGGGAACGCCACATGAAACATAACGAGTTTCTCCCGTATGCGCTGCCTGCGCTGGACGAGCAGGAAGAGCAAGCCGTGCTGGAAGTGTTGCGCAGCGGCTGGCTGACGACGGGACCGAAGACGAAGCAGTTCGAAGAGGCGTTCGCCGATTACACAGGCGCATCGCACGCCGTCGCCGTCAATTCCTGCACGGCGGCGATGCACCTCGTGCTGGCGGCATGGGGCGTTGGGCAGGGCGACGAGGTGATTACAACGCCACTGACCTTCTGCGCGACCATCGAGGCGATCGAGTATGTCGGCGCGCGCCCCGTGCTGGTGGACATCGACCCTGCAACAGGCAACATCGACCCCACGCGAATCGAGTCCGCCATCACTCCGCGCACGCGCGCGCTGTTGCCGGTGCATTACGGCGGGTTGCCCTGTGAAATGGACGCGATTCTGGACATCGCGGCGCGCTACCATCTGCTGGTGTTGGAGGACGCCGCCCATGCGGCAGGCGCGATCTACAAAGGGCGAAAAATCGGCGCGATTGGACACGCGACCGCCTTCTCCTTCTACGCCAACAAAAACATGACCACTGGCGAAGGCGGGATGATTACCACGAATGACCCCGACCTCGCCGATCGGTGCCGTATTCTGAGCCTGCACGGCATCAGCCGCGACGCTTGGAAACGCTACACGGCGACGGGATCTTGGTACTATGAGGTCACTGAACTGGGCTACAAATACAACCTGCCCGATGTGCTGGCGGCGATTGGGCTATGCCAGCTGCATAAACTGGATGCGCTGAATGCGCGGCGACAGGCGATTGCCGAACACTACCACCGCGCCTTTCGTGAGATGGCGTTTCTGGAGCCGTTCCCGCCCCATGTGCCCGAAGACCGCACGCATGTATGGCACCTCTACACGATTCTGCTGCAGCTGGAGGCGCTCCGAATCACACGCGACCAGTTCATCGACGAACTCAAGGCGCGCGGGATTGGCGTCAGCGTTCACTACATTCCGATTCACTTCCATCCGCATTACCGGGGCTACGGCTGGCAGAGAGGCGACTACCCCCATACGGAAGCCTACTACGCCCGCACGATTTCGCTGCCGCTGTATCCGGGCATGACCGATCAGCAGGTTGCCCGCGTCATCGAAACTGTGCAGGATGTCGGTAGCGCCTGGATGCGGTGAACCGCAATCGGGTATTCTCTCTTTCGCCATGGAAGCCAAGAGCCGAGCGAAAGCGCAGGAGATAGCCAGTCAGGTCAAGGCGTATCTGATACAGCGCTATGGCAGCGGCATCGATGCGGTTCTGCTTTATGGCTCGTGCGCACGCGGACAAGCCAGAGCCGAGTCGGATATTGATCTACTGGTGCTTGTGGAGAACTCAATCAAGCCCTCTGCAGTGCGAAAAGAGCTAAGTGATTTTTTATACGACATTCTTTTAGAAAAAGACGAACTGGTGTCGGTGATTGTGCTACCGAAATCAGTCTTCGAGAATCAGGACTCTCTCTTTCTGCGCCGTGTGCGTCAGGAGGCTGTTCGAGTATGAGGGAGATTCAAGAGTTGATGGAGAAAGCAAGAAGATTTTTATCCACTGCCGAGAAGGCTTTAGAAATTTGTCCGAACCGTATCGGAATACCTGAATAAGTGGCAACAGCAACGGAATACAAATGAAGAAAATATATGAACCCTTGAAAAGAATTATTGACTGCTCATTTGCGGGGCTCGGACTGCTCCTGCTGGCGCCGCTGATGGGATTGATTGCGCTTGCGATAAGGCTCGACTCGCCGGGCGGCGTGTTTTTTGCGCACGAGCGCGTGGGACGCTACGGGCGCAAGTTCAGGGTGCTGAAATTCCGCACGATGGTGCAGAACGCCCCCAAGTTGGGCGGCGCCATCACCGCAGGACACGACCCCCGAATCACGCGCGTCGGGCGCCTCCTGCGGGCGACTAAACTGGACGAATTGCCCCAGCTTTGGAATGTTCTCAAGGGCGAGATGAGCCTCGTCGGACCGCGCCCGGAGGTGGCGAAGTATGTGCAGCTCTGGGACCCCCACCTGCGCGATCAGGTGCTTAGCGTGCGCCCTGGGATCACAGGCTTGACGCAAATCCGCTACCGCCATGAGGAAACCCTGCTGGCGCAACAGCCCGACCCCGAAACCTACTACCGCGAGGTATTGCTCCCGCTCAAGTTGCAATCCGACGCCGAGTATGTGCAGCGGCGCACGCTCCTGTACGACCTGTACCTGATTCTGCGCACGCTGCTTGCCCTGTTCGAGCGATCGGAAACGGCGCAGACCGCTTCCCAACAAAAGTGATACCTATGTGGCGACTGGAAGAAATAGACCATCCTGACTGGCGCGCGTTCCTGCGCCTCACCAGCGATACTCTTGAGCTGCGCATCCCCACGCAGTTCGGGATACGCATCCTGCATTTCGGCTGGGCGGGCGAGGAGAACCTGTTCTGGACGGCGCCGACGGCTTCCGACGCGCCCGACCTGTGGCGCGTGTACGGCGGGCATCGGCTCTGGCACGCACCCGAACATCCCGTGCGCACCTACCAGCCCGACAACACCCCCATCGAGTGGCGCTGGGACGGCGCACAACTCCTGCTCCGCCAGCCAACCGAGCCGCAGACAGGGATTCAGAAGGAGGTTGTGATAACCCCTTTGCGCGACTCTGTGCAGGTGCGCCATCGGCTCATCAATCGCAACCTGTGGGAGGTGCGCCTTGCGGCGTGGGCGCTGAGTGTAATGCGCCCGAGCGGGATTGCGTGGATTCCGCAGGAGCCGTATCGTCCGCATCCTGAGGCGTTGCTGCCCGTGCGCCGGGTCGCGCTGTGGGCGTACACCGATATGAGCGATTCACGCCTGCGCTGTGGGACGCGCCTGATCCAGGTGCATCAGGACCCATCCGCAACCCATCCGCTCAAAATCGGCGTCAGCAACTCGCTGGGCTGGATGGCGTACACGCTGGGCGCGACGCTGTTCGTCAAGCGGTACGCATTTGACCCCAGCGCGGACTACCCCGACTTCGGGTGCAACACGGAGGTGTTCACTAACGCCGAGATGCTGGAGCTGGAGACTCTCTCGCCGCTGATGACCCTGCCCCCCGACGGCGTACTGGAGCACACCGAGCAGTGGTCGCTACATCGACTTGACCGTCCGATGACGGACGAGTATCTGCTCGAGGTGGTTGAGGCGCTTTCTCTGGAGTAAAGCCCCTCCCCAGATAGCTGGTAAGGGTACATCACTTGAGTTCACTTGGGGGAAGGCACACCCCATTTTTGGAATGCCTTCCCCAATCAACCCCACAAACGCCCCCTATCCCCCGACACGCACACCCAGCAACTACCACAACAC